>JBFMFU010000080.1:0-28819 GCA_040751985.1 Thermodesulfobacteriota bacterium | reverse complement strand
CTTCCAGGCCGCCAGGGCAAGAGCCCGTGGGTACCGCAACTCCTTTACCTTCATCACCATGATCTATTTCATCGCCGCGCCGCTGGGAGAACTAATTAAATTCCACAGCTAACGACGAAGAACCGAAGATACCCACTGCCCAAAGGATTGTCTTTTGCATGTCCCCCCTCCCTCAAAACTGATAGTGATTTCAATAAAAAGAATCGACCCTCCAGTCGAAATTCTTGCCAAAGCACCTAACGCTATTAATATCTCAAAATGCTCTGGCTGCTTCCATACTCTTTTTTACATCTCACTCATTAATTTTGTCTTTACCCTCACCCTGCGCCTGCCCCTCGGCGGCGCAGGGCGCGTTTTTGGGCACCAGGCGCCCCAGGCGGGCGCAGTACAGGGCCGCGAAGGTGCGGCAGCTGCCGGCGCCGTCCACCGCCTCCTGGCGGGGAAAGCTGGCCTGGGGGCAGCTCAGATCGCACCAGCGCATGGCATCCACCGCGTCCTTTCCGGGGGCCGGCGCGCCCGGCCCTGCCTATGGAAGATAACCCCCTGTCCGGCCAGGGTCAAGCCCGGCCTGCCGGTTGACAAACCACCCCTTGCTTGATAGCTTGAAAAGCTGGATTTTGTCGTGTGCCAGGCGGGTTAGTGCACCTGCTCCCGGGCCGGCCAGGCCCAGGAAAGGAGCCCATGCGCGGGGCCATCATCTGCATCGGGGACGAGCTGCTCAGCGGGCGGGTGGCCGAGCGCAACTCCCGCTACGCCGCCTCCCGCCTGACCCCCCTGGGCTTTGAGATCGCCCAGGTGACCATGGTGGGCGACGACCAGGCGGCCATCGCCCAGGCCCTGGCCCTGGCCCTGGAGCAAGCCCAGTTCGTGCTGGTCTGCGGCGGCCTGGGGGCCACGGACGACGACATCACCGCCGCGGCCGCGGCCCGCTTCTTCGGCCTGGCCCTGGCCGAGAGCCGGCGCATGGTGGCCAACCTCAAGGCCTGCTTCGAGGCGGTGGGGCTGGCGGTGCCGGCCGGAGCCGAGAAGATGGCCTGGCTGCCCCAGGGGGCCCAGGTGCTGGACCGGGCCTGCGCCGGCTTCATGCTGACCACGCCGGCCGGCCAGCCGGTGTACTTCCTGCCCGGAGTGCCCGGCGAGATGCGCCGCCTCTTGGAAAGCCAGGTGCTGCCCGGCCTCCTGGCGCGCTTCCAGCCCGGACAGACGGTGCTCAGCCGCCGGCTCACCGTCTTCGGCCTGGCCGAGAGCGAGGTGGGCCTGCGCCTGGAGGGGCTCACCGAGGGCCTTCCCCAGGCCGGCGTGGGCTTCTACCCGGTGTTCCCCGAGGAGCAGGTGATCATCAGCCTGCGCAGCAGGAGCCCGGAGAAGGCCTCGGCCGAGCTGGCGGCCCTGGAGGCCGAGGCCGCCCGCCGCCTGCAGGGCTTCGTGGTGGCCCGGGGCGAGGAGACCCTGGCCCAGGCCGTGGCCCGGCAGATGACCGAACAGGGGCTGAGCCTGGCCTTGGCCGAGTCCTGCACCGGCGGGCTCATCGGCCACCGCATCACCCAGGTGGCGGGGGCCAGCGACTTCTTCGAGCGGGGCCTGGTGGTGTACTCCAACCGGGCCAAGATGGAGCTTTTAGGCGTGCGGGCCGAGACGCTGGCCGCCCACGGCGCCGTGAGCGCCCAGACCGCGGCCGAGATGGCGGCGGGCGTGCGCCAGCGGGCCGGGGTGGACATCGGCCTGGCCGTCACCGGCATCGCCGGGCCCAGCGGCGGCAGCCCGGAAAAGCCGGTGGGCACCGTGTACCTGGGCCTGGCCGCGGCCGAGGGCGTCAAGACCGGCCGTCGCCGCTTCTGGGGCGGCCGCGCCCAGATCAAGGCCCTGACCGCCGAGACCGCCCTGGACTGGCTGCGGCGCTACCTGGAGGACCATGCGTTCCTTCGTGGCGCTTGAGATGCCCGCCGCAGTCAAGGAGCACGCCGCCCAGATCGTGCGGCGGCTCAAGGCCAGCGGCGCGGACGTGAAGTGGGTGCCGCCGGACAACCTGCACCTGACCCTCAAGTTCCTGGGGGAGGTGGACCCGGTCCGGCTGCCGGAGCTGATCGCCGCCCTGGAGGGGGCCTGCGCGGGCCGGCCGGCGCTGCATCTCAGCGTGGCCGGCTGCGGGGCCTTTCCCAAGCCCAGCGCGCCCCGAGTGGTCTGGCTGGGCCTGGAGGGGCAGACCGCGGAGCTGGCCGGCCTGGCCGCGGCCATGGAAGAGGCCATGGAGCCCTTGGGGTTTGAGCCCGAGGACCGGCCCTTTCAGGCCCACCTGACCCTGGGCCGGCTGCGTCAAGGCCGGCGGAGGGCCAAGACGCCGCCCAGCGCGCCCCTGACCCGGTCCCTGGCCAGCCTGGCCGGGCACACGGGGCCGGAATTCGTGGCCGCGCGGGTGGCCCTGATGCAGAGCACCCTGACCCCCAGCGGGTCGGTGTATGATCCTTTGCACGTGATTACCCTGGCCTGAGGGCCTTTAGTGGGAGGGAGACATGGCCGCGACTGACACCGGCAGCCAGCGCGAAAAGGCCATCGAGGCCGCGCTGAAGCAGATCGAGCGCAACTTCGGCAAGGGCGCCATCATGCGCCTGGGCAGCGGGGACGTGGCCGTGGACGTGGCCGCCATCTCCACCGGCTCCCTGGGCCTGGACATCGCCACCGGCGTGGGCGGCGTGCCCAGGGGCCGCATCACCGAGATCTACGGCCCAGAGTCCTCGGGCAAGACCACCCTGGCCCTGCACGTGATCGCCGAGGCCCAGAAGGCCGGCGGCGTGGCCGCCTTCGTGGACGCCGAGCACGCCCTGGACGTGAACTACGCCAGGAAGCTGGGGGTGAAGGCGGACGACCTGTTGGTCTCCCAGCCGGACACCGGCGAGCAGGCCCTGGACATCGCCGAGATCCTGGTGCGCAGCGGCGGGGTGGACGTGCTGGTGGTGGACTCGGTGGCCGCCCTGGTGCCCCGGGCCGAGCTGGAGGGCGAGATGGGCGACAGCCACGTGGGCCTGCAGGCCCGGCTGATGAGCCAGGCCATGCGCAAGCTCACGGCGGTGGTGTCCAAGAGCCGCTGCGCCCTAATCTTCATCAACCAGATCCGCATGAAGATCGGCGTCATGTTCGGCAGCCCTGAAACCACCACCGGCGGCAACGCGCTCAAGTTCTACGCCAGCCTACGCCTGGACATCCGGCGCATCGGCAAGATCAAGACCGGCGACACCGACGTGGGCAACCGCACCCGGGTCAAGGTGGTCAAGAACAAGGTGGCCCCGCCCTTCAAGCAGGCCGAATTCGACATCCTCTTCGGCCAGGGCATCAACATGCTGGGCGAGGTGGTGGACATGGGCGTGGAGCAGGACATCGTGAATAAGTCCGGCGCCTGGTACTCCTACGGCGAGGAGCGCCTGGGCCAGGGCCGGGAAAACGCCATCGCCTTCCTGCAGGGCAACCCCGAGGTGTGCCAGGAGATACTGACCCGGCTCAAGACCAAGCTGGGCCTGGTGGCGGCTCCGGCCGCTGCGGCCCCGGCCGCCCAGGAATAGACGCAACCACGAGGACTCTAACATGGCCAGCACCGGCAACCAGATTCGCCAGCAATTCCTGGAATACTTCGCCCGCCACAGCCACCAGGTGGTCAAAAGCTCCAGCGTGGTCCCGGCCGACGACCCCAGCCTGCTGTTCACCAACGCGGGCATGGTGCAGTTCAAGAACGTCTTCACCGGCCAGGAGAAGCGCGACTACTCCCGCGCCGCCACCTGCCAGAAGTGCTTCCGGGTCTCGGGCAAGCACAACGACCTGGAGAACGTGGGCCGCACCCCCCGCCACCACACCTTCTTCGAGATGCTGGGCAACTTCTCCTTCGGCGACTACTTCAAGGAAAAGGCGGTGGTCTTCGCCTGGGAGCTACTCACCCAGGGCTACGGCCTGGACCCGAAGCGGCTGTGGGTGAGCGTACACACCGATGACGACGAGGCGGCCCGGCTGTGGGAGAGCGAGGTGGGGGTAAAGCCGGAGCGCATCGTGCGCCTGGGCGACGAGGAGAACTTCTGGGCCATGGGCGACACCGGCCCTTGCGGCCCCTGCTCGGAGATACACATCGACCAGGGCCCGGAGGTGGGCTGCCGCCGGCCGGACTGCGCGGTGGGCTGCGACTGCGACCGCTTCCTGGAGCTGTGGAACCTGGTGTTCATGCAGTTCGAGCGCGACGCCCAAGGCAAGAAGACGCCCCTGCCCAGGCCCTCCATCGACACCGGCATGGGCCTGGAGCGCATCACGGCCACGGTGCAGGGATTGCGCTCCAACTACGACTCGGACCTGTTCGCGCCCATCATGCAGCTCACCAGCGAGCTGGCCGGGGTGGAGCGGGGCCGCGACGAGGAGACCGACGTCAGTCTGCGGGTGATCGCTGACCACGCCCGGGCCTGCGCCTTCCTGGTGGGCGACGGGGTGCTGCCCAGCAACGAGGGCCGCGGCTACGTGCTGCGGCGCATCCTGCGGCGGGCGGCCCGCCACGGCCGCAAGCTGGGGCTCAGCGGGCCCTTCCTGCGCCGGGTGGCCCAGGAGGTCATGGAGCAGATGCGGCCGGCCTACCCCGGCCTGTACGAATCGCGGGCCTTCGTGGACAAGGTGATCACCAGCGAGGAGGAGCGCTTCGGCGAGACCCTGGACACCGGCCTGAAGCTACTCTCCGAGGCCCTGGGCCAGGCCAAGGCCAAGGGCCAGGACACCCTGCCCGGCCAGGTGGCCTTCAAGCTCTACGACACCTACGGCTTCCCCCTGGACCTGACCATGACCATCGTGGCCGAGGAGGGGCTGGGCGTGGACCAGGAGGGCTTCCAGGCGGCCATGGGCGAGCAGCGCAGCCGCAGCCGCGCGGCCTGGGCCGGCAGCGGCGAGCAGGAGCTGCCCCCGGCCCTGGCCAAGCTGCGCGCCCAGGGGTTCAGCACCACCTTCACCGGCTACGAGGGCCTGCAGGGGACCAGCCTGGTGGCCCTCCTCTTGGTGGAGGGCCAGGCGGTGGAGAGCGTGGGCCAGGGCCAGCGGGCCGAGCTGGTCGCCGCCCAGACGCCGTTCTACGGCGCGGCCGGCGGCCAGGTGGGCGACGTGGGCCTGATCAGCGGGCCCCAGGGCCAGGCCAAGGTAGTGGACACCACCAAGCCCGGCGGCGAGCTGATCGTGCACCAGATCGAGGTGACCCAGGGCAGCATCAGCCAGGGCGAGGAGGTGGAGCTGAGCGTGGACCCCACGGTGCGGGCGGCCACCGCGGCCAACCACACCGCCACCCACCTCTTGCACGCCGCCCTGCGCCAGCACCTGGGCGAGCACGTCAAGCAGGCCGGCTCCATGGTTAGCCCGGAGCGGCTGCGCTTCGACTTCACCCACTTCGAGGCCATGACGCCCGAGCAGCTCCAGGCCGTGGAGCGCACGGTGAACGAGGGCATCCGGGCCAACATCGCCCTGGACACCCAGGTGATGGACATCGACCAGGCTATGGCCAGCGGGGCCATGGCCCTGTTCGAGGAGCGCTACGGCGACCGGGTGCGTCTGGTGCAGGTGCCCGGGCTGAGCAAGGAGCTCTGCGGCGGCACCCACACCGCCCGCACCGGCGACATCGGCTACTTCAAGGTGGTCTCGGAGTCCTCGGTGGCCGCCGGGGTGCGCCGCCTGGAGGCGCTCACCGGAGAAGCGGCGGTGGAGGCGGTGCAGGCCCTGGAGGAGGTCAGCGGCCGGGCGGCGGCGGCGCTCAAGGTGAGCCGGCCGGAGCTGGCCGAGCGGGTGGCCCGCCTGCTGGCCTCGCTCAAGGAGCGCGAGCGCGAGGTGGACAGCCTCAAGGCCCGCCTGGCCGGGGCCTCCAGCCGCGACCTCATCTCCAAGGCCGTGGAGGTGGCCGGGGTCAAGGTGCTGGCGGCCAAGGTGGAGGTGGACAACCCCCAGGCCCTGCGCGAGCTGGCCGACACGGTGCGCGAGCGCCTGGGCTCCGGCGTGGCGGTGCTGGGCGCCGCCGCCGGGGGCAAGGCCCTCCTCTTGGCCCTGGTGACCAAGGACTTGGCCGGCCGCTTCCACGCCGGCAACCTGGTCAAGGCCCTGGCGCCCATGGTGGGCGGCGGCGGCGGCGGCCGTCCAGACCTGGCCCAGGCCGGCGGCCAGAACCCGGCCGGGCTGGAGGCGGCCCTGGCCAGGGTGCCGGATCTGGTGCAAGAGCAGGCCGGCGCCTAGGCCGACGCTATAAAGCAAGCGGGACGCCCCCCTCAGGGGGCGTCCCGCTTTTTGGATCGTGCGCTCGCCTAGAAGGGGTTGTCGTCCGGACCCAGCAGCACGTCCGGGGCCTCCATGCCGCGCACCGGCGTGGTCAGATCGCGGCGGTCGACGTCCTCGCCCTCGCGCTCCTTGGGCGGCAGCAGGGCGATCTGCTCCTGGGCCCGCCGCAGGTAGTGCATGGCCTCGTTGTACAGACCCACGTCCGGGTACTGGGTCAGCACCCTGGTGAAGCGGCCGGAGGCGGCGCGGTAGCGCTTGGTCTTGAAGTAGAACTTGCCCACGCTCAGGTCGTGGGCGGCCTGGCGGCGGATGGCCTCTTGCAGGCGGGGCGCGGCCCGCACCGCCCACTCATTGCGGGGATACTGCCTCACCAGCCGCTGAAAGATCTGCATGGCCTTGCGGGCGTTGGTGGGGTCCCGGTCCGGAGTGAGCATCTGCTCGTAGTGGACCATGCCCATCTGGTAGATGGCGTAGGGCACACCTTCGTTCTTGGGGTGCAGGCGGATGAAGTCCTCGTAGGCCAGGATGGCCTCTTCGTAGCGCCGGGCCTTGAAGTAGGCGTCGCCCACCCGCAGGTCGGCCAGCAAGGCGAAGCGGCTGTAGGGGAAACGGTCTTTGAGGGACTGGAACACCTCTGCCGAGCGTTCATAGTCGCCGTCGCGGTAGAGCGTCTCGCCCTCGCTGGCCAGCACCTGGGCCGGCGTGTCAAAGGCCTCGCTGGTGCTCCCCCGGCTGCCACCGAACCAGCCGCAGCCGCCGGCCGCGGCCAAGGCCGCCAGCATCCCCGCTACCAACAGGTTCTTTATTATTTTAGCCATGGTTGTCTTCCAGGTACCTTTGGGCGGCGTAGGTGGCCACGGCGCCCTCGCCGGCAGCCACCACGATCTGCCGCAGCAGCTTGCTGCAGCAGTCTCCGGCCGCGAATACGCCGTTCAGGCTGGTGTGCTGGGTGCGGTCGCAGATGATGAACCCCTCCCGGTCCATGTCCACCACCCCGCGCAGGAACCCGGTGTTGGGCGCCGTGCCCACGAACACGAAGGCCCCGTCCGCCGGCTGGTCGAACTCCTGGCCGGTCTTGAGGTTCTTCAGCCGCACCGCCTCCACCTTGCCCTGGCCCTGGATGGCCAGGGCCTGATGGGACCACAGCACCTGTATCTTGGGGTTGGCCAGCACGCGCTCCGCCAGCACCCCGGCGGCGCGCAGCTCGTCGCGCCGGTGCACCAGGTAAATCTTCTTGGCAAAGCGGGTCAGGAACACGGCCTCCTCGGCCGCGGTGTCCCCCCCGCCGATGGCCACCACCTCCCGGTCGCGGTAGAAGGGGCCGTCGCAGGTGCCGCAGTAGGAGACCCCCTTGCCGGTCAAGAGCGCCTCGCCGGGCAGGCCCAGCTTGCGGGGCTGGGCCCCCACGGCCAGGATCACCGCCTTGGCCTTCACCTCGCCGTCGGGGGTGCGCACGTGCTTCAGCTTGCCCTCGCCGCGCAGCCCGGTGACCTCCTGGCTCTTGATCTCCAGGCCGAACTTGAGGGCATGCGCGCGCATGCGGTCGGCCAGGGCGAAGCCGCTGACCCCTTCCACGTCGCCGGGCCAGTTCTCCACCAGGTCGGTGCTGAGCACCTGCCCGCCCGGACTGAGCATCTCCAAGAGCACCGCGTCCATGCGGGCCCGCGCGGCGTACAGGCCGGCGGTGAGCCCGGCCGGCCCTCCGCCTATGATCACCAAATCGCGGGTCTGGGTTTCGGCGGCCACGGGGTTCAGCCGAGCTGCTTCTGGATGGCCTGCTCCAGGTGCGACTTGCTCACCGCCCCGGTGATCTGATCGGCCACTTTGCCCTCCTTGAACAGGATCAGGGTGGGGATGGCCCGGATGCCGTACTGGCCAGGGGTCTTGGGGCTCTCGTCCACGTTGAGCTTGGCCACCTTCACCTTGCCGGCGAACTGCTCGGCCAACTCCTCCACCACCGGGGCGATGGCCCGGCAGGGACCGCACCAGGCAGCCCAGAAATCAACTAGGGTGGGCAGGTTACTGTTGAGGACTTCCGCTTCGAAGGTGTCGTCAGTCACCTGCATTACATTGTCAGACATGTGCTCCTCGCTTTTTATAGCCCTTGCTGGAGGACGCCTGGCCGGGCGCCCGCGGGTCTGCTAAGTCCTGGGGGGACAGTTATTTTTATATGCTGTCCCCTTGGGTTTGTCAACGCGGGGCGCATTTGCCCTACCGGCCCAGGCCGGGCTCGGGTAAGATGGCCCCACGGAGAGAGGAAGGCCTCATGGCGGCCCGGACCCACAGCCTGTTCGTGTGCCAGAACTGCGGCGCGGCCCAGCCCAAGTGGCTGGGGCGCTGCCCGGCCTGCCAGGCCTGGGACAGCCTGGTGGAGGAGCCGGCCGCCCCCCGGGCCGGAGCCGCCGCAACGGCGGCCCCGGCGGCCACCCTGCCCCTGAGTCAGGCCCTGGCCGGCGAGCCGGGCCGGCTGTCCAGCGGCTTGGAGGAGCTGGACCGGGTGCTGGGCGGGGGGCTGGTGCCGGGCATGGTGGTGCTGGTGGGCGGCGAGCCGGGCATCGGCAAGTCCACCCTCATGCTGCAGGCCGCGGCCAGCCTGGGCCAGGGCCAAGGCCGGGTGCTGCTGGTGGCCGCCGAGGAGTCGGCCCGGCAGGTGGGCCTGCGGGCCCAGCGCCTGGGCCTGGCCGGCGGGGCGGTGGAGCTGTTGGCCGAGACCGCCCTGGAGCCGGTGCAGGCCGCTCTGGCCAGCGGCGACTATACGGCGGTGGTGGTGGACTCTATCCAGGCCCTGCGCGCCGCCGAGCTGGCCAGCGCGCCGGGCTCAGTGGGCCAGGTGCGCCAGTGCGCCGCGGAGCTGGCCGCGGCGGCCAAGGCCTCGGGCAGCGCGCTGTTCCTGGTGGGCCACGTGACCAAGGAGGGCTCCCTGGCCGGGCCCCGGGTGCTGGAGCACCTGGTGGACACGGTGCTGTACTTCGAGTCCGAGCCCTCGCTGCGCCTGCGTCTGCTCAGGGCGGTGAAGAACCGCTTCGGGGCCACCGACGAGGTGGGGGTGTTCGAGATGGGCGAGGCCGGGCTATTGCCGGTGCCCAACCCCTCGGCCCTGTTCCTGGCTCACCGGCCCCTGCAGGCGCCGGGCAGCGCGGTCTGCGCGGCCATGAGCGGCACCCGGCCCCTGTTGGTGGAGGTGCAGGCCCTGGTGAGCCCCTCGGGCCTGGCCATGCCCCGGCGCCAGGCCCTGGGCCTGGACCAGGGCCGGCTGCACATGCTGGCCGCAGTGCTGGGCATCCACGCGGGCCTGGACCTGAGCGGCCACGACGTTTTCGTCAATGTCACCGGGGGGGTGCGCCTGTCGGAACCGGCCGCGGACCTGGCCGTGGCCGCGGCCATTGCCAGCTCCCTGGCCGGCCGGCCCCTGCCGCCGGGGGTGGTCTGCTTTGGCGAGGTGGGGCTGGCCGGCGAGCTGCGGGCGGTGGGGCGCGGCCAGGCCCGTCTGGCCGAGGCCAGCCGCCAGGGCTTCAGCCAGGCCCTGACCGCGCCGGGTCAGACCAAGCCGCCGGCGGGCATGCAGATGCTCAGCGCCCGCCGCCTGGACCAGGCCCTGGCCCTGCTGTGGTGATATTGCCGAGGTCCCGAAAAAACAGGTATTATTGGGCACAAGCTATGGGAGGTATTCTCCTGTCCGGGTCCGCGTGGAACAACAACCTGGAAAGGTTCAAGGCGGTATGAAACAGCAGCTCGGTTCTCGGCGCGCCCGGCGTTGGGGCTTGGCAATATTGGCGGCCCTGGCCCTGGCCGCGGCCTCCTGTTCGGGCGGCGGGGGGGGCGGCGGCTCCGACGGCGGCTTCAGCACCTCCGACTACCAGTTCCTCTACACCTACAACGCCGTCCTGCTCTCTGGCCACACCATCCGCTGGGCCAGCGTGCCCATCGCGGTGTCCTACAGCGTGAGCGGCACCCCGGCCGCCTTCAACCGCTGGAACAGCGCCTCCAGCGGCGCGGTGAGCTTTTCCTTCGGCACCAGCGGCAACATCACCGTGGACTGGACCGACAGCACCTCCTACTGCGGGGTGACCTATCTGACCTGGAGCAGCAGCGGGCGCATGATCTCGGCCCGGGTGTACATCGCCCGCGTCCAGACCTACTGCGCCGGCGGGGTGGACGACACCCTGGCCCACGAGGCGGGCCATGCCATCGGCTTCATCGGCCACGACTCCAGCGGCCTGATGAACCCCTACGGCGGCCAGAGCATCAGCAGCCAGGAGGCCCGCTTCATGCGCCTCTTGTACTCCCTGGCCCCTGGCACGGACATCACCGGCTTCCTGAAGCTGCAGGCCAAGCAAACGAGCAGCAAGTACGACGCCAGCGGCCAGCGCAGCTACTCCATGACCATTTATTAGGGGGGTGTGATGCGCCTGTTGTTTTGGTGCGTGGCCCTGGCCCTGGCCCTGGGCCTGGGCGCCTGCCGCCAGGGGGGCGACGCCTCCCCGCCCGCGGCCGGCCAGCCCAGCCGATACCTGACCATCATGGACGTGCCCTGCGACCGGGTGCAGGCCCAGGTGCGGGCCCGCATCAAGGCCGAGGCCGGCCTGGGCCCGGCCCAGGAGACCAGACTGGCCAGGGGGGTGGGCTTCGCCCTGCCCCTGCGCCAGGAGGGTCCGCGGCGCTGGTCGGCCTTGGTGCTGGTGGAGTGCTTCGGCCCCCTGACCACCCGCCTATCGGTGCGGCTGAACGCCGAGCGCCAGAGCGGCGGCGCCTGGCAGGCCATGGAGGCCGCCGAGGCCGCGGAGCTGGAAAAGACCGTCCTGGACAAGGTCACCCCCCAGCCTTAGCGCCCTGCCACCGGGGGTCAGTAGACCTGCACCCCCATCTCGTGAATCTCGAAGGTGTACTCGGCCAGGGTCTGGCCCAGGATGGGCAGGTTGTGGTCAAAGCCCTTGAGGCGGCTGATGCGCAGCAGGCGGGGGCCGAAGACCCGCGAGCGCTCCCAGTCGGCCTTGCTGCGCACCGAGCGCAGGCCGCCCATGGACAGCAGCTTGCCGCCCATGTCCGGCGCGGACCAGATGTAGTCCACGGCCAGGGGCCGCGGGAACTGGGGAAAGCGCACCAGGATCTTGACCACCGGCCGGGCGTAGGCCTGCTGGGCCGAGGTGAAGTACCAGGAGAAGACCACCGCGTCGCCGGCCTTCAGCCCCTGGCGGGGGCTGAAGAAGGCGTAGAACTCGGTGCGGTCGTCTATCTCCACCCGCGTTGGCAGGGCGCCGGCCTCGGCGCAGGGGCGCCCCAGCAGGGCCAGGGGCCGCCAGTCCGGGCTGTCGGCGCCGATGCGCTTCTTCTGGAAGCTGCTCAGGGGCACCAGGATCAGGTCCTGCTTCTCCAGGGCCTGGCCATAGGTGCAGGGCGCCCGGCCGCTGACCTTGCGCGCCTGATCGCCGCTGTCCTGGCAGCCGGCCAGGGCCAACAGCAGGACCGGCAGCAGCAGGCGTATGCACCAGCGGCGGGTCATGAGTGCTTCTTTTAAGAAAATGTGGCGCATAAATAATTTTATGCGGGGGCAGGGAGTTGTTCAACCTGGCCGGGTGCTACGGCGGCCTCAACCTTGGGCCAGGCGGATCAACTCCAGCCGCACCTGCTGGGGCGCCAGGCCGGTCTGGGCGCAGATGCGCGCCACGTCCTCGGCCTCGGGGTGGAAGCGCAGCTGGCCGTCGACGCTGGCGATCTTGACCCTGGCCGGGCCCCAGGGGCTCTCTACCTCCTGCACCCGCCGGGCCAGCACCCGGCGCTCCAGGGTCTGCAGGCGCACCCCCAGGCTGGTGGTCTGCCGGAGGGTGGCCGCGGCCAGCTCCGGGGCCAGGTGGGGCGGGCTGAGCACCGTGAGCCGGTGGCCCAGGCGGCCCTTTTTCATGATCAGGGGGGCGGCGGCCACGTCCAGGGCGCCGGCGGCCAAGAGCCGCTCCATGGCCAGGGCCAGCTCCTCGGGGGTCATGTCATCCAGGTGGCAGGTGATCTCCACCACCCGGTCCGCGGCCAGGCCGTCCTCCTCCTGGCCCAGGAGCAGGCGCAGGATGTTGGGCCCGGCGTCGCCAGTGCGGCTGCCGCCGCCCACGCCCACCCGCTGCAGGCGCATGGCCGGCAGGCCGCCGAAGTCCTGGGCCAGGGTGCTCACCAGGGCCGCGCCGGTGGGGGTCACCGTCTCCTGCTGGCCGGGCCAGGCGGCGATGGGCCGGCCCTCCAGCAGGTGCAGCACCGCCGGCGCAGGCAGGGGCAGCTTGCCATGGGCGCACTGCACGAAGCCCCGGCCCAGGGGCGGCGGCGAGCAAACCACCCGCGGCCAGCCCAGCCAGGCCAGGCCGCCGCAGAAGGCGGCCACATCCACCATGGCGTCCACGGCCCCCACCTCGTGGAAGTGCACCTCCTCGGGGCTCATGCCGTGCACCCGGGCCTCGGCCTGGGCCAGGCGCTCGAACACGCGGCCCGCGGCCCGGCCCACCTCCGGCGGCAGGCCGCGCAGATGCTCCAAAACGTGGCTCAGGTGGCGGTGGGGCTGGGGGGCCGGGCACTCCACGGTGAGGCGCCGGCAGGAGATGCCGCTGTGCTCCACCACCTGCGCGCTGACCTTCACCTCGGGCAGGCCCAGGGCCGCCACCAGCGCCTGCAGCTCGGCCAGGGGCCAACCCAGGTCGATGAGGGCCCCGGCCAGCATGTCCCCGGAGGCGCCGCCGCAGAGGTCGATGTACAGGAGGTTGCCCACGCTACTTTTTGCCCTTTCTGCCGCGGGGGGCCGGCTTCCGGCGGGCGCGGGCCTTGGCCGGGCGGGGCTTGGCCACCAGGGCCAGCTCCAGTACCTGGTCCATGTGCTCCACGGTCTTGATGGCCAGCTGGCGGCGCACCTTGGCCGGCACCTCGGAGAGCTCCTTGTGGTTCTTGGCCGGCACCAGCATGGTTGTGAGGCCCGAACGCAGAGCGGCCAGGGCCTTTTCCTTGATGCCGCCCACGGGCAGCACCTTGCCGGTGAGGGTGATCTCGCCGGTCATGGCCAGGTCCTCGCGCACCGCCACCTTGGTCAGGCCGCTGATCATGGCCGTGGCGATGGTCACCCCGGCCGAGGGCCCGTCCTTGGGGATGGCCCCGCTGGGCACGTGCAGGTGCAGGTCCAGGTCCTCGTAAAAACCTTTGCGCAGGCCCAGCTCCTTGGCCCGGCTGCGGGCGTAGCTCAGGGCGGCCTGGGCCGACTCGCGCATCACCTCGCCCAGCTGGCCGGTGATGGTCAGGTTGCCCTTGCCCTCCACCACCGACACCTCCACCCGCAGCACCTCGCCGCCGGCGGCGGTCCAGGCCAGGCCGGTGGCCACGCCCACCTCGCCCTCGCCCCGCTCCTCCTCGGGCAGGAACTTGGGCACGCCCAGGTACTTGTGCAGGTTTTGCCCGCTGATGCGGAAGGGGCCCTTGCCGCCCTCGGCCACCTTGCGCGCCGCCTTGCGGCAGACTGAGCCCAGCTCCCGCTCCAGGTTTCTTAGCCCCGCCTCGCGGGTGTAGGAGCGGATGGCCTCCAGCACCGCGCCGCGGCTGAAGCTGATCTGCCTCGGCTTGAGCCCGTTCTCCTTGACCTGGCGGGGGATGAGGAACTTCTTGGCGATGGCCAGCTTGTCGTCCTCGCTGTAGCCGCTCAGGTCGATGACCTCCATGCGGTCCCAGAGGGCGTCGGGGATGGTGTCCTCCACGTTGGCCGTGGTGATGAACATCACCTTGCTCAGGTCAAAGGCCAGGTTCAGGTAGTGGTCGCTGAAGGCGTAGTTCTGCTCCGGGTCCAACACCTCCAACAGGGCGCTGGTGGGGTCGCCCCGGTAGTCGGCGCCCACCTTGTCCACCTCGTCGATCATGAACACCGGGTTGTTGGTGCCGGCCTGCTTGATGCCCTGGATGATGCGGCCGGGCATGGCCCCGATGTAGGTGCGGCGGTGGCCGCGGATCTCGGCCTCGTCGCGCACCCCGCCCAGGCTGATGCGCACGAACTTGCGCCCCAGGGCCCGGGCGATGGAGCGGCCCAGGGAGGTCTTGCCCACCCCCGGCGGCCCGATGAAGCACAGGATGGGCCCCTTCATCTTGGGGTTGAGCTTTCTGACCGCCAGGTACTCCAGGATGCGCTCCTTGACCTTGACCAGGTCGTAGTGGTCCTGGTCCAGGATGGCCTGGGCCTTCTTAAGGTCCAGGCGGTCGCGGCTGGCCGTGGACCAGGGCAGGTCGCTGATCCAGTCCAGGTAGGAGCGGATCACCGTGGCCTCGGCCGACTCGGGCTGCATCTGCTCCAGGCGGCCCAGCTGCTTGAGGGCCTCGGCGCGCACCTCGGCGGGCAGGCCCTGCTCGCTGAGGCTCTGGCGCAGGCGGCTCAGCTCGCGGTGGCGCTCGTCGCCGTCGCCCAGCTCCCGGCGGATGGCCCGGAGCTGCTCGCGCAGGTAGTACTCGCGCTGGGTCTTGGTCATCTCCTCCTGGGCCTCGGACTGGATGCGGGCCTGGATGGTGGAGACCTCCAGCTCGGTGCCCAGGTGCTCGTGCACCTTGCGCAGCCGCTCCAAGGGCTCGGCCTCCTCCAGGATGGCCTGGGCGGCCTTGGTCTCCAAGCGCAGGTTGGAGGCCACCAGGTCGGCCAGGCGGCCGGGCTCGTCCACCGAGCCCAGGATGGCCAGCACGTCGCTGGAGAGCATGCCGCGTAGGCCCAGGATCTTCTCGCTGGCCTCGCGCACCGAGCGCATCAGGGCCTCGCCGGCTGGGCCGGCCGGGGCCGTCGCGGGTTCGGCCAGGGGCTCCAGGGCTACCTTGAAGTAGGGCGCGGTGGCCTCCCAGGCGCTGATGCGGGCCCGGGCCAGGCCCTGCACCAGGACCTTGAGCCGGCCGTCGGGCATCTTGAGCTGGCGCATGATGACCCCCACGGTGCCCAGGGAGTAGAGGTCCTCGGCCTCGGGCGCCTCCACGTTGGGGTCCTGCTGGGTGGCCAGGAACACGTGCTGGTCGGCGGCCATGGCCGCCTCCACCGCGGCCACTGAGGCCTCGCGGGTGACGAACAGGGGCAGGATCATGTAGGGGAACACCACCGCGTCGCGCACCGGCAAGAGCGGCAGGTGGCGGGGCAGCTCTTCCTCCTCCTCCGTCGGGGCGGAGCGGTCCAGCTCTTCGTCATTCCTGCGGCGGGTCACCTGGGGCCTCCCTGTACAGGCCAATGCGGCCTACCGGGGTCATCTGCCAAAAACCTATATCCAAATAGGGCGGATGCGCAATCCTAACAAACTCACCCCGCCTGTCAACCAGGGGGCCCATCGGGGGGCCGGCCAGCCGCCTTGGGTTGCACAAAATGGTTTTTTGTCATAAATCCTAGTGTGTTTACTTCCAGCCTCCGTCGTGCCAAGCTGGGGAGCGCGGCCACTTACCGGCCGCGGCCCCGCAAAGGACGGCTCATGCGCCTGCGCACCATACTATTGGTCCTGTCCCTGCTGGCCCTGGTCTCCACGGCCGCCGGGGCCATGTATTACTACTACTCCCTGCGCGCCTCCGCCGTGGCCCAGGCCCACCGCCAGGCCGCCTCCCGGGCCCAGATGCTCACCAACCAGATCTCGGCCTTTCTCTCCCAGAACCAGAAGCCGGCCGCGGCCCTGGCCAGCCTGCACCAGATGCAGCAGGCCCTGCAGAATCCCCGCAGCCAGCAGGCCCTGGACCAGGCCAACGCGGTGCTGGACAAGTTCCAGCGGACCCTGGGTGTGGATGTCTGCTACCTGATGGACCCCAAAGGTCTGACCATCGCCTCCTCCAACCGCCACTCGGCCGACGCCTTCGTGGGCCAGAACTTCTCCTTCCGTCCCTACTTCAAGGAGGCTATGCAGGGTCACCCGGCCAAGTATCTGGCCTTGGGCACGGTGTCCAAGAAGCGGGGGGCCTACTACAGCCACCCGGTGTACGCCGCCGACAATAAGACCCTGCTGGGGGTGGCGGTGGTCAAGGCCCCCATCCGCCTGCTGGAGAAGAACATCATCCAGCCCGGCGAGGGCGTCACCCTGGTGGTGGGGCTGTACAACGTGATCTTCAGCACCAGTCGCCCCCAGTGGCTGTCGCACACCCTCTGGCCGTCGCCCCTGCAGGAACGCGACGCCATCGCCCGCACCCGACAGTTCGGCCAGGGGCCCTGGCCCTGGACCGGCCTCAGCCGCCGGGGCGAGCACCTGGTGGTGGACCAGAAGGGCCGCGAATACCTGTTCTACGCCGCGCCCCTGACCATCTTCCCGGGCTGGCGGGTGGTGTACCTGCGCGACCTGGACGAGCTCTTGCGCGGGGCCTGGCAGCCCTTCCTGCGCACCACCGGCGTGGCGGTGCTGGGCATGTGCCTGTTCGCGGGGCTGCTGGTCTATTTCTTGTACCACAAGGCCAGCCGGGAGATCTTGCGCCGGCAGGTGGCCGAGCAGGACCTGCGCTTGAGCGAAGAGCGCTACCGCGGCCTGTACCACAACACCCCGGCCCTGCTGCACTCCATCGACACCAGCGGCCGCCTGCTGGACGTGAGCGCCTACTGGACCGAGGCCCTGGGCTACAGCAGCCAGGAGGTGATCGGCCGCCGGCTGAGCGAGTTCATGACGCCCGAGTCGCGCCGGCGGGCCGAGCAGGAGGTGATCCCCAGCTTCTTCCGCGACGGCTCCTGCCAGGACGTGGCCTACCAGTTCATCAAGAAGGACGGCTCGGTGGTGGAGGTGCTGCTGTCGGCCATCGCCGAGCGCGACAAGGCCGGGCGCATCATCAAGTCCCTGGCGGTGCTGTCGGACGTGACCACCCTCAAGCGCATCGAGGAGGAGCTGCGCCGGGCCCAGGAGAAGCTGAGCCAATACTCCCGCGACCTGGAGCGCCAGGTGCGCCAGCGCACCCGGGAGATAACCAGCTTCCTGCGCTACACGCCGGCGGTGGTGTACATGAAGGACGCCCAGGGGCGCTACGTGATGGTCAACTCGCGCTTCGCCGAGCTGTTCGGCCTGGGCACCGAGGACATCTGGGGCCGCACGGCCCAGGAGGTGTTCCCGCGCGCGCTGGCCGCCCAGTTCCAGGCCAACGACCAGCAGGTGCTGGACAGCAAGCGGCCCCAGCAGGCCGAGGAGCGGGTGCCCCACGGCAGCGAGGAGTTCACCTACCTGTCGGTGCGCTTTCCCATAGTGGACGAAACCGGCCAGGTCCTGCGCCTGTGCGGCATCATGGTCAACATCACCGACCTGCAAAAGGCCCAGGAGAAGCTGCGCCGCCTGTCCGGGGCCATCATGGCCAGCCAGGAGAAGGAGCGCAACGCCATCGCCCGCGAGCTGCACGACGAGTTGGGCCAGGTGCTCACCGCCCTGCGCATAGACGCGGTGTGGCTGCGCGGCCATCTGGAGGGCGCCGACGCCAAGGCCCGCGCCCGGGTCGAGAACATGTGCGCGGTCATCGACCAGACCATCAGCGAGGTGCGGGGCATCGCCACCCGGCTGCGGCCGCCGGCCCTGGACGACCTGGGCCTGGTGGACGCCCTGGAGTGGCACACCGCCGACTTCGAGCGCCGCACCGGCATCGCCTGCGTCTTCACCCACGCCCAGGTGCCGCCGGTGAGCGACACCATCGCCATCGCCGCCTACCGGGTGGCCCAGGAGGCCCTGACCAACGTGGCCCGCCACGCCGGAGCCAGCAACGTGGACGTTAGCCTGCGCGGCGACGACGGCCACCTGGAGCTGAGGGTGGTGGACAACGGGGTGGGCTTCACCGCCGACCGGCTGGCCGAGCGCGAGGGCCTGGGCATAGCCGGCATGCGCGAGCGCGCCAGCCTGGCCGGCGGCGAGCTGAGCCTGCGCTCGCGCGAAGGCGGAGGCGCCGAGGTGCTCCTGCGCCTGCCTCTGTACGGGCAAGGGGGAGGGTTGCATTGATACGGGTTCTCTTGGCCGACGACCACGGCATGGTGCGGGCCGGCCTGCGCAGCCTCATCGAGGAGACCGGCGACCTGGTGGTGCAGGCCGAGGCCGCCGACGGCCGCGAGGCCATCCGCCTGGCCCTGTCCGAGCCGGTGGACGTGGCGGTGGTGGACATCTCCATGCCCGGCCTGGACGGCCTGGAGGTGATCAGCCAGCTCAAGGCCCAGCGGCCGGAGCTGCCCATCCTGGTGCTGACCATGCACGAGGAGGAGCAGTACGTGGTGCGCACCATCAGCGCCGGGGCCAAGGGCTACATCACCAAGCGCTCGGCGCCCGAGCAGCTGGTCAAGGCCATCCGCCAGCTGCAGGCCGGCGGCCGCTACCTGAGCGACCAGGCCGCGGAGATGCTGGCCCTGCGGGTGGCCCGCGGCCAGGGCGGGGCCTCGCCCCTGGACGGGCTCTCCAACCGGGAGCTGCAGGTGCTCCGGGCCCTGGCCCTGGGCCAGACCAACCGCGAGATCGCCGAGGCCTTCCACATCAGCATCAAGACCGTGGACACCTACCGCTTCCGCCTGCTCAAGAAGCTGGGCCTGCGCAACAACGCCGAGCTGTCGCGCTTCGCCATGGCCCAGGGCCTGGTGGAGCCCTGAGCCGGACGCCGGAGCGGCCAGGTATCTCAAAAAAAGCGGGGCCCCCGGCCGGGGCCCCGTTTCTTGCCGCCGGGCGCGGCTATATCTCCAGCACCTCGCCGGGCTCATGCTGGCCGGCCACGCTGAGCCGAGCCGCAGAGCCGCCGTCCTGTAGGGCCTGGGCCGCGGCCCGGCCGGCCAGCTCCGGGCGATTGTTCACCTCCGACAGATGGGCCAGCACCACCTGCCTGAGCTGCCCGTGCAGCAGCCCGGCCAGAAGCTCGGCCCCCTGCTCATTGGACAGATGCCCCTGGTTGGAGCGCACCCGCTGCTTGAGCCACTGCTGATAGGGTCCCTGGGCCAGCATCTGGGGGTCGTGGTTGTGCTCCAGGATCAGGCCCTGGCAGCCGGCCAGGCGCTGGCGCACCAGGTGGGTGACCACGCCCAGGTCCGTGGCCAGGCCCAGGCGGGCGCTGCCGGCGCTGATGACCAGCCCTACCGGGTCCACGGCGTCGTGGGAGACGGAGAAGGGCTGCAGGGACAGGCCGTCCACCGCGAAGGCCTGGCCGGCCACGATGGCCTGCGGGCGCAGCGCACCCCGGTCCGGCACCCGGCACCAGGTGGGGCCGGTGCACATCACCGGCACCCGCAGGCGCTGGGCCAGCACCCGCAGGCCGGCCACGTGGTCCCGGTGCTCGTGGGTGAGGACGATAGCCCGGATCAGGTGCGGGGAGAGCCCGCGGGTCTCCAGGCGGGTCAGGGTCTGGCGGGCGGAGAGGCCACAGTCCACCAGCAGCGCGCACTGGTCGGCCTCCACGTACAGGCAGTTGCCCTTGGAACCGCTGCCCAGCAGGCAGAAGCGCATGGCCATGCTCAGCCCGTGTGCCCGAAGCCGCCGGCGCCGCGGCTGCTGGGCGGCAGCGCCGCCACCTCCACCAGTTCGGCCTGGGCCACTGGCGCGATGATGAGCTGGGCCACCCGGTCGCCGCGCTCGATGGTCACCGGGGCCGGGCCCAGGTTGATGAGCCCCACCTGCACCTCGCCGCGGTAGTCGGCGTCGATGGTGCCGGGCGCGTTGACCACGGTAAGGCCCTGCTTGATGGCCAGGCCCGAGCGGGGCCGCACCTGGCCCTCGTAGCCCGGCGGGATGGCCAGGGCCAGGCCGGTGGGCACCAGCACGATCTGGCCCGGGGCCACGCTGAGGGGCCGCTCCAGGGCCGCCGGCAGGTCCAGGCCCGCGGACTGGGGGGTCATGTAGGTGGGCAGGGGCAGGCCGGCGCCGTGGGGCAGGCGCATTATCTGCACCCGCGGCCGGTTCACGCAGCGAACTCCTTTGGCAGGCTCTCGGCGTCGACGGGGCCCAGCACGGTGACGCCCAGGCGGGCCGGGTCCAGGCAGCGGGCGGCCAGGCGAATGATGTCGTCCACCGACACCGCCTCCACCGCTGCCGCCACCTCCTCCAGGGTCACCTCGCGGCCGAAGTTGAACTCGTTGCGGGCCAAACGGGCCATGCGGTTCTCGGGGTTCTCGGCGGCCAGCAGGATGGAGCCCTTGGTGTGCTCCTTGGCGTGGGCCAGTTCCTCGCCAGTCACCGGCTCGGCGGCCAGGCGGGCCATCTCGGCGCGCACCACGCTCAGGGCCTCGGCCGCCCGGTCCGGCGCCACGCCCAGGTACACGCCCAACAGGCCGCAGTCGCTGTAGGAGCTGAGATAGCTGTAGACCGCGTAGGCCAGGCCGCGCTTTTCGCGCACCTCCTGGAACAGGCGCGAGCTCATGTTGCCGCCCAGGATCACGTTCATGAGCGCGGCCGCGAAGCGGTCCGGGTCCACCGCCGAAGGGGCCGGCGCGCCCAGGGCCACGTGCACCTGCTCGCTGGCCCGTGGCACCACCATGAGCCCGGGCTGAGACGCGGGCGGCCGGCGGCCGTTGGCGCCGGGGCGGGCGCTCAGCCCGGACAGGGCCGGGCCCATCAGCTCCAGCAGGCGCTGGTGCTCCAGGTCGCCCACCGCGGCCACCACCAGGCGCTGGGGGGCGTAGCCCGCGGCCACGTAGGCCAAGAGGTCCTCGCGGTTCAGCCCCGCCACGCTCTCCACGGTGCCCAGCACCGGCCGGCCCAGAGGGCTGCCGGGCCAGTACTGCTGGCCGAAGAGTACGTGCACCAGCTCGTCGGGGGTGTCCTCCACGGAGCTGATCTCCTGCAGGATCACCTGGCGCTCGCGCTCCATCTCGGCCGGGGCGAAGGCGGGGTTTAGGAAAATGTCGGTGAGGATGTCGGCGATGTCGGGCAGGTGGCTGGCCAGAGTGCGGGCGTGGAAGCAGGTGAACTCCTTGGAGGTGAAGGCGTTGGCCAGCCCTCCCAGCCGGTCCAGCTCCCGCGCGATGGCCAGGGCGTCGCGGCGGGCGGTGCCCTTGAAGGCCATGTGCTCGATGAAGTGGCTGATGCCGCCCTGGGCGGGCTCCTCGTCGCGGGAGCCCACCTCCATCCAGAGGCCCGCGGTCACCGAGTAGGCTCCTTCCAGCCTCTCGGTGACTACGCGGACTCCGTTGTCTAGGACGGTCTTTTGGACCCGGCCCATCAGCGGCGCGGGCCGCGCCGGCGGCCGCCGCGATCGTCGTCGCGGCGCGGTGGGCGCGATTCCTGGCTGGGAGGCTGCTGCTCCTGGCCGCCCTCGGGCGGAGGCAGCAGGGCCTTGCGGCTCAGGCGCACCTTGCCGCGGTCGTCCACGCCCAGCACCTTCACCTTGATGCGGTCGCCCTCCTTGAGCACGTCGGTGACCGCGCGCACCCGGTTGTGGTCCAACTCGGAGATGTGCACCAGGCCGTCGCGGCCGGGCATGATCTCCACGAAGGCGCCGAAGTCCATGATGCGCACCACGGTGCCCTCATAGACCGCGCCCTCCTCCACTTCCTGGGTCAGCTCCTTGATCATGGCGATGGCCCGCGCGCTGGCCTCGCCTTCCACCGCGGCCACGTGCACGGTGCCGTCGTCCTCCACGTCGATCTTGGCGCCGGTCTCTATCTGCATGCCGCGGATGATCTTGCCGCCGGGGCCGATGATGTCCTTGATGCGCTCCACTGGGATCTTGATGGTGGTGATGCGCGGGGCCCAGTTGCTGATGCTGCCGCGCGGCTGGCTGATGGCCTCTTGCATCTTGCCCAGGATGTGCAGGCGGCCGTCGCGGGCCTGGGCCAGGGCCTGGCCCATGATCTGTTTAGACACGCCGCTGATCTTGATGTCCATCTGCACCGCGGCCACGCCCTCCTGGGAGCCGGTGACCTTGAAGTCCATGTCGCCCAGGTGGTCCTCGTCGCCGACGATGTCGGTGAGCACCGCCGTGCGGCCGCCCTCCAGGATCAGGCCCATGGCCACGCCGGCCACGGCCTCTTTGACCGGCACCCCGGCGTCCATCAAGGACAGGGAACCGCCGCAGACGCTGGCCATGGAGGAGGAGCCGTTGCTTTCAGTGATGTCGCTGACCACGCGCACGGTGTAGGGGAACCTCTCCTTGTCCGGCAGCACCTTCTGCAGGGAGCGGCGGGCCAGGGCGCCGTGGCCGATCTCGCGCCGGCCGGGGCCGCGCAGCATCTTGGCCTCGCCCACGCAGAAGGGCGGGAAGTTGTAGTGCAGCAGGAAGTCGCGGAAGCGGTCACCCTCGGTTACCGACTCGATGCGCTGCTCGTCGCCGCTGGTGCCCAGGGTGGTGGTCACGATGGCCTGGGTCTCGCCGCGGGTGAACAGGGCCGAGCCGTGGGTGCGGGGCAGGATGCCCACCTCGCAGGTGATGGGGCGCACGGTGGTGTAGTCGCGGCCGTCCACCCGCCGACCCTCCTTGAGGATCATGGCCCGCATGCCCTTGTAGATCAGCTCGTCCACGTAGTCCTTGACCAGGCTCTGCTTGCCTTCGGCGGCCTCGCCCAGCTCGGCGATGACCTGCTTCTTGACTTGGCGCTTGACCGCGTAACGCTCCAGCTTGGGGCCGGTGGCCAGCACCTGCTGCACACCCTCGGCGGCCAGCTCGGCCACGCGGGCCTTTAGCTCCAGGTCCTCCACCGGCGGGTTGAACTCGCGCTTGGGCTTACCCACCGCGTCCATCAGATGCTGCTGGATGTCGATCAGCGGCTGCAGGCCCTGGTGGCCGAACCAGATGCCCTCCAGGACCACGTCCTCGGACAGCAGCTCGGCACCGCCCTCCACCATCACCACCGCGTCGCGGCTGCCGGCCACCACCAGGTCCAGGTCGCTCTTCTCGCGCTGCTGGGCGGTGGGGTTGATGATGAACTGGCCGTCCACCCGGCCTACGCGCACGCCGGCGATGGGCCCGTCAAAGGGCACGTCGCTGACGCACAGGGCGGCCGAGGCGCCGGTCAGGGCCATGACATCGGGCTCGTTGACCTTGTCCACCGAGTAGACGTTGGCGATGATCTGGGTCTCGTAGGTCCAGCCCTTGGACAGGCGAGGCCGCACCGGCCGGTCGATGAGCCGGCTGGTCAGGGTCTCCTTTTCGCTGGGGCGGCCCATCTCGCGGCGGAAGAAGTTGCCTGGAATGCGGCCGGCGGCGTAGGAAAGCTCCTGGTAGTCCACGGTCAAGGGCAAAAAGTCGATGCCCTCGCGCATGCTGGTGTCGCCCACGGCGGTGACCAATACCACGGTCTCGCCGCAGGTGATCCATACCGCGCCCGAGGCCTGCTTGGCGATCTTGCCGGTCTCGATGCTAAACTCGCAACCATTGATGATGGTTGATACCTTCTTATACATAAAACTCTCTTTCGCTTCTGGACGGCAGGGCTAGCTGCGGATGCCCAGGTCCTTGATCACCGCCCGATAGCGCTCGATGTCCTTGCGCTTGAGATAATTGAGCAGGCGGCGTCTCTGGCCCACCAACTTAAGCAGTCCGCGTCTGCTGTGATGATCCTTCTGGTGAACCTTGAAATGCTCGGTCAGGTACTTGATGCGCTCGCTCAGAAGGGCGATCTGCACCTCCGGCGAGCCCGTGTCACCCGGCTTACGCTGGAACTTCCCGACAATCGCGCTTTTGTCTTCCGGGGTCAGAACCACTTTCTATTCCTCCTTGTAGTGGCGGGCTGTATTAAGCCCCTCGTCTGCGGCCCAGGGCAATAGAGCGGGACCACCCCGCCCCCGGGCTACTCGGCCAGTCCGGCCGACGCAGATGTTTCTTCGGCGGGCAGCCCCGCGGGCTGCTCCGGAAATACCCTCACGCTCTCATAGTCCCGGCCGGGCAGGCGCTGGCCCGGCTCCAGCCAGCGCAGCACGGCCACCAACTCACCCTGCGGGTCCAGCACCCGAAAGGGCCCGCGGCTGGGGGCGCCTTCCGCGGCGCCGGCCAGGAGCACCTCCCGGGGCAGGATGCGGCCCTGGCGCAGCTCCCAGACCCGCTCTTGGTCCAGGGTCACCGCCGGCAGCCCGCAGCGCGCCAGGGCCTGGTCCAGGCCGATGAGGCGCTGGGCCAGCTCCGCGGGCTCCAGGTCCAGGGCCTCTTGCAGGCCCAGGGCCTCGCCGACGCCGAAGGGCGCCGAGGCCAGGCGGCGCAGGGACTGCAAATGCCCCTGGGTGCCCAGGGCCTGGGCCAGCTCCGCGGCCAGAGAGCGCACGTAGGTGCCGCGGGAGCAGGATAGCTCCAGGTCGATGGCCGCCGGCATCAGCCCCAGCAGCCGCGCCTGGTGCACGGTGATGCTGCGCGGCTCCTTATCCACCACCTGGCCCTCGCGGGCGTAGGCGTACAGGGGCCGGCCCTGGTGCTTGGCCGCCGAAAACGGCGGCGGCGCCTGCAGACGCGCGCCCTCCAGGTCCTGGAGCGCCGCCCGCACCTGGGCCTCGCTGAGGGCCGGCACCGGGGCCTGGGCCGTCACCTGGCCGGTGGGATCGCCGGTGTCGGTGGCCTGGCCTAGGGCCACGCGGCCCTGGTAGAGCTTGTCCCCGGCCCCCAGCAGGCTGGCCATGCGCGTGGCCCGGTTGAAGGCCAGCACCAGCACGCCGGTGGCGAAGGGGTCCAGGGTGCCGGTGTGGCCCAGCTTGGCCGGCTTGAAGCGCCGACGCAGCCGCTCCACCACGTCGTGGCTGGTGGGGCCGGCCGGCTTGTCCACCACCAGCACCCCGTCGCCAAAAAACTTCACCTGCCGCCGCCGGGCCATGGCTCAGGCCCCCATGCGCTGGGCTAGCAGGCGGCCCACCTGGGCCCGCACCGCGGGCAGGGTTCCGGCCAGGGTGACCCCAGCCGCGTTCTTGTGGCCGCCGCCGCCCAGGGCGATAGCCACCTGGCTCACGTCCACCTCGCCCCGGGAGCGCAGGCTCACCTTGACCCCGCCCTCGGGCGTCTCGCGGAGCAGCATGGCCGTGTCCACGCCGGGGATGAGCCGCAGCGTCTCCACGGCCTGCTCCAGGTCCGGCGCCTCGGCCCGGGCCGCGGCCAGGTCGGCCTGGGTCACCTGGCCCACGGCCAGGCGGCCGCCCTGCTCCAGGCTCAGGCCCTCCATGATGCGGCCCATAAGGCGCAGGCGCTGGGGCCGGGTGGCGTACACCTCCTGGCTGATGGGCCACACCGGCGCCCCGGCCTGCACCAGGTCCGCCGCCACCCGCAGGCAGCGCGGGGTGGTGTTGGCGTAGCGGAAGGAGCCGGTATCGGTCTGCAGGCCCACGAACAAACAGGTGGCCGCCTGGGCCGTCATGGCCCAGCCCAGCTCGCCGGCCAGGATCGCCAGCATCTCGCTGGTGGCGGCGTAGCCTGGGTCCACCCAGGCCGCCCGGCCGAAGTCCACCGCGCCCTGGTGGTGGTCGATGACCACCGACGGCGCGGCCAGGCCGGCCAGGAACTCGCCGGCCGCCCGGCCAATGCGCTGGGGCTGGTGGCAGTCCAACAGCACCGCCAGGTCGATCTCCGCGGCCGCGGGCAGATCAGCGCTGATCCGCTCCCGTCCGGGTAAAAACAGATACTCCTCGGGCAGCGGCCCCTGGCTGTAAGCCCAGACCCGCTTGCCCTGGCCCTCCAGCAGGTGCAGCAGGCCCAGAGTGGAGCCCAGGGCGTCGCCGTCGGGCTGCTGGTGGGAGAGCACCAGCACCCGTGCGGCCTGGCGCAGCAGGCTGTGCAGCTCGCGGCTCACGTCTCGCCGCCCTCGCCGCCGGCCGCCTCGCGCTTACGGGCCAGCTCCTCGTCCTGGCTGCGCGCCTGCTTGAGCAGTTGGTCCATGCGCTCGCCACGGGCCAAGGAGTGATCGTAGACCGGTATCAGCCGGGGCATGGACTTGAGGTTCAGGCGCGCGGCCAGCTCGCGGCGCAGGAAGCCGGCCGCGGCCTCCAGGCCAGCCTGGGCCTCGGCCCGGCGCTCCTGGTCCAGCAGGCTGTAGTAGACCTTGGCCTGGCTCAGGTCCGGAGACACGTCCACCCCGGTCAGCGAGACCATGCCCACCCGGGGGTCGCGGACCTTCTTGAGCAGCAGCTCGCCCAGCTCGGCCTGGATCAAGGTGCCCAGTCGCTTTGTGCGGCGGGTGCCCAAGTCATCTCCTTGAGGTTGATAAGCTCGCGGCGCACGTCCACCACCTCGGCCAGGGCCAGGCGCTCCACGAAGCGCCGGATGGTGTCCAGTTGGTTGTCCACGTGCGCGGTCTGGTTGCCGCAGACGGCGAACCCCAGCTCGATGCGCTGCCACAGGTCCTGGCTGCCCACCTCGGCGGCGGCGGCGTTGAAGCGGGCCCGTACCCGGTCGCCGATGGCGCGCACCACCTTGCGCTTGGCCTTGAGGCTGCCGCCCTGGCCCAGGTGCAAGGTCATGGTCATGGCGCCCACCACCAACTCTTACAGCTCCGCGGCCACTTCGTGGATCAGGTAGAACTCGATCTCGTCGCCGGGCTTGATGTCCTGGTAGGCCTCCAGGCCCACGCCGCACTCGAAGCCCTGGGCCACCTCCTTGACGTCGTCTTTGAAGCGCCGCAGGCTGGATACCTTGCTATTGGCCACCACCACCCCGTCTCTGAGCAGGCGGGCCAGGGCCCCGCGCTCCACGTGGCCCTGGGTCACGTAGCAGCCGGCCACGGTGCCGATCTTGGGCACCTTGAAGGTGTCGCGCACCTCCACCCGGCCGATGACCTCCTCCTCCAGGTTGGGGGCCAACAGACCGGTGAGGGCCGCGGTGATGTCGTCGATGATCTGGTATATGACCTCGTAGGTGCGGATGTCCACCTTCTCGGCCTCGGCCATCTCGCTGACCTTGCCGCTGGGGCGCACATTGAAACCGATGATGATGGCCCCGGAGGCGCTGGCCAGCATCACGTCCGACTCGCTGATGGCGCCGGTGGCGGCATGGATCACCTCCACCTTGACCTGCTCGTTGCCCAGCTTGTTCAGGGCGTCCACGATGGCCTCCGCCGAGCCCTGCACGTCGGACTTGACCACCAGCTTCAGCGACTGCACCTCGCCCTCGGCCATCTGCTCGAAGAAGCCCTCCAGACTCATCTTGGTCTTGACCGACAGCTCGGCCTCGCGCTTTTTCAAGGCGCGGTGCTCGGCGATCTGGCGGGCGTCCTTTTCGCTTTCCACCACCACGAATTCGTCGCCGGCCTCGGGCACGCCGGCGAAGCCCTGCACCTCCACGGGCATGGAGGGCCCGGCCGCGTCCACCGGCTGGCCGCGGTCGTCGAGCATGGCCCGCACGCGGCCGGCGAAGGTGCCGCAGACGAAGGAGTCGCCGGCCTTGACGGTGCCCTCGCGCACCAGCACCGTGGCCACCGGGCCGCGGCCCTTGTCCAGGCGCGCCTCCAGGATGTGGCCCCGGGCCGGCTTGGCCGGGTTGGCCTTGAGCTCCAGCACCTCCGACTGCAGCTCCAGCATCTCCAACAGCTGGTCCACGCCCTGACCGGTCTTGGCCGACACGTCCACCACGATGGTGTCGCCGCCCCAGGACTCGGCCACCAGGCCCTGGTCGCTCAGGCCGCGGCGCACCCGCTCGGGGTCGGCGTTGGGCTTGTCGATTTTATTCACCGCCACCACGATGGGCACCCCGGCGGCTTTGGCGTGGTTAATGGCCTCCTTGGTCTGCTCCATGATGCCGTCGTCGGCGGCCACCACCAGCACCACCACGTCGGTGACCTGGGCGCCGCGGGCGCGCATCTGGGTGAAGGCCTCGTGGCCCGGCGTGTCCAGGAACACCACCCGGCCGCCGTTCTCCAGGTGCACGTCGTAGGCGCCGATGTGCTGGGTGATGCCGCCGGCCTCGCCGCTGACCACGTCGGCGTTGCGGATGCTGTCCAGCAGCGAGGTCTTGCCGTGGTCCACGTGGCCCATGATGGTCACCACCGGCGGCCGCGGCTGCAGGTCCTCGGGGTTGTCCTGGCGCTGCTCCAGCAGGCCCTCCTCCTCGAAGCCCACCCGCTCGATCTCGAAGCCGAACTCGCCCGCCACGATGCCTGCGTCGTCGGCGTCCAGGGCCTGGTTGAGGGTGACCATCATGCCCATCTGCATCAGGCGGCCCACCAGCTCGGCAGCCTTGATGCCCATGCGCTTGGCCAGCTCGCCCACGATGATGGCCTCGCCCATCTTGATGCGGCGCTTGATGGCCTTGGGCGTGGTCAGCTCGGTCTTCTTGACCTTCTTGGCCGTGGCGGCGCCCCGGCGCCGGCCGCGGGAGGGTCGGCCGCCGTAGAGGTCGGCCTTGTTGAGTATCTCCTTGCTGCGGCTGCCGGCCTTGCTCATCAGGAACTCGTCGTCCGGGATGCTGCCGGCGGCCTTCTTGCCCTTCTTGCGCCGGCGGCTGCGCCCGCCGTCCTTGTCCAGGCGGGGCACGTCGCCGGTGACCAGGTCCGCCGGCCCTGCCGGGCGCGCGTCGCGGCTGGCCGGGGCCGCCGGACGCTCGTAGTCGCCGCGGCCGCCGCTGACGGGCGGCAGGGGCTGCTTGGGTCGGCTGATGATGCGGGCCGGGCGGTCGCCCCGGGAGCGGCGGGGCCGCACCGGCGCCTCTTCCGGGGCCTCGGCCGCGGGCTCTTCCGGGGCCTGAGGCGCAGCGGCCGCGGCCG
>JBFMFU010000008.1:0-4881 GCA_040751985.1 Thermodesulfobacteriota bacterium | reverse complement strand
CCGTCATCAGGCGAACCGCCTCCAACTTGAACTCCCGACTGAAATTCCGCCGCCGATCTCCCATGGAACACCTCCTGGGCCATTATCCAACCCTTTCAAGGTGTCCACAAGATCGGGGGAACTTCACATACCGCAATGCCCTGCAAGAGTACACTCGTGTCCGGGCGCCCCGGCAATGGGCCGCGACCCAGATCAACCTGGGCACTGTGCTTAGCATTCTAGGAGAGAGGGAAAGTAGTAAAGAAAAATTAGAGCAGGGCGTGCAGGCATACCGCAACGCCTTGCAGGAAACTAACCGCCAATGGGCGCCCCTAGAGTGGGCCGCTATCCAGAACAACCTTGGCAATGTATTTAGTGCGCTCGGGGGGAGGGAGGGGGGCACGGAAAGGCTCAAAGAAGCCGTACAGGCATACCGCAATGCCCTACAAGAAAGGACTCGCCAGCGAGTCCCTCTGGACTGGGCAATGACCCAAAACAACCTGGGCGCTACGCTTAGTGACCTGGGGATTAGGGAGGGCAACACGGAAAGGCTCAAAGAAGCCGTACAGGCATACCGCAATGCCCTACAAGAAAGGACCCGCCAGCGGGTCCCTCTGGACTGGGCCGTGACTCAGAACAACCTGGGCAATGCCCTCCAACGCTTAGGGGTGCTGGGTGGCGATACGAGAAATCTGGAACAGGCAGTGCAAACGTACAGCGAGGCCTTACAGGAAACGACACGCCAACAGGCACCCTTACAATGGGCTATGATCCAGAACAACTTGGGTAATGCGCTTTGTGTCCTGGGGGAGCGGGGGGACAGTACGGAAAGACTGAAGCAGGCCATCCAGGCACACCGTGCGGCTCTGGAAGAATACCAGGCGGCCGGTTCCGCGTATCACATCGCTCTTGTCGAGAGAAACATCCGGCGCGCCCAAAAGCTACTAGACAAACGCAAGAAGGCCCACTAGCGCACCGCCCCATCTTCTTCCCCTCCCCACCCTTCTTCCTCTTCTTCCCAATCTTCCTTGAACCCCCTGCCCCTCTCCATTAAGCTGTGCCTAACCCAGCGGGACGCGAGCCATGGCACCCAAGCGCAAACCAACCACGCCCACCACCTGGCAGATACTCACCAGCCTGGGCGAGGCCGTGGTGGTGGTGGACCGCGACTTGCGGGTGCTCTGGTGCCGCGACCCGCTCTTGGCCCTGCACCGGCCCGGCGCCACCATAGTGGGCCAGCCCTGCTACGCGGCCCTGCTGGGCCGGCGCGAGCCCTGCACTGACGGCTGCCCGGTGCAGCCGGTCTTCGCCACCGGCCGGCCGCACGCGGTGGAGCGCCGCTTCATGGGCCCGGACGGCGGCGAGCAGTGGCGCGAGGCCCGGGCCTACCCCATCGTGGACGGCCAGGGCCGGGTGGCCTATGCCGCGCGCATCAGCTTTGACATCACCCAGCGCAAGCTGCGCCAGGCCGCCCACCGCCGCGACCGCGAGGCCCTGGAGCGCTCGCTCAGCGAGCTGAACCGCCTGCAGGTGGACCAGCTCCCCTTCCAGCCCGCCGCGGCCCTGACCCGGCGCGAACTGGAGGTGCTGCGTCTCTTGGCCCAGGGCCTGTCCAAGCCGCGCATCGCTGTCCTCCTGGGCATCAGCGCCAACACGGTCAAGCGCCACGTGACCAACATCTTCAACAAGCTGGGCGTCAACGACCGCGCCCAGGCCGCGGTCTGGGCCGCCCGCCAGGGCCTGGTCTGAGCCCGCGGCGGGCCATGGCCCGATCGGGCGATGCCCGCCCGCCTCGGCCCGGTTAGCCTGGGCCGCAGAACGCCAGCCTGCATCGGAGAGAGCCATGGCCCAGCTGACCAACTCGCTTGAGGTGCTCAAGCTCCTGCCCAAGACCAACTGCCGCGACTGCGACCAGCCCACCTGCCTGGCCTTTGCCGTGGCCGTGATCCAGGGCCGCCAAGGCCTGGCGGCCTGCCCGCACCTGAGCCCGGAGGCCCAACAGGCGGCGCCGCCGGCCCCCAGCAGCCGGCCCGCGCCGGGCGAGGACCTGCAGCAGGCCATCGCCGGGCTGCAGGCGCAGGTGAGCCAGGTGGACCTGGCGGCCGCGGCCGGGCCCCTGGGCGCGTCCTTTCGCGACGGCAAGCTTTACCTAAGATGCCTGGGCAAGGAGTTCGCCGTGGACCGTGAGGGCCGCCTGGCCTCAAGCTGCCACCTGAACGCGTGGGTGACCGGGCCCATCCTGAACTATGTCTTGGGCGGCGGCGGGCCCGAGCCCAGCGGGGACTGGGTGCCCCTGCGCGACCTGCCCGGCGGCGCGGACTGGGGCCGCTTCTTCGAGCACCGCTGCGAAAAGGAGCTGAAGAAGGTCATCGACGGCTACACCGGGCTCATGGAGGACCTGGTGGACATCTTCGCCGGCCAGCCCGCGCCCGCGGCCTTTGACTCGGACATCGCGGTGGTGATCCACCCCCTGCCCAAGCTGCCCATCCTGCTCTGCTACTGGAAGCCCGAGGACGGCATGGACTCCTCGCTGCACATGTTCTTTGACCGCCGCGCCGAGGAGAACCTCAAGATCGAGTCCATCTACACCCTGGGCGTGGGCCTGACCACCATGTTCCAGAAGATCGCCCTCACCCACGGCCGCTAGACGGGGTGGCGGAGAGGCGGCGTCTCGCCCCGGCGGGTTGCGCCGGGGCGGAGCGCCGTTGTGACCGCGGAGCCTTAGTACTGCGGCGGCGGCGGGGGCAGGGTGCCCTTGGCCTGGGCCATGCCCTCCAACAGGCCCATGATGCGGAACAGCACCATGATGACCTCCATGTACACCCGGGCCACGATGATGCCGATCAGGCTCACGATCACGGCGATGACTATGGCCAGCAGGCCATAGCCGAAGCCGGCGGCGAAGCCGGAGATGATGGAGACCAGGCAGTAGATGCCGATGCCCACCAGGGCCAGGATGTAGAGGACCTTGATGATGGTGGGGGTGACGAATTCCTTGAAGCTCAGGTCGAACAGGCGTTGCGGGAAGCCAGCCATGCCACTCCTCCCATGCGGGGTTGCGGTGTTAGCCCGCCGCCCTGGGGAGGGCTCAACCTGCCGCCGGGCGCAGCGGGCGCCAGTGTCTAAGCGCGATCATAGCACAGCCCGGCCTCAGGCCGGCAGCAGACGATGGTGCTTCTTCTTGCCCGCCCGCAGCCAGATGGCGCCGTCGGGCCCGGCCGCGGCCAGGGTCACCGGCTGGTCAAAGGCCGTCAGGCGCTCCTCGCCCACGTAGGCCCCGCCCTGGCTGATCAGCCGGCGGGCCTCGGAGCTGCTCTTGCACAGCCCGGTCTCGGTGAAGAGCATAAACGCCGGCACGCCCGCCTCCAGCTTGGCCCGCGCCATGGTGCTGCTGGGCACGCCCTCGCTGGCCTCGCCGCCGCCAAAGGCCGCCGCGGCCGCGGCCTGGGCTTGGCTTGCCTCTGCCTCGCCGTGCACGAACTTGGTCACCTCGAAGGCCAGCACCCGCTTGGCCTGGTTGATGGCCGCGCCCTCTAGCCGGGCCAGCTCCTCCACCTGCTCCAGGGGCAGGAAGGTGAACAGCTTGAGGAAGCGCTCCACGTCCGCGTCGGTGGTGTTGACCCAGTACTGGTAGAAGTCGTAGGGGCTGGTGCGTTCGGCGTCCAGCCACACCGTGCCCGCGTGGGTCTTGCCCATCTTCTGGCCGGTGGAGGTGGTGATCAGGGGGAAGGTGAGGCCGAAGACCGTGGTGCCCACCATGCGCCGGGTCAGGTCCACGCCGGCCACGATGTTGCCCCACTGGTCGTTGCCGCCCATCTGCAGCCGGCAGCCCAGGGTCTTGCACAGATGCATGAAGTCGTAGGCCTGCAGGATCATGTAGTTGAACTCGATGAAGCTCAGCCCGGTCTCCAGGCGCTGTTTCACGCTCTCGGCGGCCAGCATGCGGTTGACCGAGAAGTGCCGGCCCACGTCGCGGAGCATCTCGATGTAATTGAGCGGCGCCAGCCACTCCGCGTTGTTGACCATCACCGCCTGGTCGGGCCCGAACTCCAGGAAGCGGCTGAGCTGGTCCTTGATGGCCTCGGCGTTGGCGGCCAGGGTCTCCAGGGTGAGCATCTGACGCATCTCGGTCTTGCCCGAGGGGTCGCCCACCATGCCCGTGCCCCCGCCCACCAGCACGATGGGCCGGTGGCCCTCGCGCTGCAAATGCACCAGGGACAGGATGGGGATCAGGCTGCCCACGTGCAGGCTGGTGGCCGTGGGGTCAAAGCCGATGTAGCCCAGCACCTGCTCGCTGGCAAAGAGCTTGGACAGCGCCTCGGCGTCCGTGCACTGCTCCACAAAGCCTCGTTCCAGGAAGGTGTCGTATACGCTCACGTCAACCGCCTCGTTAGCTGAAGGTCCCGGGCCCCGCGGCCCTAGGAGGATATAACCCGCCGTGCGGGTCTTGTCACGGGTTTTCAACCAGGTATGTGGGTCAGCGTCTCGGGGCAAAGCCCCGATAGTGGTAGGCGTAAGTATAGATGTGGGGGCGGCAGGTCATGGGGGGCATTATAGCCGGGGGCCGGGGCGGGGGGCAAGGAGGGGGAGGGGAGGTTGCTGCTGCGCGGCGCTGGTGGGAAAGGGAGGATTGCCACGCCTCGCCGCGAGGGGCCGCCCGCGCCCGACAAGCGCCCCGGCCGGCCCGGCTCGCAATGACGGCCATGCTTGATTGGTTGAAGGCGGGGCGTTGAATGACAGCCGAGTCTTTGCTTTTGAGCCATCAAGATTCGTGAGTCATCGCGAGGAGCGGCGCAGAAAGGGGTGGTTAAGGAATGGTCGCCCCTCGCGCCGCGACGTGGCGATCTAGTATGTTTCTAACCAGGGTATGGCAGACTGCCACGATCTCGGGACCAATGAAAC
>JBFMFU010000079.1:0-66623 GCA_040751985.1 Thermodesulfobacteriota bacterium | reverse complement strand
TCCTCGGCCGCCTCGGCCAGCATCTTGGCCGCCTCGCCGAAGCGTTTCTCCAACTGCTCCACCACCCGGCCATGCTGGGCCCATACCTCCTTGGCGCTGGGCTGGGCAAAGATCGAGCGCACCAGAGTGGCCACCAGGTCCTGGGCGCTCTTGGGCACCCTGGTGAGCAGATTGCGCATGAAATGGGTGCGGCACCTCTGCCAGGCCGCCCCGGGCAGCTCCGAGGCCAGGGCGGCCTTGAGCCCCTTATGGTCGTCGGAAATGGCCAGCTTTACCCCCCAAAGGCCCCGCTCCACCAGGCCGCGCACAAAGGCCGTCCAGCCGGCTCCGTCTTCATTGGTGATCACGTCCAAGCCCAGCACCTCCCGCTTGCCTTGGGCGTTGACCGCCGTGGCCAGCACCGTGGCCATGTTGACCACCCGGCCTCCTTCCCGGCAACGCTGGCTGATGGCGTCCAGCCACAGGAAGGTATAAGGGCCTTGGTCAAGAGGCCGGCTGCGGAAACCCTCCACCACCTCATCCAGCTCCTTGGCCATCTCCGACACCTGGCTCTTGGACATGCTGGCCAGCCCCAGAGCCTGCACCATCTCCCTAAGCAGGTCCACGTCCGCTGTCTCAAGCTGCTTGCACAGCCACGCCAAACCATCTACCCTGTCCTTGACCATCGCTGCCTCCTCGTTGCCGACTGCCGTCGGCCTGTTAACCCAAACTGAGGATGGCCGCGATGGTCACTCTTCTCAACCCCCTACCTCGGGGACTGACTCATACACCACTCCTTTGGACTCTAACTTTTCCCCATTTCCTGCAACTTAAATTTTTGTATCTTTCCGGTGGTAGTTTTGGGTAGCTCTTCACTCCTCACGAATCGGACATACTTAGGCACCTTGAAACGAGCCACTCGCCCTGAACAATATTGGATAATCTCCTTCTCGCTGCATTGCTCATTTTTCTTAAGGACTACAAAGGCCATGCCCACTTCACCCAATCTTTCATCCGGGACCCCCACGATGTAAGCCTGACTCACCTTAGGGTGCTTAGATATCTCTTCCTCGATCTCTTTGGGGGCCACATTCTCTCCCCCTACCCGGTAGATCTCCTTGCTCCTGCCCGTCAGCTCCAGGTATCCGTCGTCATGAATGATCCCGATGTCGCCGGAGCGCAACCACCCGTCTTTACCCAAAACCTCGGCGGTTTCCTCGGGCTTATTATAATATCCGATGGTAACCGTGTTGCCGCGGCAAGCCAGCTCACCCTCGGCGCCAGGAGGCAGGTCTTTGCCGCTGATAGGATCGACGGTTTTGTATTCGAAGCACTTGCCGCCGAATTCAGACAGGCCTGCAGCCCCTCCTGGAATAACCACCCCAACCCGAGAAGCTATCTGCTCCACCGTGGCATCGTATGGTGATTGCACGGGGGCGCTGGTGGTTTCGGTCATGCCGTAGCCGGTGTTCAAGTATTCCAGGCCCAGTTCTTTGATCAACCGCTCCCACAACGTGACCGGCGCCGGGGCTCCGGCACAATACATTGCCCGCAGCGAAGTTAGATCGTAATTGCCGCCCTCAAGTTGATTAAGCAAATCCAGGCCCATGGTCGGTACGCACAGGATATCATTGGCCCGGTACTCGTCTATGAACTCTAAGGCCTCCTTGGGGCTCCAGGAAACCTGCATTATAATGGCGCCGCCCACAAAAGTAACGGCCAGGACGCCTTCAACCAGGGCGAAAATATGGTACACGGGAAGAGACAACAATATCCGCCTGCCTTCTTCGATCGCCCTACCCAGCAGGCTGCAATAAGCCTTTCGCCACAGCATGTCATGGGAAATCATCACCCCCTTAGGTTTCCCGGTGGTTCCCGAGGTATATAGAATGTTGACTATTGCATCCGGGTCTTTTACTGCCTGCGTAACCTTAATTAGTTCAGCGTCAGTAACCGCATTGCCCATGGCGAGCAATTCATTATAATCTATGGTCTCGGGATACTTTTTACCTTGAGGCGAAAAGACCACGATATTCCGTAATGCAGGCAGGCTCTTGGCCTGCCTTCCCTGGAACACCTCCGGAATTATTTTGCTTAACACTTCGATATAATTTATATTGCCAAAGACATCCATGGTGATGAGACAATTGGTATCAGATTGACTCAAGACATATTTAATCTCTTCGGCTAGCATTCGGTAGTTAAAAGGTATGCTTACGCAGCCAATCTTGGCGACCGCAAACTGTAAAAACACAGCCACCGGATAGTTCGCCATAATGATACCGATATGTTCTTTAGTTTTTAGACCCAACTTAATTAAACCTTTGGCCAATAAATTTATCTGCTGGTCAGTTTGTCCATAAGAATATTTTTCTTCCTTGGTAACAATATATTCGTTTTCACGATACCTTTTCACGAAATCATCCCAGCGGTCTGCCAGAGTTTTTCTTTCCCATACAGGGACTCTTGCCAGGTTAGCTTTTATTCTTTGTTCAAATATATTTGACATCCCAAATATCCTTCCTGTTTACCCGATCTTACTTACATCTAACTGCCAGCCCCTAAAATTTATCGTCCCTTCCAAACCGGTTTGCGCTTGGCCGCGAAAGCCCGGGGCCCTTCCACATAGTCCTCTGATTGGCGCATGGCCACGAATCCTGGATAGAGTTTCCCTATCGATTCTTGATACGGTAATTCGAGGCCCTTAACCACAGCCTCCTTCGCTGCTCTTAAGGCCAACGGTGCACATTCCATCAAATCCGCTGCCCAGCGCTCAGTGGCGTTCATCAGGTCAGCTTGGGCAACTACCTCATTAACTACTCCCAGGCGAAAGGCCTCTTGCGCCGACAGGCTCCGGCCGGTGAGGATAAGACCCATGGCCACATGATAAGGGATCTGTCTTGGCAGACGGTTAACCCCTCCGGCAGCCGCCATCATACCCACCCGCGGCTCCGGCAAAGCAAAACGCGCATTCTGCGCGGCGATTATAATATCGCAAGCCAAAGCCAACTCGAAGCCGCCCCCCAAGGCCAATCCGTTCACCGCGGCGATGAGCGGCTTGTGGCAATCGAATCTTTTAGTTATGCCGCCCCACCCGCCTTGGAGGGAATCTAGACCTTTTCTAAGCGCCTCGTTGCCGTGTTCGGAGTGCCATTTAAGATCGTTTCCCACACAAAATGCTTTTTCACCTGCACCCGTTATAATGGCCACCCACGCCACAGGGTCCTCGGCAAATTTATTAAAAGCGTCATCCAGCTCATGGCAGGCGGGCGGATGTAACGCATTTAATACTTCCGGCCTGTTTATGGTTACCAAGGTGAGATGTTCTTTTTGTTCCACCCGAATAAAATTATAGGTCATGGTCAGAATCCTCCCAAGCCATGACACGGTGTTTTATTAGATTTTAATCAAAATAGTATTGACGCTCTTTCAAGTGCTAGCGTTGCTAACCGCGGCTCGAAGCCTTACCCCTTGTTAGACAACCTTTTGACAGCCTTGAGCCCGCGTCTTCGCCTGTTCTCTCGCCTTATAAGTGTATAAATGCTAAATAATGTAAGCGCCCAGAAAAGCCAACATATGTAGCTTTCAAAAAATATGATTGGGCTGCCTTTTGATATAATCAAAGCTTGCCGTACGGATGTTTCTAAAATTGGCTCTAAGATGAATGCTATCAAAAAAGTAGCCTGCGAAAGCCCCAGCTTTTCCATAAAGAAGCCCACGATGCCGAAAATCAGCATGGTTTTAAGATCAAAAATGGACCAATTTATTCCATATGATCCTGCAATACACATGATAAGTACTACGGGGAAAAGGGCCCTTTTGGAAATGTTAACAACTTTATAAATGTGCCCGATCAAAAGCCGGCCCAGGATAAATAATACCAAGCAAGACAGGATTAATCCTACGAATAGACCATATACCTCTTTTCCGTGGTCCAAGAAAATCCTGGGACCGGGAACGATGCCGTGTATTAAAAAGGCACCAAAAATTACCGCCGCTCCTATATCTCCCGGGATAGAGAGGGTAAGCAGCGGGATCAGGGCGGCTGGCGCCACGGCGTTGTTCCCGCTTTCGGCAGCCGCCACCCCCTCCAATGATCCTTGGCCGTACTCTTCTGGATTTTTAGAAGTCCGTCGGGATTCATTGTAATTCAAAAAGGCCGCCACGGTGGGTCCTATGCCGGGAATTATGCCTATGAAAGCCCCGATGAAAGTACCACGTAAAATTGTCTTCCAATATGTCAATACTTCTCTGAAGGGCAGCCTGTTTTTAGCAGGATCCGTTGCTTGAGCACTAACCTTAACGCCTTTCAGTATTGCAGGGGAGCTTACCTGTCTTAAAACTTCTGATACCGCAAATAGACCGATGAGCATTGGCAGAAGCTCGACCCCGGAATCCAGCGAAATTACATCAAACGTAAATCGCCTCGTGGCCATAATCGGATCTAGTCCGATCATGGCTACTAACAATCCTAGGGTCGCTGAAATCGACCCCATTATTAAATCGTTTGTGCTAAGCGCCCCAATGACTGTTAATGAAAAAACGATAAGAACTGCTGTTTCGGCTGGGCCAAAGCGGAGAGCGATGGCGCTGAGTGGCGCCGCCAACATAATTAGAATGAAAATCGACATCAAGTCCCCGCTGACAGAACTATATAAAGCCATTTTAAGAGCTTTAAGTCCTTTACCTTTTTGGCACAACATATATCCATCTATAACCGTGGCGGCAGCGGCAGGGGTGCCCGGAGTCCGTATTAGAATCGCTGGAATCGAACCGCCATAAATACCACCCTTGTATGCTCCCAGCAGCATAGAGATCGCTACTATGGGGTTCATAGTCATGGTGATTGGTATTGCAATCGCAATTGCCATGGTAGCTGTCAGCCCAGGGATAGCCCCCATGATAATTCCGATGGCAACGCCAATGAAAATGGCTAGTATCCCTTGCCAACTTACAATGTATTGAATACCATTAATTAGGTTTTCAAATATATCCATTCTCTTTCAAAGCCTCCTATATACGAATTATTAACCTAGTAGGCCTCGAGGAAGAGTGCCATCCAAGAGCACTTCGAAAAGTAGATAGGTGGCCCCGGTCGTAACTACAGGCAATAGAATTAAGGTGAGCACATTCCGCACTCCTAAAACCATTAACAGCGCCAAAAGTGCTATCGGTGTAACTATGTAATAACCGATGGCCTCAAATGTAAAAATATATAATATGGTAATTAGCAGTACTAATCCAATTCGGTAATAATCTGATATTAAAAGCCGGTCTTCGGGCGATGACAGTTTTGGATGACGTATATCCTTCACGATTAATGCTGCGCATAAAAGAGCTAAGAATATTGCTACCAATTTTGGGAAAAATGCCTGAGATAGCGAATAATTATGTTCTCCGAACTCCTTGGTGACAACACTCTCAGGGATTATTACAAGATACATTATTGCGCTTAGGATGATGCCGCTTATGCCAAACCACCCTTGGCGGGAAATGGTCATAAAAGGCCCCTCTTTCTCCCTGTTAGTTTCGCAAAATGCTCAAGCCCCAACCACGGTAAAAACGATTCAGCGTTAAGGAAACAACAGGGCACCACCTTGGGCTTACTCACCTATTTCCGCAGTCGGAGGCTGGGGTCGCCGGCCCGGATGCCATTGCCCCGCAGTAACGTAGAATTCAACTAACTCGGCCGGCCCCCCTGAGCATTGCAAACGGCCAATGCCTTGAGGTAGACTCGTTAGTAACGCCCCTGGAATCCGCGCCAGCTTCTACCCGGCCCCCGAACTGAAGCACCATTCAGACAGCGTTCTGCCTGGATTTGACCAGTTTTATAAACTTAACCAGGCACCTTTATCTGCAGAGTCCAGACCCTTTCAATGGCCTGAATCACAATAGCGACAGAATCGCTATTTGATCACGCCGGCTTCTTTGAGCGACTTGGTTATACTGCCATACTCCTTATCACAGAACTTTTTATATTCCGGACCTGGGATAATGACTATCGGCAAGCCAAACTTATTCATTACCTTCTTGACAGCCGCAGAGCTTGCGGCCTTTGTAAAGGCCTTCGCAAGGATAACTCTTTTGGCCTCTGCAAGTCCCTTTGGGGCTGCAATGGAAATATATGAATACAGGTAGAAGCCATATCCCTTATCTTTTAGGGAGGGAACCTTAGGGAACTGGGGCCAGCGACGGTCACTTAAAGAAAGCAAAAACTTCAACCGCCCGCCATTCACGTTAGGCACAATCTCCTGGCCAGTACCAGCATGAAAATCTACCTGGCCGCCCAGAACCGCCTTCACCGCCGCAGCGCCGCCCTTAAAAGGAACCGCCCTGAACTTAAGTTTGTCTGCGGCGCTTAGCTGGAGAATTCCTATATGACTCGGTGCGCCTACACCTGTAGTGGAATACGTCAGCTTATCGGGATGGGCTTTGGCGTAAGCAATAAACTCTTCAAAGGTCTTCCAAGGCGCATCCGCCTTCACCACCAACCCAAACAGGTATTGCCCGAAAGCCAGCAGGTGTGTAAAGTCGCTCAGCGGCTTATAAGGCACCTGCCTGAGCTGGGGAACGATACCGATAAGCGAAAAGGCTAAGGTGCCGATGGTGTATCCATCGGGGTCGGAATTAACCAGCGTATTGGCACCCACAGATCCGCCGCCACCGGATACGTTTTTTACGATGATCTTTTGTTTTAATATTTTTCCAGCCTCTTCGGCCATTATGCGGCTGGCGGTGTCAGTGCTCCCCCCGGGGGGATACGGAACTATTAGAGTAATCGGCTTCGCTGGGTATTTACTTGCGGCTTGAGAGACTAAAGGCAAGCCCAAGGAAACCACGCTGATCATGCTGATTATCGCAATTATCTTGATCATTCTTCCCACGAGACACCTTCCTCTCCGTTAGTCAAATTACATATAACTCTCTCATGAATTGTTTTAACTACGTTGTGAGCATGGCTATTTATATGGTTATTAAAGCCCTAACTCTTTGGCTATTATCAGCCGTTGGATCTGAGATGACCCGCCTCCGATTTCGTTTATCTTTGCGTCTCGGAAATGACGCTGCATATCGTATTCCATGGTATAGCCATAGCCCCCCAATATTTGCATTCCGTTTAATGCGGCCCGCGTGCATATTTCAGACGTGTATAGTTTTGCGATGGATGATTCTAGGTGGCAGGGCTTGTTTTCCGAAATGAGCCACGCCAACTGATAAGTCAACAATCTGGCGGTTTCCAAATCCACCTTCATGTCGGCTAACATTGCTTGGATTAGCTGAAATTTTCCGATGGGGCGCCCGAACTGCACGCGCTCTTTGGCGTACTGCAAGGCCTCTTCTAATACGGCCGTAGTATCTCCCACCGAAACCGCCGCTAAGCTCAGTCGTTCCATATCCAGGGTGCGGATTATGTATGACCACCCCTGGTTTATTTCACCCAATATATTTTCTCTTGGTATGTGCACATCCTCTAAAAATATCTCACAAGCAGAAATGGCTCTAATCCCCAGCTTTGGTATTTTTCTAATGCTAACCCCTTTGGTTTGTCTCGGTAATAAAATTAGACTTATTCCTTTATGCTTCAACGCGTCTTTATCGGTGCGGACTGCCATAACTATGTAGTCGGATTGGTCCGCTAGCGTGCAAAATGTTTTCTGTCCGTTGATTATCACTTCATCGTCTTTTACTTCTGCTTTGGTTGTTAAAGCGGCCAAGTCAGAGCCGGCATTTGGTTCGGTCAGCGACAAAGCTAGCCTTATGCTGCCGTCACATACCTTAGGTATATAATAATTTTTTTGATCTTCCGTTCCGCCGTGGTAAATCGCCTGTCCGCCTAAAATAACAGTGACATAATAGGATGAGGCCAGCGCGCGCATACCGCGCGCAAGTTCCTCTAGAATAATCACCAAATCGATGGCGCTACCGCCTATCCCTCCATATTTTTCTGGATAAATTGCACCCAACCAGCCCATTTCTGCCATTTTGGCAAACAATTCCGAAGGATATTTTTCGTTTTCATCATGAAACCGAACTACATCCCGAGTACACTCCTTGTCGACGAACTTTCTCACGACTTCTCGGAGTATTCTCTGCTCTTGATTGAAATCAAAATTCATTACAGCCTCCCACCTGCATCACAACCTCTTTTAGTTTCTGCTTTTTTATCTTACCCAGACCGCCCATGGGGAACTCGCGATGCAAGGACAGCGTATTGGGAATTTTGAAAGAAGCGATTTTGTCTTTTAAATAGTTATTTATTTCTTCCACGGTTACACGCTGATTTTCTTTTGAAATTATACAAGCGTGCACCCTTTCGCCCCATATTTCATCGGGAATGCCTATTATGGCTACCTGGGCTATTTTCGAATATGTAGCTATAATGTCTTCTATTTCTTTAGGATAAATATTTATCCCCCCTCTTATTATCAATTCCTTTATTCGCCCTGTTAAAAAGTAATATCCGTCATCATCGCGGTATCCTAGGTCACCGGAATGCAACCAGCCGTTTACGACTGCTTTGGCTGTTGCCTCTGGTTCTTTGAAATAACCCTTAAAAACATTTGGGCCCGAGATTAATATTTCTCCCACCTGGTTTGAATCCAGCGTATGGTCTTCAAAATCGACAACCTTCATCTTAATATTTTCATACGGCAGTCCAATGGACCCCACCTTCCGTATGCCATGAGGAGGGTTCGTTGACACCATCGCGGTTGCTTCAGTTAGCCCGTATGCCTCAAGTATGTTGGCGTTAAATGTCTTTTCAAAATTACTGCGCAGCGCCCGACTCATTGGTGCACTGCCGGATATACAATAGGTCAAATGCGAAAAATCATACTGGTTGAGATCAGCCTGGTTGAGCAGGATCGCATAAATAGTAGGGACCGCCGCAAACGACGTTACCGAATATTTTGACAGCGCCACCAAAAATTCCTTGGGGTGGAACTCTTTTTGCAACACTAGTTGTCCACCCATCACAAACGAACCCAGGAATGATGATACCTGGGCGTTTACATGCACTAGTGGCAGACAAGTAAGTACTCGGGTGGACTCGTTGAAGTCTTTTCCCCGGGCTCCCTGGAAGGCATTGGTCACATAATTGCCGTGGGTGAGCACCACCCCTTTTGGCGCGCCCGTAGTCCCCGAGGTAAAAATAATTGCAAATTCATCCTCGAATTTTATTCCAGGCAAAGCTACATTTTTATCACTGTATAGATTTGTAAAGGGGCGCAGCCCAGGTGGCGTATCGGAGCCTTTGAAAAAAATGTTCTTAATTAACTTGCATCCTTCTTGCAAACCCTTCAAATCCCCCCACAACTCTTTTTCTATAATCAAAGTCTCGGCTTCTACGCGATCAATAATGTCTTTGACCTCGCGAAATTTATAGCGCGGGTTAATCGGGACTAGGGTGGCCCCGGTCAAGGCCACGCCAAAAAATACATCGAAAAAGCTGGGGCTGTTAGTTAGCAACACCGCCACCTTATCGCCGGCGCTCACTCCGCTGGCCCGCAGCCCACATGCGAGCCTCGTTCCCCGTTGAGCCAGCTCGCCGTAGGTTACCTTTTGATCTTCAAAAAACAGGTAAGTACGATCACCGTACTTGCGTGCTTGCTGATCCAGGATGGCCGAAATGGTTTCCGCTGACTTCATGGGGACACCATCATTGCTCTTTATCGATTGGGCTGAAATAGTAGGTAGTGATTTCTGAGGTTAGCGGCTCAAACCCGACTTGAACTTTTTGCCCAATCTTGACCTCCTCATAAGTCGCGTTTTTAATACGCGCTAGCAGGCGCGGCCCTTCCTCAATATCGATCATGGCCGTAACGTACGGCGCCTGCTTGATATAAGCCGGGGGAACGACGCGATTTTGGGTAAAGGTATATACGGTCCCCTTGCCGGACAGCTCTACCCATGCCACCGCCGTTGAAAAGCAATAGGGGCACATCGCCTGGGGGGGGAACGTTACTTTATGGCAATCCTTGCACTGAGTCGTGCTAAAAACGCCACTTTTTAAATTATCCCAGAAAGGTTTATTGGCCGCAGTTATGTGCGGCAGGAACAGCTTATGCCACCCGTTATCCATTTTTACGCTCTCTCAAAAACCGCGGCATATACGCCGTTGGCCGCGGAATGAACTCCGGTGGTTAAGCCTAACTTTGCGTCTTTCACCTGCCTGGCGCCGGCCTGGTTGCGTAGCTGGATAATCACCTCGATGATGTTATAGAGTTGGGTGGCATAGACCGGGTGCCCGCGAGACAAAAGACCGCCGCTAACATTGATCGGGTGGGGACCGTCAAAGTGTGTCATTTTGTCCCGCACCAGATATGCGCCTTGCCCCCGGGGGGCCAGGCCCAGCTCCTCGATGGCCAGCGCCTCCATGACCGCGAACGGCGTATAGAGTTCAAACAGGCTGATGTCCTTGACACCCACCCCCGCCATCTGCAGCGCCTTTTGGCTGGCCAGACGCATCGCCGGCAACTCGGTCAGGTTGTCGCTGATGAATGAAGCGGCCTCGTGCCACTCTCCCAGGCCTTTGATCCATATCGGCGGATGCGGGCCGCGCTTGGTTCTCTCCTCATTGGCCAGGACGATCACCGCGGCGCCGTCGTCCCGCGAAGCGCACTCCAAGAGGTGACAGGGGTCGGCTATGAGTTTGGAGCCCATAACGTCGTCCACGGTCACCAGAGGGGCTTGGAATCTGGCGATGGGGTTCATGGAGGCGTGCAGACGGCACTTCACCGGGATCTCGGCGATCAGCTCCTGCGGCACCTTGTAGTCAAAAAGGTAGCGCTGGGTGCTCATGCCCCCGTCGACGCCGGCCACGGTAACACCGTGAATTGTCTCGAATTCGCAGTCGAAGACCCGCGATGAATACGCCAGGTGCTCAGAGGCGGTCACCTGGGTCTCCCGGTTTACCGCGGCGACCACCACCACGTCCACGATCCCCAGCATGATCGCGTAGCAGGCGTGGTTTAAGCAGAGCCCCACCGAGCCGCCGCCAGACAGCATCTTGCCGCAGACAGCGGTGGACATCTTCAGGTGGGCGGCGGGATACCAGTTTTCGAACATTTCCTGCTGGTTATAGACCCTGTCTACAATCAGCATCCCCCCGATTTCATTTTTTTCTACCCGCGCGTCCTCCACGGCGGCCTTGAAGGCGATGTCCAAAAGGTCACATTCCAAGAAATCGGAATATGACCGTATCGGCACATAGCCGATACCCAAGACCCCGACCCGCCTATGCATTTGCCCCTCTCCGCCGAACCGCTACCCGCAAGCCCCCCGCCAGGCCTTGTCGCGAAAACACTTGGGTTCGCTAGATCATGCTAAGATGCTATTGGTTTAAAATTTATATGTCAAGTATTTTTTTAAACTATTAGTATAATAACCGTGCAACGATCCATTTTCTTTATTAAATGTCCTCATTCCGGGACTGCGTTTATGGCCCCCAGTTGTTATCGGCGGGGCCCTATAGGGTTAACTAGTGGCCAGAAGGGCAGAATTTGGCCGTATCCGAGATGCTCCCCAGGAGCGCGACCCCGCAGAGATGACGTACCGACGCGCCTGGTGGGCCTTACGGCGGGGCTGGGTGGGTATTTGAACCGAACCCGCGCCGGGGCACCGCGGACACCAGGCCGGCAATAGTCTGAAATCATCTGACGTCAGCCACCCAAATAAATGCAAGCCGCGATTAATGCGGCTTTGTGCCAAGATGATTGCTTAATCCTTAAGCAGCTCCTTGGCTATCACCAAGTGTTGTATCTCCGAGGTGCCTTCGTATATGCGCAGGGCCCTTATTTCCCGATACAGTTTTTCCACCAGATAGCCCTTGCAGACGCCATAGCCGCCGAAAACCTGCACGGCTTGATCTATCACCTGCTGGGCCATTTCCGTGGCGTACAGCTTGGCCATGGCCGACTCCACGGCGATGCTCGGCTTGCCCTTGTCCCGGAGGTAGGCGGCGCGGTAAACCATAAGCCGGGCAGCGCTGACCTTGGTGGCCATGTCGGCTATCTTGGCCTGCACCAGCTGAAAGCGCGCTATCTTTTGGCCGAAGGCCTCCCTCTGCTTGGCGTACTTGATGGCCTCCGTCAGGGCCGCCTGGGCAAAGCCCACCGCGCAGGCGCCCACGGTGGTGCGGAAAAAGTCCAGGTTGCGCATGGCGATCTTGAAGCCCTCGTTTTCCTCACCCAGCCGGTTGTCCGCGGGCACCCGGCAGTCGTCGAAGTAGATGCTGCCGATGGGGTGGGCGGCCACCAGGTCCAGCCTTTCGCCCGGGACAAAGCCCGGCAAGCTCTTTTCTACTATGAAGGCGGTCACCCCCCGGTACCCCTTGTCCGGGTCGGTCTTGGCAAACACGGTGTAGACGTCCGCGTCCGGGGCCATGGAGATGAAGGTCTTGCTGCCGTTGAGTATGTACTCGTGGCCGCTCTTGCGGGCGCGGGTCAGCATGCTGGCCACGTCCGAGCCGCCGCTGGGCTCGGTCAGGGCAAAGGTGATGACGCTGTCGCCTGCGGCCACCGGCGGCAGGTACTTGGTCTTTTGCGCCTCGCTGCCCGCCAGCCAGATGGGTCCGGCGCCCAGCCCCTGCATGGTGAAGATCAGCTCGGCGTTGTGGCAGGCCATGGCCAGGAGCTCGCGCACCAGGCAAAAGGAAACCAGGGACATGTCTTCTGGGCCGGGCCCGTACTTGCCGGGCACGGTAAGCCCCAGCAAGCCGCTGTCGCCCAGGAACTTGACGATGGCTCTATTTACCGTATTGGTCTCGCCCGCCTCCTCCTCCAGTTGGGCGAGCTTGCCCTGGGTCATCTTCAGCACGGTTTCCCGCAGCATCTTTTGTTCGGCGCTGAGAAGGTCTAGCACGAATTCCACCTAATCATCTCCTTGTGCGACGTTTCCGGTGTCGCCTGAAATGCGGTCAGCTTATCCTTCAGCCAAAAAGAATTTGCTGTGCATTGCCCCCCAAGATGATCTCTTTTTCCTGCCTGGTTAACGGCAGGCTTTCGATATAGGCAATCCCCCGATCTTGGGTCTCCCAGGGAAAATCGGTGCCGAATAATATTTTCTTGGGGCCGTGGGCGCGGATGATGTCCGCGACTTCCTGGCGGTCCAGCGCGAACAAGTCCGGCGGGTAGGCCGTATCAAAAAATACGTCCTTGCCCAAGAGATGCTTCTTCATCTGCTCCAGCATGTGGTTGCCGCCGTAGTGCGCCGCGATGACCTTCAGCTGCGGAAAGTCCTGGGCCACCCGGGCAATGCTTTGCGGGGAGGCCAGCACCCGGTATAGGTTATGGCGGTCCTTGAATGAGGCTCCGGCGTGGAACAAGGCGGTCAGCTTCAGGTTCACCATGGCCTGGTAGATCGGATACAGCTTCTGGTCGTCCGGCCGCAGTTTCTGAAACAGAGAATTGAACTTTATTCCCCGGATTCCCGCTCGTTGTAGCTTGACCAGCTCCTCCGGCCAGTCTTCCAGATCAGGGTGAATGGCCCCGAAGACCTCGATATGCTCATCCCGTATGGACAGCAGCCAGTCGTTAACTTTCTTGACAAACATCGCGCTGGGCGCCACCGCCAGGACCACCGACAAATCGGTCCCGGAGCGGGCCATATGTTGGCGAAGCCCGCGCTCGGTGCCTTCAAACTTCGCCGGCAGGCCGGTGCTGGCCTCGGTGCCGGCGAGGATGGTGTCCGCAATTTTGTCCGGGAAAATGTGGGTGTGGAAATCAATTAACATACGCTACTCTGACTCAGGCTAAAAGTAGCCTTAAGGGACAACGCCTGTTTGCGGCTCCGGGGCGCAGCCGCCCCCTCAGACCGCGCGCAGGGTCTCTCGCGAGATGATCAGTTGTTGTATTTCCGAGGTGCCGGCGCCGATCTCCATCAGCTTGGCGTCTCTCACCATCTGCTCGACAAAATATTCCTTCATGTATCCATAGCCGCCCAGGATTTGCACCGCGTCCAGCGCCGCCTTGGTGCCGATGGTGGAGGCGTAGTACTTGGCTATGGATGCCTCTTTAACGATGGGGCTGCCGGTTTCGGCCAGGCGCAGCACGTGGTAGGTGTACACGCGCGCCAAATCGACCGCGGCCGCCATGTTGGCGATCTTGCCCCGCACGAACTGATGCTCGGCGATGGGTTTGCCGAACTGGGATCTTTCCTTGGCGTATTTGCTGGCGATCTCTAGGCAGGCCTGCGCGATGCCGATGCTGGTGGGCGCGGCCAGGACCCGCTCGATATCCAGGTTGTTCATCATGTAGGTGAAGCCCAGGCCCTCTTCACCCAACACCTGGGCCCGGCCCACCACCACCTCATCCAGAAAAATCTCGCCGGTGGGCGAGGCGTTCATGCCCATCTTTTTCAGGGGCTCGCCGGTGGCCAGGCCCTCCATGCCCCGCTCGAGGATGAAGGCGGTGCCGCCTTTCATCCCCTTCTTGCCTCTGTAATCTTCATGCTTGGCAAAGATCAGGAACCAGTCCGCCACTGGACCGTTGGTGATAAAGGTCTTCACGCCTTTGATGATGAATTTATCGCCGTCGCGGCGATAGCTGGTCTCGATGGACAGGGCGTCGGAGCCGACATTGGGCTCGGTCAGGGCCCAGCACCCGATTTTTTCCCCGGCGCATATGGGCGGGAGGTATTTTTCTTTTTGTTCCGGCAGGCCGGCCTTATAGACGTTGTGCCCGAAAAGCAGCCCGGTGCCGGTGACGGACATGGCGTAGCCGGGGCTGGCCTTGGCCATTTCCTCGTGAATGATGGCGTAGTGGATGTAGTTGCCGCCGCCTCCGCCGAAGTCCTCTGCGATAAAGGGCGCGATAAAACCGGCGGCGCCTGTCTTTTCCAGCAGCCCCCTAGGAAAGCGGCCGCTTGTCTCCATTTCATTGGCCAGAGGCCTGATTTCGCGATCTACGAACTTAACCGCGTTGGCTCTGATTATTCTCTCTTCAGCCAGAACATCATCGAGGTCCATACCGCGCCTCCCTGACTCACCGGAGCAACCTGACGTCTACGGTAGATCACGCTAATCAACGTTCTTTGGTCCAACCAGGCGCAGTCAGGGGTTTTGCGGATATCAACGATGCCAGGCGGTTGTTTTCTGCTAATGGATGTTCATCCGCCTGCCGGGTCAGTACACTCTTTCTGCCTCTGGTTGTCGGCGCAACCCGTTTATAAAGAAGTCGGCGAAGGCCTCCCCTATCTGCTCGGAGCTCATGGGGCCTTGGGAGGAATACCAACGCAAAAACCAGTTAATGGCTCCCAGCATGCAATAAGTGGAAATTTTAATATTCGTGTTTTTAAACAAACCGTCGTTTACGCCGTCTTCAATTATCTTCCTAAACTTTTTCTCGTACTCATCTCTTAGTTCGGTGATTTGAGATTTATAATTTTCCGGTAAAATATATTCTTGCTGAAGCAGAAAGGCGCCCTCATAATCCTGAGCCAATATGTTCAGGTGTCCAATAATCGTCTTGCGCAGCTTCACCTCGGGCGAATCCGAGCTGTCAATAATATTATTAATATTTTCCAACACTTCATTAAGGGAAGCCCTGTGCGCCTCGAATAAAAGCTCTTCCTTGGTGGAAAAATAGTAATACAGGCTCCCCTTGGTCATCCTTAGATGGCTGGCGATCTCTTCAATGGTCGCCGCATGAAAGCCTTTGCGGCCAAAGGCCTTGGCCGCGCTTTTTATCATTGCCTTCTTCTTTTCAATGTATCTCGTCTCGCGAAAGCTGTTGGGCGCGCTTGCTTTGCCGTTGTTTTCCAACTATCCACTCCCTTCAAAAATGATTAATAATTAATATTAATTTAACCAATTAGTATAATATTGTCAAGATGTAAGCGCCCTATTTAATGCCCTCCAGGCAACGCTATTAAGTGGATATAAGCATGCGCGCAAACCATAATTGCCCGGGAGTATTTGTGTCTCCGCCGCCGACTCCATGTCGCTAAAAGCCGCCGCTCCTCCCTTGCGCCGAGCCGAAACCCGCGCGCCTAAACCAGCTAGTCGCCTTTGAAGTTGGGCGGCCGCTTGTCCTTAAAGGCGGCCAGCCCTTCCTGGTGGTCCTGGGATTTAAAGGCGATGCTCTGGGCCAAGGCCTCCAGGGCCAGCATCGTGGACAGGTTCGTCTCCCAGGACTTGTTGAGCAAACTCTTGCTGAGCCCCAGGGTCTTGGTGGGCCCCTGCGCCCACCGGCAGGCCCAGGCCCAGGCCCGGTCCATCAGCTCCGCCCGGGGCACTACCTGGTTGATCAATCCCAGCCCGAGGGCCTGGGCGGCGCTGATCTTATCCGCGTTGAAGATGAGCTCCATGGCCTTGCGCAGGCCCACCAGCCGGGGCAGAATCCAGTGCCCGCCGGTGTCCGGCACCAGCCCCACCTGCGTGAATATCTCGGAGAAGAAGGCCTCTTCGGCGGCGATCACCGCGTCGCACACCAGGGCCAGGTTCATGCCGCCGCCCACCGCCGGGCCGTTGACCGCGGCGATCACCGGCTTGGGCAGCCCGGCGATGGCCTCCACCAGGCGGTTGGCGTGCTCCACCCAGACCTTGCCGGCGAACAGCCCCAGCCCTCCCTCCATGTATTTCAGGTCGCCGCCCGCGCAAAAGGCCCGGCCGGCGCCGGTGATCAGCACCGCCCGGACCTCGTCCTCCCTCTGGCAGATCTGCACGGCCTGCAGCAGCTCTTCTTCCAGGGCGATGCTCATGGCGTTGAGCGCCTGGGGGCGATTCAAGGTCAGGATCGCCACCCCCTCCTTCAGCTCGAACAAAATGGTTTTAAAATCTTTCACCGGCGCCCCCTTGGCTCAGTCCAGTCTTTCGAAGATGGTGGCGATCCCCTGGCCGCCGCCCACGCAAAGAGAGGCCAGCCCGTAGCGCGCCTGGCGCCGTTCAAGCTCGCGGATCAGGGTGAGGGCCAGGCGGGCGCCGGTCATGCCGTTGGGGTGGCCCAGGGCGATGGCGCCCCCGTTGGGGTTGAGCCGCTCCTCCGGGATGGCCTGGCCTTGCTTTTCCAGCTCGCGCAGGCAGGCCAGCACCTGGGCCGCGAAGGCCTCGTTTATCTCCACCACCTCCATCTGCTCCATGGTCAGGCCGGCCTGCCGCAGGGCCTTGGGTATGGCGTAGGCCGGGCCGATGCCCATCACCTTTGGGTCCACGCCCACCACCGCAAAGGACACCACCCGGGCCAGGGGCTTGTAGCCCAGGGCCTGGGCCTTTTCCTGGGACATCAATAACAGGGCGGCCGCGCCGTCGTTGCGGCCGGTGGCGGTGCCCGCGGTCACGGTGCCGTCCTTCTTGAAGGCGGGCGGCAGGGCGCCGAGCTTTTCCAGGGAGGTCTGCCGGGGGTGCTCGTCTACGGCAAAGGCCTTGGCCGGACCCTTTGGCTGGGGGATGGAGACCGGGAATATCTCCTCTTGGAAGACGCCGGCGGCCTGGGCCGCCAAGGCCTTCTGCTGGCTACGGAGACCGAACTCGTCCTGCTCCCGGCGGTTGATCCCGTATTGCTCGGCCAGCCTTTCCGCGGTGAGCCCCATCAGCACGTTCTCGGGGCCGGGCGCGGTCTCCCGGGCGATGATCTGGGGCGGCTTGATGGAATAGGCCGCGTCGGCGCGCGGGAGCATCCAGGGGGTCTGGCTCCAGCACTCCATGCCGCCGGCCAGGTAGACCTCCCCGCAGCCGGCCATGATCTGCAGGGCCGCGAAGTTCAGGGCCTGCAGGCCGGAGGCGCAGGCCCGCTCGATGGTCACCCCCGGCACCCGGTAGGGCAGGCCGGCCTTGAGGGCGGCCCAGCGCGCGGGGTGATAGGCCGCGTGCCAGGAGTTGGACAGGCCCATCAGCACGTCCTCGATCAGCTCGGGATCGATCTTGGTCTTGGCCTGCAGGGCCTGGATGGCCAGGGCTCCCAGCTCCTCCGGCCGGAAAGAGGCCAGGCTGCCGCCCATGCGGCCAATGGCCGTGCGCATGCCGTCAACCACCACTGCCGCGTTCATGGCTCCGACTCCAGATAAGAAGGCCGCCGCCCGCGCCGCGGCGGCCGGGGGTTTTGTTACCGGCCCTTCCACTGCGGCGGCCGTTTGTGCATAAAGGCCTGGGCGCCCTCGCGGAAGTCCTCCGTGTTCCTGATGATGGTGCCCACCTCCTGGAGGTACTCCATGGCATGGGGATAGGGCAGGTCGCTGGAGACCCGGATGGAGTGCAGCCCCAGGGCCATGACCGCCGGGCTCTTGGCGGCCAGCCGCTCGGCCAACTGGCCGCAGACCGCGTCCAACTGGCCCCGGGGCACCACCGCGTTGATCAGCCCCATGGCCAGCGCCTCCTGGGCGCTGATGATCTCCCCCAAGAGGATCATCTTCAGGGCCAGTTTGCGCGGCACGCTGCGCAGGATGGCGGTCATGACCATGTTGGGGAAGGCGCCCACGTTGATCTCCGGGGTGCCGAAGCGGGCGCTGTCGGCGGCCACCGCCAAGTGGGCCAGGGAGACCATGGCCATGCCGCCGCCCACGGCCAGGCCGTTGACCTTGGCCAAGACGGGCTTATGCATCTGGTGCAGGGCCAGGCACAGGCCGCGGAAGGCCTCAGCCTGCTTGCGCTGGGCCATCACGCCGGCCTCGTCGAACTCGCCGATGTCCGCCCCGGCGCAGAAGGCCTGGTCCCCGGCCCCGGTGATCAAGACCACCCGCACCTGCGGCTCGGCGTCCAGGGCCTGCAGTTGCTCGGTCAGGGCGCGCATGGCCTGGGTGTCCAGGCGGTTGTGCTTCTCCGGCCTGACCAGGGTCACCGTGGCCAGCGCCCCTTGCCGGCTGACCTCCGTGGCGGTTGATTCCATGGCCCTTCCTCCCAGCCGGTTTAAACCGTGCAATAGGACTGGCCCCCGTCGATGCGGATGACCTCGCCGGTCATGAAGTCCGAGGCCGGGGCGGCCAGGTAGACGATCAGGGGGCCGATCTCCGGCGGCTGGCCCACCCGCCGCAGGGGGATGCGGCGCAGGATGGCCTCCCGCGTGGCGGGGTCGGCCAGGGCCGGGCCGGGCATCTCGGTGTGGAAGTAGCCGGGCGCCACCCCGTTGACCCGGATGCCGTAGCGGGCCCACTCAAAGGCCAGGTTGCGCACCATCTGCTGGAGCCCGCCCTTGCTCACCACGTAGGGCAGCACCTGGGGCAGCACCCGGTCGCCGAAGGCCGAGCTGATCAGGATGATGCGCCCGCCGCCCTGCTGGCGCATGAGCCGGCCCACCTCGCGGCAGACCAGGAAGGCCCCGGTCAGGTTGATGTCCAGGGTCTGGTACCAATCGGCCAGGGTGCTGTCCAGGGTGGGCTTGGCCCGCAGGGTGCCCGCGCTGTAGACCAGGATGTCCACCCGGCTCCAGGCCTCGGCCAGCTGCCGGGCCATGGCCACCACCTGCTCCTCCTGGGTCACGTCCATTGGCAGGGACAGGGCCCGCCGCCCCAGGGCGCCGATCTCCTGGGCCAGGCCCTCCAGCTTTTCCTGGTGGCGGGCGGCCCCGGCCACGTCCGCCCCGGCCTGGGCCAGGGCCAGGGCGATCTCGCGCCCCAGGCCCTGGCTGGCCCCCACCACCAGGGCGCATTTCCCGCTCAGTCCGAACCATTTATCCAGCATGGCCCGCCTTACGCCTGCATGGCCTCCAGGGAGCCGGAGTCCATCTCCTGCAACAACTGCTCGGCCAGGTCCAGGCGATAGTCTCCCTGGATGAACTCCGGACGCCTGATCACCTGCAGATGGAAGGGCGTGGTGGTCTTGATGGGCTCCACCACCAGCTCGTCCAGGCACCGCTGCATGCGCGCCAGGGCCTCCGGCCGGCTGGCGCCCCAGGTGATCAGCTTGCCCAGCATGGGGTCGTAGAAAATGGGAACCTCGTAGCCTTGATAAAGATGGGTGTCGAAGCGCACCCCGAAGCCCCCCGGCGCGTGGTACTGCTCCACGCGGCCCGGGTCGGGCAGGAAGTCCAGGGCCGGGTCCTCGGCGTTGATGCGGCATTCGATGGCGTGGCCCCGGGCCCTAATCTCCTCTTGCCTGAGCCCCAGCTCCCGGCCCTCGGCGATGGCCAGCTGCGCCTTGATCAGGTCCAGGCCCAGGATCATCTCGGTGACCGGGTGCTCCACCTGGATGCGGGCGTTGATCTCCATGAAGTAGAACCGCTGCTCTTGGTCCACCAGGAACTCGATGGTGCCCGCGTTGTGGTAGCCCACCGTCTTGGCGATGGTCACCGCGGCCCGGTGCAGGGACTCGCGCAGGGCCTGAGTGAGGCCGGGAGCGGGGGCCTCCTCGATCAGCTTCTGATGCCGCCGCTGCACTGAGCAGTTGCGCTCCATCAGGTGCACCACCCGTCCCTGGCTATCGGCCAGGATCTGCACCTCGATGTGCTTAGGCCGGTTGATGCGCTGCTCCACGTACAGGGTGGGGTCGCCGAACACGGCCCGGGCCTCGGCCGCCGCGGTGACGAACTCGTCGGCCAGGTCCCCGGGGCCGGCCACCGCGCGCATGCCGCGGCCGCCCCCGCCGGCCGAGGCCTTGAGCAGCAGGGGATAGCTCATGCTGCGGCAGACCTCCTGGGCCTCGGCCACGCTGAGCAGGGGGCGGTGGCTGCCGGGGATGACCGGGACCCCCGCCTCTTCCACCACCTGGCGGGCCCGGCGCTTGTCTCCGGCCAGGCGCAGGTTGTCGGGCGTGGGCCCGATGAAGCATAGACCGGCCTCCTGGCAGAGGGCGGCGAACTGGGCGTTCTCGGCCAGGAAGCCGTAGCCGGGGTGCACGGCCTGGGCCTGGATGCGGGCGGCCAGCTCCACGATGGCCCCGGCCTGCAGATAGCTCTTGAGGGCCGGCGGCGGGCCGATGGGGTAGGCCTCGTCGGCCAGGCGCACGTGCAGGCAGTCCTTGTCGGCCTCCGAGTAGATGGCCGTGGTGCGCACCCCGCACTCCTTGAGGCTGCGGATGATGCGGACCGCGATCTCGCCTCGGTTGGCCACCAGCACCTTGGAGAAAGCCATGCCCCTCACGGCCTCAGCGTTTGAGGTGGAACAGGATCTGGTTTTTTTCCACCGTGGCCTCGTTGGCGCAGAGGATCTCCACCACCTCCCCGTCCACCGGGGACTTGATCCGGGTGAAGACCTTCATGGTTTCCAGCAGGCAGAGGGTCTGTCCCCTCTTGACCGCATTGCCCACCTCCACGAACGGAGGCTGCTCCGGCCCTGGGCTGCGATAAAACACTCCGGACAGGGGCGACTTCATTTCGATCAGGGAATTTTGGGACATTAAATCCGCCTCGCTCGCGATTAAATCGGGGGGTTGCCATGCTTTCGCTCGGGCAAGGAGACCTTCTTGCCGCGGGCCGCGGCAAAGGCCCGGATCAAGACCGACCGGGTGTCGCGGGGATCGATGATGTCGTCGATGAAGTTGTAGCGGTAGTTTTCGGCCAGCTTGAAGGGATTGATGTACTGCTCGTGGTACTCCAGGCGCTTTTCTTCCAACAGCTTGGAGAGCTCCGGGGACTCCTTGGCCTTCTCCAGGTCCTGGGACCAGATGATGGAGGCCGCCGATTCCGGCCCCATGATGCTGATCTCCGCCGTGGGCCAGACGAAGCTGAAGTCCGCGCCCAGGGTCTTGGAGCCCATGACTACGTTGCCGCCGCCGTAGGCCCGCCGCACGATGAGCGAAATCTTGGGCACCGTGGCGCAGGAGTAGGCGTAGAGCAGCTTGGCGCCGTGGCGCAGGATGCCGTACTTCTCCCACTCGTGCCCCACCACGAAGGCCGGGGTGTCCATGATGGTCAGGAGGGGGATGTTGAAGGCGTCGCAGAAACGCATGAAGCGGTAGTACTTGTCCGAGGAGTCGTTCTCCAGGACCCCGCCCAGCTCGTCCGGGTTGTTGGCGATCAGGCCGATCACCTTGCCGTCCAGGCGGCAAAAGCCGGTGACGATGTTGGTGGCGAAGTCCCGCTTGACCTCGAAGAAGCTGTCCCGGTCCACCACCTTTTCGATTATCTCGTGGATGTCGTAGGTGAAGCGCCGGTCCTCCGGCAGCACCTCCAGCAGGGACTCCTCGCGCCGGTCCACAGGATCGTCGCAGGGCACCTCCGGCGGCAGTTGGCGCCAGTTCTGCGGGATGTACCCCAGCAGCTGGATCACCATGTCCAGGGCCTGCTGGTCGTTATCGGCCACGAAGTCGCACTGGCCCGAGTAGCGCATGCAAAAATCGGCGCTGCCGATCTCGGCGTCCAGGTCTTCCTTGACTATGGACTTGGTCAGCCGCGGCCCGCCCAGCCACATCCAGGAAGTGCCCCGGACCATGATCAAAAAGTCCGAGAGCATGGGCGAATAACCCTGGCCGGCCGCGCAGGGGCCCAGCAGGACCTGGATCTGGGGGATCACCCCCGAGTATTGGGATTGGTTGATGAAGATTTCGTTGAAGGGCCGCGACAGGGCGGTGCCTTCGTGCAGCCGAGCGCCGGCGGAGTCCAGCAGGCCCACCACCGGGATGTTCAGTTTGCCGGCCAGCCCGATGATGTCCGCGATCTTTTTAGAATGGCTCTCTCCGGCCGAGCCGGCCAACACCGTGAAGTCGGTGGCGTAGACGCACACGTCCCGGCCCTTGATCTTCCCGTGGCCGATGATCACGCCGTCGGCCGGCGTGGAGCGCTCCTGCATCTTGAAGTCTTTGATCTGGGAGCGCACGAACATGCCCAGCTCGGTGAAGCTGCCCGGATCAAAGAGATGAGCGATCCTCTCGCGGGCGGTCATCTTGCCGCGGGCATGCTGCTTGGCGACTTGCTCGGGGCCGCCCATCTGGCGGATTTCGGCCTTGCGCTCTGCCAACTCCCGCAGAAGGTCATCCATCATCTTGCCCATGGCCCGCTATTTCCCCTGCTGAGTCTTAAACTTCAATTTCCATCCGCAGCATGTTGGGCCCATAGGCCTTTCCGGTCTGATCCATGGCCAGGGTCCGGGTGGCGCCGCCCCCCAGGGCGTTGTAGAGAACGAACTCCAACGAATTCAATGTATCCATGTCGTAGCGCTTCACCGGACCCTTGACCATGGGGCCAAAGAACGCCTTTACCTTGTCGGCGGTTAGGTGCTTCTTCAGAATTTCGTAGGCCGCCGCGTCCTTGGCCATGATCCCGATGTCCACCACATCGCCTTTGTCGCCCGAACGGGCATACGCCAGGTCTATGAGCTTCAGCTTGCGCATGGCCTACACCTCCAGCATCTGGATTTGAGTGGGGACCAACTCTCTGGCCACCAGCGTGGGCCAAAGGCCGATCACCTGCCGGGGAGGGGGGGGTGAGATTACGGCCGTAGTGCCCACGGGGCCATGGGTCCAGAGGTGCGTCACCTCGCGCCGCACCTGGTTGGCATCCTCGCGGCGGGGGGTCTTGGCGGCCACCCGCACCCGGACCTCGTTGATGTCCTCGATTTTCTCCGGAAGCTTGGCGAGCGGGCCATGGATGGAGTTGATGCCTATATAATCGAAGCGAAGCTCGTCAATGACCAAGCCCTTGGCCTTGAACCGGCCCCGCAGGAACTCCTCGCAGAACTGGGCCTTCTTGTAGGCGTCCGGCCAGCAGACGGTGATCTCGCTCTCTCCGATCCAGCCGTCTTCGAAGCCGATGGTCATCTTGAGGTTGTCCGGACGCTTCTTGCCCTTGATGTTGGCGACCTCCACCTGGTCCTGGCCCAGGTCCTTGAGCCGGATCTGGCTCAGGTCGGCCACCGCGTCGGGCATCAGATAGTTGGCCGGGTCGTGAATCTCGTACACCAGGTGCTCTTTGACCGTCCACTCGGTGACCATCCGGCCCGATCCCGGGGCCTTGGTGATGACGGCCCGGCCATCCTCCCAGACCTGGGCGATGGGGAAGGCCACCCGCCAGGGCTCTTTGACCTCTTTCCAGAAGTTGGACATGCCCGCGGCGCAGCCGGCGCTGCACTCGATGATGTGGCCGATGGTCACCGCCGTGCCCATCTTCTCCCAGTCATCCAGGGCCCAACCAAACTCATAGGCCATGGGGGCCACATAAATCGCATTGTCCGAGGCGCGGCCGGTGATGACCAGGTCGGCCCCGTTCTGCAGACCTTCTAATATGGATTCGGAGCCGATGTAGACATGGGCGGCCACGATCTTGTCCTTTATGCGATCGATGTCCTCCTCGCCCGTGTCCATGTTTTTGAATTTAATGCCTTTTTTTCTGAAGTCCTCCAGGTGGGTCATCACGTCGTCGCCGGAGACCACGCCCACCTTGAGGCCGGAGATGCCCAGCTCCTTGGTCAGGCCCATCAGGTCCAGGGCGGCCTGGCCGGGGTTGGCCCCGCCGGCGTTGGTGATTATTTTTATGCCTTTTTCCGCGGCCTTGGGTAGGATGGCCCGCATCCAGGGTATGAAATCCGGTATATAGCCGCGCTTGGGGTTCTTGTCCTTCATGCGCTGAAGGATGGACATGGTGAGCTCTGCCAGGTGGTCAAAGCCAAGGTATTGAATATCCCCCTTTTCAACCAGTTCCACGGCTGGATCCAACATGTCCCCCCAGGAGGCTGAACCACAGCCCAGGCGGATACTCTTCATCTTGTTTGCTCCTTTTTTGAATATCGTGACATTTTTTTACTACACGTTTAAAAACATTCTGTCAAGATAATATTGCGTGCAGGCGCGCCTCGCCCCGGCTGGGAGTGGCCAGAACAACCGTCCGTTGCCAAGAGAGGCTCAGATCCTGGGGAGCCATAGTTGGGCGCTGGGCCGTTGTTTTGGTTCTCTGGCTGAAGGGTAGTCTGTGCCCGAGGGCAAGGGCAGCCCTGCCTGAGCCCTGACAGGGATAGGCATCGACGGACACCCCATCCCCCATGCCCTCCGCCGCCTCATGGCAGGTCACCCGGCCATGGGGGTCCCAACCATGAGCGGGCCGGGACCGGCCATCATGGGCCAAATCTGGGGCCCGGAAATCCATGGCCGCACCCCACGGGCGCATGATCATGCATCCACATGGCCACTTCCATGATCATGCCCACGATTCCGGTTTTTAAAATCCAGGCGGGGAATGGCGTGGGGAATTGGAATTTTGAGCAATAAAAATGGGCTGGCCATTACCGGCCAACCCATCGTTTTTTCTTTGGTAGCGGGGACAGGATTTGAACCTGTGACCTTCGGGTTATGAGCCCGACGAGCTACCGAACTGCTCCACCCCGCGTCAAGTGGGGTGAACTATACCTTTGTGGCCTGGGCCTGTCAACCAAACCGGCCCCACGCCAGGCTTGCCAGCCCGCGCCGCCTGGGATAGGATGACTCCTCGATTGGCCACAACTTTTGCAAGCGGAAAGAGGATGTTGACTCATGAACGTGCATGAATATCAGGCCAAAGAGATGCTGGCCCGCTTCGGGGTGCCGGTGCCCAAGGGCGGCCTGGCCACCACCCCCCAGGAGGCGGTGGGCGTGGCTCGGGAGTTGGGCGGGCCGGTCTTCGTGGTTAAGGCCCAGGTTCACGCCGGCGGCCGCGGCAAGGCCGGCGGCGTCAAGGTGTGTAAATCCATTGACGAGGTGCAGGCGGCGGCCCAGGCCATTCTGGGCATCCGCCTGGTCAGCCACCAGACCGGCCCCGAGGGCAAGCTGGTGCACAAGGTATGGGTGGAGGCGGGCACAGACATCGCCCGCGAGCTGTACGCGGCGGTGGTGCTGGACCGCGGAGCCGAGCGCCTGGCGGTGATGGTCAGCCCGGACGGCGGCATGGACATAGAGGAGGTGGCGGCCAAGACGCCGGAGCGCATCTTCAGCACCCGCATTGATCCGGGTCAGCCCCTGTGGGACTTCCAGTGCCGGCAGCTTCTGTTTGCCTGCGGCCTGGACGCGGCCCAGGTGCGCCAGGGCACGGGCCTGCTGCAGGCCTTGGTGAATCTGGCCACGACCAAGGACGCCTCCCAGGTGGAGATCAACCCCCTGGCGGTGACCGGCGAAGGCAAGCTGGTGGCCCTGGACGCCAAGATCAACTTCGACGACTCGGGGCTGCGGCGCAACCCGGACGTGGCGGCGCTCAAGGACCCCACGGAGACCGACGCGCTGGAGCTGGCGGCCACCAGCCTGGGCCTGAACTACATCCGCCTGGACGGCAACGTGGGCACCATGGTCAACGGCGCCGGCCTGGCCATGGCCACCATGGACGTGATCAAGATGGCCGGGGCCCAGCCGGCCAACTTCCTGGACGTGGGCGGCGGGGCCAGCGAGGAGATGATCACCAAGGGCTTCGAGATCATCCTGGACGACCCCAAGGTGGAGGCCATCCTGATCAACATCTTCGGCGGCATCCTGCGCTGCGACGTGCTGGCCGCCGGGGTGGTGGGCGCGGCCAAGAAGATGGACCTCAAGGTGCCCCTGGTGGTGCGCCTGGAAGGCACCAACGTGGCCGAGGGCAAACGCATACTGGACCAGAGCGGGCTCAACTTCTCGGTGGCCGGCTCCATGAGCGAGGCCGCGGCCAAGGTGGCCAAGGTTCTGGAGGGCGCGGCATGAGCATCCTGGTTAACAAAGACAGCCGCATCGTGGTGCAGGGGCTCACCGGCAAGGAGGGCATGTTCCACGCCCAGCAGATGATGGCCTACGGAACCAAGGTGGTGGCCGGGGTCACCCCGGGCAAGGGCGGCAGCGAAGTCATGGGGGTGCCGGTGTTCGACACCGTGGCCGATGCGGTCCGGGAGACCGGGGCCGACGTGAGCCTGGTCTTCGTGCCCGCGGCCTTTGCCGCCGACGCGGCCTGCGAGGCCTCGGCGGCCGGGGTGAAGCTGGTGGTGGTGATCAGCGAGCACATCCCGGTGATGGACATGATCCGGGCCAAGGCCTTCCTGAACGCCCGCGGCACCCTGATGGTGGGGCCCAACTGTCCGGGCGTGATCACGCCGGGCGAGTGCAAGGTGGGCATCATGCCGGCCTACATCCACCGGCCGGGCAAGGTGGGCATCGTCAGCCGCTCGGGCACCCTCACCTACGAGGTGGTGCACCAGATCAGCCAGGCCGGCCTGGGCCAGAGCACCTGCATCGGCATCGGCGGCGACCCCATCATCGGCCTGAACTTCGTGCAGCTCTTGGAGCTGTTCAGAGGCGACCCCGGCACCGAGGCGGTCTGCCTGATCGGCGAGATCGGCGGCGACGCCGAGGAAAAGGCCGCGGCAATGGTGGCCGCGGGGTACCCCAAGCCGGTGTTCGGCTTCGTGGCCGGGCTCACCGCCCCGCCAGGCAAGCGCATGGGCCACGCCGGGGCCATCATCAGCGGCTCCAAGGGCCGGGCCCAGGACAAGCTCCAGGCCATGGAGGCGGCCGGCATCACCGTGGTCAGGGCCCTGGGCGAGTTCGGGGCCACGGTGGCGGCCAAGCTCAAGTAGGCCGCCGGGCGGTATAATCCAAGCTGCGTCTGGCCGCGCCCGCCTCAGGGGCGCGGCCGGGCCCGGCTCCGCTGCCGCGCCGGTCAGACAGGGCGGCGACGCAGGCGCGCCGCTCAAGAGGAGGCTCGTCATGCCCCTTAGCAAGCACGGCTATCCCCGCCCCCTGATCCTCAAGGACGGCCGCGAGGTCTGGCTGCGGCCCTTGCAGCCGGCCGAGGATGAGGAGCGCCTGTTCAAGTTCCTGGCCTCCCTGAGCAACGACGACCGCTGGTACCTGGAGTTCGACGCCACGGACCCGGAGGCGGTGCGGCGGGAGCTGCTGGATTGCAACCCCCGCTGCGTGCTGCCCATCGTGGCCGTGGACACCCGCGACGCGGTGCTGGCCCTGGCCACCCTGCAGCGCTTTCACGCCGGCGCCAGGGGGCACATCGGCCGCCTGCGGGTGACCGTGGCCCCCTCGGTGCGCGGCCAGCGCCTGGGCACCTACGTGCTATTGGACCTGATCCAGCTGGCCGTAGACATGGGGCTCAGGGTGCTCACGGCCCAGTTCGTGCGCGGCGTGGAGGACCAGGCCATCCGCGCCGCCCGGCGCCTGGACTTCTTTGAGCAGGCGGTGGTGCCGGACTACGCCAAGGACCCCCGCGGCAACAGCTACGACCTGGTCATCATGCTCAAGCGCATCCACCGCGGCTACGACGACTTCTAGAAACGGGGGCCTTCTTTGGCTGACCCGGACCAGAGCCAGCGACTCGCCACCAAGCGGGGGGAGGTGCGGCTTAGGTGCGGCGTGGCCCCGGCCGCGCTGGCCGCCTGGCGGCTGGACCCCGGCATCGGGGTCTTCCCCTCCTACCGCTCCCTACTCACCAGCCAGCAGAGCCTGCGCGAGGCCGCCGCCGAACCCGAGGCCCATCTCTGCCTGGCCCTGGCCGAAGACGAGTGCATCGTGGGCTTCTGCCTGCAGCGGCCGCCGCGCCCCGGCGAGCGCTGGGCCGAGCTGCGGCCGCCCTTAATGCAGGAGGTGATGGGCGAGGTGGCCCGGGGCTGGCGGGGCTTGGGGCTAATCGAGGCCATGCTGGCCAAGGTGGTGCTGCGGCCGGCCAACGAGGAGCGCATCCTCTACATCATGGGCTACTCCTGGCACTGGGACCTGGACCACAGCCGCAAGTCGTTGCAGCAGTACCGCGACACCATCATCCACCTGCTGGCGCCCCTGGGCTTTCGGCAGTTCCCCACCAACGAGCCCAACATCTGCTTGCGCTCGGAGAACCTGTTCATGGCCCGGGTGGGATCCCAGGTGCCCAGGCGCACCATCAAGGCCTTCCACAACCTGCTGTTCGGCATGGCGCCGGACTAGGGCCGGACGGGGAGCGGACGCGTGTTTCGCATCAGGCGCATCTATGACGACCTGCGGGACGTGGACCGCGAGGCCATCGCCCAGGTGCGCGCCATCCTGGCGGCCCAGTTCCCCCAGGCCCCGGCCAAGGACCGCGAGGGCCTCAGCGCCCGCCTGCGCGACGCCCTGACCCACCGCCTGCGCTACGTGATCCTGGTGGCCGAGGAGCACCGGCGGCGGGTGCTGGGCTTCGCCCTGATGGCCTACGCCCCAGACCTGAAGTTCTGCTACCTGGACTACCTGGCCACCGCCCGCCGCCTGACCGGCGGCGGCGTGGGAGGCGCCCTGTACCAGCAGGTGCGGCGCGAGGCCGCGCGCCTGGAGGCGGTGGGGCTGTTCCTGGAGTGCCTGCCCGACGACCCGGCCCTGTGCGCCGACCCGGAGACGCTCAAGCAGAACCGGGCCCGCCTGAAGTTCTACGAGCGCTTCGGGGCCCGGCCCATCGCGGGCACGGCCTACGAGACGCCGGTGAGCCCCGGCGACGACTGCCCGCCCTACCTGGTCTACGACCCCCTGGACCAGCCGCCGCTGCTGGCGCGCAAGACGGCGCGCAAGGTGGTGCGGGCCATCCTGGAGCGCAAGTACGGCGAGCTGTGCCCGGCGGCCTACGTGGAGATGGTGGCGGCCTCCTTAAAGGACGACCCGGTGCGCCTGCGGCCGCCCCGCTACACCACCAGCCAGGCCGCGGCCCCCCGGCCGGGCGGCCGCGGCCTGGGCTCCATACCCCTGGTGGTCAACCGCGAGCACGCCATCCACCACGTGCGCGAGCGGGGCTACGTCCAGGCCCCGGTGCGCATCGGGTCCATCCTCAAGGAGCTGCAGCGCACCAGCCTGTTCCTGCCCACGCCGGCCCGGCGCTTCTCCCGCGACCACATCCTGGCCGTGCACGACCAGCGCTTCTTCAACTACCTGAAGAAGATGTGCGGCCTGCTGGGCCCCGGCGAGTCGGTCTATCCCTACGTCTTTCCCCTGCGCAACGCGGCCCGGCCGCCCAAGGAGCTGCCGGTGCGGGCCGGCTACTACTGCATAGACACCTTCACCCCGCTGAGCCGCAACGCCTACCACGCCGCCCGCCGGGCGGTGGACTGCGCCCTCACCGCCGCCGACGCGGTGCTCAGCGGCTTCCCGGCGGCCTACGCCCTGGTGCGGCCGCCGGGCCACCACGCCGAGCGCAAGGCCTTCGGCGGCTTCTGCTACTTCAACTCGGCCGCGGTGGCTGCCCACTATCTGAGCGCCCACGGCAAGGTGGCGGTGGTGGACGTGGACTACCACCACGGCAACGGCATTGAGGACATCTTCTATCTGCGCGGGGACGTGTTCACCGCCTCCATCCACGGCCACCCCTCCTTCGCCTACCCCTACTTCTCCGGCTTCCGCGAGGACGAGGGCGAGGGGGCCGGCGCCGGCTGCAACTACAACCTGCCCCTGCCCGAGAAGGTGGACGGCGCGGCCTTTCGCGAGGCCCTAAACAAGGTGCTGCGCCGGGTGCAGCACTTCGGCCCCAGCTTTTTGGTGGTGGCCCTGGGCCTGGACCCGGCCAAGGGCGACCCCACCGGCTCCTGGAGCCTGAGCGCCGCCGACTTCCTGGCCAACGGCCGCCTGCTGGGCGGGCTCAAGCTGCCCACCCTGGTGGTGCAGGAGGGCGGCTACTACATCCGCTCCCTGGGCGTGAACGCGCGCAACTTCTTCCAGGGCCTGGGCCAGGCCCTGGGTCTGGCCTGAGCCGGCGGCGGTCTTGGGGTACAATGCTGAGCCATGAAGCCCTCCCCGCCGCCAGATAGGCCCCTGCGCGTGCTGCGCCTCATCGCCCGCCTGAACGTGGGCGGCCCGGCCCGCCACGTGGGCTGGCTCATGCAGGGCCTGGACCCCGCCGCCTTTGCGCAGACCCTGGCCGCCGGGCCGGTGCCGGCCGGCGAGGACGACCTGGGCCCGGAGCTGGCCGCCGCGGGCCTGAGCTGGCAAGAGATGGCCCGCCTGGGCCGGGACATCAGCCTGGCGAGCGACCTGCTCTGCCTGTTCCAGGTGTGGGGCCTGCTCTGTCGCCTGCGGCCGCACATCCTGGCCACCCACACCTCCAAGGCCGGCTTCGTGGGCCGGGCCGCGGCGCTCCTCTACCGGCCCTGGGCCTGGCTGCGGGGCTGGCCGCGGCTCAGGTGCGTGCACACCTTCCACGGCCACACCTTCCACGGCTACTTCGGGCCCCTGCGCGGCCGCCTGTTCCTGGGCCTGGAGCGGCTCCTGGCCCGCTGGGCCACCTGGCGCATCGTCACCATCAGCCCCCGGCAGTATCAGGAGATCGTCGAGGTCTACCGCGTGGGCCGGCCCGGCCAGGCAATGGTGGTGCCCCTGGGCATAGACCTGGACCCCTTTGCAGAGCCCGCCGCCGGCCGCGAGCGCTTTCGCGCCCAGCAGGGCGCCGGCCCAGATGAGCTGCTGGTGGGCGCGGTGGGGCGGGTGGCGGCCATCAAGAACTACGACCTCTTCTGGCAGACCGCCGCCCGCCTGCGCGAGACCGCGCCGGCGCTGTATCAGCGCTGCCGCTTCCTGCTCATCGGCGGCGGGCCGGCGGCGGAGCTGAAGCGCCTGGCGGCCGTGGCCCAAGGCCTGGGCCTGGGCGACCGGGCGCGGCTGCTGGGCAACCGCGACGACCGCGGCGACTTCTTCCCCGGCCTGGACGCCCTGATCCTGACCAGCAACAACGAGGGCACGCCGGTGGCCATCCTGGAGGGCGGGGCCTGCGGCCGGCCGGTGCTGGCCACCGAGGTGGGCGGGGTGCCGGACCTCTTGGGTGCGGTGAAGGAGGACTTGGGCGGCGGGCTCAAGCGCCGCGAGCGCGGCCTGACCGCCCCGCCTGGCGACGCCGCGGCCCTGGCCCAGGGCCTGGCCTGGCTGCTGACCCAGCCCTCGCAGGCCGCGGCCCTGGGAGCGGCGCTCAAGGCCTACGTGTGGGATAATTACGCCAAAGGGCGCCTGGTGGCCGACATCGCCCGGCTGTACTTGACCGGCGCGGCCGAGGAGTGAGCGTGGAGCAGCAGCTTAAGGAAGTGGCCCGCATCCTGGCCCACAGCCAGAGCACCGTGGCCCTCACCGGGGCCGGGACCAGCGTGGAGAGCGGCATCCCGGCCTTCCGGGGCGCCCAGGGCCTGTGGGAGAAATACGACCCCATGGAGTACGCCAGCATCGAGGCCTTCCGGGCCGACCCGGGCAAGGTCTGGGGCATGCTCAAGGAGATGGAGGCCCTGCTGCTGGCCGCCCGGCCCAACCCCACCCACTACGCCCTGGCCGAGCTGGAGCACATGGGCCGCCTGGACATGCTGGTCACCCAGAACATCGACGGCCTGCACCAGGCCGCGGGCTCGCGCACCGTGGTGGAGTTTCACGGCTCCAGCCGCCGCCTGGTCTGCCTGGACTGCGGCCGGCGGGTGTCGCGCGGGGAGCTGGTGCTGGCCGAGCTGCCGCCGCGCTGCGCTTGCGGCGGGGTGGTCAAGCCGGACGTGGTGTTCTTCGGCGAGCCCATACCCGAGCGGGCCTCGCTCTTGGCCATGGCCGCGGCCCAGAACTGCTCGGCCATGCTGGTGGTGGCCACCAGCGCGGTGGTGGCGCCGGCCAGCTACCTGCCCTTGATCGCCAAGCAGGCCGGGGCCAAGGTCATCGAGGTGAACCTGGAGCCCACCCCCCTCACCGGCGAGGTGGCTGACTACAGCCTGCAGGCCAACGCCAGCCAACTGCTGCCGCGCCTGGTGGAGATGGTGCGCGAGCTGGGCGGCTAGGTACTAACCCCAGAAAACGCCAGGGCGGGGACTGCCCCGCCCTTTTTTATTGCGCAGTGAACGCCTCTACAGACTCGGCAGGCTGGGCGGCCGGGGCGGGTTCTTCTGCTCGGCCAGCCAGGCCACGAACATCAAGATCGCCCACAAATGGTGGTGCCAGTCCCGCCTACCGGCCTGGTGCTCGGCCCAGGCCTGGGCGATGGGCTCGGGCCGCAGGTAGCCCTCGGCCTTGAGGCGGGCCGGGTTGAGCAGCTCGCCGGCCCAGCCCCGGAGCGGCCCGCGCAGCCAGGCGGCCAGGGGCACCCCGAAGCCCATCTTGGGCCGCTCCACCAGCTCCACGGGCAGCCGCTTGGCCAGCAGCCGCCGCAGGGGCAGCTTGCCGCGGCCTTGGGCGATCTTCGCCTCCAGGGGCAGGCGCCAGGCCAGCTCGAAGACCCGGTGGTCTAAGAGGGGGCAGCGCACCTCCAGGCTCACGGCCATGGAGGCCCGGTCCACCTTGGCCAGGATGTCGTCGGGCAGGTAGCCCACGCTGTCCATATACATGAGCTTGGGTATCAGCCCCTGCAGCTCCGCGGGGTCGGGCGCGGGCAAGGGCGTCTCCGGCGCACCGAGCACCAGTTCGCTGGGCCGCGGCCAGAGGGTGAGCAGGCGCTGGTACAGCTCCAGGGGGTCGTCCAGGGCCAGGCCCGCGGCCAGGCGGCTGAGGTTGTCGGCCGGGTTGTGCTTGCGCAGGCGCGGCGGCAGCAGCGGCCGGGCGGCGCGCAGCAGGCCTTGCCACAGGCGCTGGTCGCCGCGGGCCAGGGCGAGCGCCCCCAGGCGGCGCAAGGCACGGGGCAGGCGCTGGTTCAAGGCCACCAGGCGCGGGGTCCACTGGTAGCGCTCGTAGCCGCCGAAGACCTCGTCGCCGCCGTCGCCGGTGAGGGCCACGGTCACCTGGCTGCGGGCCAGGGCCGCCACCAGGCAGGTGGGCATCTGCGAGGAATCGGCAAAGGGCTCGTCGTAGATCACCGGCAGCTCGGGGATCAGCGCCAGGGCCCGCTCCGGGGCCAGGTACAGCTCGGTGTGCTGGCTGCCCAGGCGCTGGGCCACGGCCCTGGCCCAGGCCGCCTCGTCGTGGGAGGCCTGGCCGAAGCCGACGGTGAAGGTCTGGATGGGCCGGCCGCTGGCCTCGGCCATCAGGGCCGCCACGGCCGAGGAGTCCAGCCCGCCCGAGAGCAGGGCCCCCAGGGGCACGTCGGCGATGAGCCGGCCGGCCACGGCCTGGGCCAGGGCCTGCTCCATTGCGGCCTGAATCTCATCCGGGCCGCCGGTGAGCGGCTCGGCCTGGCCGCGCGCGGCCGCATCCAGGGCCGACCAGTAGGGCCGGGGCCGGGCCTCGGCGTCCCCCGGCGCCAGGGTCAGCCAGCAGGCCGGCGGCAGCTTGTACAGGCCGCGATAAATGCACCAGGGCGCGGGCACGTTGCCCTGGCGCAGGTACAGGGCCAGGGCCCGGCGGTCGATTTCGCCCCCGAAGGCCGGGTGGGCCCGCAGGGCCTTCAGCTCCGAGCCGAAGACGAAGACCCCCTTCTGCCAGCCGTAGTACAGGGGCTTCTTGCCCAGGCGGTCCCTGGCCAGGCTCAGGCGGCGCTGGCGGCGGTCCCAGATGGCCAGGGCGAACATGCCCGCCGCGGCTCCCAGCGCCCGCTCCAGGCCCCAGCGGGCCACGGCCTCCAGGAGCACCTCGGTGTCCGAGTGGCCCCGCCAGGCCCCGGCCAGGGCCGGCTCGGCGGCCTCCAGCTCCTTTTTGATCTCCAGGTGGTTGTAAATCTCGCCGTTGTAGATCAGCACCCAGCGGCCGTCATGGCTGAGCATGGGCTGGGCGCCCGAGGGCGACAGGTCCAGGATGGACAGGCGGCGATGGCCCAGGGCCAGGCCCGCGGCCGGCTCGGCCCAGGCCCCCTGGTCGTCCGGGCCGCGGCGGGCCAGGGCCGCACACATGGGCTCCACCTGGGCCAGAAGCTCCTCCCGGCCCAGCCGCCCGCCGCCCTGCATGAATCCCGCGATGCCGCACATAAAGTCCCCCTCGGCCGCAACCCCGGCCTTCAAAAGCTTATAGCCCAAACCTGGGGCCAAGTCCAATGGCCCCGCTGGGCTATTGCCTGGCATATCTAAGTGTGCGAACATGATATTTCCAGATGCGTGGAGGGTCCATGGGCGACATGAGCCGCTACCGCTACACCCTATTGCAGTTGTTGCTGGGTCTGGCCGCCGCGGTGCTGGCCGGATTTTTGCTGCAAGGCTTCTGGCAGCTCTTCGGCCTGCCGGACCGGCCCGGACCCGGCTTCTGGCAGGATATGGTGCGGCCCTACGGCCTGGGCCGCTTCGTGACCCTGGCCCTGCCGGCGGCGGCCTTCCTGCCCACCCTGGCCCTGAGCATCATGACCCTGCTGCTGCCCGCCGAGTCCGGCCCGGAGCTGCAGGAGCACTGCCGCCAGGCCCAGCGCTACGACGCCTACACCTATCTGCTGCTGGTGACGGCGGTGGTGCTGGTGCTCATCTGGAACGTGCTGGGCAACGGGTTCCTGGCCATGGGGCTGTGCTTCCTGGGCCTGGTCACGGTCAAGACGTTCATCCTGCTGCGCCTGCTCTGGTTGGCCTTTCTCTGCCCGGCCGCCCAGTCCGCCTCCTGGCACCCCCGCCGCAAGCTGGTGGCCGCGTTCTTGGTGGCCCTGATAGTCTTCGGCCTGCCCGCGGCCTGGCTCAACCAGTCGCTCTCGGCCAGCCGCAGCGAGGCCATCTACCTGCTCAAGACCCACGCCCTGGTGGGCGGCCACACCACCACGCCCGCGGCCCCGGACAAGGAGCACCAGGGCTTCTACTGGCGGAGCAATCAGGACCAGTCCTTCCGCGCCCCGGCCGGGGACATCGTGGAGGTCTTCGCCCTGGGCATCACCCCGGCCTATGCCGCGGCCGACCGCCTGGGGGTGCTGGTGCTGCTGGCGGTGCTCATGGCCCTGTTGGCCTCGCAGCTGTTGGCCTGGCTGGAGGGCCTGGGGGTGGCTCCGGGCGCGGCGGCCAGCGCCACCGGCCTGGTTCTCACCGCGGCGCCGGTGTACTTCGCCGCCGGCCAGATACTGCCCGAGGCGGCGGGCATGCTGCTGTTGGTCTGCGGCCTGCGCCTGCTGGAGGGCATCCGGCAGCGGGCCTGGCTGGCCCTGGGGGTGCTGGTGCCCCTGTGCGCCTTGTTGATCCTGCTGGAGCTGGGCCTGGCGCCCCTGGCCCTGGGCCTACTGGCCGTGGGCCTGTTCGAGGCCCTGCGCCTGAGGGCCGGCCGGCTGGCCGCCGGGATCACCCTGCTGGCCGTGGCCGCGGCGGTGGCGATACTGTGCTGGCAGGCGCCGCCCACCGGCTGGCCCCTGGGCCTGGGCCGGCGGGTGTCGGCGGACCTGAGCCTGTGGCAGCAGGCCCCCCACTGGTGGAGCCCCATCGCGGCCTACGTCTCCGGCCTGCTGCTGGACCAGAACTACGGCCTCCTGTTCACGGCGCCGCTGTTCCTGCTGGCCCTGGGCGGCCTGGTGGTTAGCCTCTGGCGGCGCACCCGGCCCAGCCTGTATCTGCTCCTCCCCGGCCTGATCTACCTGGCCGCCGCCTGCTTGGGCTCCTGGCACCGGCTGCCGGGCGAGCTGAGCCCGCCGGGGCTCCTGTTGGCCGTGCTCTTGCCGGCCACGGCCCTGTACCTGGCCCCGGTGCTGGCCAGCCTGTCCCGGCCCTGGTGGCGGCTGGCCATCTGGATTCCGGCCGGCTACGGCCTGGCCTACACCTGGTTCCTGACCCTCTTGCCCTGGCTGCGCCTGGGCCACACCGGCGCGCCCAACCCCCTGGCCCAGGCCGCGGCCAAGAGCCTGGGCCAGCCCGTGGTGGGCCGGGTGCCGCTGCTGGTGGCCAGCCAGCCGGCCCTGCTGATCTCCCTGGCCGTGGCCACGGCCCTGGTCGTCTTCTACCTGCTGATGGGCCTGCGGCCGGCCCCGGCCGCCAGCAGCCGCTGGCGGGCCAACGAGGCCTTGGCCTTGGCCCTGGCCCTGGGGCTGTTGGGCTGGGGCTTCCTGGTGGCGCTGAGCCCAGGGGCGGCATGAGGCCCACGGCGCTCATCGCCCTGGTGGTGGCGGCCTGGCTGCTGTTGGCCCCGGCCCTGGCTCCGGCCCAGGAGCCCGACAGCGGCCAGCGCATGCTGGGGCCCCTGACCGTGCGCTGGCTCAAGGACGAAGAGGTGGTGCGGGTGGAGCTGCTCTGCCGGGGCCAGTCCCTGCAGTGGGTCTACCTGACCGACCAGGCCGAGGCCTTCGACCTGAACCTGAGCGGCCACGGCTGCCAGGTGCAGGGGCAGATCGGCATGCTCTTCCCGACCCCAGGCGTGCAGCGGCTGGTGGCCGACCTGTTCCTGAACCCCGGCGGGGGCCAGCCCATAGCCCATTATTCGCTGATCCTGGCCACCTGGACCAAGCAGCCAGACACCCCCTGAGCCGGATTCAGCGGCCCCCCTGCCCCGCCCGGCTGCCGGCCCAACCGAGATTCGGTCCTGTCTGTAATTTTTCCTTGACTCCTTCCTAGACCTGTGTATAGTAAAAGACATCCCCCCAGCTTAGTTGTGGAGAAGTGGGCCATGACTAGAGGACTGACCGCGCGCCAGGCGCAGGTTTTGGACTTCATTCAAGAGTTCACCAGCGGCCACGGCTACCCGCCCACGGTGCGCGAGGTGGCGGCCAACTTCGGCTTCCGCTCGCCGCGGGCGGCCCACGACCACATGAAGGCCCTGGAGAAGAAAGGCTTCATGCGCTCGCGGGCCGGCCGGCCCCGGGCCCTGGAGGTGCTGCATAGCCGCCGGGGCATCCCGGTGCTGGGCAAGATCGCCGCCGGCCAGCCCATCCTGGCCGTGGAGGAGGCCGAGGAGCTGTTGGGCCTGGAGCCCACCTTCTTCGGCCAGGGCCGCTTCTTCGCCCTGCGCGTCCGCGGCGACTCCATGATCGGCGACCACATCACCGAGGGCGACCTGGTGATCCTGCGGGCCCAGGAGCAGGCCCGCTCCGGCCAGGTGGCCGCGGTGCTCATCGGCGACGAGGTGACCCTCAAGCGGGTGGTGCCGGGCAAACAGGGCCTGGAGCTGCGCTCGGCCAACCCGGCCGTGCCCAGCATCTTCCTGGGTCCGGAGGACGAGGCCCCGCGCATCCTGGGGGTGATGGTGGGGCTGGTCAGGAAGAACTAGCCGGGGCCGGAGCACGGGGGGACGGCGCAAGACCAAATGAAATGTTCTGTTTTAGGGCAGCGCGCTTAGGCAATGCGATGACAAACCAAATATAAAGCCCTACTCTTCTTAACACAGATATGTCCCCCGTTCGACTTGCGGATGGTCTGCCTTTCTGGGGCGGACTTGAAGCCCGGACGGGGTTATTTTTACGGGGGGAGCCGTGCCCAGGGAGCCGTCTCGAAAACGCACTAATGCCTTAAAGGCCAGGCGGGGCGGCCGAGATGGCCGCTCCGTTTTTTTGCGCCCTAGCCCTTGATCACGGCCAGGGGCTTGGTCTTGGCCACCAGGGTGGCGATGCCCGCCCCGTGCATGACCCGCACCACCTGGTCCACATCCTTGTAGGCCTCGGGCATCTCCTCGGCCAGGGTCTTGCCGCTGGCGGCGCGCACCGTCACCTGCTGGGCGGCCAGCTCGGCGCGCAGGTCGCGGCCGCGGGCCGCCTTCTTGGCCTGGGTGCGCGACATGGCCCGGCCCGCGCCGTGGGCGGCCGAGGCGAAGGTCTCGGCCTGGGCCCGGGCCGTGCCCCTCAGCACGTAGCTGGCCCGGCCCATGTCGCCGGGCACCAGCACCGGCTGGCCCACGGCCGCGTAGCGCGCCGGCAGATCGGGGTGCCCCGGCCCCAGGGCCCGGGTGGCGCCCTTGCGGTGCACGATCAGCTCCCGCCGCCGGCCGCCGTACTCGTGCCACTCCCGCTTGGCCACGTTATGGGCCACGTCGAACACCAGGCCCAGGCCCAGGTCAGCCGGCCCCAGGCCCAGGGCCCGGCCCAGGAGGTCCCGGCAGGCCTGGGTCATGAGCTGGCGGTTGTTGAAGGCGAAGTTGGCCGCCGCGGCCATGGCCGCCAAATAGTCCCGGCCGGCCGGCGAGGCGGGCGGGGCGGCCACCAACTGCCGGTCCGGCGGGTGCAGGGCCTGGGGGTCGTGGGCCAGGCGCTTGAGGTAGTCGTCGCAGACCTGGTGGCCCAGGCCGCGGGAGCCGGAGTGGATCCACAGCACCAGCATGCCCGGCGCCAGGCCGAAGGCATCGGCGGCGGCCGGGTCGTACACCTGGTCCACTCGGGCCAGCTCCAGGAAGTGGTTGCCGGCCCCCAGGCTGCCGGCCTGGCCGCTGCCGCGCTTCAAAGCCCGCTCGCTCACCGCGGCCGGGTCCGCGCCGGGCAGGGCGCCCTGGGCCTCGCAGAACTCCAGGTCACTGTCCGCGCCTTGGCCCTGGCCCACGGCCCAGGCCGCGCCCTTGACCAGGATGCGCTCCAGCTCCCGGACGGGCAGGCCCTGGCCGTGTCCGGCGCCCACCCCGGCCGGCACGCCCCCGGCCAGGGCGTCGGCCAGGCGCTCCAGGCGCTGGGGGCCCAGCTCGTCGGCGCTCAGGCGGCTCCTGAGCAGGCGCACCCCGCAGTTGATGTCGTAGCCCACCCCGCCCGGAGAGACCACGCCCTCCACGGGATCGAAGGCCGCCACCCCGCCGATGGGGAAGCCGTAGCCTTGGTGTGCGTCGGGCATGGCCAGGGCCGGGCCCACGATGCCCGGCAGGCCGGCCACGCCTTGTAGCTGCTGCAGGGTGCCGTCCTTATCCAGGGCCTTTATCAACTCAGCGTCGGCGTAGACCACGGCCTCGGTGCGCATGGCCCCGCTCTGGGGCAGCCGCCAGCGATAGTCGTCTATCTTCTCCAGCCTGGGCATGGCGCGGTCCGGGTGGGGGTTGGGTGCCTTTAATTAATTGTAGCAAGTCCCGCAGGCAAGTGGCGGGCTAGCCCGCATATTTCATGAGGGCTGGGTGGCACTGAACAGCAAACCAGTATTCATGGGTTCGTTATGAAAAAACCCCTCGCGTTATCAAGGTGCAGTTTGTACCGTGGCCCGGCACAGCCAGCCGCCGGCAAACAAGGCGACCGGCAAGCGAGGGCCGCAGGCGTAGCCAAAGCTACGTCGCGGCCCGAGCACAGCCAGCAACGCAGTGTGCCGGTGGCTGGCGCAGCCGGACGCCCAGCCCCCATGAAATATCCGGGCTAAGTGAGCCGGTCGGGCATTTCCTTGATGTGCAGGTCGCGCTGGGGGAAGGGTATCTCCACCCCGTGCTCCTGGTACAGGGCCAGCACCCGCTGCAGCACCTCGCTGGTGACGTTGGCCACGCCGTTCTCGGGGTCGGTGATCCAGAAGCGCAGCTCCAGGTTGATGGCCGAGTCGCCCAGGCCCATGAGCCGGCTGGCCGGCGGCGGCGAGGCGCAGACCCGCGGCACCGGCCCGGCCGCCTGCTCGGCCAGGGCCATGGCCTGCTGCACGTCGCTGCCGTAGGCCACGGTGATGGGAGCCCGCAGGCGCACGGCGCGGTCGGAATAGGAGCAGTTGATCACCTGGCGGGAGATGAGGTCCTCGTTGGGGATCAGGTACTCGCGGCCGTCGCGGGTGACCACCGAGGCGAAGCGGGCCTTGAGCGCCGTGACGTGGCCGAAGATTTCGCCCACCTGGATCACGTCGCCGGGCTTGATGGACTTGTCGGTCATCAGGATGATGCCGCAGATCAGGTTGCTGAACACGGCGCGCAGGCCGATGCCCAGGCCGAAGCCCAGGGCCCCGGAGAAGAAGGTGAGCATGTTCATCTTCACCCCGATGAGCTCCAGGGAGATGATGCCCACCACCACCACGATGACGGTCTTGGCCAGAATGCCGATGAGGCTGCGGGTGGAGGGCTCCAACTCGCCGCTGGCGGCCAGGCGCTCCTCCAGATAGGAGCCCGCGCGCACGCCCAGGCGCAGCAGGATGGTGAAGAAGAACAGCGACTCCAGGATGCTGAGCAGCGATATCTGCAGTTGGCCCACGTTGAGCTTCACCTGGTCCAGCAGGGCCAGGGTGGGCGTGAGCAGGTCGAGGATGTTCAGGGCCGCCACCAGCCAGATCAGGACCGCGAAGAGGCGGGCCCAGAAGGGCTTGAACAGGGCCGAGGTGACCAGGCGGATAACCACCCAGGCCGCGATGACGTGGGACAGCAGGTTGATCAGGTCGTTGTCCAGGCCGGCCAGGCGGGTGGCCAGGTACAGCGGCCAGAGGAAGGCCAGGCAGATCACCGGCCCCAGCAAATGGATGAACTCGGCCCGCCACTGGGCCCGCTTGTCGCCCTTGGCCAGGTCCGCGGCCCAGCGCCGGCGCAAGGCGTCGCGCCCCCGCTTGGTCAGGTACAGGACGATCAGGCACACCACGGCCAGGATGGCCAGTTCGTAGAGGGTGTCCTTCTCCAGCAGGTCGTCGCGCACCCACTGGTAAAAGGCGCTCCAGGCCCTATCCAGGAGGCCGCGCAGGTGCAGCTTCTCCAGGATGGGGCCCCAGTCGTCCTCGATCTTGTACAGCAAGCTGGGCATGCTCCCCCGCCGGCATGGGACAGGCCAGGCCAGCATGGCACGAAAGGCCGCGGGCCGTCAATGCGGGGTGCGGGGATGGGCCCTCCCTCCAGCACCGCCGCCTGCCTTGGCCAGAGATTGCTTCGCCGCCGGGCTCCTGGCGACGACAACGTGGCGGGTGGGACGCGGGCCGAGCGCCTGGGTGACAGCCGCGGCCTAGAAAAAATGTTGGGTTTCGGGGCTTGCGCCCCTCTACCCAACCTAGGCGGTTTCCTTGTCTTGGGTGGCCGGGACAGCTTGCCTGTCCCGGTCGCTGAGCTTGAGCGACGCGACAAGCGGTATAACCGCTTGCGCCTACGGCGCCCGGACAACGAGTTGTCCGGGCCACCCGGGAAAAGATTTTTTCAGGCGCGCCGGGAGAGGGAAAGGGAGGATCGCCACCTCGCGGCGCGTGCGGCGATCTTGCCTTAACCAACTCTTTCTGCGCCGCTCCTCGCGACGACTACAATGCTTGATAGCGGCCCGGCGATTCGTTGTCAGGTCTTCCGATTTATTATCGGCGCGGGGCCTGCCCCCACCCGCCTATCTAGCGCATAGCCCCGGCCAGGGCGAACACCAGCACGAAGAAGCCAACCGCCACCGCCACCCGGCCGGCCCCGATGATCTGGTGGCTGACCATGCAGCCGCAGCGGGCGTCCCAGGAGGTGATCCCCTTCTTGGTCAGCTTGAAGTAGGCGATGATGTTGGCCACCAGGCTGACGAAGGGCAGGCCCAGACCCATTCCCCGGCCCCAGACGTGCACGCTGCGTCGGAAGGCGTCGTACAGGCGCAGCTTGCTGCCGTCGCCGGCGCGCACCCGCACCTTGAACAGCCACTTGCCCGGGGTGTAGCCCCAGGTGGCCAGCAGCAGCGTCTCCACGAACAGCCAGATGAAGACCACCAGGAGGCCTGACAGGACCGGATTGCTCCAGGGCAGGGCCGCCATCTGGTGCACGAGCCGGTCCGGTCCCCGCAGGCCCAGCAGCATTCCCACCACCCAACCCAACAGGATGTAATCCAAGATACGGGCCCAGAAGCGCACCCAGGGCCGCACATTCGGGTCGCGCTGCCTCTTCTCCACGGCCACCGGCGGCTCGGGCAGGCTCTCCAGGGACACCCCCCGGCTGGCCAGCTCCGCGCCCAGGAGCATGGCCGCCTCCTGGCTGAGGTCGTTGCCCGAGCCCTTCCACAGCTCCACCAGGTCCTCGGTGGACATGCCCTGGTAGCGGGCCTTGATCTGCTCCTTCTGCTTCTCCGAGTCCGACATCACCCCCTCCCTTGCAAGAACCCCATGGCCCTTCATTAGTCCACAGGCCAAGGAGCCCAGTCAATGGCCACGACAAGGGGGCGGCGGGGGCGGGGACTCAGACCCAGGCGCTCACCAGGTGGTAGATGGCGCCCACCCGCAACCCGTCCGTGCGCCCCGCAAAGTAGCGGGCGTTTATCTCGGCCTGGCCCAGGTCCTCCACCTGGCGCAAGCCCGCCGCCCGCAGCTCCTGGTCCATGTCCGCGGGTCTGAAGGTGGACAGCCAGGGCTCGCCGGTGGAGGCCGAGTATTGGGACAGGGCCGCAAAGGCCTGTTGGCTCCGGGCGTCCAGCATCTCCGGCGGCACGGCGTAGTCCAAGGCCGCGCCGCTGCCCGGCGGGCAGGCCGCGATGTGGGCCAGGGTCTGGCGCACGGCCTCTGCCGTCAGGTAGGGGGTGACGCCCAGCCAGGCGAAGAAGCTGGGCCGGGCCGGGTCAAGGCCGGCGGCGGCCAGGCCCTGGGCCAGGGTCTGCTGATGAAAGTCCAGGGGCGTGAAGGTCAACTGCGGCGGCGCGGCGATGCCCGCCGCGGCCAGGCGCGCCCGCTTCCAGGCCTGGGTGGCCGGGTGGTCCACCTCGAACACGCGGAGCGCGGGGTACGGGTTGCGGTAGGCGAAGGTATCCAGGCCAGCGCCCAGCACCACGTACTGGTCCACGCCCTGCTCCACGGCCCGCCGCAGCCGGTCCTCGGCAAAGCGGCTGCGGGCGGCGGTGAAGGCGCGCAGGAAGGGCGAGGCCGGCGAGGTCACCGATGACTGCGGGTCGGCCTTAAGGGCCGCGGCCTGCTGCGGGCCCAGGATGTCCACGGCCAGGGGGTCGTCGAACACCAGGGGCTGGTCCAGGAGTTGGTGGGCGGCGCGGTGGGTGGCCACGCGCTGGGCGGTCTGGCTGGCCTGGTTTTCTTGCATGAGCCTGTCTCCTTGCCTTGGCCGGCTTCGCCAGCCGTGAATATGCGGACTAGGCCCCTGATTGTGGTGCGGGCGTGGGCAAAGCACAATCTCGATAATGCCGGCCCATGCTTGGTAAAATATATGTGTCAGCTTTTTTTGCGGCGCAGCAGCAGGTGCTCCAGCACCAGGGCCGTGATCAGCCCCAGCACGAAGCCGTTGGCCAGGATGGGCCGCAGGAAGGGGTGCAGGGCCTGGCGGGCGGCGTCGGGTATGAAGCTGACGATGATGCCCACCATGGTGGCCGTGCCCACGGTCACCCCCACGCTCCAGTCCGGCGGCCGGCCCCCGGCCTGGAGCACGTGCAGGGCCGCGAACACGCCCTGGGCCATCAAGGACAAGAGCACCGCCCCCACCACCGGGGCCGGGGCCAGTTGAAACAACGACAGGCCGCCGGGCCACAGGGACAGGAGCACCACCAGGCCCGCGGCCGGCAGCAGGGTCCAACGCGAGGCGCTCCGGGTGGAGATCACCATGGCCGGGCTCACCGAGTAGGTGACCGGGCCCAGGGCCCCGGCCAGGCCCGCGGCCAGCCCGCCCAGGCCCGAGACCGCCACCGCCCGGTTGGCCCGGCCGTCCCGGTCGCCGGCGCCGATGAGCTGGCCGGTGGTCTCGATGCTGCCCAGCTCGTTGGCGATCAGGGCCAAATAGCACAGGCAGAAGGCCACTATCACGCCGGGGTTGAAGGACAGCTCCGGGGTGAAGAGCCGGGGCAGGCCCAGGCCGGGGGCCGGCTGCCAGGGCGGCAGCGGGGCCAGGCCCAGGAGGTAGTAGGCCGCGCTGCCCAGCACCAGGCCCAGCAGCACCACCGCCGAGGAGGCCAGGCCCCCCAGTCTCTGCTGGGCCAGGAGCATGGCCAGCACCAGACCCACGCCGAAGAGGAACGAGCCCGACAGGCCCGCGCCGGCCGCGGCCGGGTGGTAGAGCAGGTCGCGCATGGTGGGGGCCAGGGACACGCAGACCAACAGCAGGGTGGAGGCCAAGACCGGCGGGGTGTAGAGCCGGCCCAGGCGGGCGGCCAGGCCCGTGAGGCCGGCCAGGGCCGTGAGGGCCCCGCCCAGGGCCATGGCCGTGAACACCGGCCCCGGCCCGCCGGCGATGGTGGCCAGCACCCCCACCAACAGCACCGCGGCCGGCCCCACCAGGCCGGGCAGCCGGTGGCCCCAGAGCACCTGGGCCGCCTGCACCAGGCCGGTGACGAGCAGCAGGCGCTGCAGGAAGGCCACCCGCCCGGCCGAATCCAGGCCCCAGGCCAGGGCCACCACCTCCCCCAGCACCAAGAGCCCCGGCACCAGGATCACCAGCCACTGCAGGGACAGCACCGCGGTGGCCGCGGGCGGGGGCCAGCGGTCCAGGGGGTAGTCCACCTGCAGGCGGGGCTCGGTATTGGGCGCGGGCTCGGGCATGGCCCTAGTATGCCCAGCCTGGAGCCAGATGCCAAGGCCCGGCCTTGTGCCCGCCCGGCCAGGGGGATAACATGGGGCCTGGAGCCGCCGAGCAGCCGGCCGGCCGCGCCGGAGCAAGGGAGCGCAAGATGATTGATTGGCTGGCGAGCCTGCCCCTGTGGGCCATCAAGGCCCTGGCCCTGGCCGCGGGGCTGTTGGCTGCGTTGCTCCTGGGGCTGTTGCTCTGGCGTTGGCTGGGCGGGCTGCAGCGCCGGCTGCCGCCGCCGGACTGAGGCGCTACCAGCCTTGTCAGGCTGAGCAACGCTTGCTAAGATCATCTTTTCTCGGGCTCTTTCACCCTTGCCAAGGCGGAGCACGATGCCCATTCGCCTGGAAATAGGCCTCAAACCCGGCCTGAACGACCCGGCCGGGCAGGGCCTGGCGCACAAGGCCCGGGCCTACCTGGGGCTGCGCCTGGAGGCGGCCCGGGTGCTCAGGGTGCTCACCTTCGACACCGGGCTGGACGGCGCGCAGCTAGAGAAGGTGCGCCAGGCCATCTTCACCAACCCGGTCACCGAGGTCAGCTCCTTCAAGCCCCTGGCCGAGCAGGCGCTGCCCGAGTTCGACTGGGCCCTGTGGGTGGGTCTCAAGCCCGGCGTGCGTGACAACGAGGGCGCCACGGCCCTGGAGGCCATGGCCGACGTGCTGGGCCGCGCCTTTGGCCCGCAGGAGGCGGTCTACGCCAGCCGGCTGTATCTGCTCAAGGCCCCCAGGCTCAGCGCCGAGGGCGCGGAGGCCATCTGCCGGCAGCTCCTGGCCAACGGCCTGATCCAGACCTGGCGGGTGATCCCCCGCCATGAGTGGGACCCGGCCCTGGGGGTGGGCATCGTCATCCCCCGGGTGGAGCTGGCCCACGAGCCCAGCCTGCGCACCTTCGCCATCAACAGCGACCAGGAGCTTCTGGAGCTGTCGGCGGCCCGCGACTTGTTTCTCAACCCGGCCGACGTGCCGGTGATCCGGGCCTACTTCAACGACCCGGCGGTGCGCGCCGCCAGGGCCAAGGTGGGGCTAAGCGACCCCACCGACGTGGAGCTGGAGTACGTCAGCCAGGCCCGCTCCGACCACTGCAACCACAACACCTTCAACGGCCGCTTCTATTATCAAGATTTGGTCAGCGGCGAGCGCAAGACCGTAGACAACCTCTTCAAGGAGTGCATCAAGGCCCCCACCGAGGCCCTGGCCGCGGCCAAGGACTGGGTGGTGAGCGTGCTGTGGGACAACGCCGGCGTGGCCCGCCTGGACGCGGAGAACAACTATGTGATCACCGGCGAGACCCACAACAGCCCCAGCAACATGGAGGCCTACGGCGGGGCCATCACCGGCATCGTGGGCGTGTACCGCGACCCCATGGGCACCGGCAAGGGGAGCAAGCTGGTGGCCGGGCTGTGGGGCTTCTGCGTGGCCCCGCGGGACTACGCCGGCGAGCTGCAGCCGGCCCTGCACCCCCGGCGGCTCTTGGACGGCATCATCGAGGGGGTGCGCGACGGCGGCAACAAGAGCGGCATCCCCACCGCCCTGGGGCTCCTCTACTTCGACCCCCGCTACCTGGGCAAGTGCCTGGTGTTCGTCTCGGCGGTGGGGGTGATGCCGGCCCTGGTGAACGGCCAGCCCACGCATGAGAAGACCACTGAGCCGGGCGAGCTGGTGGTGATGTGCGGCGGCCGGGTGGGCGCCGACGGCATCCACGGAGTCACGGCCAGTAGCGCCGGCTACAGCGAGAACACCCCGGCCGGCCACGTGCAGATCGGCGACCCCTACACCCAGAAGAAGATGCACGACTTCCTCCTGGAGGCCCGCGACCAGGGCCTGGTGCCCTATCTCACGGACAACGGCGGCGGCGGGCTCAGCTCCAGCGTGGGCGAGAGCGCCCGCTTCAGCCCCGGCGCCGAGGTGGACCTCAAGCAGGTGCCGCTGAAGTACCAGGGCCTGGACCCCTGGCAGATCTGGGTCAGCGAGAGCCAGGAGCGCATGACCGTGGCCGTGCGGCCCCAGGACGAAAAGGCCTTCCTGGACCTGGCCGACAAGCACCAGGTGGAGGCCACGGTGATCGGCCGCTTCAGCGGCGACGGCAAGCTGCGCCTGGACTACGGCGACCAGGTCTGCTGCTACGTGGACGTGGAGTTTTTGGAGCGCGGCTTCCCGCAGTGGGAGTTCGAGGCCCTGTGGACCCCGCCTGCGGCCCGGGGCCTGGCCGAGCCGGTGGTCACCCCGCCGGCCGAGCTGGGCTGGCTGCTGCAGGAGCTGTTGGGCTCGCCCAACCTCTGCTCGCGGGAGTGGATCAACCGCCAGTACGACCACGAGGTGCAGGGATCGAGCCTGATCAAGCCCTTCTGCGGCCGCGGCCGGGACGTGCCCAGCGAGGCGGCGGTGCTCTTGCCGGTCCTCACCTCTAGGGTCGGCCTGGCCATGTCCCAGGTGATCGCCCCGGATTACGGGGACATAGACACTTACCATATGGTCACGGCCTCCATGGCCGAGGCCTACGGCCGGGTGGCGGCGGTGGGCGGTGACCCGGAGCAGGTGGGCGGGGTGGACAACTTCTGCTGGCCCAGCATCATCTACAACCCGGCGAACAACCCAGACGGCCGCTACAAGGCCGCCCAATTGGTGCGGGCCTGCTGGGCGCTCAAGGACGGGTGCCAGGCCCTGGAGATTCCGCTGCTTTCGGGCAAGGACTCCATGTACGTGGACGGCACCCTCACCAGCGCCCGCGGCCTGCGGCGGCGGGTATCCGGCCCGCCCACCATGATGTTCACGGCCACGGCCCCGGTGCCGGACCTGGAGGCCGTGCAGTCCCTGGAGCCCAAGCTGGCCGGGGACTTGGTGTACGTGCTGGGCGCTACCAAGGACGAGCTGGGCGGCGGGGCCCTGTACGGTCTCTGGGGCCAGACCGGGCTGCAGGTGCCGGTCACTGACTTCGAGCAAGTGCGCGAAGTTTGCCGGACCCTGCACCAGGCCCTTAAGGCTGGGCTGGTGGCCTCGGCCTGCGTGCCCAGCCGCGGCGGCCTGGGCATGGCCTTGGCGCGCATGGCCCTGGCCAGCCGCCTCGGCCTGGAGGTGGACCTGGATAAGCTGCCTGTGCACGGGCAGTTGGACCACATGCGCCGGCTGTTCTCCGAGTCCACGGGACGTTTGGTGGTAACCGTGGCTCCGCAGCGGGCCAAAGAGTTCGAGCAATTACTCAAAGACATCCCCTGGGCCTGCCTGGGCCGGGTGACCAAGGCCCAGCGGGTCGCGGCCCGCTCTGGCGGGCAGGAGGTGCTGGGGCTCACCGTGGCCCAGATGCGCGCGGCCTGGCGCCGGCGCTTCGGGAGGATGGTGTGATGGCCAGCCGGGACAAGGTCAAGGCCCTGGTTTTGGCCGGCTTCGGCCTGAACTGCGATTGGGAGACGGCCCACGCCCTGGAGCTGGCCGGGGCCCAGGCCAGGCGGGTGCACATCAGCGACCTGACCGGCACCGCCCGGCGCAAGCCCACGGAAACCCTGGATGGATACCAGATTCTGGTCTTCGACGGCGGCTTCTGCTGGGGCGACGATCACGGCGCCGGGGTGCTCCTGGCCACCCGCCTGGGCAACCACCTGGGCGAGCAGCTCAGGACCTTCCTGGAGCGGGGCGGGCTGGTCATCGGCATCTGCAACGGCTTCCAGGGCCTGGTGAACCTGGGGCTCTTGCCCCTCTTGGAGCCGGGCTGGCCGCGGCAGGTGGCCCTGGCCGCCAACGACTGCGGCAACTTTCAGGACCGCTGGGTGGAGCTTTTAGTCGAACCTGAGAGCCCCTGCCTGTTCACCAAGGGAATCAAGCGCCTGGACCTGCCCATGCGCCACGGCGAGGGCAAGCTGGTCTGCGAGCCAGCGGTCCTCACGCGCCTGGAGAGCCAAGGCCTGGTGGCAATGCGCTACGGCGATGGCCGCGGCCGGCGGGCGGCAGGGGCCTGGCCGGCGAACCCCAATGGTTCCATGAATGATATCGCCGGCATATGCGACCCGACCGGCCGGGTGTTCGGCCTGATGCCCCACCCCGAGGGCTTTTACCGCGCCAGCCAGCACCCGGACTACACCCTGCGGCGCGAGAAGGCCCGCCGCCGGGGCAAGCCCCTGGACCCCCTGAGCCCAGGCCTGGGTTTGAGCATTTTCATTAACGCCGTGGCCGCGGCCCAGGAGACGCTGTGAACGACAGCGCCCGCATCGCCACCTTGAGCGAGGGCCAGGCCGTGGCCGGCACTTATCTGCTGCTGCGCTGCCAGTTGGCCAACACCAAAAACGGCAAGCCTTACGGTCTGTTGCGCTTGGGGGACCGCAGCGGGGAGATTGAGGGCCGGCTCTGGGATCAGGCCGCGGAGCTACTGGGGCCCCTGCAGCCGGGCATGGTGGTAGAGGCCCAGGGCCGGGTGGAGTCCTACCAGGGCCGGTTGCAGGTGGTGCTGGACTCCCTGAGCGCCGCGGCCCAGGCCCAGACGGCCGAGTTCCTGCCCGCCAGCAGCATCCCCTTGGAAACCCTGCAAAAAGGCCTGGACGACGCCCTGGGGCGCATCCACCAGCGAGACTTAAAGCGATTGCTCGAAGCGGTCTTCGTGCGGGACCAGGAGTTTGCCGGCGCCTTTGCCCAAGCGCCGGCGGCCAAGGGCGCCCATCATGCCTATGTGCACGGCCTGCTTGAGCATACGGTGAGCGTGGCCGGCCTGGCCTCGGCCGTGGCCGGCCACTACGGCCCGGAGCTGGAGGCCGAGCTGCTCCTGTCCGGGGCCCTGCTGCACGACATCGGCAAAGTTCAAGAGCTTACTTTAGGTCCGCCCATCGACTATACCGACGCCGGCCGCCTGGAGGGCCACGTGGTGCTGGGCGTGCGGATGCTGGACGATAAGCTCAGCAAGCTCAAGGCCTTCCCCCAGCGGCTGGCCGGGCAGCTCAGGCACCTGATCCTCAGCCACCACGGGTCCTACGAGTTCGGCAGCCCCCGCCGGCCCAAGACCGCCGAGGCCCTGGCCCTTAACTTTCTGGACGACCTGGACGCCAAGCTGTTCATGGCCGCCGAGGCCCGCCGCCAGGCCGGCCCTGGCCACTGGAGCGAATACAACCGCCTGCTGGAGCGCTTTCTGTACGTGGGGCCCTCGGCCCTGCCGGAGCCAGAGGCCGAGGCGCGGCCCGGTCCGGCCCCCGGCCGCCGCGAAGAATCGGGCCGGCCCAGCCTGTTTGACAGCCAGCCAGGTGCAGAGGAGACTTGAGTTTCATGACCAGCCACGCCCCCAAACCTTTGGCCCCCTTCATCACCCTAGAGGGCGGCGAAGGCTGCGGCAAATCCACCCAGCAGCGCATGCTGGTGCGGCGGGCGCGCGGCCTGGGCCTCTCCGTCCTGGGCACTTGGGAGCCTGGGGCCACCTGGCTGGGGGCGCGGGTGCGCGAGATACTCACCAGCCACAGCCCCGAGGGGCCGGGCCCCCGGGCCGAGCTGCTCTTGTACCTGGCCGACCGGGCCCAGCACGCGGCCCAGGTCATCGCCCCGGCCCTGGCCGCGGGGCAGGTGGTGATCTGCGACCGCTACGCCGACTCCAGCGAGGTGTACCAGGGCCGGGCCCGGGGCCTGGGCGCGGAGATGGTGCGCGGGCTCAACCAGTGGGCCTGCGGGCCGGTGTGGCCGGACCTGACGATTCTGTTGGACCTGGACCCGGAGGAGGGGCTGGCCAGGGTGCACCAGCGCCAGGGCGAGCTGGGGCTCACCCCGGACCGGCTGGAGAACGAGGGCCTGCAGTTTCACCGGCGGGTGCGCCAGGGCTATCTGGAGCAGGCCGCGGCCGAGCCGGGCCGCATCAAGCTGGTGGACGCCGGCGGCGCCGCGCCCGAGGTGGCCGAGGCGGTGTGGGCCCTGGCCGAGCCCCTGCTCAAGGAGTACAAGGCCCTTGCGGCTTAGCGGAGTCATAGGCCAGGAGCGGGCCGTGGCCCAGCTCCAGGACGAGGCCGATGCCGGCCGCCTGGCCCACGCCTACATGTTCGTGGGGTCGGCCGGCGTGGGCCGGGTCACCGCGGCCCAGGCCCTGTTCATGGCCCTCAACTGCGAGCGGCCGGCCGAGGGCGCGGCCTGCGGGGCCTGCGGCTCCTGCCGCCGGGCCCTGGCCTGGGGCCACGAGGACCTGATGGTGCTGGCCCCGCCCAGCCAGGCCGCCTCCAGCCAGATCAAGGTGGAGCAGGTGCGCGAGGCCATCCGGGCCACGGCCTTCGCGCCCTTTGGCGGCGGCTGGCGCATGGTGCTGATCCGCCGGGCCGAGAACCTGAACCCGGCCAGCGCCAATGCTCTCTTGAAAACTTTGGAGGAGCCGCCGCCCAAGAATATTCTGGTGCTCACGGTGCAGGACGCCCGAGAGCTGCTGCCCACCCTGGTCAGCCGCTGCCGCAAGGTATCCTTCCGGCCCCTGCCCGCGGAGCTGATCGCCGCGGAGCTCACGCGGCGCGGCGAGGAGCCCGAGGCGGCCCGGCTCAAGGCCGGCCTGTCCGGTGGCTCCCTGGGCCAGGCCCTGGAGCTGGACGCGGCCGGCATGCGCGCCGGGCTGGGGGCCTGGCTGCAGCAGTTGGCCGGGCCGGGCGAGGCCCTGGAGGACTGGGCCTTTGCCGAGGAGCAGGTGGGCGCCTTCCGCGGGGGCGCGGCTCTGGACCGGGAGGGGCTCTGCCGGGGCCTGGATCTCTTGGCCCTCCACTTCCGCGACGCGGCCGTGCGGGCCGCGGGCCGCGCGGGCCTGGCCCTGACTTCCCGCAACGCGGACCTGGACCTGGCCGCGGCCTACGCCGGATTTGCCGGAGTGCGGCGGGCCCAGGGCGAGATTCTGGCCAACGCCGCGCCGGAGCTGGCCCTGGTGGTGATGCTTGACCGGCTGCGGCAGGGGGCGGAGTAAGCCCGGATATTCCATGAGGGCCGGGCGGCATTAAACAACGAACCAGTATTCATGGGGCCGTTATGAAAAAAGCATTTGCGTCATCAAGATGCAGTTTGCATCCCGGCCCGGCACAGCCAGCCGCCGGCAGACAAGGCGACCCAAGGCTTGGGCGGCCAAGGCCCTTCGGCGGGAGCATTGATGGCCGGCCAAGGCAGGCGGTCTCTCGACCCGCTTTGCCCCCGGCGGCCCGCCGGTGGCGAGCGAGCGCAGCAGGTGTAGCCAAAGCTACATCGAGGCGCGAGCGAAGCCAGCAACGCAGTATGCCGGGCCCAAGGCTTGGGCTCCCAGACATTTTCAACGGGAGCATAAGGGGGTCGGCATTGGTAGATGGCATCTCGACCCGCTTTGCCTCCAGCGGCACGCTGGCTGGCGCAGCCGGACGCATGGCCTTCATGAAATATACGGGCTGAACCATGGGCAAGATGGTGGGCATCCGCTTCGCGCGGGGCAGCAAGATATACGACTTCGACGCCGGCCACTTCGTGCTCAAGCCGGGCGACGTGGTCATCGTGGAGACCGAGAACGGCCTGGCCCTGGGCGAGGTGGTGCGCGGCCCGCGGCCCCAGCCCGAGCTGGTCGAGGGCGTGGAGCGGCCGGAGCTGAAGCAGGTCTACCGCCTGGCCACGGCCGAGGACCTGGAGCAGCAGGACCAGAACCTGGCCCTGGAGAAGGAGGCCTACCTCCACTGCCAGGAGCGCATCGCCGCCCGCAAGCTGGACATGAACCTGGTCAAGGTGGAGTGCCTGTTCGACCGCAGCAAAATGATCTTCTTCTTCACCGCCGAGGGCCGCCTGGACTTCCGCGAGCTGGTGCGCGACCTGGTGGCCCGCTTCCGCACCCGCGTGGAGATGCGCCAGATCGGGGTGCGCCACGAGGCCAAGCTATTAGGCGGGCTGGGCTCCTGCGGCCGCGAGATCTGCTGCGCCACCTTCCTCAAGGACTTCGAGCCGGTCAGCGTGAAGATGGCCAAGGAGCAGAACCTTAGCCTGAACCCCACCAAGATCAGCGGGCTCTGCGGCCGCCTGATGTGCTGCCTGACCTACGAGTTCGAGACCTACCGCTCGCTCAAGAAGGACCTGCCCAAGCTGGGCAAGCGCCTGACCCTGGGCGACGGCAGCGAGGCCAAGGTCATCCGCCAGAACGTGCTGGAACAGCAGGTGACGCTGCTGGTGGGGGGGGAGAACGAGGTCACGGTGGGGCCGATGGAGCTGGCCCAACTGCTGGCCCCGGTGCAGACCAGGCTGCCCCCGGCCCCATCCGCGGAGAGCGGCCCCGAGCAGCAGGACGAGGGCGCCGAGAGAGGCGGCCGCGGACGCCGCGGACGCCGCCGGCGCAGCCGCAAAGGACCCGACAACGCATGAACCAGCGCTTCTACATCACCACGCCCATCTACTACGTGAACGCCGAGCCGCACCTGGGCCACGCCTACACCACCATCGTGGCCGACGTGGCCGCCCGCTGCCACCGCCTGGCCGGCGACCAGGCCCGCTTCCAGACCGGCACCGACGAGCACGGCGACAAGATCGCCCAGGCCGCCGCGGCCCAGGGCGTGGCGCCCAAGGTCTACGCCGACCGCATCAGCGGCCTGTTCCGCTCCCTGTGGCCGCAACTGAACATCGCCCCGGACCACTTCATCCGCACCACCGACCCCGGACACATCAAGGTGGTGCAGGCGGTGCTGCAGAAGGTCTATGACGCGGGCGACATCTACTTTGCCAAGTACGGCGGCCACTACTGCGTGGGCTGCGAGAGGTTTCTGACCGAGCACGAGATGGTGGGCGGCTGCTGCCCGGACCACGGCACCAAGCCGGTGTTCCAGGAGGAGGAGAACTACTTCTTCCGCATGACCAAGTACACCGGCCAACTCAAGGAGCACATCCGGGCCCACCAGGATTTCATCCGGCCCGAGCGCTACAAGAACGAGGTGCTGGCCATGCTGGACCAGGGCCTGGAGGACCTGTGCATCTCCCGGCCCAAGAGCCGCCTGACCTGGGGCATCGAGCTGCCCTTTGACGCCGAGTACGTGACCTACGTCTGGTTCGACGCCCTGATCAACTACCTCTCGGGCCTGGACTGGCCGGACGGCGAGAACTTCGCCCGGTTCTGGCCCGCGGCCCAGCACCTGATCGCCAAGGACATCCTCAAGCCCCACGCCGTGTTCTGGCCCACCATGCTCATGTCCCTGGCCAGGGCCGAGGGCAGGCCGGCCGAGGACTACCTGTACCAGCATCTCAACGTGCACGGGTACTGGAACGTGGACCAGGCCAAGATGTCCAAGTCCCTGGGCAACGTGGTGCGGCCCCTGGAGCTGGCGGGCAAGTATGGCGTGGAGGCCTTCCGCTACTTCCTGCTGCGCGAGATGACCTTCGGCCTGGACAGCAGCTTCAGCGAGGAGGCGCTCGTCGAGCGCTACAACGCGGACCTGGCCAACGACCTGGGCAACCTGTTCAGCCGGGTGCTGAACATGCTGCACAAATACCGGGGCGGGGTGGTGCCGGAGGGCGTCAGGCGCGACCCCAATATGGTTGCGGATACAGCTAGCGCGCTAAATAGTTACATAAAAAAAATGAGTGGCTTTGAATTCCATGTTGCCTTGGCTGGCGTATGGGCGCTGATACGGATCGGCAATAAGTATGTAGTGGAAAAGGAGCCTTGGGCCTTGGCCAAGGACCCGAACAAGGCCAAGGAGCTTGACCAAGTTCTTTTCACCCTTACCCAACTCTTAGCAGACATCGCGGTGATGATATGGCCCGTGATGCCGCAAACGACCCAAGAGATGGCTCGGGTTTTGGGGATGAAGTCTTTGGATATGATGCTCTCCAACCGGGAAAACGTCCTTGCCCAGATCGCAGCTACAGAGAACCTTTCCCCGGCTGGAGCGCAAACCCAACTACCCCCGGCCCTGTTCCCCCGCATAGACACGGCCAAGGTGCAGGCCAAGGCGGCCAAGGCCGAGCAAAAGACCGAGGCCAGGCCCGCCGCCGCGCCGCCCAAGAAGGAGGCCGCCGTGAACGACGAGCAGATCGACGAGCAGATCAGCATCGAGGAGTTCGGCCGCGTGCAGCTACGGGTGGCCACGGTGCTGGCCGCCGAGCGCATTCCGGGCGCGGACAAGCTACTCAAGCTCAGCGTGGACGCCGGCGAACAACAGCCGCGCACCCTGGTGGCCGGGGTGGCCCAGCACTACGCGCCCGAGGAGCTGGTAGGCAGGCAGGTGGTGATCGTGGCCAACCTCAAGCCGGCCAAGCTGCGCGGCGTGACCAGCCAGGGCATGGTCCTGGCCGCGGTGAGCGAGAGCGGCCTGTGCATCGTCTCGCCCAGCCAAGAGATGCCGCCGGGCTCCAAGGTTCGTTGACGGCCCAGATGCCGGCCCCGAGGAGGGCGTGCGTGAAAAAATCCCTGCTGCTGATGCCGGCCCTGCTCCTAGCCCTGGCCCTGGCGGCCGCGGCCGCGGAACCGAGCCCGGCCCAGCAGGCGGCCCTGGCCTGGCTGGGCCTCTTGGACCAGGGCCACTACGGCCGGGCCTGGGACCAGGCCGCGCCCCTGCTGCAGAAGAACATCACCCGGCAGAAGTGGGCGGCGCTGCTCCAGGGCCTGGCGGCCAAGACCGGGCCGGCCGGCCAGCGCAAGCTCTTGCAGAGCCAGGCCCTGAGCGATCCGCCCGGCGCCCCGGCCGGCAAGTACCTGGTGCTGGTCTATGCGCCGGGCTTTGCCAAGTCGCCCGCCACCCTGGAGCAGCTCACCCTGCGCGAGGACCCGCAGGGCCAGTGGCAAGTGGCGGGCTACTACCTCAAGTAGCCGCCGCCGATCTCAAAAGGAAAGGCTCCCGACCGCGCGGCCGGGGGCCTTGCCTTGTTCGGAGACCGGAAGCTTACTTGACCACGATGGCGGCCTTGTTCTGCTCCAGGATCTTCTTGGTGACGCCTTTGACCTTCAGCAGGTCCGCGGGGGCCTTGAAGGCGCCCTTCTTGGTGCGGTAGGTCACGATGGCCTTGGCCAGCTTGGCGTCCACGCCCTTGAGCTGGGTCAGGTCCTTCTCAGAGGCCTTGTTGATGTTGATGGTCTTCACGGCCGGGACCGCCGCCTTGGCTGCCGGGGCCGCCGCCTTGGCTGCCGGGGCCGCCGCCTTGGCCGCCGGGGCCGCCGGGGTGGCCGGCTTATCGGCCGCGAACGCCACACCCGCAAAACAAACCGCCAGCATCAACGCCAGACCCAGGACCGCAATCCGCTTCGTCGCTTTCATTCTCATACTCCTTTACCATTGTTACGTTGATTCCAAGGGGTTGCCGGCCGCTCGCCAGCGCGAGGGCCAGCGGGCAATTATGGACCAACCTGGCCAAGTTTCCATAGGCAACGGCCCGGAATAAGTGCACAAACGCCCGCAAGACCCAAGAATTAGCGCACAAGCGGTGAGCCGCCTGAGCGCAAAGCAAAGCCCCTCACCGCCGAAGCGGTGGGGGGCCGGTTTTTGGCGGGGCGAAGGGTCTAGAACACGCCCGCGATGGCCTGGGCGATGCCCTGGCGCAGGGCCGGGTAGGCCTCGGGCCAGGTCAGGTTGGTCTGGCGGGCGCTAGACACGATGCGGGTCTGGTACTGCTTCCAGGCGCCGGTGCTGGCGGTCTGCTGCTGCACGGTGGTGTTGCCGGTGCCCTGGCGCAGGTCCGAGCGGAAGGTGGTGGACACGCCGCCGGCCGTGCGCTCGGAGATCTGCAGGTCGGTGATGACCATGTAGGTGACCACCTTGACCAGGGCCCCGGAGATCACCTCGGCCGCGCCGGCGGCCACCGCGCCCACCGCGGCACCGGCCCCGGCCCGGCTGCCGCCCAGCACGCCGCCGACGGCCGCGCCGGCCAGGGGCCCGCCGAAGCCGAACATGCCGGCCTTCTCCAGGGCCGACTGGTCAGCCTCACCCACCTGCAGGACGTTGGCCTGCAGCAGGTACTGGGCCTGGTTGGGGTCGGCCACCACGGTGTAGCCCCGGGAGGCTATGGCCGTGGCCACCTCGTTCTGCAGGTCAAAGGCCTTGTCGCTGGTGTTACGCACCTGCACGAACACGGTGCGCTGGGCCGGAGCCACCGGCTGCAGGAAGATGGAGGCGCTCATCTTGTTCTGCACCTGCAGGTCCTTGTAGCGCAGTCCGGTGTAGGTGGCCGCGCAGCCGGCCAGCAGGGCCGCCGCGCCCAGCAGGGCGGCGATCGCCGTCCAGCGGCTAAACTTGATCTTCATTGCGCTTCCTCCGCGAATAGATTGCTAACGGCCGCCGACAACGATGGGTTGTTGCCCCTCCGGCAGCGTGTCACCCCCAGGTCCCCTCCTCCGGCGGCGCAGGCGCCCCAGAGGCCCTCTGGCCCCTATTATCCCTCAGCGGCGGGGCTTTGCAAAGAGCCAGGAGGGCGGAAGCCGTTGGCGCTCCTATGATAACGGTTGAGTCCGGGAAGGTCGGATGACTATGGCGCTCTGGCCGGCTAGAGGAAACACCGGTATTTATAACGTGCGCGAAAAAATCTTCTAGGCCGCTTTGTTATTGTCCCGCCTCTGCTTAGACCTTGCTAGCAATATATCGTTAATCAGCGCCCTATCAAAAGGTTGCACGTTCACTAACTCTATTTTATTTTTTATAGCTTTTACGTCGTGTTTTAAAGCTAGTTTACCAAAAACCTCGTCTAAAAAAGAAACGGAGGCAATTCTAATGTTGTTGAAGTCAATGCATATTTTTTTATCGTTTTTCCATTTTTCGGCGATTAAATTATAAATTACTTTCCCGTCTTCGCGCGTAACACGGTTCTTGCCGCAAATTCTTTTTATATTGATCGACATCAGCGCTCTCCCTTAAAGAATAGCTTCCGTTTCAGAGCTAAGAAGATACAAAGCATCCTTATCATAATTAATTAATAAACAAAGCTAATTCGGGGGCGAGGTATTGACCCTACCCTTGACCGAGGGGCTGCCAAGCGCCCCTTTGGAACCCTAGCAAATGGCCCCTGAAGCAAGCCCAGGGAATACCAAGTTCAATACTAAAATTTATGTTATTTCTTAAAAATCTCTAATATTTTATTTATTCTTTTATTCCTAGGATCTTTTGCTTTGAATACCAGATAAAAATTAATAAGGCCTCGGCTCTCATTAAACATTTGAATGCTATTCCAATATCTTATATCCTCTCTTAATAATCGTAAGTTAGTTCTTGCTTCGTACAAGTGGCGAAGCATCCACCACCTTCGTCTTAATGGAATTGGTAATGCGATATCCACTGATGATCCATATCCAGAAGTATTTAAATAGTCTGTTACTATTTCATATAATCTTTCTCCTACTTTTAAATTTCCAGTCAACAAGCATATGTCAACCAAATGTTTTACTATTTTCATTTTAAGGTCCCACCGCAAGCTATTCAATTCCTCCTCTATTATCCACGACAAATTTATTCCTATGGATTTCCCGGTGGCTTTAGATGAGATTAGCTGGGCTTTTACCGATTCCGCAATTTTTTCTTCCCTACTAATCTTTTTATTATCCGAATTTATGCGCATATAAGCCAGATAATAATATTCGGCAGCTAACAAACTATCGATTGCTGGTCGGTATTGGTTATTCATTACTTGAATTGTAGATAGTTGCCTATAAAGAGTAGATAAGATTTTATTAATTTTCCCATGTCTTTCTATTTCATGAAAATGTTGGGGCAACATTTTTTTTGCGAGATCAATCCCCCTTATAATGTCCTGGTGCTTCGCCCTGGTTAGAAACACCTCTAAGTACAACAGATTTTTTATATAATTAAACTCATGTTTTTCTTGTGGGCTTAAGCCAAAATAAAAGTTTAAAAGCCTTAGTTCTGTAGTGAGCATATCAAACCGATTCCGTAGACGCAAAAATCTCATTTGGTTAAAGTGCGAATACAAATCTGGAAATTTTTTAACATCCTGTAGCGGTAGCCAGTCTAGATCACGGCTTATCGTGCTGCTCGTATCCCTAAACAGCAATGCGCATGTGGCCCTGCCTATATCCGTTTTTCCTGTTACTTCGCCGTGCCTAACAAGGAAGTGTTCACCCCAATTCATAGTACGAGGATTGTATAAAGAACAATGCTTGCCTGATATGGGGTCCACGGCACTGGTTGCGGCACCTTTATTTCTGTTACACTGTGAACACGACACCGCTAAATTGCTTAATTCATCTGTGCCATTTCTGCTTCCAGGTTTAACATGTTCTACCTCAAAGGAATCTCCTTTTAAGTCTTTCTGGCAATATTCGCACTTATATCCTGCCCTCTTTAGCAAAATATATTTGCGCCCCCTCGTCATCCCGCAGGCTCCATCTTGTTCTATTATTTTAATAATATAGATAATTTTTAGCTGAATCAAGGTGGGGGTGCTCGGTTTCCTGCAAAAAAGGCCGGCGGATGCTTGCATCCGCCGGCCTGGTTCCCCAGGGAGCGAAGCCCTTGGGCTTCGAGGGAGGGAGGGGAAAGCCCTCTACAGGCTGGGCTGCCGGTAATGGCCGGCCGCCCGCCTGGGTGGTGTTACCGCATGATGCCCGGGCCGCGCAGCCGCCAGCGCTGCAGGGACTTCTGCACGTAGGCGGCGTCGGGCCCGGCCACGCCCTCGGGGCGCGGCTCGCCGTACTCCACCGGCGGCTTCTTGCCGGGCCGGGGGGCGGAGCCCGCGGGCTTGGCCTCCTGCTTGGTCTTGTCGCTCATCTTGCCTTCTCCAGCGCCGGAGCCGCCCCGCAGGGCCGGCCCCGGAGAGTTGGACGGGGCCTAGAGCCCCTGCTCCTTGGCGTAGGCCTCGGCGAACTCCTCCATGGACTCCTTGGTGGCGCCGCCCTCGACCTCGAACCAGGAGTCGGAGTAGAGCACCTTGCCCAGGATGGCCAGGGCGCCGGCCACGTAGGTGCGGCCGACGCCGGGCTCCACGTCGCCGGGCGAGGAGATCTCGCCGTCCTGCACCTTGTGCACGATCTCCACCAGGTTCTGGTGGTGGCCCTGGGCGATCTGCATGATCAGCTTGTCCTCGTAGTCCAAGATGGAGCTGTACATGCCCGCGCGCTCCAGCATGATCATGAAGATCTGGTTGAGAGGCTCGCGCCAGGGGGTGCCGTTACTGATGTTGGACAGGCCGTTGGTGCTCTTGGCGCCCGGGCAAATGTCCTGCAGCATCTGCATGAAGGCCAGGTCGGCCATGAGCTGATTCTGCTGGATGTTCACCGGCGTGATGATGGGGTCCACGAACAGGCGGTCGTTCTCGATGCCCAGCTCATTGGCCGCGTAGCATAGCTCCACGCACAGGGCGGCGCGCTCGTTCTCGTCCCGGGGCAGGCCTTCGGGGCCCCAGAGTAGGGCCACGGCCTGGGCGTTGTACTTGGCCACTATGGGCCACATCTTGGTGTAGCGCTCGGCGCGGGCCATGACCGAGTTGACCAGGGCGGTGCCCTTGTGCACCTCCAGGCCGGCCTCGATGGCCTCGATGTTGGAGGTGTCCAGGGCCAAGGGGATGTCCGGCACCACCGCCTGCACGGTCTGGACCACCCACTGCATCAGCTCCGGGCCGCCCTTGCGCGCGGGGCCCAGGTTGATGTCGATGTAGTCCACCTTGGCGGCCTTCTCGGCCAGGGCGTAGCGCTGGATCGGCTCGGGGTTGCGGTCCTTGAAGGCCTGGCCGATCTCTTTTTTGATTACGTTAAGGTTTTCGCCAATGCTTTTCATGGTCACCCTCTCTGCTCGGGGGACAAACGCCTAGGCGCCTGGCTTCCACTCTTTGAGAAACTTGGTAAGGTGCGCCGCCTCGCGAGGCCCGACCTGGATGTTCCAGCCGGGCAGCTCCTCCTCCACGTCGCCGGCGATGGCCGCGGCGTAGCCGGGGATGATCAGGGACTTGTGGTTGATCTTCTCCTCGGCCTTGATCTTCTTCACGAACATGCCCACGTCGTCGCCGGAGAATTTGCCGGCGGCCCAGGCGGTCATCACCGACAGGCCCTCGGTGTCCTTGATCAGCAGCCAGGCCGGCACCCGCGAGGACTCGATCTCGCCGCTGACGATGAAGTAGGTCAGCGAGAAGTTGGTGGTGATCAGTAGCGGGCTGTCCGGGCTGGGGCCGCCGATCTCGTAGATGCCCTCGGTCACGGTCATGGGGCGCTGCGGGTCGGTGTAGATGTTCAGTCGCTCTAGGAGCAGCGGGAACACCGCCTCGGCGGTGAGGTCGCTGAGCACGATGATGCCGGCGTACTTGGAGATGAGCATGGCCGCGGCCACCACCTGCTCGTCCAGGCTCTCTCCCAGCTCGCTGGCGAAGCAGATGGTGGGGAAGCCCAGGGTGCGGTTCTGCTTCATGAGGGCCGCGCGGCGGATGGCGATCTGATCCTGGAACACGCCGGCGATGTCGCGGGCGCCGCTGTCGATGACCAGGTCCTTGTGCCCGGCCGCGGTCAGCTCGTCAGAGAGCTCCATGGCCTCGTCCAGGTCCACGGCCTTGATGGCCAGGGGCAGGCCCAGCTCGCCGGCCAGGGCGCTCATCTTGTCGGCGTTGGCGCCGGTGGCCGCGTAGATCAGGGGTTTCTTGTCCTTCAGGGCCTTGGCCGCCGGGGCCAGCACCGCGGCGTCCTCGCAGGCCAGGATCAGCGACAGGTCGGAGTTGTCCACCACGGCCTTGGCCGCCGCCTCGAACTTGGCCGCGTCCCCGCTGGCGCACTCTAGGAACACCAGCTCGGGCCTGAGGTTCAGGCCCACGCGCTCGTACTGGAAGCCCGCCCACTTCTTCACTTTGGCGGCGATGTCGCCGTCGGTGTCCTTGACCAGCCCGGCGATGCCCGGCGGGTTGAAGAAGGTCTTCTCGTGGCGGAACATCACGGTCTCGCCGCCGATCTTGACGGCGGTGTCGCCGCTGCCCACCGTGAGCGGCCGGATGGGGGGCGCGCTGGCCTCAGCCAACTGTTCGCGGGCCTCGTCGGAGACGTAGGGGCAGGATGCCAGCTCGGCCTTGCCCGCGGCCAGGTTCATGGCAAAGGCAAGGCAGGTGGGCACCCCGCACTCCCCGCAGTTGGTCTTGGGGAGTAATTTGAATATCTGAATGCCGGTCAGGGCCATGGTCCACTCCTTCCCAAGGAACCTGCAATAGCGAAGTCAAAAAACGGGGGCCCCGGGCCAAGGGGCCCCCGCGGGGTTAGAAGGTTAGCCGGTGATGGGGTCCAGGGTGAGGGCCGGGTGACCCACCTTCTGCAGGTGCGCCAACACCGAGGCCTCATCGGTGCCCACCGTCTCGTCGGCGATCTTGTCGATCAGGTCCGGCACGCCCAGCTCCTGGCCGCGGCGCTTGAGACCCTCGGCCAGCTCCTCCTTGAGGCTCTTGGGCATCCACACCATCCTGAGCAGGCCGCCGTCACCGACCACATACTTGCGCTGGATGATGTTGTACTTGGAGTGGCCCACGAAGCCGGGGGAAGACTGGCCGCCGCCCATGACGCCGGCCAGGGTCGTGAACTTCATGCCGCAGGGGGTCTCGCCGGTGTAGTCGCGGTGCACGGTCATGATGCCGTTGCAGGCGGGCAGCACCGCGGCGATGCACTCGCAGCAGCCGCAGGTGGTCATGGGCTCGTAGATCAGGCTGTAGAAGTTGTAGCTCTGCACCGCGCCGCGGGAGGCCTTGGCCACGAACTCGTTGACGCCCTTCCAGTTGCCCAGCTTGGGGTCCAGACACTCGCCCTTCTCGATGGGCTGGTTGGGGCCGGTGGGGTTGATCTCGAAGGAGGCCTTGCAGTCGAACCAGTTGTAGGCGCCGCAGAGGCCGGTGCGCTCGGGGCTGACCACGCAGACGTGGGTGGGGGCGAAGGACTGGCACAGGGTGCAGGAGTAGTAGGTCTCCACGCCCTCGTCGGTCATGTTCTCCACGCGCTCGTCGCGGTTCTTGTAGGCGGCGCGCGCCTTCTTGGTGAACTCGGCCACGTCCTTCTCGTCGGTCAGGATGGTGACCTGGACCTTGTCCAGGATGGAGCCGAAGTCCTTGTGGAACATGTCGTGGATGATCTGGCCGAAGTGCTTCAGCTCGAAGCCCTTCTCCACCGCGGGACGGCCCAGGCGCACCCAGGAGATGTCGCGCTGCCCGATGTGCATCACGCCCTGGGCGTAGTTGATCAGGTGGTGGATCTGGCGCTCTAATATGGGCTCGAAGTCGGTCTGCATCTTGCGCCCGGCCACCTTGACCGAGATGCCCATGGGCAGGCGGCCGCCCTTGTCGCCCAGGTCCTTGATGTCCTTGCCGACCACGGTGATCTTGCCGTCGTCGATCTCGTCCATCTCGGCCATTTCCACCAGCTCGGTCATCTGGGTCTTGCCGCCGCCGAACTCCACGAACAGGTCGTCCTTGCGGATGCGCTCGCCCTCGAAGGCCGCGCCGTAGGATAGCGGGATGTCCACCTTGGTGATGACGGTCTTCAGCCCGCGCACCTCCACCGACTTCTGCACCATCTCGCTGTGGGGCACGTTGGCCACCACGTGCTCGTAGGTGCACACACCGGTGGGCAGGATCTCGGGGATGTCGGTGTCGGAAATGGTGGGGAAGCCCCAGTTCACGCAGCCGGCCGCGTTGGCCGCCCACTCGGCGTTGACCTCGCCCAGGGCGTTGACGAAGGCGAAGACGCGGTCCTTGTTGTACAGGAGGATGCGCTTGTAGTCGCCCGGCTTGACGCCGCCGAAGGCCATGGCCGCGCGGTTGGCGAAGCCCAGGGCGAAGACCGCGGCGCTGATGTCGGGCCCGAAGGGCACCAGCCGGGTGCCCCAGCCGATCTGCACGCCGGCCTCGATGAGCTGCTCGGTGAAGGTGGTGCCGCTCTGGTTGGCGCACATGAACACGTACAGGTTGCGGCGCTGATACTCCTCGGCGATCTGCTTGGCGATATCCGGGGTGGGGGCCGCGCCCACAATGGCCGCAAAGCCCGGCGCCGAGCCGTCCACGAACTCCACGCCGCGCTTACGCATGATGGTGTCGTCGGCGGCGCCCAGCCAGATGCGGCCGTTCTCCAGGTCGCAGTCCTCGCCGGGCAGGTAGAAGTCGGGGTCGTCCACGTAGCGGATGGCCTCGGCGATCTCCTCGGCGAACAGGGTGGCCATGCCGGCGTCCAGCAGGGGGCCCAGGTAGGGCAGGTGATGGATGCGCTGCACGTGCTCGGGCAGGAGCTTGCGGCAGATGTCGAGCACCTTGCCCGCGCTGGCCAGGTCTTTGACCGGGATGCCCAGCAGGGAATAGATGATGGGCAGATAGTAGGCGGTGTTGGGGAACTCCAGCTTCTGCTCGGGGCCGTACTGCTCCACGGCCCGCTTGTAGAGGCCCTGCACCTTGGAAACGATATTGTACGCGCCTTGGATGGCGGCGAAAGCTACCAGTTTGGACATTTCTTTTGTCCCCTTTCTGCCTAAGGCCTACGCCGCGTCCAGCTTCTGCCGGTCGGCCATGTCCATGAGCACGCGCTCCTTCTTCTTGTCCAGGCCCAGGGCGGCGCGCTTCTTGTCGATGTGGGCGATCATCTTGCGGGCCATCTCGTAGGGATCGGTCTCCAGGTCCCACATGCCGCCGTAGATGCCCTCCAGCTCCTGGAACAGGTGCTTCTGGAAGCGCGGGGCGCCGGTGACCGGCAGGCCCACGCCGAACAGGGTGTAGACGCCGCTGGCCACGAAGTACTGGCCGATGCTGATGGCCTTTTCGCTCATCCACTCCGGGGCGCAGCCGGCCGCGGGCAGGTCGCTGATGTCCTTGCCCAGGCCGCCGGCCTTGACCACCTCGGTGGCGGCGGTGAGGATGCGGCTGTTGTCCACGCAGGAGCCCATGTGCAGCACGGGCGGGATGCCCACCGTCTCGCAGACCTCGGCCAGGCCCGCTCCGCAGTACACGCCGGCGGACTCGGGCGTCAGCAGGCCGGCCTTGCCGCAGGCCATGGCGTTGCAGCCGGTGGTGAGGACGATGACGTCGTGCTTCAGCAGCTCCTTGACCACGATCAGGTGGGAGGAGTCGTGGCAGGTGCGGGCGTTGTTGCAGCCCACCACGCCGCCGATGCCGCGGATGCGGCCGTTGATGATGTTGTCGTTCAGGGGCACGTAGGAGCCGCGGAAGGTGCCGCCCAGGTGGTACTTGATGGCCTCTTCGCTGAAGCCCACCACCATCTTCTCCTTGGCGCTGGGGATGAGCACCTCGGCGCGGCGGTTGCTGAAGTTGTCGATGGCGGTGCGCACGATCTTCTTGGCGTCTTCCAGGGCGTGGTGCTCGTCGAACTCGATGTGCACCGCGTGGCCGGAGTCCATCATGGCCCGCGGGTTGGTGGTGATGACCTTGGTGTGGTAGCAGTCGGCGATGTTGGCGATGTTCTCCATGATGCACTGCACGTCCACCACCATGGCGTCCACCGCGCCGGTGACGATGGCCAGCTCCTGCTGCAGGTAGTTGCCGGCGATGGGCAGGCCGTGGCGCACCAGGATCTCATTGGCCGTGCAGCACATGCCGGCCAGCACGATGCCGTGGGCGCCCTTGGTCTTGGCGTACTCCAGCAGCTCCGGGTCCTGGCTGGCCACCACGATCATCTCAGAGAGTAGCGGCTCGTGGCCGTGCACGATGATGTTGACGTGGTCCTTCTTGAGCACGCCCAGGTTGATCTCGCCCTGGATGGGGTAGGGGGTGCCGAACATCACGTCCTGCAGGTCGGTGGCGATCATGGAGCCGGCCCAGCCGTCGGCCAGGGCGGCGCGGGAGCACTGCTTGATGATGTTGTGGTAGTCCTGGTCCACGCCCATGTGGGTGCGGTGCATGATCTCCACCACCTCGCGGTCGATGCCGCGCGGGACCACGTCCAGCTCCTGCCAGAGCTGGTAGCGGGCCTCGGGGGCGCGCTTGGCGTAGTAGATCTCGCCGTCCTGCTTGCCCCACTCGCCCAGGGCCTTGACGCCCACTTCCTCGGCGATGGCGTAGATGTCGCGCTCCTGCTCCACCTTCTTGCCGTCGGGCCCGTCCACCAGCACCGTGGTGGGCACCTCGAACAGGGGCGCGATCTCCAAGAGCTTCTCGGTGTCCTTGATGCCGTAGTCCTGGGTCTCCTTGCGGGCGGCGGCCAGGAACACCTCGGCCACGCCGCGGCCGTGGTCGCTGTGGGCGGCGGCGCCGGCGGCGACCATGCGGGCGAAGTTGCGGGCGGCGATGGTTTCGGGGGTGGCGCCGCAGAGGCCCTTGCGGGTGTCCTTGCCCTCGATGCCCTTCTTGGGCAGGGGCAGGCGGCAGGGGCCCTGGGAGCAGTTCTTGCAGCAGGTGCCTTGCTCGCCGATGTTGCAGGGCTTCATGGTCACGGCCCGGTCGAAGATGGTCTCGCAGCCATCAGCCTGGGCCTTGGCCAGCATTTGAATGGTGGCCGGGTCTACACTGACTTCCTTGGGGTTGGCCTTCTTTTCCTCTTTGGGCGCGGCCTTGACCTTGATCTCGTCTGCCGACATCAGAGGTTCCTCCTCTTCTTGCTTGGGGTTTGGCTGTCCGCCCCCTCTCGATTAAAACTCTTTTCGTCTGTAGCCGGCCGCTTCCGGGCCGGCGTGGCTATCGCGCTTCGGAGCGGGCCGCCGCCTCTGTGGCGGGCGGGCCGCTATCCGCCTAGGCCTTGTCGCGCAGCAGACCCGCGCCGCGCAGGCGCCAGCGGGCCAGGCTCTTGACGATGAACACCGCCTCGGGGCCGGCCACGCCGGCCTCGCGACCCGGGCCGTACTCCACGTCCTCGGCCGCATGCTCCAGGCCCTCGTGGGCCGTGGCCCGCTTGGCGCGCTCGGCGGCCCGCTGCTGACGCAGGGCGGCCAGCTCGGCGGCGGCGGCGTCCTTCTGCTGCTGGCGGGCCT
>JBFMFU010000078.1:0-7267 GCA_040751985.1 Thermodesulfobacteriota bacterium | reverse complement strand
AGGCCCTGGCAACCGTTCGGGTTATGATGGGAAGTGCGTGACGGCCCACGCTACACTACGGGCTCAAACCCAAGGGGCGGACGGCCTGTCACGCACTGATACATGCTTCCCTTCTAACATACAAGGGGCGGTGGTTGCAAGCTGCCCCGAGAGTGCCATAATAAAAGCTCAAGCGCGTAAGGCGGATGCCGCCAGGGAGCATGGCATGAAGGCCCCTCAAGCACAGCCGGGTCCGGTGAGCCTCTTGAGCGAGGACGACCTGTACCTGTTCAATCAGGGCAGCCATCTGCAGCTCTATGACAGGCTGGGGGCCCATCCCATGGAGGCGAACGGCGTCGCCGGCACCCACTTCGCGGTCTGGGCGCCCAATGCCCACGCCGTGTTCGTCATGGGCGACTTCAACGGCTGGGACCAGCACGACACGCCTCTGCGGGCCCGGGGCTCCTCGGGCATCTGGGAGGGCTTCCGGCCCGGCGCCAGCCCAGGCCAGCGCTACAAGTATCACATCGAGTCCAAGAACCTGGGCTACCAGGTGGACAAGGCCGACCCCTTTGCCTTCCAGGCCGAGGAACCGCCGCTGACCGCCTCGGTGATCTGCGACCTGAGCTACCCGTGGGGCGACGGCGAGTGGCTGGCCCGCCGGGCCACCGGCAACAGCCTGGAGCGGCCCATGGCCATCTATGAGGTGCATCTGGGCTCCTGGCGCCGGGGCGAAGACGGCGGCTGGCTGAGCTACCGGGAGCTGGCGCCGCGGCTGGCCGATTACTGCCTGGGGCTGGGCTTCACCCACGTGGAGCTGCTGCCGGTGATGGAGCACCCTTTCTACGGCTCCTGGGGCTACCAGACCACTGGCTACTTCGCCCCCAGCAGCCGCTACGGCAGCCCCCAGGACTTCATGTTCCTGGTGGACCACCTGCACCAGCGCGGCATCGGCCTGATCCTGGACTGGGTGCCCAGCCACTTCCCGGACGACGGCCACGGCCTGGCCTTTTTCGACGGCACCCACCTCTACGAGCACGCCGACCCCCGCCAGGGCTACCACCCGGACTGGCACAGCGCCATCTTCAACTATGGCCGCGACGAGGTGCGCTCCTTCTTGCTCTCCAGCGCCATGTTCTGGCTCAAGGTGATGCACGCCGACGGCCTGCGCGTGGACGCGGTGGCCTCCATGCTCTACCTGGACTACTCCCGCCGCGAGGGGGAATGGATTCCCAACCGCTACGGCGGCAACGAAAACCTGGAGGCGGTGCAGTTCCTGCAGCGCCTGAACCAGGAGACTTACGCGGCCAACCCCGGCGTGCAAAACATAGCTGAGGAGTCCACGGCCTGGCCCATGGTCAGCCGGCCCACCTACCTGGGCGGCCTGGGCTTCGGCCTCAAGTGGGACATGGGCTGGATGCACGACAGCCTGAGCTACTTCCGCAACGACCCGGTGCACCGCAAGTTCCACCACAACCAACTCACCTTCCGCATGCTCTACGCCTTCACCGAGAACTTCGTGCTGGCCCTGTCCCACGACGAGGTGGTGCACGGCAAGGGCTCGCTGCTGGGCAAGATGCCCGGCGACGACTGGCAGAAGTTCGCCAACCTGCGCCTGCTGTACTGCTATCAGTACGGCCAGCCGGGCAAGAAGCTCCTGTTCATGGGCGGCGAGATCGGCCAGTGGAGCGAATGGAGCCACGAGGCGGCCCTGGACTGGGCCCTGCTGGCCTTTCCCAACCACCAGGGCCTGCAACGCCTGGTGAGCGATCTGAACCGCCTCTACCTGAGCCAGCCGGCCCTGCAGGAAGACATGCGGCCGGGCGGTTTCGAGTGGGTGGACTGCAACGACGCGGACAACAGCGTGCTGTCCTTCCTGCGCTGGGGCCGACAGGGCCAGCCCATGCTGGTGGTGTGCAACTTTACCCCGGTGCCGCGGCGCGACTACCGGGTGGGCGTCAACCAGGGCGGCTATTGGCAAGAGGCGCTCAACAGCGACGCCGAGATATACGGAGGCAGCGGGTGGGGCAACATGGGGGGCCTGAAGGCCGAAAGGCGGCCCACGCACGGACGGTCTTACTCCCTGAGCCTAACCCTGCCGCCGTTGGCCGCGGTGTTCCTACAGCCGGCGGACCCGGCGGGCCGCTAGACTTGTCCCCGGCAGAGGGTAAGCGCCCGGGGCTCGGCACCACGGGCCTGCAGGCCCTGGTCTTCGCGTTGGTGGCCGCCACCATCAGCACCATCTACCTCACCCAGCCGCTCCTGCCCGAGCTGAGCCAGGACTTCGGGGCCTCGCCGGCCGCGGCCTCGCTCACCGTGTCCATGGTGATCCTGGGCATCACCGTTGCCAGCATGCCCTTCGGCATCCTGGCCGACCGCTGGCCCATCAAGCCCATCGTCCTCACCGGCGGTGTGGTGATCGCCCTGAGCCTGCTGGCCGGCGCCCTCTGTCAGGGGCTGACCCTGCTGGTGGCGCTGCGCTTCGTGCAGGGCCTTTTCGTGCCGGCCCTGACCTCCTGCCTGGCCGCCTACCTGGCCCGCAGCCTGCCCCTGGACAGCCTGGCGGTGGTCATGGGCGCCTACGTCTCGGCCACGGTGGTGGGCGGGCTGGGCAGCCGCCTGCTCAGCGGCCTGCTGCTGGTGGGTCACTGGCGCCTGTCCTTCGTGATCTGCGCCGCCCTGGTGCTGCTCTTGACCCTGGCCTCCCTGCGCTGGCTGCCGCCCGAGGGGACGCGGCAGGTCCGCGGCAAGGAGTCCCTGGGCTACCTGGGGCTGCTGCGCCAGTGGCCTACGCTGGCGCCCTACCTGGCCACCTTCGGTAGCATGTTCGTCTTCGCCGCCATGTTCAACTTCATCACCTATCATCTGGCGGCGCCGCCCTTCAACGCCTCCACCACCTCCATCAGCCTGATGTACCTCACCTACCTGATCGGAGTGGTCTCCGGGCCACTGGTGGGCAGGCTCTCCCGGCGGGTCGGCGGCGGCTGGAGCCTGCTGTTGGGCGTGGCGTTTTTGGTGCTGGCCCTGGTGGTCAGCCTGCTGCCCTCTTTGGTGGCGGTGGTGCTCTCCTTGGCCCTGGCCTGCGCGGGACACTTCACGATCCACCCCGTGGCCACGGGGCTTTTAAACGTGCGCCTGCAGGGCGGCCAGGGACGCGGCAATAGCCTCTACGTGCTCATCTACTACCTGGGCGGTTGGGCGGGCATCACCGCCGCCGGCCAGGCCTGGGCCCTGTGGGCCTGGTCGGGGGTGGCCGGGTTGTGCCTGCTGGTTATGGCCCTGCCCCTGGCCGTGGGCCTGGGTGAGATAGGGAGGAAGCCGTGAATCAGGCCACGATCAACTATCAGGCCATCGGCGTGATCCGTTCGCCCCACCCCGCGCCCGAGGGCGCGCCCATCCAACCCTCCGGCGCCCGGGGGGTGCAAGGCCGGGCCGAGCTGCTGCCCTCCCTGGCCCCTGGCCTGAAGGACCTGGAGGGCTTCAGCCACCTGATCCTGCTCTACCACTGCCACCGAGCCAAGGGGTCCGAGCTGCTGGTGCGGCCCTTCCTGGATCAACAAGAGCGGGGCGTCTTCGCCACCCGCGCCCCGGCCCGGCCCAACCCCATCGGGTTGTCGGTGGTGCGCCTGCTGCACGTGGAGGGCTGCGTGCTGCACCTGGAGGACTTGGACGTGCTGGACAACACCCCGCTTTTAGACCTGAAGCCCTACGTGCCGGAGTTCGACCAGCCGCCGGAGGTGGTGCGCACCGGCTGGCTGGCCGGCCGGGCCGGCCGGGCCCAGACGCACAAGGCCGACGATCGCTTTCAGCAGGATTGAGCCGTCCGCGGTCAAGGGCGTTGCCCGCCACAGGGGCTTGCTGCTAGCCTGGAGGAGAGCCGCCGCCGGGCGGGGAGCAGGATGACGTCATGACCGAGGCGAACCGGGAGATAGAGTCCGAACGCGGCCGGGCGGATTTCGTCCCCAGCGGCCTGACGGAAAAGATTCCGGTCCCCTTTCTGAAGCGGACCCTGGACCTGAGCTTCGCCCTGCTGCTGCTCCTGGCGGTGAGCCCTCTGTTCATCCTCATCCTGCTGGCCATCTTCGTGGAGCACCTGCTGCGCGGTCGCCCCTGGGCCTCCCTGTTCTACGCTGAGCCGCGCATGTCCCAGGGCCGCCAGTTCCACTTCCTCAAGTTCAACATCTTCAAGCCCCAGGTCATTGAGGAGCTGCACAAAAAGGGGGCCTTCATCCACACCAAGTACTTGGAGTGGGACGGCACCAGCATGACCCGGGTGGGCCGCGTTCTGCAAAAGGTCTATCTGGATGAGCTGCCCCAGATGTTCAACGTGCTCAAGGGCGACCTGAGCTTGGTAGGGCCGCGGCCGGTGAACCTGGAGGTATATGAGGAGGCCCTGGGACGGGGGGTCACCAACTGGCAGATACTGCGCTCGGGCCTCACCGGCCCCTACCAGTCGCGCAAGGGCCAGGGCCTGGGCCGCTGGGACCAGTACTGCCTGGATCAGGAGTACGCCCAGTTCCTGCGCAGCCACTCCAGTTGGGAGGTGCTGCGCCTGGATCTGAGCATCCTGGCCGCCACCGCGCGCGTGCTGGCCAAGGCCCAGGGCCTCTAGCCCCGCGTCCTGTTCAGCGCTGCAAGATTCCCCGCAACAGGTTGTCCACGGGCGAGCCGCCGCCGACCGGCGTCTCCAGGTGCGGTTTGGGATGGCGCAGGGTGCCGCGCAGGCTGATGGGCACCATGCCGTCGTGGCCCAGGAAGCGGCGCAGGTCGCGGCCCAGGATCGGCCCCCTGATCTTGAGCTTGGCCTGCACGGTCTCGTCCAGCAGGCCGGTGCTGCCCTCGATCCGTGCCTCCAGCCGGCGGTCCTGGCTCTGCAGGTCCAGGTCGTACTTGACCCGGCCGCCGCCCAGGGTGTAGTGGCCCTCGAACTTGCTGTAGCGCTGCGGTAGGCGCTCACGCACCAGGTCCCACAGCAGGTTGCCGCCGGGCATCTGCCCCAAAAACTCCAGGCCGATGGTCACTCCCTGCGGGGCCCGCAGCTCGCCCTTGCCCTGCAGGCTGTTCAACACGGCCTCGCGCTGCAGGCCCTGGGCCGCCAGATCGCTGCTCAGGTCGAACATGCCCTCCAGGCTGCTCACGGGCAGGGCGAACAGGGGGAAATCCCGCTGCAGGTCGGCGAAGACCTTAGGCGTCACCTGTAGTCCCCGCCCCCGCAGGCGCAGACGGCTGGTCGGCGGGTTGGAGTTGGCGTCCAAGGAGCCGGCCATCTCCACCCGGCCTTTGAGCAGGACGCAGACCAAGTCCGTGAACACGATCTGCTGGTTTTTTATCTCCAGGATGGTGTGCAGGTTTTGCAGCTCATATTTGTCCAGCAGTACTCGGGCCAGTTGAATCTCGGCCTTTACTATTTGGCCTTTGAGGGCCCGGCTTAGGGGAGAAGAGACCGGCGGCGGGGGGCTGGGGCGAGGAGCCGGCGCGGCGGGGCGGGCCGCGGCTGATTTGCCGGGCGACTGGCGAACCGCCGGGGTCGCGGCCGAAGCCGGCCGGGGCGGGGTGCCCAGGGGCAGGCGATTGAGGTCCAGGAACTGGCCCTGGGCCTTCAGCTCGGCCTGGGTCTCCTCGCCGCGCCAGCGTACCCGGCCGTTGAGACCTAACTGGGCCACGCTGGAGGCGATGGCCAGGTGCACGATCTCCAGCTGCTTACCGCTGTCGCTCAGCAGCAGGCGGTAGTCGGCCCGCAGGTCTGGCTCACGAAGGGCCTCGCGCTGCCAGGGGAAGCGTAACATCGCTCCCCGCAGTTTGGTCTGGCCTATGATCTTGACGGCGCCCTGACCGGCACCCTTGAGGATCGTTTCCTGGCTGGCCGCGCCCTGGGCCTGCACCGGCCAGGGCAGCAGGGGCGCCAGCACCGGCACCAGCTTGGCCAGGTCCGCCTCCTGTTGCAAACGGGCCTTGCTCTTGCCCAGGGATTCCCCCCATCCCAGCTGCCCGCTGAGCCGGCTGCTCAGGCCGGCGGCGGCCGAATCTAGCTCCAGGACGCGCACCTGGGCCAGCTTGCCCGGCAGGTCCAAGGTCAGGTCCGCCTGCAGCCGGGCCGCGGGCAGGCCATAGATCGCCCCGCCCTTATCCGCGAGCGTCACGTCCTGGGCCTGGGCCTGGGCCTTGATCTGCAGGCCCGAGAGGGGCCCAGCGGCGGTGGCCTGGCCGTGCACCCTCCCGGAGCCGCGCAGGCCGGGCTGCAGCACGGCCAGGCGCTCGGCCAGCGGCGCCAGGTCCAGGTTTAAGTCCACGCTGGCCTGCTCGATACGCAGCGCCTGACCCAGGCCCTGGCCGCGGGCCTGGGCCTGCAGGCTCAATCCGGGCATTTCCAGGGTCAAGTGGCCCGAGGCGCCGCCCATGGCCAGGTCGCTGGTCAGTTCCAGCTTGGTCAGGGGCAGCTCGGCGCTTTGGCCGGTGGCCAGGTTTTGCAGGTACAGCTTGCAGCCCTGGGCCTGGGCCCGGGCCAACAGCAGCTGAACGCCGGGCAGGCCGCCCGGCCCCTCGTCTCCCTCAGACGGCCGCCCCTCCGGCTGGCGCGGCAGGCTCTGCCAGTTGCGCACGCCGTCCTTGTCCTGCACCAGGGATACTTCCAGGTCCTGCAGCAGGACCCGGCGCACCACCAGCTTGCTAGCCAGCAAAGGCAGCAGGTCGGCCTGCAGATGGAGCCGCGCCAGCTTCAGCATAGGCCGGCGGCCCCAGCGAGGCAGCTCCTGCACCACCAGGCCCTTGACCTCCAGATTCAGCCCGCCCCACAGGCTGAGGGAAACCTCCCGCACGCTGGTTGGGCGGCTCAGCTTGCCGGACACAGCGCTGGTCAGCAGCGGGCCCCAGGGCAATAGCGGCGGCATCACCAACAACAGCACGGCCAGCAGCGCCAGCGAGACGCCCAGGCCGATGGCGATTATCTTTAGAGCCTTGCCCATGCCGAACCTCACCCCGGCCGGTCCTGGCCGGCGGGGCCCCTGCTCACTTACGCACCCTGAGATTATGGTTGCATTGTACGCCAGAGTAAAGGGCGAGATGAGCCCGGCGGCAAGGGCCCCGCCGGGCGGTCAGGGCTAGGTGGCCTAGAAGTCAGCGGCGCTGGGCTCCACGGCCTGCGACGGCTCCTTGGCCTGCCATTCCTTGGCCAGCTTTACGCCGGCGGAGAGGGCTTTTCTATTCAGCACCTCGGTACCTAGGGGCACGCGTTTGAGCAGGGCCTTTTCCAAGGCCCGGCGGCTCACCAGGCCCGTGAGCTGGCTCAGGG
>JBFMFU010000077.1:0-12075 GCA_040751985.1 Thermodesulfobacteriota bacterium | reverse complement strand
GTACGGCAAGCTCAAACAATTCCGGAGGGTCGCTACTCGCTACGATAAGCTGGCCTCCTCATACTTGGCCTTCGTGCTTGTAGCGGCCATATACCTTTGGCTATTGTAAATGTCGACACGGCCTAGCCATAACCATCAATATAAATAACATTTTTTTAAAAAACCCTAAGGACATTCGCTGTGCTTGACACCCCCACAGGGCCACCATATAGTTTGATAAGTTAATAATTGGGGTATTTAAACAATATGCCCACCTCGCTTCAGGCCTGCGCTGCGGAGCTGCTGGACAGCGTGCTGCTGGTCATGCAGGCCATCCGGGTGAAGATGCGCAGCCGGCGCACCCCCGAGCTGACCATACCCCAGTTCCGTGCCCTGATTTTCATAAACAGATTGCCCGGTGGCACCCTCTCGGAGCTGGCCGAGAACGTCGGTTTGACCAACCCTTCCATGTCCAAGATGATTGAGGGCCTGGTGGTCAAGGGGTTGGTGCGCCGGGAAAGCAGCGCCAGGGATCGACGGCGGGTGAAGCTGACCCTGACCACGCGCGGCCTGGGCCTGCTCAAGCAGGCCCGCCAGAGCTCCCAGGAGGCCCTGGCCCGCCGGCTGGGGGCCCTGCCGATCCGGGAGCGCCAGGCGCTGATGAAATCCCTGCGCGACCTGGCGCGCGTATTCTCCCTGGAGGAGGCGCCGCCTCCGGCCAGGGGGGCCAAGCCAAGCGCGCGGCCGCCTGCCCCGGTCTCTTCCCGGCGCAGCGGCCGTTAGGATACCTCCAGGCCCGGCCCCATTGGTTTGTCGGCCTGGCCCTTGAATGCGGAGTGCAGATCAGACCCATGAAAAAGCTCGTCATCTACGTAGTGGTGGTGGCCCTCGTGGTGGTGGGCGGCGCCTTCCTCTACCGCCTGCTCACCCGCCCGGCTGCGCCGGTCTACCGGACCGCCAAAGTCCAGCGCGGCAACATAGTCGCCACCGTCTCGGCCACCGGCAACCTGTCCGCGGTCATCACTGTGTCGGTGGGCACCCAGGTCTCGGGCACCATCCAGAAACTGTTCGTGGACTACAACTCGGTGGTGAAGGCCGGACAGACCATCGCCCAGATCGATCCCTCCATCTTCAAGGCCCAGATGGACCAGGCCCGGGGCAACCATCTTTCGGCGGTGGCCAACATGGAAAAGGCCAAGGTCATGGTGGCTGATGCCAAGCGCACCATGGAGCGCTACCGCCACCTAGTCAAGGACAACTTGGTGGCCCAGAGCGAGTTCGACACCGCCCAGACCTCCTATGAGGCGGCTGTGGCCGCCCTCAGGGCGGCCGAGGCGGTGGTGGCCCAGACCAAGGGCTCCCTGGACCAGGCCTCGACCAACCTGGCCTACGCCACCATCAAGTCGCCGGTGGACGGCATCGTGGTCTCGCGCAACGTGGACGTGGGCCAGACCGTGGCCGCCTCCTTCCAGACCCCCACCCTGTTCACCATCGCCCAGGACCTGACCAAGATGCAGATAGACACCAGCGTGGACGAGGCGGACATCGGAAAGGTCAAGGAGGGGCAGACCGCGGTCTTCACCGTGGACGCCTTCCCGGAGCGGCGTTTCCGGGGCAAGGTGGTGCAGGTGCGCAACGCGCCGGTGGTCACCCAGAACGTGGTCACCTACGTGGTGGTGATCGGGGTGAACAACAAGGAGCTGTTGCTCCGGCCGGGCATGACCGCCAACGTGAACCTGGAGGTGGGCCACGCCAACAGCGTGCTCATCATCCCCAAGGCCGCCCTGCGCTTCCGGCCCCGCACAGCCGTGGCCCCGGCCGCCAGGCCCGCCGGCGCCTCCGCCACCGCGGCGTCCCCTTCCAGCCGCCGCAGCACCCAGATCGCCAAGCTGATCTACATCTTGGGCCCGCACAACAAGCCGGTGCAGGTGGCGGTCAAAACCGGTCTGGCCGACGACTCCAACATCCAGGTCAACGGCGGCAAGCTCAAGGAAGGAGACCAGGTCATCATCGAGCAGGTGCAGGGCAAGAAAAAGGCCAACTCGGTCAGCCGGCCCGGCATGGGCATGAGGTTCTAACTTGAGCGAAGTCGTCAAGCTGGTGGAGTTGACCAAGGTCTACGACCTGGGCGAGCAAAAGGTGCAGGCTTTGCGCGGCGTCTCGTTTTCCGTGAACTCCGGCGAGTTTCTGGCCATCATGGGCGCCTCGGGCAGCGGCAAGTCCACCTGCATGTACATCCTGGGCTGCCTGGACACCCCCACCAGCGGCGAGTACCTGCTGGAGGGCATCAGCGTCGGCAACATGAGCCGCAACCAGTTGGCCGAGATACGCAACAGCAAGCTGGGCTTCGTGTTCCAGGGCTTCAACCTGCTGCCGCGCACCACCGCCCTGGAGAACGTGGAGCTGCCTCTGATCTACGCCAGGGTGTCCGCCGGCGAGCGCAAGAAACGGGCCCTGGAGGCCCTGAGCCGGGTGGGTCTGGCCGAGCGGTCCGGGCACCTGACCAACCAGCTCTCGGGCGGGCAGCAGCAGCGGGTGGCCATCGCCCGCTCTCTGGCCAACCGGCCGGCCATGATCCTGGCCGACGAGCCCACCGGCAACCTGGACACCAAGACCAGCGCCGAGATCATGGCCATCTTCAGCGAACTCAACCGGCAGGGCATCACCATCATCATGGTCACCCACGAGCCGGACATGGCTGCCTACGCCCATCGGGTCGTCACCTTCCGCGACGGCCAGGTGCTTTCAGACGAACGCAAACCGTCCCCGCAGCAGGGGAGCTAAGCGCCATGGAGATACTGCAGTCACTCAAGATCGCCCTGCGCGCCCTCAAGGCCAACAAGCTGCGCTCCTTCCTGACCATGCTGGGCATCATCATCGGCATCGGCGCCGTGATCGTGATGATAGCCATCGGCGCCGGCGCCAGCAAGATGATCGCCGACCAGATCGCCAGCATCGGCAGCAACCTGATCCTGGTCATCCCCGGCTCCACCACCTCCGGCGGCGCCCGCACCGGCTTCGGGGGGGTGCCCACCATCACCTGGGACGACGTGAAGGCCATACGCAACGAATGCCCCTCGGTGGCCCTGGTGGCCCCCACCATGCGCGGCACGGCCCAGGTGGTCTACGGCAACATGAACTGGTCCACCTTGGTGCAGGGCATCACGCCCGACTTCTTGCAGATTCGCGAATGGAACTTGGTTGCGGGCCGAGGCCTGACCGACGCCGACGTGGAGGGCGCCCGCAAGGACTGCCTGCTGGGCATGACCGTGGCCGAGACCCTGTTCGGCAACGAGGACCCGGTGGGCAAGGTGGTGCGCATCAAAAAGGTTCCTTTCACTGTGGTGGGGGTGCTGGAGCGCAAGGGCCAGAGCCCCCGGGGCGAGGATCAGGACGACGCGGTGTTCCTGCCCCTGACCACCGCCCAGCGCAAGATCATCGGCAGCCACTTCCCCAACACGGTGGGGGCCCTGCTCATCCAGGCGGTGAGCGAGGAGCACCTGCACCAGGCCGAGGAGGAGATCACCGCCCTGCTGGACCAGCGCCACCGTGTGGGGCCCACCAAGGAGCGCGACTACTCGGTGCGCAATCTCTCCGAGATCCTGGCCGTGTCCCAGCAGTCGGCCCAGGTCATGTCCCTGCTCCTGGGCGCGGTGGCCTCCATCAGTCTGCTGGTGGGGGGCATCGGCATCATGAACATCATGCTGGTCTCGGTGACTGAGCGCACCCGCGAGATCGGCATCCGCATGGCCATCGGCGCCAAGCAGCGCAACATCCTGTTGCAGTTCCTCACCGAGGCGGTGCTGATGACCCTCTTCGGCGGCATCATAGGCATGCTGATGGGCGTGGTGGGGGCCACGGTGGTCAGCCGCCTGGTGGGCTGGCCCACCCTCATCGCCAGCCAGGCCATCGTCATATCTTTCCTGTTCTCGGGCGGGGTGGGCATCTTCTTCGGGTTTTACCCGGCCCGCAAGGCTGCCGGCCTCAACCCCATAGACGCCTTGCGCTACGAGTAGGCCCTCGCCCGCCCTGGTGGCGGGCGCAAAAAAGCGCCGGAACCGGCCGCGGCTTGTCCGCCCCGGCCCTCCGGCGCTTTTGGTTTCTGCTTTGCCCCGGCTGCTGCGGGCGCGAGATCAGAGCCCCGCTAGACTCCCCAGGTCTTGGGCGAGTCCTTCTTGTCGAACTCCAGGTGGCAGAAAGGGCAGTGCAGCTTCAGCTTGTCGAACTGAGGATTGTAGAACGACCGGTCTATGTAGAAAAGCTGCTGGCAGCCGGGACAGGTCACCCACACGTCCTTGGGCGTGCCCACTTTCTCGATGGCTTCCATGATCTGACTCCTTGCCCCCTGCTAATAAGAGGTGGGGTAGTTGGCCAGCAGGGCCGGGTCCACGAAATCCTCCACCTGCACGGACTGGGCCACCTCGTCCGGGGTCTTGTTGATCATCTGGTAGAACTTGGGCAGGCCGATGGCGATGGGCGGCGGCGCCGTGGCGTCTATGCCGCCCCGGGTGCCGATGTTGCCCGGCGATGGCAGGCTGGGGTCCAGGGGGAAGACCGCGGTGCCCTTGACCACCACCAGGTCCTTGTCCCACTGGCTGCGATAGGCGATGGACCAGAGGATGTCGCTCTCGTTGAACAGGTCCATATCCTCGTCCACCACGATCACATGCTTCAAGCGGCTGTCGCAGGGCAGGGCCGCCATGATGGCTTCCTTGCCTATGCCGGGCCGCGTCTTCTTCACCTGCAGGTACACGTGATTGCGCCGGCCGGAGATGGGCACGTACACATTCATCAGCTCCGGCAACACGTTCTTGACGATGCCGTATATGCGCGCCTCCAGCGGGAAATTGCCTAAGAGCACCAGGTGGTCGGCCAGGCCCACGCCGATGCCGTGGTAGATGGCGTCGCGGCGGTAGGTGACGCAGCTCACCTCGATGATGTTGCTGGGTCGCTGGGGGCCGATATAGCCTGGGTATTCGCCGAAGGGCCCCTCGGCCTCGAACACGTTCCGGGGCACGTAGCCCTCGATGACTATCTCGGCGTCGGCCGGCACCATCAGCTTGTCACCGAAGGTCTCGCTAGGCACCAGGCGCAGCGGCTCGCCCATGACCCCGCCCACCGAGGGGTAGTGGCTCTCGGGGTAGCCCAGGCGGGACTGGGCGCCGGCGATGGCCGCCGGGTGGTGGCCGATCCACACCGCCACCGGCATGTCCTCGCCTCGCTCCCACCAGCGGGTCATGTTCTGCATGGTGTGCGAGGTGATGGCCGCCCAGAGGCCGGTGCGGCGCGGGCTCTTGACCCAGATGCGCTGCAGGCAGGTGTTATCGATACCGCATTCCGGCTCGGTGGTGGTCACGAAGCCGGTGCCGATGTAGGGCCCTGGGTCCATGTAGTTGTGGGTCAGGATGGGGAACTTCAGGAGGTTCACCTCCCCGCCCCTTTCCACCACCTGCTTAACCGGCGCGTCTTCGGGCGCCACTATCACCGGCGCCACCCTGTTGGCCACCTTGGCGCCGTACTCCATGGCCACCCGCCGCGGGTTGATGCCCAATATCTCGGCGCACAGGTCCCGGCTGGCCGTGAGATTGGTCACCACCGGGAAGGGGCTCTCCTGGCCGTTGTCCAGGATGGGCCGCTCCACGATGATCACCGGGTATTTCTTCATGGCGTCCAGCTTGCGCTGCAGGGCGCTGATCTCGAAGGCCGCCTTCAACGGCTTTTTGATGCGCAGCACCGCCTCGGGATGCGTCTGCTCCAACTCCGCCAGGTAACTTCTAAGGTCCTTGGGCATATGCTGTGTTCCTTTCCGGTCGCGAGCGCGGCGCGGCCCGCTGTCGTCAAGCCCCTATACGCCCCGCAGGGTCAGACATCGGCTGGCGGCCGGCCGCGCAGGGTCATCATAACCGCCACCACCAACACCGCGAAGCCCAGGATGTTGGTCAGCAGCGGATAGATCGTCAGCCAAAGCAGCACCCCTGCCAGCAAGAAAAGCAGCCGCTCCGTGGTCTTGAGCCGGCGGTGAAAGACGGACATCATGGCCGCGGTGAAGCAGATAACGATAATGCCGGCCTTGAAAACGGCGAAGATGATCTCGGGCCAGGTGCCTATCAGCATCAAAGGAGGATAGGTCGCGAACAGGAAGGGGACGATGTAAAGGGTAACCCCCATCTTGCAGGCCCGCACGCCCACCTGGGCCGAGTTGGCGTTGGCCAGGCCCGCCCCGGCGTAGGCCGCCAGGGCCACCGGCGGGGTGATCATGGACATGTTGGCGAAATAGAAACCGAAGAAATGCGCCGTGATGGTGGGCATGCCGCTCTTGATCAGGGCCGGGATGGCCAAGATGGCCACCGTGATGTAGGCCGCGCTGGTGGGCATGCCCATACCCAGCACCAGGCAGATCACAGAGGTGATCAACAACAGCCACAGCAGATTGCTGCCCGCCAGGCCCAGGATGATCTCGGTGAACTTCAGCCCCAGCCCGGTCAGGGTCAGCACCCCCACGATCACCCCGGCGATGGCGCAGGGTACCGCCACCGCGATGGAGCTCTTGGCGCCGTCCTCCAGGGCCTCCACGAATACCCCCAGCTCTTTCCATTTGCCCCGCGCCACGATGGGGATGGCCGAGATGATGAACGAGGAGATGATGGCCATGGTGGCCGACAGGGTGATGGAGTAGCCGCTGCCCAGGTAGTAGATGATCACCAGAATGGGTACGAACATGTAGCCCTTGGAGATTAGCAGGCCCCATAGGGGCTGGCGTTGTTCGCTGATGACCCCTAGACCGGTCCGGATGGCCTCGAAGTGCACCGCAGAGTACACAGCCACGTAGTAGAGGATGGAGGGGATGATGGCCACCAGGGCGATGGTCCAATAGGGGATGCGGGTCAGCTCGGCCATGATGAACGCCGCCGCCCCCATGATCGGCGGCACGATCTGGCTGCCGGTGGAGGCCAGGGCCTCGATGGCGCCGGCCGAAACCGGGCTGAAGCCGGCCCGCTTCATCATGGGGATGGTGAAGGTGCCCGAGGTGGAGACGTTGGCCACGGCGCTGCCGCTGATGGTGCCCAGCAAACTGCTGCTTATCACCGCCACCTTGCCCGGTCCGCCCCGCAGCCCCCCGGCCACGGACACCGCCAGGTCGTTGTAGAACTCGCCCAGGCGGCCGTGCTTCAGGAAGGCCCCGAAGAGCACGAACAGAAACACGTAGGTGGTGGACACCCGCAGCGGGATGCCGAACAGGCCTTCTTGGGTTAGGACCATGAACTCGGTGAAGTTGGACAGCGAGACAGAGCTGTGCCCTAAAGTGCCGGGGATCAAGAAGCCCAGGAAGGCGTAGGCGATGGCCATCAGCCCCAGCAACGACAGGCCCCAGCCCATCAGGCGCCGCCCGGCCTCCAGCACCAGGAACAGGCTGGCTATACAGGCCACGTAGTCCCCGAGCAGCACGTCGTCCACGAAGCGGATGCGCTCGATGATCCGGGGATAGCTGACCAGAAAATAGACTCCCGCCGCCAGGGAGAGCGCGGTCAGGAACAGATCCGCGCCCCCCTTACGGTTGAGAAACCCAGGGCCCGGCTTGAGCAGATACACCAGCATCAGGGCGAAGGTGATGTGCAGCATCTCCACCTGCAGAATGTCCAGCACGAAGGTGAAGGCGCAGTACAACTGCACCAGCGACCAGGTAATGGCCGTCGCCGCCACCAGTTTCTTCTTGAGCTTGGGATCCAACTCTTGCTTGCTCCGCGGCGGCCCTGACGGGCCCTGCCGCAACCCCCGCGACCCGACCGAGGCCTCAGGGGAGCTTCGGTGAAGACGGGGGCGCCTTGTGTCGATGCATGCTGCCCAGGGCGGCGCCCCCGTCTGGGGGGTTACTTAATGGTCCCGGCCTCCCGGTAGTACTTCTGCGCTCCTGGGTGCAGGGGCAGGGCCACCGAGGCCGCCTTCTTGGGGTCAAAGGCCTTGGCGCCCTTGTAGGCCGTGACCAGCTCCTGCTTGTTGCTGCAGATGGCCTTGGTGATCTTGTAGGCCACGTCAAGGGGCATCTTGTCGGTGGTGATCAGGCAGGTGGCAAAGCCCAATACCGGCACCGGGGCCTCCACGCCGCGGAACGAGCCCTTGGGCAGGTAGCTCATGTTAAACCCGTAGTCCTTGGCGAACTTGTCGCCCACCGCCTTGTCCACGGGCAGGAAGCGCAGCTTGGTCATGGTGGCCAGCTGGGTCCAGGAGGGGTGACCCGGAGTGCAGAGCTGGCCAAAGGCGTCGGCCTGGCCATCCTTCATCATCTCCACCGCGGTGGGGAAGGAGACGTAGTTCACCTTGCCGCCCCAGGACACGATGTCCTTGAAGGTGATGCCGTAGGCGGCCAGCATCTTGCGGGTGTCCCACTCGCCGCTGCTGCCCTTGGGCAGCACCGCCAGGCGCAGGGGGAACTTCTTGGCCTTGATGTCCTGGAAACTCTTGATGGGGGTCTCGGCCCGCACCGCGAAGACGTACCAATAGGTGTCCAGGTTCCCCACCAGCAGCTTGAGGTTGGGTATCTTTTGCTTGTAGGGGGCTTCGCCCTTGATGGCCAGGCCGGTTTCTACGGGGAAGCTCAGGCCCATGTCGGCCTTGCCCTGGGCCAGCAGCAGGGGGTTGCCCACGCCGCCGCTGAAGGGCAGCACGTCCACCTGAGAGCCCGCCGGCAGGGAGCCCTTCATGAGCTTGGCCATGGTCTGGGCCATGACATACCAGCCGCTGCCGGTCTTGAAGCTGGCCAGGGCCAGCTTCTGGGGCGCGGCCTGGGCGCCGGCCACAGCGCCGCAGAGCAGAAAGGCGCCCGCCAGCGCCAGCACCATCCACCGCTTGATTCCTTTGCCAAACATCCTAAAACTCCTTCCCGCCCCCAGCCCATGGCCGGTCCGGCACCGAGTCATCAGACCTGCTTGATGATCATGTCCTTCAGGGGCAGCCTGCGTGACTTGATGGAGGCGATGGCCGGATAGCCCACCGCCACGTGCAGGGCCTGCTCGATGTAGTCGGGCAGGCCGAACTTCTTCTTGAAGGTGGCCGCGGTCTTCTCGGTGCAGGTCAGCCACACCGCGCCCAGGCCCAGGGCGTGGGCCATCAGGCACATGTGGTCTCCCGCGGCCGCGCAGTCCAGGAGCATGTTGTGCGGCACCAGGCGGTCGTGCCCCACCGTCTGGTACACACGTTTGTCGTAGCAGATCACGATGAGGGTGCAGCGGTCGTAGGGCGTGGGGATGTCGCTCCAGACCATCTTCTGCTGCTTGGGGTCCTTGATCACCACGAAGCGCACCTCGCACAGGTTGCAGCCGTTGGGCGCAGCGCGGCCCGCTTCCAGAATTTTCTCGATCAGCTCGTCGGGCACCCGCTTGCCCGGCACCCAGTCGCGGATGGAGCGGCGCTCCCAGATCAGTTTGTGTACCGCATTCATCTCCGCGGCGCTGAAGGGCTCGGGCAGCGCCTCGTCGATCTGCACCTTCTCCCCGGCCCGCACCTTGGCGGCGATGTCCAGGTACTGCTGGCACCACTGCAGGTCCGGCTCCTCGGTGGGCAGACCCCGGGACTGCCAGACCTCCCAGATCAGGGCCACCTGGCTGCCCATCTTGGCGTGGGCCTGTTTTTCGCCGGTGAGCGCCGGGTACAGCTCCACCTCGATGGTGTGGTGCACCCTTTCGCGCAGCAGGGCCCGCAGACACACCGGGTCCATGGCCTCCAGGTCCTGGCGGTTGTACTCGCCGTAGAGCCAGCGCACAGACTCGCTGTCCTGGGACTGATGCAATTCGTCGAACTTTTCGGTCATGACCACTTCCTTTCCCTGCTTGCAACCCTGGTCCGGCCCGCTGTCTGGGCCCTGTACGGCCAACCGCGCATCACGCCGCGCCAGCCCCGCCCCGCAAGGCCTGGCCGTCCTCGGCGCTACGCCTTACCCGGCAGGTTGGTTCACCATACGAACCAGTGCTTGCACGATTTAAAATATTTTAAGGCACCCTACCTTGTCAAGGCCTTTATCCGCGCTGCCGGGCCGGCGCATGGCCACCGGCAGGGCGTTCGGTATGCTAAGCCATGGTTTGTCCCAATTGGCTTGACAGCACAGGAGCAGAGGACGTAAGTTATCTCGAACTTGGAGTTCATAATATGAATCAAATCTCGGCCGACACCAATGGCAAGTACCTCATCAAGGTCCTGCAAAAAACCTTCCGGCTTCTGGAGTTGTTCAACGACCAGGCCCGGGAGCTCTCGGTGCCCGAGATAAATCAGCGGCTGCACTACAACAAGACCACTACTTTCCGCATAATAGCCAACCTGGAAGAAGAAGGCTATCTGGAAAAGAATCCCGAGACCGGCAAGTACCGGCTGGGTATGAAGCTTTTCTTTCTGGGCAGCCTGGTCAAACCCTACCGCTACCTGAAAAGCGCCGCCAAGCCTCTGCTGGAGCAGCTCAACCGGGCCAGCGGCGAGACGGTGCATCTGGCCGTGCTGCACAAGGGTGAGGCCCTGTACCTGTCCAAGCTGGAAAGCCGCCACACGGTGCGGGTGGTGATCTCCCAGGAAGGCCAACGGCTCCCGGCCCACTGCTCCGGGGTGGGCAAGGTGCTCCTGAGCCACCTGCCCACCGAGGAGGCCAAGGCCCTGGTGGAGGAGCGGGGTCTGCCCGCCTTCACCCAGCACACCATCACCACCTGGAACAAGCTGGAGGCCGAACTGGAGCGCATCCGCGCCCAGGGCTACGCCATCGACAACGAGGAGATCGAGATAGGCCTCAAGTGCGCGGCCGCGCCGGTGTTCTTCGAGGGATCCGTGGTGGCGGCGCTGAGCGTCTCGGTGCCGCGGGAGCGCTTCGATCAGAACCAGCCGGCCCTGGTGGACATGGTCACCCACACCGCCCAGAAGCTGAGCCGGGTCCTGCAGGACTCCATCGGCGACTGGCGGCCCGCCGCCGTCTAAGCCGGCTCCGCGACCAAGCCCCTGACCCGCTCCGCCACCTGGGCTGCGGCCACACCCAACAGCTCGCGCTGGGCCCGCCGGCACAAGGCCTCCCGGCCCCGGCCCGGCGCCTGCAGGCTCAGTTCCACTACCCTGCCCCCTTCGCTGGTGAACAGGGCCTGCCAGGGTCCGGACGGGGTGTCCTGCTGCACCTGGTGCAGGAACAGGCCGGCGCGCACCTTGACCCTGCGCTCGGGCCGGGGCTTGCGCCGGAAGTTGATCCACTCGGGCGAGAGCATGCGGATGGCCAGGCACTGCATAGCTTCCTGCCAGGCCGGGTCCAGGCTCGCCGGGGTCAGGGGGCCCAGCACCGAGGCGAAGCCCTGGGCCAGGGCCTCGTACAGGTCCCGGTCGCTCAGGGCGGCCTCCCGGGCCGGACCCAGCTCCCGCCGGATGGAGGTGAGGTTGGCCTCCATGCTGGCCTGGTAGCGACGGCGGAACTCCGGCGAGGGCGCCCGCAGCAGCCGGGCCATGGCCGCGCAGTCGAAGCTGCGCATCAGGTTGCCCACCAGCACCAGGCACTCGCCGATCTCGCCGGCCCCGGTGCCGGCGATCTTGCGTTGGCCCACCGCCACCTCGTCCGGCGGCTCCAGGCGGGCCTCCACGCCCAGTTCCCGGTAGGCCTCCACCACCGGCGCCAGGAAGCGGCGGAAGAACGCCTCACGCCGCCTAGGGGCCAGGGGGTTGTCCCTCCGCAGCACCAGCTGCCAGAACACCTGCTCATGGTCCAGGTACACCGCGCCGCCGCCCACCTCCCGCCGGAACAGGGGCAGGCCGGCCGCCCGGCAGTGGGCCAAATCCAGCTCTTGCGACGGGTCCTGGGAATAGCCCAAGCAGACGTAGGGCTCGGCCGGGGAGCAGAGGATCAGGCCTTCGCGGCCCAGGTGGGCCAGGGCGTGGTAGGCCAGCTGCGACTCCTGCCAGGAGACCGAGTCCAGGTGGTAGAGCTGCACCGCCCGCCTCAGGCGGCCAGGTGCCGGCGCACCAGTTGAGCGATGTCCAGCACCTGGATGGGCAGCTTGTGCCGGCGGATGTGGGTGGCCATGGTGCGCAGGCATTGCTGGCAGGCCGAGACCACGGCCTGGGCGCCGGTGGCCTGCACCTGCT
>JBFMFU010000076.1:0-49895 GCA_040751985.1 Thermodesulfobacteriota bacterium | reverse complement strand
AAACGGCCTGATCGGGGGGCAAGGAAGAGGCCTATACCGGAGTCTTCTCCTTCATTGATAGCCCCAAAAAGGGAAAAATCGAGGCGAGAAATTAAACACGGAATTTATGCATCGGCCTCATATTATACTAGTTAATATAGGGCTTAAGGCCATCACCAGCCGCGCTGGAGATTCATGACTATCGGCCGGACACAGGAGCAGGGCAAGCTCAGGATAGCCGTGATCGGCGGCGGCCAGCGCTGCCTGTCCATGCTGAACATGCTGGAGTCCCGCAGCTTCCAGCGCCTGCAGGCCGAGATCGTGGGCGTGGCCGATCTCAACCCCCGGGCGGCGGGCATCCGTCACGCCCGCGAGAAGGGCATCTTCACCACCACCGACTGCGCCCGCCTGTTTGATCTGGAAAAGCTGGACTTGGTCATCGAACTCACCGACGATCAGAAGCTCTTGTCCAACCTGGCCGCCAGCAAGCCCGAGTCAGTGGGGGTCATCGGCCACACCGCCTCCCGCCTGTTCCAGGACTTGATCGCCCTATATCAACGCCTGGAGGCCAAGGAAGACGAGGCCAGCATGGCCCGCTCCTTCTCCCAGGCCCTGATCGACGCCACCGGCGAAGGGGTGATGGTGCTGGACGGCGACTACCGCATCCTGCGCGCGAACGAGGCGGCCCTGGCCGCGGCCGGGCTCAGCCGGGAAGAGGCCCTGGGCAAATACTGCTTCCAGGTCAGCCACCAGTCCCTCACCCCCTGCGACAGCCCGGACACCCCCTGCCCCATGAAGTCCACCCTGACCACCGGTAAGAGCGCCCACGCCATCCACGAGCACGTGCAGCAGGACGGCAGCACCCACTACTGCGACGTATCCACCTATCCCCTGTTCAACCGCCAGGGGCGGGCGGTGCAGGTGCTGGAAATATTCCGGGACATCACCGAGGACATGGCTCAGCGACTGGAGCGCCGGACCCAAGCTGTCAAGGACGATCTGGCCTGGCTGGTGCAGGAGGACAAGCTCATCGCCCTGGGCAAGCTGGTGGCCTCAGTGGCTCATGAGATAAACAACCCCATCGCCAGCATCCTCAACTTCGTCAAGCTGATGCACAAGGGGCTGACGGAGGGCCGCCCCAAGGCCAAGGACCTGCGCGACTACCAAGGCTATCTGGCCCTGTGCTCGCAAGAGGCGCAGCGCTGCAGCCGCATCGTATGCAACCTGCTCTCCTTCGCCCGCCAGCACAGCCCGGCGCCGCGCGCGGTAAACTTGCTGGAGTTGCTGGAGGCCACCATCCTGCTCACCGCCCACCGCATGCAGCTGTCGGGCGTGGAGCTGGTCCAGGAGCTGCCCGCCCAGGCCCTGGAGGTCTGGGGCGACCCCACCCAGCTGCAGCAGGTGTTCACCAACCTGGTCTTCAACGCCCTGGAGGCCATGCCCCAGGGGGGACGCCTGAGCATCCGCGCCGGACTGGAGCAGGCCAACAAGCTGGTGTGGCTGGAGTTCAGCGACACCGGCGAGGGCATTCCGGCAGAAAACCTGCCGCGCATCTTCGAGCCCTTTTTTTCCACCAAGAGCGATGGTCAGGGGGTGGGCCTGGGCCTGAGCATGGTCTACGGAATCATTCGGGAGCACCAGGGGCGCATCGAAGTGGACAGCCAGTTGGGCCAGGGCACCACCTTTCGCGTAACCCTGCCCCGCTATAACGCCGGCCAGGATTGGCCCCCGGGAGAGGCAGCATGAGCGCGGCCCTGCAGGTGCTGGTGGTTGACGACGAGCTGGCCATGCGCGAATCCATCGCCGCCTGGCTGCGCCAGGACGGCCACCAGGTGACCCTGGCCGAAAGCGGGGACCGGGCCCTGCAAATGCTGGAGCAGGGCGTCTTCGACCTGGCCCTGGTGGACATCAAGATGCCGGGCATGGACGGCCTGGAGCTGCTGCGGCGCATGAAGGCCCAATATCCCGACACCCTGGTGATCATCATCACCGCCTACGGCTCCATCGAGTCATCGGTGGAGGCCATGAAGGCCGGGGCCAGCGACTACCTGCTCAAACCCTTTGACCCGGAGCAGCTCATGCTGCTGCTGCATAAGGCGGGCGGGCAGCGGGCCCTGCTGCGGGAGAACCTGGCCCTGCGCCAGCGCCTGGCCGACGGCGAGTGTCCCGGCTTCGGAGACATCGTGGGGCGCTCGCCGGCCATGCTGGCGGTGTTCGGCCGCATAGAGGAGGTGGCCCAGGCCGAGGCGCCGGTGCTGATCACCGGCGAGACCGGCACCGGCAAGGAGCTGGTGGCCCGGGCCGTGCACAGCCGCAGCCCGCGGGCCTATGGTCCCTTCGTGGCCATAAACTGCGGGGCACAGGCCGAGAGCCTGCTGGAAAGCGAGCTGTTCGGGCACGAACGCGGGGCCTTCACCGGCGCGGTCAAGGCCCGCCGGGGCCGCCTGGAGATGGCCGACGGGGGCACCTTGTTCCTAGACGAGGTGGGCGAGATATCGGCCAAGATGCAGGTGGCCCTGCTGCGGGTGCTGGAAGACAAGCGGTTTCAGCGGGTGGGCGGCAGCCAGGACCTGACCAGCGACTTTCGCCTGATCTGCGCCACCCACCGTGATCTGAGCCAGCTCATCAACCAGGGCCGGTTCCGCCAGGACTTCTATTACCGCATCAACGTGCTCTCTATCCACATACCCCCCTTGCGCCAGAGAACCGAGGACATCATCCCCCTGAGCGAGCACTTCCTGGAGAAGTTCGCGCGCGAGACCGGCCGGCCCCGCGCCCGGTTGGATGGGGCGGCCGGCCAGGCCCTGTGCAGCTATCCCTGGCCGGGCAACGTGCGCGAGCTGCGCAACGTCATCGAAAGGGCGGTCATCCTGGCGCCGGGAGACAAGATCGAGCGCCGGCAGTTGACCTTTCTGAGCCCCCAGGCCGCCGAGGACGCCGCCCCCCTCACCCTGGCCGAGATGGAGCTGAACCACATCCACCGCGTCCTGCAGGCCCAGGACTGGAACATCCGCCAGGCCGCCGCCGTGCTGGGCATAGACCGCAGTACCCTCAGCCGCAAGATGAAAAAGGCCGGCCTGCGGGCGCCCTGAGCGCCGGCGGCGCTTGCCAAACCCCACCGCCAATGCCATCAATAATGAATGGCCCCCCAGGCTGACAACAGGCCCGACGCCCCGGCCACCCCCTTGGTGGAGGTGGTGCCCCTGGGCCGGGTCAGCCAGACCGCTGTGGCCGTGGCCGCGGCCAACCTGCAAGCCATCTTCAATCTGAACGCCTCGGTGAGCGCGCCCTGGCCCGAGCCCACCTATGCCCTGGTGCCCACCCGGGGCCAGTACGACGCCGGCCCCATCCTGCGGGCCCTGGCCCAGGACCAGGCGGGCCCTCCCCTGCGCCTGGGGCTCACCGGGCGGGATCTGTGTCTGCCCTTCCTGAGTTACGTCTTCGGCGAGGCCCAGGTGGAAGGCCGGGCGGCGGTGGTATCCATGTACCGGCTGCAAGATGCGGCCCAGGGGGGCAAGGTCTCCCGCGCGCTGATGCTGGAGCGGCTGGCCAAGATCGCCCTGCACGAGACGGCCCATGTGCTGGGCCTGGTGCACTGCCAGGCGCCCGGCTGTTTGATGAACTTCGCCAGCAGCCTGGCCAGCCTGGACCGGTTGCGCCTGATCCTGTGCCCGGACTGCCAAACCATCTTGGCCCGGCGGCGGCAGCGCCTGCGGGATCAAATATCGCAGGCCCCACAGTCCAGCCGGGGCCTGCCGGGTCCTAAGGGTTAAGGAACTGCTTGACCATGCGGTCCCAGTCCAGGCCGGGCACCGCGCCATAGACATCGGGCACCACCCGGCCGCCGGTGGCTGCCAGACGCTGGCCGGTGTCTCCCATGATCAGATCGCCCAGGCGCTGGGCCTCCTGCTCCATCCAGCTCAGGCTATCCTGGCCGGTGACCAGGCCCTTGAGATCCCGCTGCAGCCGGGCCGGCTCCAGCAGGAGCAGCCAGCCCTGGTCATAAGGCGACTGGTTCACGCATCCGGCACGCTCCAGCACCTCTGGATTCCGGGCCACCACCACCCCCTCCAGGGGGCTGACGGCGCGGGCCTGGTGTTTTTGGCGGGAAAAGCCCAGTTCCTGGCCCCCGCAGCGCACGGCCATGCCCAACTGAGGCAGGCGATACTCATCGGCCGGTCCGAACAGGCGGGCGGCGAAGTCGTCCAGGCCGATGCGCACCCGGCCCCCGTACTCCACCCGGGCCCAGGTGTGCCCCGGATGGAAGTAGTAGTTGGTGGGCAGCTCAAAGCCGGCCGCAGCCGCCAGCCTCACCGTACCGCTGGGCGCGGCCAGGGCATCGTCATCGAGCATCTGGTCATAGGCGCAGTTGGCGCAGTTGTAGTGATGGATGCACATCTTGTAGGGCACCCGGCCGCTGAGCATGTGTCGGCAGTAGCGCTCGCCAGGCGGGGTGCGCTGCCAGCGCTCCTTGCTCCAAACCCCCTCGCTGGGGTGGTCCAGGCCCCCGGCCAGCCAGCCATAGGCCTTTTTGTGCTGCATGGCCTTGTCAAAGGAACAGCTCAGGCAATCAAAGGCATTGTGGCAAAGCCGCGGCAGCGCCACCCCCGCCTGGGACCAGACGCACTGGCGGTTGGTCATGTCAAAGATTACCGGCACCCCGCCCTTGGTCTTGGCTCCAATATTGGTAGTCATGGTTCACCTCCCCGCTCTGGGTTCAGGGATCAACGGCTCGACCATATATTGAGCAGGGAGCGTGCCAGTCGAAGGCCGCCAGGCATAAGGTGCGCCAACTAAAAGAAAAAATGGTTGTTATCAGAAAATGGTTTGGGTCAGTACCAGCAGGCGTCAGGGGCATTACGCCGCGGTGGAGCGATGCCCCGACCAAGGCAAGCCATAATCTTGTTGTAATTAATTAACGTTAGCCTGCCCGGCGGCGTTCTGCCCCGCACTGGGCGTAATGCAGCACCTGGATATTTGAGCCGAGATCGTGCATTTTGCCGCTAAAGGTTTTGATTTTAATCGGTGCCTGGGACGGGATTCCAATCTGCACGGCCTATGCAGCCTGGGGATTTTAAGACGAAAACAGATGAACAAAAAGTTGCCTAATCTAAAAATCACCACCCCCCAGCTTGCGCTACGTTCAGCGTAGCGGCTTCGAAGTTCTCCTCCGCTTTGCCTGCCATGAGATAGGACCGCTCCCAGTTCAGCATCATGGCAGAGCGACGGTAGGCCGCCGGGAAGAAGGCGGTTTCCACCAGGCCTAGCTGGTCCGCGAAGGTCAGAAAATGCTTTACGGGGGGTCGGAAACAATTTCTTGACAACATAATGTCTAACGTTATACAAAAATTTTCAGTTAAAGGCTGGAGTCACGCGAGATGCCTTATCGCTCCCTCAAAAGCACACGCTTAGCCGAACAAGTAAGCGAACAGATTAAGGATTCCATCTTCCAGGGCCGCTACCGGCCCGGCGAGCGCATCCCCACCGAGCACAAGCTGGTGGAGATCTTCGGGGTCAGCCGGGTCATAGTGCGGGAGGCGGTGCGCAGCCTGGAGCTGGCCGGCCTGATCGAGATCAAGCGGGGGCCCAAGGGCGGGGCCTTTGTGCTGCCCATGCGCCACGAGGCGGTGTCCCAGGTGATGATCGACCTGCTCAAGCTGGGCAAGGCCAGCGCCTCCCATATCCTGGAGGTCCGCCTGGCCATCGAGCCCATCGTGGCGGAGCTGGCGGCGACCCGGGCCACCGCCCAGGATATGGAGCTGCTGGCCCAGGCCGTGCAGGGCATGCCCCCTGGACCCAGCGAGGAGTACGTGGCCCAGAACGTGAACTTCCACCGCCTGCTGGCTCGGTGCTCGCAAAACCCCATGTACGACATCCTGGTGAACATCCTCATGGACTTCACCGAAGACCTGATTCTGAAGATCAAGCCGGCCGACCGCATCATCCACGACACCAATTCCCACGCCGAGATATTCGCCAGGGTTCGGGAGCGCGACGCCGCGGGCACCCGGCAGAAGATGCGCTCCCACCTGGAGGACATCGTGCCGATCTACATGGAGCTGGAGAAGACCCTGCACCCAGACGCCGGGAACTAGATTCAACCAGGCGGCCCGGCGCCGGCCACGGCGTCTCGAACCACCATGAGGCTGGAGTATCAGGCATGGACCAGGAAACCAAAGACCGCTTGCTCAAAAAGATGGAAGACTCCAAAAAGGTCATCCGTGAGGCCCTGCAGAAGTTCCCGCGCCAGGAGATCGCCATCACCTGGACTGGCGGCAAGGACAGCACCCTGGTCCTGTGGCTCTTCCGGCAGGTGTGCCAGGAAGACGGCCTGGAGCTGCCCATCGTGGTGTCCATCGACGAGTACGACCACTTCGACGAGATACACGCCTTCATCGACAAGTATGCCGCCGCGTGGGACCTGAACCTGGTGATGGCCATCAACCAGGACGTGGTAGACGCGGCCGGCGGCAAGCTGGGGGCCCCGGTGCGAGTGGCGGCGCTCAACCAGCGCAACCAGGCCGAGGTCCAGCGTCTGGGCTGGGAGGAAGAGGAGTTCCCCTTCGAGGCCGAGTCCTACGTGGGCAACCACCTGATGAAGACGGTACCCTTCAACCGATTCATAGAGGAGCACGGCATCAAGGCCGTGGTGCAGGGGCTGCGCTGGGACGAGCAGGCCGCCCGGGCCAATGACGAGTACTTCAGCTACCGCGAACCCGGCGAACTGGCGCCGGGGCACTGGCGCATAAACCCCATCCTGCACTTCACCGAGCGCGATGTCTGGAACACCAACCATGGCTTCGGGGTGCCCTACAACGAGCTCTACGCCCAGGGCTACCGCTCCCTGGGCGCCAAGAGCACCAGCAAGAAATTCGCCCAGGTCCCGGCCTGGGAGCAGGACCTGGAAAACACCGGGGAGCGCGACGGCCGCCGCCAGGACAAAGAGGCGGCCATGGATAAGCTGCGCGCCTTGGGCTACATGTAGCGCGGATAAACGGAAGAAGGCGAGCGGCCATGACGGAGACGGATTACCCGATGATAGAGCACGGCGCGCCGGGCATGGTGGAGTTTCCGGGCAGCGTAGTGCGCCTGCCCAGCGGCAACACCCTCATCGCCGACGGCGGCGATGAGCTGGGCCTGGGCAGCGAGGTGGTGGAGGTTGACCCGCTGGGCAACCTGGTCTGGCGATACGACGACGAGGGACGGCTGTCGTTCGTGCACAGCGCCCGTCTGACCCAGGCCGGCAACATCCTCATCACCGACACCACCAATGACCGGGTCATCGAGGTCAGCCGGGACAAGCGCATCGTCTTTACCAGCGACGCCTGGGGCGGCGGCACGGGCCGGCTCTCGGACGGCTCCCACCTGGGATACCCCAATGACGCCTACGAGTTGGCCGACGGCAGCCTGTTCATCTGCGACCGCAACACCAACCGCGCCCTGCAGGTGGACCGGCAGGGCCAGGTGCTCTGGCAGTACTCCGAGGGCATCAAGCACCCCCACAACGCCCACCCCCTGCCCAACGGCAACGTCATGATCAGCGACTCGGACCGCAACCAGATACTGGAGGTGAACCGGGAGCGGCAGGTCGTCTGGTCCTACGGCGACGGCAGCACGGCCATGCTCAACTGGCCCCGCTGCGCCCAGCGCCTGGAGTCGGGCCACACTATGATCTGCGACTCCAAGAACGCCAGGGTCATCGAGGTGACGCCCGAGGGGCGGCTGGTCTGGGAGTACAAGGTCGATTACTTCGCCAAGTTTTATGACATCCAGCCGCTGCCCAACGGCAACGTGCTGGTCAGCGATCAGCAGCACCATCAGGTGATCGAGGTGGACCGCTGGGGCAACTACCGCTGGCTGCACCGCAACTTCCACCTGGTGGGCCCCATCCTGCCCAGCCTGAAAAACGGCTCCTTCAAGCTGCGCGACGAGAAGACCGGCCTGCCCCAGCACTGGAACTTCGCCAAGCGCCACGACGAGGGCGGGGGCCGGGTCATCTGGGACGAGAGCAACCAGCCCTCCCCCTGCCCAGGCCTGGAGTTCGACCGGCACGGCTTCCTGTACTTGCAGCAGACCATCGCGGTCAAGCCCGGCCTGCGCTACAAGCTGGCCGCCAAGATAAAGACCGAAGGAGTCCAGGGCTCGGCCTCGTTCATGATGTGCTTCCTGGATAAGTACGGCGGGCAGATTTACGACATGGGTGACATCCCCCGCGGCGACCTGTACCTGGGCGACAACGACTGGACCCTGGATACGGCCGAGGCAATGGCCCCGCCCAGCGCCACCTGCGTGGAGCTGCGGCTTTACATCAATGGCGCGGGCAAGGCCTGGATGAAAGAGGTGATGTTCCACAGCTAGGCACGCACAGAATCAAAGCCCTTGCGCAAACCCTGGAGAGGGAGGGTAGCCATGAAAAGGACGCTTCTGTTTTCACTGGCCCTGGTGCTGGCGGCGGGCTTGTTGGTCCTGCCCGCCACTGGGGCCCTGGCCGGGGGCTTTCCGGACAAACCCATCCAACTGATCTATCCCTGGCCGGCCGGCTCGGGCGGCGACATCGCCTCGCGCCTGCTGGCCGAGGCCGCCGGCAAGCAGCTGGGCGTGCCGGTGAAGGTGGTGAACAAGACCGGCGGCCAGGGCACCATCGGCGCGGCCGAGGTGGCCCAGGCCAAGCCCGACGGCTACCTGCTGGGCTCTCTGCCCATCGGGCCGGCCCTCACCCAACCCATCTTCGCCAAGAGCCTGCCCTACAAGACCAGCGACCTGGTGCCCATCTGCCAGTTCACCTATCTGCCCATGGTGCTCATCGCCAACCCCAAGACGCCCTACAAGAACCTCAAGGAGTTCCTGGCTTACGCCAAGAAAAACTCGGGCAAGGTGAAGTACGGCCACCCCGGCGTGGGCAGCGTGCCCTACCTGGCCATGCTGTCTCTGGAACAGTTCGGCGGATTCAGCATGATCGGCATCCCCTACAAGGGCTTGCGCCCCGGCGTCACCGCCGTGGTGGGCGGCCACGTGGATGTGGCCCCAGCGGTGCTGGCCCCGGCCTTGAAGCTGGCCCAGGGCAACAAGGTCAAGATCCTGGCCCTGTTCGCGGCCAAGCGCATGGAGCTGGCGCCTCAGGTGCCCACCGTGGAGGAGTTCGGCATCAAAACCTATCCCCAGGTGTGGACCGGCATCTTCGCGCCCAAGGGCCTGGCCCCGGATGTGCTGGCCAAGCTGCGGCAGGCCTTTGCCAAGGCCTGCGCCAGCCCCGGCTTCAACAAGGCCATGACCAAGGCCAAGCAGCCGGTGGCCTATCTGTCACCGGAGGCCTTTGCGGCCAAGATCGCGGCGGACCAGAAATACTTCCAGGCCTTCGCCGCAAAGAAGAAGTAGACAACTCCCCTGAGCCGGGAGCGCGGGCAACCTCCAACGCAGGTGCGCCGCCGGGCGGGCGGGTAGCGGCCGGCGGCGCCTGAGGAGGAGTTCGGTGAACCAGACTCGACGGGACCTGGCGTTTGGTATCGGGCTGCTGGTCTTTGTGGCGCCCCTTTACTGGCTGTCCTACTATTTCACGGGCCAGAAGATCATTCAGCAGGCCCGCGACGTGGGGCCCGCCTTCCTGCCCCGGCTGCTCCTGATCGCCCTGGCCGTGCAGGCGGCCTTCCTCATCGGCCTGTCCCTCAAGAACCTGGCCCGGGAATCCCCGGTCGCCCCGCCGCCGCCGGCCCTGTGGCACCTGCGGCCGGCCCTGGTGTTCCTGGCCTTCGTGGTCTATGTCTCCCTGGCCACGGTCCTGGGCTACGTCATCTCCACCGTGGCCTTTCTGGGCCTGAGCTTTTTCCTGTTGGGAGAGCGCAAACTCTGGAAGCTCTTGCTGCTGCCGCCGGCCATCACCCTGATGGTCTACCTGCTGTTCGAGACGCTCTTGGAGGTTTGGCTGCCGCGGGGAACGATTTTTTAAGGTGATGGATGACGGCCATGGGTGCTGATCTATTAAATGCCTTTGCTACCCTGCTGGACCCCAAGATTTTAGTGGTGCTCCTCATAAGCGTGCCGGTGGGAATCATCGTGGGCGTGCTGCCCGGCATAGGGGCCACGGTGGGGGTGACGGTGTTGCTGCCGCTGACCTTCGGCATGGAGCCCATCCTGGGCATCTCCATGCTGGTGGCGGTTTACTGCGGGGCCTTCTACGGCGGGGCGGTGAGCGCCATACTCATCAACACGCCGGGCACCCCCGCGGCCATCTGCACGGTGCTGGACGGCTTCCCCATGGCCCAAAAGGGCGAGGCGCACAAGGCCCTGAGCATGGCCGTGGTGGCCTCCTTCCTGGGCGGCCTGTTCAGCGTTTTTGTCTTGAGCTTCATCGCGCCGTTGATCGCCGAGGCGGCCCTGCGTTTCAGCTACTGCGAATACTTCGCCATCGCCATCTTCGGCATCATCATGGTCATCACCTCCAGCAGCCGCAAGTCGTTCCTCAAGGGCCTGATCATGGGCACCTTCGGCCTGTTCTTGGCCTGCATCGGCCAGGACAAGATGGGCACCGTGGAGCGCTACACCTTCGACATCCTGCAGCTGACCCGGGGCATACCGCTGCTGCCGGTGCTGGTGGGGCTGTTCGCCGTGTCCCAGGCCCTGATTCTCACCGAGCAGGGCGCCAAGAAAGCCTCCCTGCTGAAAATCGCGGACAAGGCCGGGTTGCTCAGCACCTTCCGGGAGATATTCCGCCACACGCGGACCCTGCTCAAGTCCTCCCTGATCGGCACCATCGTGGGGGCCATTCCGGGCACCGGCGCCGCCATCGCCTCCTTCGTCTCCTACTCCGAGGCCAAGCGCTCATCCAAAGACCCCGAGAAGTTCGGCACTGGCGAGATTGAGGGCGTGATCGCCTCGGAGTCATCCAACAACGCGGTCACTGGCGGGGCCCTGATTCCGCTGTTGACCCTGGGCATCCCCGGCGACCCCATCACCGCCATCATGCTGGGGGCGTTCCTGGTGCACGGGCTCATCCCCGGCCCCTCCCTGTTTGTGGAATCCGCCCCCCTGATCTACGGCATCTTCATCACCATGCTGGCCACCTACTTCCTGGTGCTGGCCTTCGGCTACTTCGGAGCGGGCCCCTTCGCGGCGATCCTCAAGCTGCGCGAGGCCATCCTGGTACCGATCATCCTGGTGGTCTGCTTTGTGGGGGCCTATGCCCTGGACTCGTCGCTGTTCGACGTGGGTCTGGCCTTGGCCTTCGGGGTGCTGGGCTATTTCTTGATCAAGCTGGGCTTCCCCTTGGCGCCCATCGTGATGGGCCTGATCCTGGGGCCCATCGCCGAGGAGGGGCTGCGGCAGGCCCTGATGGCCTCGGGCGGCTCCTGGGCCATATTCCTCACGCGGCCCATCGCGGCCGTGTTCCTGGGGCTGAGCGCGCTCATCGTCCTGCACAAGGCCTGGACCCTGGCTTTTCGTAAAAAAGGATAGCCGGCCTTAAAATTCATAAAAGCCCCGGATGGGGGCTTGGTCTTTGCTGATTCGCTGGGGCGCAACGACCTGCCCCCGAGTTCCGGTTCACATTGTTGCGTTGGGATCCAGGTACGATCGCGGTCTCTGAGAGAGGAGGACCGCGTTGAAGGAATCCAAGTCCACCGCAAAGCCGATGGCCCTGCCCTATTCTAGCTCCCTCAGCCAGCCGGCCACGGCCCGGCCGATCTCATCCGGCGAGTCTTCCTGCAGGTAGTGGATGCCCGGCACCGTGATTTCGCGCTGGTTGGGCCAGGAGCGGCAGAACTCGCGCTGGGGGCCGATGAGGATGCCGCCGGGCTCGGCGTTAATGAACAGCTTGGGCAGCGGGCTTTGGCTCATGAACTGGGCGTAGGCCGCGGCGATGGCCGCCACCGCGGCCGGCTGGCCCTCGATGGGAATCTGGCGGGGCCAGGTGAGGGTGGGACGGCGATCCTCGCCCGGCTGGCGGAAGGGGCGACGGTACTGGTCCATCTCCGCCGGGCTGAGCCGGCGCAGGATGGAGGCGGGCAGGATGCCCTCCACGAACAGGTTTTTCTTTAGGATGATCTCCTCGCCCTGATCGCTGCGGATATTGGCGATGATGGACCGGGCGGCCGGCGGCCATTCCTGCCAGGTCACCGGCCGCACGATGGCCTCCAGGTAGGCGATGCCCTTGATGGCCTGAGGGTGGCGGCGGGCCCAGTCAAAACCCAGGGCCGAGCCCCAGTCGTGGATGAGCAGGGTGACCCGCTCCCGCACGCCCAGTTGCTCCAGGAGCTGGTCCAGGTAGCGGCGGTGCTCCAGGAAGGTGTAGCGATCCGGGCCGCTGGGGCTGAGCTTGTCCGAGTCGCCCATGCCGATGAGGTCCGGGGCCAGGCAGCGGCCCAGGCCCTCCAGGTGCGGGATCACATTGCGCCACAGGTAGGACGAGGCCGGGTTGCCGTGCAGCAGCACGATGGGGTCGCCGTAGCCGGCCTCCACGTAGGCCATTTGGCTGCCCAGCACCGCGGCCTTTTGCTTGGCGTATTTCATCTCGGCGGGGATCACCGCGGGTCTCTCTGCTACGCCGTCGGCCCCGCCAGATGGCGCTCGGCCATTTGCCGGGACAGGAGCCCGGTCAGCTCCCAGGCCCGCAGGGTCTCGTCCTCAGACAGGGTGGAGGGGGTGCAGCAGGGGGTGATGAAGGACCGCTGCACCAGGTAAGGCACGCCCCGGCCCACGGCCCGGGCCACCAGGACCAGGGCCAGCTCCAGGCGCTCCCGCAGGCTGTCCTGGTCCTCGCCGGCCAGTTTGTCGGGGTTGACCGGCACTATGCCCCAGGCCAACAGGCCGCCCCGCTCCAGGTACTCCCGCAGCGGGCCGGCGTACAGGGCCAGCTTGTCCGCGTACTGGTAGGCGTCGAAGTTGATGACGCCCACCCCGGCCTTCATCAGCAGGGACCAGTCCATGTTGGAGCAGCAGTGCACGCAAGCCAGGCCCTGCACCTCGGCCAGGACCTCGGCCAGGTTGGCCACCACCTCCTCGGCGGACATGGAGCCGTAGGCGCTCTGCACCATGCCCAGGGAGGGCTCGCCCAGGGTGACCATGGTGCCCACCCCAGGCAGGGCCCGCTGCACCTCGCGCTCCTGCCAGCGGGCCTTCATGCTCAGGGCCTTGACCAGCACCTCGCGCATGACCGGGTCGTACCAGGCGGCCCGGCCGCTGTGGCTGTCCGCCAGGCTCAGGCCCCAGGTCACCGGACCGGGCAGCTCCAGGTGCACCAGGGCCAACTCCGGCGGCGGCGCGGCGGCCAGCATCTCCAGCAGGCGGTAGAAGCCCGGCGCGTGGCGGCGGTCCAGGGCGAAGTGGTCCAGGTCGTCTTCCAGGCAGGCCTGGTAGAAGCGCTCCAGCTCCTGGCTGCGCTCCAGATCGAACAAGAGGCGGCGCTTGGCTTGGTCCACCACCAGGCAGGGCAGGCCGTCCATGTACATGCGCACCGACAGGCTCAGGCGGGGCACGCTGGGGGCCCGGGGGAACAGGGCCAGCATGTGCCGGCAGGCCAGCTCCACGTCGCGGAAGGGCAGGATGTGCAGGGTGGCGGCCATGCCCCCCGGCAGAAACGCTCCCATGCCCATCGCTGCTCCTTCCGCTCCCGGTCCCGGCCTAGGCCGTGCGCTCGATGATGGTGGCGATGCCCTGGCCGCCGCCGATGCAGGCGTTGGCCAGGCCCCAGCGGCCGCCCTTCTCCTGCAGGATGCGGGCCAGGGTGCCCACCAGGCGCAGGCCCGAGGCGCCCAGGGGGTGGCCCAGGGCCACGCCGCCGCCGTGCACGTTCACCCGCGCGGGGTCGATGCCCAGCTCCTTGATGCAGTTGAGCGGCACCACGGCAAAGGCCTCGTTGATCTCCCAGTAGTCTATATCCTGCACGCTGAGCCCGGCCTTGGCCAGGGCCTTCTTGCTGGCCGGCACCGGTCCGGCGCCCATGATGGTGGGGTCCACGCCGGCGAAGCCCAGGGCGCGCACCGCGGCCAGGGGCTTCAGCCCCTGGGCCCGGGCCCTGTCAGCGGCCATGATGACCATGGAGCTGGCCCCGGCATTGAGCGGCGAGGAGTTGCCCGCGGTGATGACGCCGTCGGCGGTGAAGGCCGGCCGCAGGGAGGCGGTGCCCTCGTAGTCCGCGTCGGGCCGCACCGCCTGGTCCTGATCCACGGTCGTGGCGCCGCCCTCGGCCTGGGCCGCCTGCAGGGGCAGTATCTCGCCGGCGAAAAAACCCGAGGCCTGGGCCTGGCCCGCCCGCTGGTGGGAGCGCACCGCCCAGCGGTCCATCTCCTCCCGGCTGATGCCGGCCTGGCCGCCCAGCTTCTCGGCGGTGAGCCCCATGTTGTAGGTGGTCACCATGTCCCAGTGCCGGTAGCGCTCCTCCTCCATCAACGCCGGCGGCGCCACCAGGGCCTCGGGGTGCAGGCCGCGGCCGGGCTGAGGCACCCTCGTCATGTGCTCCATGCCCCCCAGCAAGACCACGTCGGCGTGGCCGCTGGCGATCTCCAGATAGCCCATGTGCAGGGCGGCCATGGAGGAGCCGCACTGCTGGTCCAGGCACTTGGCGCTTATAGTGAAGGGCAGATCGGCCAGGAACAACGGGTGGCGGCCGCCGTAGGTCCAGTTCTCGCCCACGCCCGTGGAGCAGCCCATGATGAAGTCGTCCACCTCCTGGGGCTGGACTCCGCTGCGCCTGAGCACCTCGGGCAGCAGGCTGGCCAGCAGCTCGTCGGCGCGCAGGCTGTAGAACCAGTCGCGTTCGGGCTGCTTGTCCTTGGGCCGGGAGCGGGACTGGGCCGTCCGCAGGTATCCCACGATTACCACTTCGCGCATGTGTTTCCTCCTTGATCCGGCGGCCGGGGCCTACTTCTGGGCGCCCTTGGCGGCTGGGTTTTTGGCGTCGTCGATGCCCGCCAGGCGTTTGACCATCTCCTTGCGGCGGCCGATGTCGTACTGGCTGGTGATGGCGATCTTCTCCATGATGGGCGAGCCCCCGCCGTGCACGGCGGCCACGGCCATGACCCCGCCGTAGGCCGAGCAGAGGATGTCGCCCACGTGGCGCCAGAGCCGCTGCTGGTTGTCCGGCGAGATGCTCGGGTTGCGCTGGGTGTACTTCTCCAGCAGCCCGGTGATCTCGGGGTTGACCCAGTCCTCCTCGTAGGGGATGGTGCTGGGCGCCCCGCCGGAGATGTCGGCCAGGGTCTCCAGCTCGTGGTAGTAGGCCTCGCCGGACAGGCAGCGGCCCACGTTGCAGTAGATGGAGTCCGGGATGTAGGTGCCCGGGCCGTAGGGCACCACGCCCTTGCCGGGCATGAAGACCTGGGGGGCGCCCTTTTCCGAGGCGGTGAAGCCCGCGGCGTAGGCCAGCTCGGACACCAGGATCATGTTTGCCAGCTTGTCGCGCACGTGTCGCTCGCGCTCCACGCCGTTGTATTCGGCGGCCAGGGCCACGGTGCCCATCAGCAGCTCCGAGACCGCCGGCTTGCAGCCGGAGTAGCTGTGGCGGTGGTACAGGGCGAACAACAGGGCCAGCACCCCGCCGTGCTGGGCCTCGCCGCAGAGGAACACCCGCTCCCAGGGGATGAAGGCGTCGTCGAAGATGACCATGGCCTCGGTGGTGCCCTGCAAAAAGCCCTTGGGGAAGTGCCGGCGCGGCCGCTGGTTGGTAGCCCGCACCACCAGCTTGACCCCTTCCCAGTCGCCGGGCACCGCGAACGACACCGCCCAGTCCTTTTCGTCCGGCTGCAAGGCGCGGGTGGGCACCACCAGGATCTCGTCGGCCTGGGGGGCCACGGTGATGTGGATCTTGCAGCCCCGCACCACGATGCCGTCGCTCTTGTTTTCCACCACCCGCAGGTACAGGTCCGGGTCCACCTGCTGGCTGGGCCGGCGGGTGCGGTCGCCCTTCACGTCGGTCTGGGCGCAGCAGCCCACCAGGTCCTGGCGCTGGAAGCGGTCCAGCCACTGGAGGAAGTTCTGGTAGTACTGGGTGGCGCCCTTATTGCCCTTGTCCGCCTCGTAGCTGGCGCAGCTTATGGCGTTGAGCGCGTCGGTGCCCATGCAGCGCTGGGTGCAGCCGCCCACGTGCTGGCAGAGCAGGCGGGTCATGTCCTGCTTCTTGTGCAGGTCCTCCCGGCTCTGGTGCACGTGGCAGAAGCGGTTGATCCTCTCGCCGCTCAGGTGGGAGGTGGCGGTCATCACCTCGGCGTGCTCGGGCATGTGCGCGAGGTCAAAGGTGGCGCCGATGATGTTGAGGGGCCCGATCATGCTCTCGTCGTCGCGGTCCACCTTGCCGCCGTGCAGGTAGACGTTGCGGCGCATCTGGTGCAGGCCCTCTAGCCATTGTTGCTTGGTTCGCATGACACTAACCTCCGCTTTAGAGCGCGCCGGCCGGCTCAGGCTTCGCCGGGTTGGCCGCACTCCTTGATGATCTCTCCGCCGTCCACGATCAGGCACTGGCCGGTGATGAACGAGCCGGCCGGCGACAGCAAGAGCAGGGCCGCGCCGGCCATGTCCTGGGGGCGGCCCACCCGGGGCAGGGGGTTATTCTGGATGCGCCGGCGGCCCTCGGGGCTCTCCCACAGGGCCTGGCTGAAGCTGGTCTGCACCAGGCCCGGCGCGATGGCGTTGACCCGCACCCCCTGGTGGCCCCACTCGCTGGCCAGGCAGGCGGTGAGGTGATTCAGGGCCGCCTTGGTCACGCTGTAGGCGTTGATGTTGGCCGTGGGCACATAGGCGGCCAGCGAGGAGACGTTCAGGATGGCCCCGCCGTGCTGGGCCATCCAGGCGCGGTAAACCAACTGGCTCAGGAACAGGCTGGCCTTGAGGTTGACCGCGAAGACCTTGTCCCAGGCCGTCTCTTCCATGCGCGCCAGGGGCCCATAGCTGGGGTTGGCGCCGGCGTTGTTCACCAGGATGTCCAGGCGGCCGGCCCAGGCCAGGGCCCGCTCCACCAGCTGCCGCCGGTCCGGGTCCCGGCTGACGTTGGCGGTCACCGCCAGCACCCGGTGGCCCGCGGCGGCCAGCTCGGCGGCGGCCGCCTCCAGCCCCGGCGCCTTGCGCGCGGCCATGGCCACCGCCGCCCCGGCCTGGCACAGGGCCCTGGCGATGGCCAGGCCGATGCCCCGGCTGGCCCCGGTGACCAGGGCCGCCTGGCCGGCCAGGGAAAAGCTCTGCCTTATGTCCGGCGAACTCTGGTTCACGGCGGCCTCGCTCACAACTGGCGGGTGTCCACCAGGCGCTTGGCCTTGTGGGAGAAACGGGGCAGGCTGCCCACGGGCACCAGCTCCACCTTGAGGTTGGAGCCCAGGAAGGCCCGCGAGAACTCGGCCTTGAGCTTGGCCACCAACTCGGGGCCGGGACGCGCCGCCTCCACCTTCACGGTTAGGGAGTCCACCGCGGCCAGGGAGCGGTCCACCAGCATCTGGAATTCGCTGTCCTTGACCTCCTCCACCCCGCGGATCACCGCCTCCACTTGGGAGGGGAAGATGTTGACGCCCTTGACCTTGACCATGTCGTCGGTGCGGCCCATGATGCGCCGCACCCGCACGTGGCTGCGGCCGCAGGAGCAGGGCGCGTCCTCCAGCACGGTGATGTCCTTGGTCTGGTAGCGCAGCAGGGGCATGGCCTGCTTCATCAGGCAGGTGAGCACCAGCATGCCCTTCTGGCCCGGCGGCAGCTGCTGGCCGGTCTCCGGGTCGATGATCTCGGCCAGGAAGCAGTCCTCGTTGATGTGCAGGCCCTGGTGGTCCGGGCACTCCACGCAGAAGTGCGGGCCCAGCTCGCACATGCCGTAGATATCGCTGTAGATGGGCGCATGGAAGGCCTGGGCGATCTTGAGGCGCGTCTCCTCAGAACTGGGCTCGGCGCCGGTGACGATCTTCTGCACGCCCAGCTCGGCGATGGGCACCTTGTGCTCCCGGGCCACCTCCACGATGTGCAGCAGGAACGAAGGCGTGGCCGCCAGCACGGTGGGCCGGAACTCCTGCATGATGTCCAGTTGGGTGGCGCTGGGCAGGGCCGCCCCAGCCGGGATCACCGCCGCGCCCAGCATCCGCTCCCAGGCCGGGTGGCAGATCACCGAACCGGCGAACAGGCCGTAGCCGAACATGAGCTGGGCCACGTCGCCGGGCCCCACGCCGGCCGCGGCCCCGCAGCGCGCCAAGGCCTCTTCGGCCCGGAACACGTCGTCCCGGGTCAAGGGGCTGATGGTGGGTTTGCCGGTGGTGCCTGTGGTCATGTGGAAGCGCTGCACCTCGCTGCGCGGCACGGCCAACAGCCCCTTTAGCGGGTAGCGGCTGCGCAGGTCCTCCTTGGTGGTGAAGGGCAGCCGGGGCAGGTCCTCCACCGAGCGCACCTCATCCGGCTTGAGGCCGATCTGGTCGAACTTCTCCCGGTACATGCCCATGTTCTGGTAGCAGCGCTGCACCACCGCCCGCAGCCGCAGGTCCTGCATCTGGCGCAGGCGCGGGCGGGGCATGGCCTCTACGGCGGGGTCCAACATGTATGGCTGGCCTGGCATGAGAATTTCCTCGCGAGGTTAATAGGCCGGGGGGACGCGCCCCCCGGCCGGTGGCGATGCTACTTCTTCTTGGGCTGCAAGGTGATGCCGGGTTTGGCGTTGATCATCACCGGGTCCTTGTACTCGATGCTGGCCAGGGTGCACAGCACGCCGTTGGCGTCCTTGGGGCTCACGTAGTTCTCGGTCCAGGAGTTCATGCCCAGGCCCTCCATGTGCTCGGCCAGCCACTGCTTCTGCTGGCCGCCCCAGGCCGGCTTCAGGCCCGTGGCCTTGATCTCCTCCACCACCTCGTCGGCGCTGCCCTCGGTCTCCAGGGTGATCATGTACAGGCCCTCGCCGCGCTCCCGGATGAACTTGCCCAGCAGCAACTCGCCCTTGGGGTCGTCCATGGGCGAGAGGAACTCGATGGTCATCTCGCCGTCGCCGCGGGTGTTGCCGATCTGGAAGGCCACGTAGTGGTAGCGGTCCTCGGGCTCGGTGCCGTACTGGAAGGGTTTGATGCCGAACAGCTTCTGCCAGTTCTTCACCGCCTTATCCAGGTCCTTGACCGCAACTGCGATTCTCTTCACTCTCTTGATCCTGATCATCACTAGCCTCCAAGTAGTAACTACGGTTAACAGGGCAGCGGATCGTCTCCGCATTTGGTCGTTAACGGCCTCTAACCTTGCTCTCTGCGGTTTTCCGCACCTCCTCTCAGCCAGACCGGCTCCCGGCCTCAGGCCAACCCCAGGTAGGCTTCCTTGACGTGGGGGTCGGCCAGCAGGTCTTGGGTAGAGCCGGCGATATTGATCCGTCCGTTCTCGAGCACATAGGCTTTCTCCACCGCTTCGAAAGCCAGCTTGGTGTCTTGCTCGGACAAGAGAATGGTCAGGCCCCGCCCCCGTATGTGCAGCAGGGTCTGCATGATCGCTTTCTTGACCAGGGGCGCCAGGCCGAAGGAGGGCTCGTCGAGCATGAACAGATCCGGCCGGGACATCAGGGAGCGGGCCACGGCCAGCATCTGCTGCTCGCCGCCGCTCATGGTGCCGGCCTGGTTGCGCAGCCGGCGGCCCAGGGCCGGGAAAAGCTCCAGCATCTCCTCCAGGTCGCGCTGCACCTGGGCCTTGTCCCGGCGCAGATAGGCGCCCATCTCCAGGTTCCGGCGCACGGTCATCTCCGGGAACAGGCGGCGCCGCTCCGGGCAGAGGATGATGCCCCGCCGCACGATCTGGTGGGCGGGCAGGCCGCTTATGCGCTGGTCGGCGTAGCGTATCTCGCCCTGGCTGGGGGCCAGCCCGGCAATGGCGCGCAGCAGGGTGGTCTTGCCGGCGCCGTTGGGGCCGATGACGCCCACCACCTCGCCCTTGTTCAGGGCCAGGGACACGCCCTTGAGGATGGCCGCCTTGCCGTAGGCCACCTGCAGGTCTTGTATCTCCAGCAGCGGCGCCAAATCAGCCTCCGGTGCCCAGGTAGGCCTCGATGACCCGAGGGTGGTTGGTGATCTCCTGGGGAGTGCCCTCGGCGATCTTCTCCCCGAAGTCCAGGGCCACCACCCGCTGCACGATGCGCATCAGCTCGCGCAGCCGGTGCTCCACGATGATCATGGCCATGCCCTGGCCGTGCACCTGCCGTATCAAGTCGCTGATGGCGGCGATCTCGGCGTTGGTCAGGCCGGCGAAGGGCTCGTCCAAGAGTAGGAGCCGGGGAGAGGTGGCCAGGGCCCGGGCGATCTCCAGCTTCTTCAGATCGCCCTGAGTCAGGGCCTCGGGCCGCATGCCCTCCTTGTCCGCCAGGCCGGTGGTCTCCATGATCCCGCGGCTGCGGCGCAGTATCTCCGGGTCGTGCCGCCGGGCCAGACCGGTCTTGGCCACCATGGACACGGCCACGTTTTCCAGGCAGTTCAGGGAGCCGAAGGGCTTGGGTATCTGGAAGGTGCGCGTTACGCCCCGGGCCACGATCCGATGCGGCTTCAGCCCCACCAGCCGGCGGTCCTGGAAGTAGATCTCCCCCCGGTTGGGGCGCAGGAAGCCGGTGATCAGGTTGAACAGGGTGGTCTTGCCCGCGCCGTTGGGGCCGATCAGCCCCAAGACCTGGTTCGCGTCCAGATCGAAGCTCAGCTCGGCTATGGCCGCCACCCCGCCGAAGAAACGGGAAACGTTTTCCACCTTAAGTATCGGAGGCATCGCGCAGGCCTCCTTCCCAATTGTCCCGCCGGCGCAAGCGCAGCAGCCGCAGGCCGCGGTGCAGCAGGTTCATCAGCGGCGGCATTACGCCCTTGGGCAGGGCCAGCATGATCACCACCGTGATCACCGTGTAGATGAGCAGGCGGGCCTCGCCCACCTCGCGCAGGGCCTCGTTGAGGATGATGAGCAGGTAGCTGGCGCCGATGGAGCCGGTGATGGTGCCCAGGCCGCCCACGATGGCGATCATGATGATGGTCAGGGCGATGTGCAGGCCGAACATGTTGGGGCCCACGTGCATGGTGTAGTGGCCCAGGAAGCCGCCGCCCACGCCGCCCAGAAAGCTGGCCAGCACGAAGGCCAGCAGCTTGTAGCGGGTGGTGTCTATGCCCACCGCCTCGGCCGCCTCCTGGTTATCCTTGATGGAGTTGAGCACCAGGCCCACCTTGGAGCGCACCACCATCAGCAGGGCGGTGGTGCCGGCGGCCATCACCAGCAGCGACAGATAGTAGTCCAGCAAGGGGTAGGAGGAGATGGGGTCCAGGCCCGAGAGCCCCTCGTGGCCGTTGGTCAGATCGTAGAAGACGATCACCACCTTCTCGCAGATGGCCGCGGCGGCAAAGGAGGCCAGGGCCAGGTACAGGCCCTTGAGGCGCAGACAGGACAGGCCCAGCAGCAGGCCGAACAGGGCCCCGCCCAGGCCGCCCAGGGGGATGGTCAGCCAGGGGGGCAGGCCCAGGCTCAGGTTCAGCAGGGCCGCCAGATAGGCGCCCACTCCCACGAACAGGCCGTAGCCGATCACCGGCAGGCCGGCGTAGCCCAGCAGGATGTCGAAGCCGGCGGCCAGGAAGGCGTAGAGGTTGGCCATCACCAGGATGCCCCAGACGTAGGGGTCGGACACCACCGCCGGCAACAGCAGCAGGGCCCCCAGGCCCAGCAGGCCGGGCAGGTGGTCGCGCAGGGTGCGAGCTTGGCCAATCGGCATCCGGACCCCCTCTAATTGCCCACCCGGCTGCCCATCAGGCCGGAGGGGCGCAGGATGATCACCAGGAACAAGATGGCCAGGGCCACCAGCTCGGTCAGGCGCGAGGAGATGGCGAAGGAGACGATGGTTTCGCTGAAGCCCAGGATCACCGCGGCCAGGATGCTGCCCCAGATGCTGCCCAGGCCGCCCAGGATGACGATGGTGAAGGCCTTGACCAGGGGCCAGAGCCACATGCCCGGGCTGGTGCTCAAGAAGGGCGAGACCAGGATGCCGGCGGCGGCGGCCAGGAAGGCGGCCAGGAAATGGATCAGGAGGGTGATGCGGCCGCTGTCCACCCCCATCAGGGCCGCGGCCTCGGGGTCCTGGGCCACGGCCAGGATGGCCCCGCCCACCCGGGTGCGGGCGATGAACAGCCACAGGCCCAGGATCACCGCCGCGGCCACGGCCACCACCAGCAGGCGCTGGTCGGGCACGCTGACCCCAAAGATGAGCAGGCGGCCCTCGACGAAGTAAGGCACCGGCCGGGGCCGGGGGCCGAAGATGAGCTGGATGACCTCCTCGAACATCAGGGCCAGGATCAGGGTCATCACCAGCATGGCGTCCAGATTGCCCTTGAGCGGCCGCAGGCAGACCCGGTTCAGGGCCACCGCGATGCAGCCCACCGCGGACACCGACAGGGCGAAGGCCGCGGACAGGGGCAACTTTAGCAGCACGGCGCCGGTGAAGACGCCGTAGGCCCCCAGCATATAGAAGGTGCCGTGGGCCAGGTTCATGACCCGGGCGATGCCGATCATCAGGCTCAGGCCGATGGCCAGCATGGCGTACACCGCACTGGCCACCGAGCCGTATATGAGGATTTCTGTCAGCACGCCGCGGGCTCCGGGGGTGAGGCGTTGCGGGGGGGGATGCGGCCGGAACGCCGGGATGGGTACTCAGCCTCTACTTCTTCAGCCAGGGCGGGTTCTGATAGGTGCTGGTGGCGAAGCGCGCCGGCACCAGGATGGCCCACTTGCCCCCCGCCTGCCACTGGGTGATCAGGAAGGGGATGTACTCGGGCGCGTACTTGGCGTCGTGGGTCTTCTTGTCGAACACCACCCGGCCGGAGGTGCCCACGTAGTCCGTGCCCTCCAGGGCCACGATCAGGGCGTCGGTCTTGAAGCTCTTGGCCCGCTTGGCCGCGTCGGCCAGGACCATCACGCCGTCGTAGGTGGTGCTGGCGCAGCCATGGGGCGCGCCCTTGAACTCCTTGCGGTAATCGTCGAAGAAGGGGATGGTCTTGTCCGTGATCTTGGAGCGGATCAAGGCGCCCCAGGCCACGTTGACCTCGCCCAGGGCCGCTCCGCTGGTCTTTTCCCAGAACTGGGCGTGCAGGCCGGGGTTGTTGAAGCCGGCCAGGCGGAAGGGGGCCTTCATGGCGTTGTACTGCTTGAAGAAGCTCACCGCGTCGGTGTGGGCCAGCAGGGGTACGGCCACCTGGGCGCCGCTGGCGGCGATCTTGGAGAAGATGGGCGCGAAGTCCGCGGTCTGGGGGTCGAACTTCTCGGTGGCCACCACGGTGCCGCCCACGGTGGGGATGTTCTTCTGCAAGAAGCCCACCAGGCCGCGGTTCCAGGCCGCGTCCTCGGCCAGCACCGCGAACTTGGTGTAGCCCTGCTTGACCATCAGGGCCAGCTCGTCCTTGATGATGGCGTTGGCCAGGTTCAGGGCGTTGATGGTGGTGCGGAACTGATACTTGTACTTGCCGTAGTCCTTGGCCACCTTGCCGCCGATCATGGGCGAGGACACGCCGGTGGACATGAAGACGATGTTGTAGCGCTTGAGGTAGTCCATGGCCGCCAGGACCACCCCGCTCATGGCCCCGCCGGCCAGGACGTGCACCTTGTCCTTCTCCACCAGCCGCTTGAGGGCGGTGATGCCCTTCTCGGGGTTGCTCTCCGAGTCGGCCACGAAGATCTTCACCTTGCGGCCCAGCACCCCGCCTTGGGCGTTGAGCTCTTTGGCCGCCATGTTGGCCGCGTTGATAGAGGCCTGCCCGCACTCCATCTTGAAGGAGGTCAGCAGGCCGATACGCAGCTCCTTCTTTGCCGCCCAGGCCGGCTGGCCGCCCAGGCCCAACAGACCGGCGGCCACTACCAGCAGGCAGCCCAGTCCCAAAAACACCAAGACCTTGCCGGACCCATGTCTTTTAAGTTTCCTGCCGATCATCTCGCTCTCCCTTTCCCATTGGGGGCCTAGCCGGGATTCTCTGGGCGGCAGTGCGCATGGTTGAAAGCGGTGGTGATTGCGCGGAGGCACACCTAGATGGCGTAGGTACATGTTGCTGGTGTGCTCCGGGGCCTGAACTCAGTCCCCGCCCTGCTCCGCCCCTGGCCGATCTCCACGCGAGGCGGGCCTTACACCAACGCTTCGCAAAAGTGGAATCGGGCCTTCTGCCGAGTCCCGGTTACCTATGTGGAAAACCCATGGGCTCTTGCCTAGGCAATTGAGCAAGAGGGATGCCAACTAGGTATTTGGAAAAGTTGTTGTGATAACAGCCAGTTTTGTTTCATGGTTGCTCGGAACTCAAAATATGGAGCCAAATGCTGGACCTTGGAAACCAATATTGGTGCTTTGCATTGACACCATTTCGTTCTTGGGATTACAGTAGGGTTCCCGCCCCAGCCGCACCTCGGCGCCATCGGCAGGTGTGCTTGCGGGCGGGCCGCAGCAAACTTCTTCTGTAATTTACACATGTTGAGGTCAATAAAATGGACTCTGCCCAGGCCGCGCCCCTGGCTCCGGACCAAGAACGCATACTCTCCCTGGCCGCCTTGTTCGAGGGCGGGTTCAACATTGACTGGCTGGTGGCCATCTGCGAGGACCGCATATCCAACATCCTGGCCACGCTGACCGAGGCCCAGCGCCGGGGCTGGGTCGCGACCCAGTCGCCGGAGAACTACCAGTTCTCCGACCAGGACGAACGCCAGGCCTTGCTGGGCCGCCTGACGCCGGCCGAACGCGACGCCCTGCTGCGGCGCATCGCCCGCCTGCTGATCACCGAGCTGCCGGACGAAAACAGCAAGGCCCAGGCCTTGGCGCCCTACCTGCTGAACCTGGACAATGACGTGGAGGGTTGCCGCTGGCTGGTGCGGGCCGGCGACCAGCAGCGGCGGGCCTTTGCCGTGGAGCGGGCCCTGCAGCTTTACAGCAAGGCCCTGGAGGACCTGGCCCGCCTGCCCGGCCAGGAGGCGGACCGGCTCTACACCGCCTCGGCCATCAAATACTCCAAGATATCCACCGCCCGCCACGACACCCGCCGGGTGCTCGCCATCCTGCAAACGGCCATGGAGCGGGCCCAGGTCCTGCGCGAGCGGGGCTATCAGTCCCTGCTGGAGATGCACCTGGCCAAGAACCAGTGGCTGCTGTCCCACTACAAACGGGCCCTGGGACACTTCGAGCGCGGGTGGTCCCTGGCCAAGGAGGTGGGCGACCCGGACCTGCTGCGGGCGGCCACCACCTTCAGTATGTTCTTCCTCTACTGGCAGGGGCGCTTCGCCGAGGCGGTCAAGAGCTACGAAAAAACGGTCCCGGACGTGGAGCGGGTGCAGCAGATGCGCTTCAACCGTTTCGCGTCCTTGACCATGGGCGTCTGCTACGCCCAGACCGGCCAGGTCAGTCAAGGCCTGGGCATGATGAACGCCATCCGCAGCCAGTCCCAGGAGCTGGGCGACCGGTATTTGGAGGCCCAAGCCGAATGCGCCATGGGCGCGGCCCTCTTAGACATCCAGCGCATCGAGGAGGCCCTGGGCTACCTGGAGGACGTGGTGCACCGCCGGGCAGAGGAGCACCACAACGAGTGGATGCTGATCATGGGCAAGCTGATGATCGCCTATGCCCACTTCCTGCAGGGCCGCCACCGGCGCAGCCTGCACTACCTGCGCCAGTTCCTGAGCCGCAGCCGCCAGGTGCACGTGACCGTCAAGCCCTACCCTTACCTCATGGACCTGTTGTGGGCCATGGAACAGGGCATGCTGCCCGGCCTGCCCAACCTGTCCCTGGAGGACGAGATCCAGCGGGTGCTCAAGGGGCACAACGTGTTCATGAAGGGCCTGGCCCTGCGCCACCAGGCCCTGCTGGGCCAGCGCCGGGGACAGGGCCCGGAGGCCGGCCTGGAGCCCCTGCGCCAGTCCCTGCACTGGCTGGGCATCTCCGGCTGCCTGCTGGAGCAGTCCCGCAGCCACCTGGAGCTGGCCCGCCTGCTGCGCGCCCTGGCCCAAGAGGAGGAGGCGCAGGCCCAGACCACCGCCGCCCAGGACATCCTGGCCGGCCTGAACCAGGAGATGATCCCCGAGGACCTGCGGCCCCTGCTGCGCCGCCAGCCCGAGGGCCGCCAGCAGCTGGGCGAGATACTGCGGCTGAGCCAGGAGCTGGTCACCTTCCGGGACCACCAGGACGTGGTGCAGCACATCTTCTCGGCGGTCAACCGCCTGACCGGGGCCGAGCGGGGAGCCATCTTCCTGTGGGACCAGGAGGACGGCCAGCGCCGGCTGAGCCTGCGGGCCTCCAAGAATCTGACCCAGGAGCAGGTGGAGCAGGCCGGCTTCGTGGCCTCCTGGCGGATGATCCGCGAGGTGGCTGATAGCGGCCGGGGCCGCCTGCTGGAGCGGCAGAACGGACCCGCGGCCGTGCCCGGCGGGGAGATCCAATCCTGCATCTGCGTGCCCATGATCCTGCGCGACCAGGTGGTGGGGGTCCTGTACCACGACAACCGCCTGCTCAAGGGGGCCTTCAAGCAGTCGGACCTGGAGCTGCTGGCCCACTTCGCCACCCAGGCGGCCATCGCCATGGACAACGCCCGGGCCTACGAGGAGATCGGGCGGCTGAACCAGAAGCTCAAGCAGGAGAAGGCCTACTACCAGGAGGAGACCCGCCAGCACCTGCACTTCGAGGAGTTCGTGGGCGACAGCCCGGCCATCATGCGGGTGCTGGCCCAGGTGGAGCAGGTGGCGGCCACAGACGCCACGGTGCTGATCCTGGGCGAGACCGGCGTGGGCAAGGAGCTGGTGGCCCGGGCCATCCACCGCCACAGCCAGCGGGCCAACAAGCCCTTCATCCGGGTGCTGTGCAACACCCTGCCCGACAGCCTGATCCCCAGCGAGCTGTTCGGGCACGAGCGGGGGGCCTTCACCGGCGCCACCCGGCGGCGCATCGGCCGCTTCGAGCTGGCCGACGGCGGCACCATCTTCCTGGACGAGATCGGCGAGCTGCCCCTGGAGGTGCAGGTGCGCCTGCTGCGGGTGCTGCAGACCCGGGAGTTCGAGCGGGTGGGCGGCAGCGAGACCCTGCGCTCGGCCTTCCGCCTGGTCACGGCCACCAACCGGGACCTGGAGCAGGAGGTCAAGGCCGGCCGCCTGCGCATGGACCTCTACTACCGCCTCAACGTCTTCCCCATCCGGGTGCCGCCCCTGCGCGAGCGCAAGGAGGACATTCCGGCCCTGGCCCAGTTCTTCCTGCAATCCTATGCCAACAAGATGGGCAAGGAGTTCGGGGCCATCCCGGCCGAGGAGCTGGACAAGCTGATGCGTTACGACTGGCCGGGCAACGTGCGCGAACTGGAGAACGTGATCGAGCGGGCCTGCATCCTCAGCCGCGGCCCGCGCCTGCGGGTGCCGGAGCGGGTGGTGCCCACCCTGCAAGGCACCGAGGGCCGGCCCACCCTGCAGGCCGTGGAGCGGGCGCACATCCTGTGGGCCCTGGAGCAGACCGGCTGGAAGGTGCGGGGCCGGGGCGGGGCGGCCGAGCTGTTGGACATCCACCCCTCCACCCTGGCCTACCGCCTGAAGAAGCTGGGCATAGAGCGGCCCCGCCGCAGCCGGCGCAGCGGCCCGGAAGAGCCCGATCCATCTCTGGAGGCGGCACGCTGGGCGGGGCGGCCCCAGTCCTAGATGCGGTGGTGGGAGGAGAGACGGATGTCCTGCACCTGGGGCTGGATGCGCTTGAGGAACTGGCGCGCCTCCCGGCTGAGGTGGGTCACACCCTCCATTTCCAGCCAGACCAGGCGCAGGCCCAGGTGCCGGCCGCAGACCTCCTCCAGAACCTGCAGGGCCTCTGGATCCAATACCCCCTCCACCCGGATGCGCACGGTGCTGGAGTCGGGGAAGCTCTCTTGCAGATGAATGATAGCCATAGCTGTGATATCCACGCTCGCCAAACAGGGCTGTTGCCAAGGAATGGGCTAGCAATGCCCGTGCCTGATTGGCCCGCGCGAACTACTTAAAATTGTTAGGTTAATTTGTTATGGTTGGCAGCGAAGTAACCGGTTGCGCCATATTTTGCCGATTGCAAAACCAATATTGGTGCAAGAACATCGCGCGGCGTTATCGCCGGGCCGGCCAGGCAAGGCAGGCTGACGGTCCTCTCTGGAGGTAAGGCCAGAGGCTTCTTCCCAAACATGGCCAGGCCGAACGCTTCACCCCGACCAGAATTCAGGAATGGGCCTACCTGCAGGCTCGCGAAAGCTCGCAGGAAAGACTTGCGCAGCGGGGGCCATGGCCGGCTTACTGCAACCAGACAAGGCCCCACACCGCGCTAAGATACAAACCGCCAATGCAAGCTGTGCACAACGTCCTTGCTAAATCACTTAGGTAGCCGGTTTGTGCCCGGCAGTTTAGTAGCGCCAGCCCTCCAGCTTCTTGAGCTGCTCCTTGGTCAACAGGGCCTTCACTTCCTGCAGGTACTTGACTCCGGCCAGGAACATCTCGGCCCGCAGGTCGGCCACCTTGGCAAAGGCCGCCTTGACCTTGGCCGGGTCCACCTTCTCGTCGCGCAGGAGGTACAATAGATCTATGCGCTGGGTGCCCAGCTTGGCGCGCAACTGGTTGAGGGCCTCCAGGTGCTTATAGGCCAGCTTGCTGATCTTGTCCCGCTGCTGCGGGGTCAGGTCCAGGTAGTTAAGGCGCCAGCCCAGGCCCTGGCCGCCCATCATCATGCCGCGCCCCATGAAACCAGGGCCGCCGCCCATCATGTGGCCCATCATCATGCCCATCATGCCCCCACCCATCATGCCTGGGCCGTAGCCGCCCCCCATCATGCCGGGGCCATAACCTCCGCCCATCATGCCGGGGCCGTAGCCGCCACCCATCATGCCGGGGCCGTAGCCGCCGCCCATCATCATGCCAGGCCCATAGCCGTAGCCGCCGCCCATCATCATGCCCGGTCCGTAGCCGTAAGGGACATATGGTTGCGCTTGCGGGTTGGGCTGGGGGGCTTTAGGCTGGCCTGGGCCACCCATCATCTGGGCCCAAGCCGAACCGGCTGCCAGGGCCAGCAGCAGGAGCGCCAAAAAAAAGAGCCTGCAGAGCCTATGCATTACCCACCTCCGTGATAGTGGTTCATCCAATTAAAGTCTGCGGCCGCCGGGAGCCCGGCGTAAACCCCTTTTTCAACGCGGCTGGTCAGCCCAGGTACAGCCACAGGAACACGTTGACCACCGATAGCGCCAGCCCGGCCACGGGCAGCAGGGCCAGGGCCCGCCGCCGCCGGTCGGGCAGCAGGCCGCCCAGGGCCGCGAACCCCCGGCTGAGGCCGAAGTAAAGCCCGGCCAGCAGCAGCACGCCCTGGATATAGGGAATGAAGGCCGGCCACAAGGGCTGGAAGGGCTGACCCGCGGTGCCCAGCAGGTCCCAGCCCAGGCCCAGGGGGTCGCTGAGCACGGACAGGATGTAGGCGTAGTTGATCATGACCTGGGGCAGGCTGAAGGCGATCCAGGCGAATATGCCCACTGGTATGAACACGTAGGCCAGGCGCAGGGCCAGCTCCCGCCAGGCCGCGGCCTTGCCCGCCAGCCGTCGGCCGGCCAGGGCCGCGGCCGCGAACAGTCCCGGGAACACCCCCAGGCACAGGGTCAGCACCACGCCCACGTAGGCCAGGAAGGGAAGCAGGTGCCGGCTCTCGGTCACGTTGGCGGCCTGCTTGATCCAGTCCCAGGGCCCCAGCATGGTCACGCTGAACACCAGGGCCACCATGAGCATGATGAGCACGTTATAGGCCTCGTCCCAACCCTTGAGCCGCTGGTCCGCGCCAAAGGGCCGCAGGAAAACCGATACGTTGTCCTTGGGGCAGCTCTTGAGGCACTCGGTGCACAGGCCGCAGTAGTTGTTGCGGCTCAGGTTGCCCGTGTACTGGCCCCAGGGGCAGGCCCAGCCGCCCTCGCCGCCCAGTAGGCAGTTCTTCTCCTTGTGCTGGCGGCAGACCGCGGGGTCCACGGCTCGAAGCTCGGTGCAGGCGGCCATGGAGTAGGTGCCCAGGAAGCCGCCCACCGGGCACAGGAAGCGGCAGAAGCTCCGGCCGCGAAAGATCAGGGATAGGACCAGGGTGGCGGCCAGGATGAACAAAAACAGCACCGCCGTGGCCACCGGCCGGGTGATGAGGATGATGCCGAAGCAGATCAGGGCCAGGAACAGGGCGTTCTGCAGCCAGCCGTTGGTCAGGGCCTTGGGCCAGTCCCGGTTCAGACCCAGGAAGCGGTGGTGCAGGCGGCGCAGGGGCTGGGCCAGGTAGCGCACGCCGGCGATGCGCAGGCGGGTCAGCCACTCGGCCGGCGCCGGCAGGGGGCACATGGTGCACCAGATGCGGCCGCCGAAGGGCAGCAGCACCGCCTTCAGGGCCGTCCACCAGAATATCCACACGAAAATGATGGCGATGTTGCGGTTGCCCACCGGGCTGCCCCAGAGGGCGCTGAGGATCAAGAGATAGAAAAAGACGAAGTTGGGCAGGATGAGCCAGAACTGGAAGCTGCGCGCCTTGAGCACCCGCTTGAGCAGGGGCAGGCGCTCCAGCAGGTTCACCCGCCAAGGGCGCTGCAAGCGGTCCTGGCCCACGAAGAACCACAGCAGCAGGCTGCCGGCCAGCCACAAGGACAGGGACAGGGACAGGTGATAGGGCCAGTTGTCCCGCACGATCAGCTCGCCGGTCATGAAGGGGTGCAGGGGGCCGCAGGTCTGGGTGCAGCGGTAGGCGAACTTGCCCGCCCGGTCGGCAATGAACTCGAAGGAGGAGACCTTGTCCCAGTCCGCGCGCTTAACACCCTTGTCATCGGTCCAGATGTACTTGAGGAAGGCCACCCCCTGCTGCTTGATGATGGCGTCCACGTTGTAGTGGTCCAGCAAAAAGCCGTGGGTCACGTCGGCCGAGGTGGGCTTGATCACCACCTTGTCGCCTTGGTTTACCACGATGCGCTCGGGCTTGTAGCCGTAGCGCTTGGCGGTCAGCTCGATGACGCGGGTCTGGGGCTTAAGGGGGATCAGGCGCAGGGACAGGGGCGCGGCGATGGCCACGGCCAGGGCCAGCAGGACCACTATGGCGAAGCTTCGCTTGGACACGGTAGGCGATCCTGGCCGGAGGGCCCTATCGCTTGTACAGGACCCCGGCCGGTCCGCGCTGGGGCGACAGGGTCACCTGCGCCGCGCCCGAGGCCGGCACCTGCGCCGTGGCTGCGGCGCTGCGCAGCTTCTCATGCCAGGTCTTGACCAGGTAGCTGCCCGCGGGCAGGGGCGGCAGGCCCGGCCCGGGAATGCGGAAGCCGCCCTGGCGGTCGGTCAGGGCCCAGTAGGGGTTTTTCATCACCAAGATGTAGGCCCTCATCTCCTGGTGCACGTCGCAGCGCAGCTCCACCACGCCGGGCTTGTCAAAGGTGACCTTGACGCCGTGGCCGGGCTTGTAGGAGCCCAGGTTGAACTTCTTGGCCGAGGACAGGGAGAAGACGTTGTGGTCCACCTTGTCGTTGTTGGGGAAGTCCACCGTGGCGCCCACCGGCACCGGCAGCACGTGGGGGATGAAGGTGAGGTTGCGCTGGTCCATGACGTAGTCCTTCTTGACCGGCGCGGCCGGCGCCTGCACCACAAAGACCAGGATGTTGTCGGCCGAGCGCAGCCCCTGGGGCTTGACCTGGCCGGTTATCTCGCCGGCCCAGGACGGGCCGGCCCAGAGGACCAGGCCCGTCAGGGCGGCCATGATCAGGATGAACCAGTTCCGCTTCATGATCAGCTTCCTCTTATCACCAGGCCTTGCTGGTTATGAGTATGTCCTCCACCACCCAACCCTTGGTCTGGGCCAGGGGCCGCACCACCGGCCGGTAGATCAGCCGCGCCTCGGCGCTGGGCTCGTCCTGGGGGTCGCGCAGCTCATAGACGAACTCCAGGGTGCGGGTGGTCTTGGGCCGCAGGCGGTTGTCCAGCGCCACCCGGCTGGCCTGCCAGGGCCGCACGTTCAGGTGGCCGGCCGCATCGGCCAGCACCCGGGCGAAGATGGCGCCGGGCAGGCCGGCGTAGTTGCCCCGAGCGGGGTCGCCCTGGCCGGCCCAAGCCGGCAGCCGGCCGCCGCTGACCAGCTTCAGGGGCTTGCCGGCTGCGTCCCTGGCCTCCACCAGCAGGATCAGGTTGCGCATGGTCTCGCCGGTGGGCACCCAGTGGCCGCCGTTGGTGTTGGATATGTGCACCTTCACCATCAGCCGCCGGCCGACGATCTTGCCCTCCAGCTCCATGGCCACCGCGTTTTGCAGTTGGTTCCTGGTGCCGCCCTCGAAATGGTGGGGATGGATGTTGCGCGGCAGGCGGTAGGTGGCGTTGAACATGTGCCGGGCCATGCCCTCCACCAGGTGGTTGTCATAGGGCAGCAGCCGCTTCTGCCAGCTCATATGGCAGAACTGGCAGCGCTTGCCCTTGTCCGGGTCGCCGGCGGCCAGGCCGTCCTGCCAGCCCTTCCACTCCTGATAAGTGGTCTGGATGGGCAGCACTTGGTTGCCGGACAGGCCGAAGCTCTGGCGCTCGGCGGCCGGGTAGACCTTGCCCGGATCCCAGGCCTGCCCCGGCGCCAGGGTCCGGAAGTGGCCGTGGCAGGAGGCGCAGTAGGCGCCTTCGCCGAACACCGGGGCGTAAGAGGCGGCCATGGGCGGGGTGACCACGTCGTCATAGGGCCCGAAGACCAGGATGGAGTTGCCTCGGGCCGGGTATTGGCGCTCCAGCAGGGCCTGGTAGCGGCTGGGGCTGGCCGGGTTGGCCACCACCTTGCGCGTCTTGTGGCAGTAGTCGCAGCTCACGCCGTCCCACTCGCTCAGCGGCGAGCGCAGGATGTCGTTCAGGTCCCGCGAGCGCAGGGGGTTGGCCGCCGCCGCCGGGGCATGGCACACGGCGCAGTCGCCCTGGCTCCGGGGGTTGGCCAGCTTGTAGGCCACGCCCCGGCCCGCGCGCTGCTCGGCGGGCGTGCCGTAGTACATCTGCAGCAGCCTGGGGTTGGCGGTGGTATGGGCCATCTTGGACTGGTTCCAGACCAGGGTCAGCTTGCCGTGGCAGGAATAGCAGACCTGGGGCGAGAGGAAACGGTACTGGGGGTTGTCGGCCAGGTACACCGGGTTGAGGAATATCTCGCCCACGCGGCCGGTCCAGCCCAGGACCACGCCGTTGTTGAACCAGCCTTCCTTGCCCGCCGTGACCACGGCCCGGCCCTGGGCGGGCAGGGGCGATCGCAGCGAGAAGCCGCCCTGGGCGTTGCTGAGGGAGAACGCCTCCTGGCCGGCCACCCGCACCCGGGCCTTGGCCACGGGGCCGTAGCGGGAGACCACCCGGCCTTCCAGGCTCACCTGGGGTCCGGCCTTGGGCTCGGCCGCGGGCGGCAGCTGCTCCTGGGCCTGGGCCAGCAAGGCGGCCCCGCCGGCGGTAACCAGCAGGGCCGCTAAAAGGGCCGTCAGCCATTTCTGGTGGGGCATGATTTTCATCCGCGCTAAGGGGCTTGGCCGATGGGGGGTCGGGTCGCTCAGGCCCTGACGATCAAGGTCCCCTGCATGTTCTTGTGGTGACTGCCGCAGATGATGTTGCAGGAGAAGGTGAACACCCCCGCCTTGTCCGCCTTGAACTTTACCAGCTTCACCTTGCCCGGCCGGATGCCGTCTTCGATGAAGATGCCGAAGTCCTTGATGCTCAGGCCGTGGATCACGTCGGCGGAGGTGAGCTTGAGCACCACCGTGTCGCCCTGGTTCACCACCAGAATGGGCTTGTAAACCGGCTGGTTGTCGTCCAGGCTGACTACATCATACCCCTTTACGCGGCCTGGGAGCCATCCCAGTTCGTTGTGGGCGGTGAAGCTGAAGACCTTGGCGCCGGCCGAGATGCGGCTCTGCCACAGCTCCTGGTTGTAGGCCCAGATGCCCAGGGGCAAACCCGCCAGGATGAACACCACCAATCCCGCCAGGATCAGGTCCTTGTATATCCGGTGCCGCTTCATCTGCCTCGCCTTGGCCAAGGAGGCTGCGGCCGGCCCTGGTGTATTCTCAGGAGGTAGGCTTGGGCCGGCCGCAGGGGGAGAGGTCTAGTTCACGCTGCTCACCATGCCGCTATTCTTGTCCACGGCCAGGCGGTCCACGGTCTGGCCGCTGGAGGTGATGTCGAAGACGTAGTGGGTGCCCGCGTCGCGGCCCTGGCCCACCGCAAAGGCGGGGTTGGTCTGACGCAGGTGGTTGACCACGATGTCCCGGGCCCGCTCGCTGCTGAGCTGACCCTGCAGGCCATAGCCCTGACCCCGGTTAAAGCCGCGCTGGGGAGTGTAGTCGCCGCCGCCGGGGGTTCCCTGCTGGTAGCGCATGGGGCAGCCGCCGCCCCAGCCCCGGGCCCAGGCCGCGCTCATGTGCAGACCGGCGCCGTTCAGCACCAGCCAGCCGCCGCCAAGCACCAGGGCCGCCACCAAGCTCACCGTCAACCACTTCTTCATGGATCACCTACCTGTTGAGTAGTTATTTACTCGTAAGTTAAGCAGGGGGCGTGCCAAGCGCCAGCCGTTAGGGGGAGCGCTAGGCTTAAGCTACCGAAACAACGCAGTAAAAATCTTTTAGCCCTTCTGCGGCCGGTTTTGCGGGGGCAATCGGTTTGGGTAATAATTATTCGCGGGACAGGCGCTGCGGGTAATTTTTTTGCGCCGCAGATTATGGGGATGTGATCACTTGGCCGGGGCCGGGGCGTCCTGGGCAGCGCGGAAGCCCACCCTGGGCAGGGCCTCCCAGGGCTGGCGGGGGGGCGCCGGCTGGCCGGTCCGGCCGGGCTCCATGATCACGTATTGGAGCGGGGCCGTCCCCCGGCGCAGGACCCACTCGCCCACATTGGCCGCCAGGCCCCGGATGCCCAGGGCATTGGGCGGGAAGTGGCTGACCGGCAAATAGCCGGTCTGCTCCTTGGCCGGGGAGGAGACGGCTTGGGTGTGCATGTCGTGCATTTCCGCGGACGCGGCCCCGCCCGCAGTGGGCGCGGGCGGGCTGGGGGCGCCGGCCTGGGCCGCCCGCAGCCATTCGGCCTCGCTGGGTAGGCGTTTACCAAAATGGGCCGCGTAGGCCGCGGCGCCGTGGGCCGTGACCTTCACCACCGGGTTGGCGGCCAGGGCCGGGGCGTTGATCTGGAAACGGCCCTGGCGGAAGGCGATGGGCTCGTAGCCCACCTTGACCTCGCCCAGGTGCAGCCAGGCCTTGTCCTGGCTCCAGACCACGCCCTCGCGCACCTGCAGGCGGTCTTTGACCTGGTTGAGGAACTCCACGTATTGGTGGTTGGTGACCTCGGTCTCGTCCATATAAAAGGCCGGCACCGCCTGGGTTCGGCCAGGCGAGCCCTTGGGGCCGGGCAGTTTGGCCTGTCCGGCGGGTATCAGGCGCAGGGTGGAGCCGTCCCGGGCCTTGATCTCCGCGGCGGGCGGGCCCGGCCGGGGGGTGGCGGCCGGCGGAGCCGGGGCCGGGGCGGGTCTTTCTGAGTAGTGGTACCAGACGCCTGCCGCCAGGGCCGCGGCCAGGAGCAGGGCCAGACCGCTGCTCAGCAGCCAGGCCCGGCGGCGCGCCGGGGCCGGCGCGGACGGCACGATGGCCGGGGCGGCCTGGGCCAGGGCCTGGCGCAGGGCCGGCACCGAGGCCAGGCGCTTGTCCGGGTCCTCGGCGGTGGCCCGCTGGATGACCCGGTCCAGGGCCTTGAGCAGGGGGGTGTCCGGGTGGGGCAGGCTCGCGGTCTGCAAGGGCCGCATGGTGTCCTTGCCCAGCTTGCCCACCACCGCGTTGTAGAGGATCTTGCCCAGGGAATACACGTCGGCCCGCTGGTCCGTGGCGGCCAGGTCTAGGAACTGCTCAGGGGCCATGTAGGCCAGGGTGCCGATGACGTGGTGGCTGCGGGTCACCGGCTGCCAGCGCCGGCCGCCCACCAGGCCGAAGTCCGTGATCTTGGGCACCCCGTTGTCTAAGAGCACGTTGGCCGGCTTGAGGTCGCGGTGGATGATGCCCAGGCCGTGGATGTGCTCCACGCCGTCCAGGACGGGCAGGAAGTAGCGGGCGATCCAGTCCTGCAGGGCCGTCTGGTCTAGGCCCATGCCCTGCTCGGGGATGGTGCTGGCCAGGGTGGGGCCGGGGATGTACTCCATGACGATGAAGTCCAGGTTGAGCTCCTGGCCGGCCTTGGCCAGCTTGGCGGTCTCGAAGTCATAGACCTGCAGCACGTTGGCGTGGCGGGCCTGGGCCATGGCCAGCACCTCGCGCCGGAAGCGCTGCATCTCGCCCTGTATCTCCTCCTGGTCGCCCTCGAAGGCCTCGATCAGCTCCGGGGAGACGATCTTGACCGCCACCTCCCGGTCCAGCTTGATCTGGCGAGCCCGGTAGACCTCGCCCTTGCCGCCGGTGGCGATGTGCTGCAGGATCTCCCAGCGGCCGCCCAGTACGTCGCCGGGGCTCAACAGCGGCTCTCGCTTGAGTTCCTTGCCCATCTTTATGATCTCTGCCCTGGAAAAGACACCCTGTGCCACCTAGGCTTGTAGTAAGCTTTCTTACACTATAGACCGAGGCTATCGCTCCGCCAAGGATTCATATGCAGACCTGGGCCCTAACCCACCGCGGACTCAAACGGCCGGACAACCAGGACCGCTACCTGGTTAGGGAGCTGCCCGGCGATGGCCTGCTCCTGGCCGTGGCCGACGGCATGGGCGGCCAGGCCGGCGGCGGCGTGGCCGCCCAGATGGCCGTGGAGGCCCTGCAGGGCCTGGACCCGGAGCAGGCGGCCAGCCGGGCCGGCCTCAGGCGGCTGTTCACCGACACCTGCCGCCAGATTCTATGCAAGGCCGAGGCCAATCCCGAGCTGGAGGGTATGGGTACCACCCTGACCGCGGTCCACGTGCAAGGCGGGCGGGCCACCTGGGCCCACGTGGGCGACAGCCGGCTGTACCTCTGGCGCGCGGGCAGCCTTCGGCAGATCAGCCAGGACCACAACGCCGCCGCCTTTATGGTGGCCGAGGGTCTGCTGGAGCCGGAGCAGGCCGGCATCCACCCTTCCCGGCACATGCTCCTGGACTGCCTGGGCTGCGGGGACTGCGAGCCGGATACCGGCAGCCTGGGCCTGCGGCCCCAGGACCTGCTGCTGCTGACCACCGACGGCCTGCACGGCGCGGTGCCCGACCCGGAGATCAGCGCGGTGCTGGCCGGGCCCCCTGCCGGCCCGCGGCCCAAGCTCGAGTATCTGCTGCAAAAGGCCCTGGAGGCCGGCGGCCGGGACAACATCACCGCCGTGGGAATGCAGCTCTAGCCCGGATATTTCATGAGGGCCGGGGGCCGGCTTCGCCAGCCCCCGGCATACTGTGTTGCTGGCTTCGCTCGCGCCTCGATGTAGCTTTGGCTACACCGGCGGCTCGCTCGCCCCGGCGAGCCGCCGGTGGCAGAGCGGGTCGTGGGGCTATCTGCCCTCACCAGCCATCAATGCTCCCGTTGACGGACCTTGGCCGCCCAAGCCTTGGGCCGCCTTGTCTGCCGGCGGCTGGCTGTGCCGGAAGCGGGTGCAAACCGTACCCCGGTAATGTCGGCGCCTTTTTCATGACGGCCCCATGAATACTGGTTCGGTGTGTAATGCCACCAACCCTCATGAAATATCCGGGCTAGCCCTTCTCCTTCCACCAGCCGCATAAAATTTTCCCGCCTCGGTCAAGCACCTATGCAAGGGCCCAACAAAACTAAATTAATATTAACAATATGTTAAATTCATACTGAAATACTGGCACTTTTTATGCAACCCCAGGGCCGTAAAACAACTTCACGCGAGGAGGCCCTCATGGAACAAACCACCCTGCCGGCCTGGCTTAACCGGCTCTTGGCCCCCAACCGCCTGCCCTGGCTGGTCCTGGCCATGCTGGGCGGCGGCCTGTTGATCTACTGGGGCGGCCCGCGCTTATGGAGCCTGGCGCCCTTTGGCCTGTTCCTGCTCTGCCCCCTGATGCACCTGTTCATGCACCGGGATCATGACCATGGGGGAGGCCACGCCTGCGCCACCCACGGCCCGGCCCAGGAAAAGACGGAGCAGACCCGGGGGCCCTCCCATGGGTAACCCGGCTGACTATGGTCTGTGGCTGTTGGTGGCAATCAACTCCCTGGTGATCCTGATCTTCGCCTTCAGCTTCTTCCATCCCCAGAGCAAGCGGGACTGGCGCAGCTTCAGCGCCTTTGCCGCCTTCATCGTGGCCCTATTCACCGAGATGTACGGCTTCCCCCTGACCATCTACCTGCTGGCCGGCTGGCTGGGCAACCGCTTTCCTCAACTGGACCTGCTCTCGCACAATTCCGGCCACCTCTGGCACACCCTGCTGGGCTGGAAGGGCGACGCCCACAGCGATCCCCTGCACCTATTCAGTTACTTTCTGATCCTGGCCGGCTTCGTGTTCATGGCCCGGGCCTGGCGGGTGCTGCACCGGGCCCAGCAGCGGGGGGAGCTGGCCGTCAGCGGCCCCTACGGCCGCCTGCGCCACCCGCAGTATCTGGGCTTCATCCTGATCATGCTGGGCTTTCTGTTCCAGTGGCCCACCCTGCCCACTCTGATCATGTTCCCGGTCCTGGTGTGGATGTATGTCCGTCTGGCCCGGCGCGAAGAAAGGGAGGCCAGGGCCCGCTTCGGCGAGGCCTATGACCGCTATGCAGCCCAGACCCCGGCCTTTCTGCCCCGCCTGGGTCGTAGGCGGCCGAGCGGGAATAATTTATACGAACAACCGCAACCATGAGTAATGTCTTCGCACCGGCAGGGGTGGGGTTTGGGATAATGGATACTGTTATCATAGAAATTGCGGCGCGTAACCCGATTCGGCCAAGATGGCAGGCCTATTGCTTTATAATAAACCATAGGCAAAACCTGGGATATGAAACTGGGGAGGTCCTTTCATGACCGATACGCAAGTCAACCGCGAGCCGGACACGACCCCGGCAACGGCGGCCCCCCACGACGCCCTGACCGTGTCCTTCGGGATCAGGGGCATGACCTGCGCCAACTGCGCCCAGCGGGTGGAAAAGGCCTTGCGCCAGGTGCCTGGGGTCAAGAGCGTGGAAGTGGACCTGAACCAGGGCCGCGCCACCGTGTCCCTGAGCGAGGCGGACGCGGACCGGGAGCAGCTGCGGGAGGCGGTGGTCAAGGCAGGGTATGAGTACGCCGACACCGCCCAGGGCCAGGGCGCCCTGGACTGCTGCGCCCTGCCCGGCGGGCCCGGCCTGACCCACGGCTGGCGGCCCTACCTGGTGGGCCTGGCCGCGGCCCTGGCCGTGTTGGGCTTTTACCTGGGGCTGATCACCCTGACTTCGGACTGGCGGTTCGCCCGCACCCAGTTCGCCGAGTACAGATGGTGGCTGCTGGCCCTGGCCCTGGGGCTGGGGGTGCAGGCCGCCCTCTACGCCCTGTTCCGAGCCACCCTGCAGGACCGGGCCCGGCGCTCGGCCCGCGCCTCTTTGGCCGCCTCGGGCGGGGTCTCGGGTCTGGCCATGGCCGCCTGCTGCTCCCACTACCTGGCCGCCTTCCTGCCGTCCATCGGCCTGCCCTTCCTCTCGGGCGCGGCCGCGGCCCTGGAGCAGTATCAGCACCTGTTCTTCCTGGTGGGGGTGCTCAGCAACCTACTGGGGATCTGGATCATGCTGCGCATGATGGCCAGCCACGGCATGTTCAAGGAGACCTCCATTTTCTTCCGCCTGCCCCTGGGACTGGGCAGGGCCGCTCACTAAAGGAGAGACGTGATGAAGCCGACAAACGCCAAGCAAGCGGGCCTGGCCCTGGTGGCCGCCCTGGCCCTGGTCTTCTCCCTGGCCGGGGCCTCCCTGGCCTATGAGAGCCAGAGCGACCGCCAGGCCGCGGTTTCCGTGGAGGTGCAGCCCACTAAGCTGGCCCCAGGCCAGCCGGCGGTGTTCCAGGTGCGCCTGAGCACCCATTCCGTGGAACTGAGCCAGGACCTGACCAAGGCCGCCACCCTCAGCGATGACCTGGGCAACAAGTATCAACCCAGCTCCTGGAAGGGCTCCCCGCCCGGCGGCCACCACCGCAGCGGCACCCTGAGCTTCCCGGCCTTGAACGCCAAGGCCGCCAAGGTCACCCTGGTCCTGCGGAACATCGGGACCGCCAAGCGCAGCTTCGCCTGGCCGCTGAACAAGTAAGGGCAGAGGCTGCCCGGACAACGGGTTGTCCCCCGGCCGTAGGGGACTATATTAGATAATAAGGCGCGCTCGAACGGGGGCGGGCGCGCCTGTCTCATGCAGCCCCCAGGAGAATACGCATGGCCACCCGCAAGATAGAGCTGCCCATCGTAGGCATGACCTGCGCCAACTGCGCGGCCACCGTGGAGCGCACCCTGAACAAGAAGGTGCCCGGCGTGACCTCGGCCAGCGTAAACTTCGGCACCGAGTCGGCCACGGTGGAGTACGACCCGGAGCAGACCTCGCCCCAAGCCATGGCCGCGGCGGTGGAAAAGGCCGGCTACACCCTCATCGTGCCCGAGGCCAAGAAGCACGTTGAGCTGCCCGTGGTGGGCATGACCTGCGCCAACTGCGCGGCCACCGTGGAGCGCACCCTGAACAAGAAGCTGCCCGGCGTCATCGCGGCCACGGTCAACTTCGGCAGCGAGACTGCCAGCGTGGACTACGACCCCTCCCAGACCACCCTGGAGGACATGGCCCGGGCGGTCAAGGCCGCGGGCTACGAGCTGGTGCTGCCCAAGGAGGGCACCCCGGCAGAGGACGAGGAGCAGGCCGCCCGGCAGCGGGAGCTGGCGGCCCAGAAGCGCTTTTTCTGGGTGGGCGTGGCCTTCACCCTGCCCCTGTTCGTGCTCTCCATGTTGAGGGACTTCAGCGTGGTGGGCCCCTGGATTGAGGCCCCCTGGGTAAACTGGCTCTTCTTCATCCTGGCCACGCCCGTGCAGTTCTACACCGGCTGGGGCTTCTATACCGGCGGCTGGAAAAGCGTGAAAAACGGCTCGGCCAACATGGACGTGCTGGTGGCCCTGGGCTCCTCGGCGGCCTACTTTTACTCCCTGGCGGTGACGGTGGTGCCCGGCGTGGGCCACCATGTCTACTTCGAAACCTCGGCGGTGATCATCACCCTGATCAAGTTGGGCAAGCTCCTGGAGGCCGCGGCCAAGGGCCAGGCCTCGGCGGCTATCAGAAAGCTCATGGACCTGGCGCCCAAGAAGGCCCGGGTGCTGGACGACAGCGGCCAGGAGCAGGAGGTGCCGGCCGAGTCGGTGCGACCCGGCCAGGTGGTGGTGGTGCGCCCCGGCGAGCGCATCCCCATCGACGGCCAGGTGCTCGAGGGCGCCTCGGCCGTGGACGAGTCCATGATGACCGGCGAGTCCCTACCCGTGGACAAGGCCGCGGGCGACCGGGTGTTCGGGGCCACGGTGAACCAGCAGGGGCTACTGAAGATCAAGGCCACCGGCGTGGGCAGCGACACGGCCCTGGCCCAGATCATCCGCCTGGTGCGCCAGGCCCAGGGCTCCAAGGCCCCCATCCAGCGCCTGGCCGACCAGGTCTCGGCCTACTTCGTGCCCATCATCATCCTCATCGCCTTCTTCACCCTGGGCCTGTGGTGGTACCTGGAGGGGGCCTTCGTGCCGGGCATGATCCGCATGGTGGCGGTGCTGGTCATCGCCTGCCCCTGCGCCCTGGGCCTGGCCACGCCCACGGCCATCATGGTGGGCACCGGCAAGGGCGCCGGCCTGGGCATCCTGTTCAAGAACAGCGAGGCCCTGGAGACCGCGCACAAGCTGACCACGGTGCTGTTCGATAAGACCGGCACCATCACCAAGGGCCAGCCGGCCCTGACCGACTGGCAGCCCCTGAGCGACGGCGGAGACCAGGCCCTGGCCCTGGCCGCCGGGGCCGAGAGCGGCAGCGAGCACCCCCTGGCCCAGGCCGTGGTGGCCGGGGCCCGCGCGCGGGGGCTGGCCATCCCGCCGGTGCAGGATTTCCAGGCCGCCAGCGGCTTCGGCCTTTCGGCCAAGGTGGACGGCCGCCAGGTGCGGGTGGGCAAGCCGGCCTGGTTCGCCCAGAGCGCGCCCCTGCCCGAACCGGCCGCCCGCCTGGTGGAGGAGCTGTCGGCCCAGGGCAAGACCGTAATGCTGGCCGAGCTGGACGGGGTGCTGGCCGGCGTGCTGGCCGTGGCCGACGCCAAGAAGGACGACGCGGCCCAGGCCGTGGCCGAGCTGAAGGGCATGGGCATCACACCGGTGATGCTCACCGGCGACAACCAGCGCGCGGCCCAGGCCATCGCCGGCCAGGTGGGCATAGAGCGGGTGAAGGCCGAGGTGCTGCCCGAGGACAAGGAGCAAGTGGTGCGTCAGGCCCAGGAGGAGGGCGGCGTGGTGGCCATGGTGGGCGACGGCATCAACGACTCGCCGGCCCTGGCCCGGGCCGACGTGGGCGTGGCCATCGGCACCGGCACCGACGTGGCCATGGAGGCCAGCGACGTGACCCTGGTGGGCGGGGAGTTGTCGGGCGTGGCCCGGGCCATCCGCCTGTCCAAGGCCACCATGCGCACCATCAAGCAGAATCTCTTCTGGGCCTTCTTCTACAACGCGGCCCTGGTGCCGGTGGCGGCCGGCGTGCTGCACGGCGTGACCTGGGTGCCCCTGTTCATCCGCGACCTGCACCCGGTCATGGCCGCGGCAGCCATGGCCTTCTCCAGCGTGTCGGTGGTGACCAACAGCCTGCGCCTGGGCCGCCGGCGCATCTAGAAAACAGGACCGCAAAAGGCGGCGGCATGACCTCGGTGGGGGATTTGTATTCGCACCTGATGGATGAGTGCGGGCACACCCTCCGCCATGTGAACCAGGCCTTGGAGTATCTGGTTGAGCGCGGGGAGGTAATCCTACTGCCTGATTGCCATTGCCGGCTGGTAGAAAAGCTGGACAAACGCCAGGGGTAGGCCTTCAGGAACCTTTGGCGGGCAGCGCATCAGTTAAGTCTGCGGGGGGCGTTCTCGTCAACAGACCTAATACTGGTATCCGGAGTGCATCGCCGGGGGATGTTTGAATGGCGGCAGGAAATGCGCAAGCGGGGGCTGATCCGGGAGGCAGGGAGATTTCGCTACCGGCTGGCCAAGGATGCCCCTCATCGTGATCAACCGCCCCTTTTTCGCTGGCCGAGGCGGGGAAAGGCGAGGACAAATAGAGATTGGGTTTAACTGAGTGAAATGCGGAGACCCTATTCCATCGGCTGTTAGCAGGCATCAAATTTGTTGGTTTTTTCTATAGAATGGTTCATTGAGATCGCACAAATTTTGGCGCTTCGGCCTAAAAATAACGCCTTACCCAGACCTCGGGCCGGAACAGGTCCTGCTTCTCCCCGAACTCGGTGCCGGCCGGGCCGATGGGTATGCCCACCCGGAAGTTAAGCTCCAGGTTGGTCACCGGGGTGTAGGTCAGGCCGGGCTGCAGGTTGAAGCTGCGGTCCTCTAAGTTGACCATCAGGGCCAGCCAGGGATTGAAGTAGAGGATGTCCCCTGGCTCCTTCTGGGTGATCTTGATGTAGAGGTAGTCCTGGCCGTAGTTGCGCTGGCGGTAGTAGGGCCGGGTGACGGTCTCCGCCCGCTGCATATAGGAGGCGTTGCCCGTGGCCAGCCAGCGCTGATAGGCCCAGTCCTGGTAGGCGAAGAAGGCGTCCAGATCGCTTCGGTCGTAGCCCGCCCCGTTGTGGTAGTACTCCACGATGAAGGTGGTCTCCACGGAGTTGAGGTAGCGGATGCCCACCAGATAGCTGAGCTGGTCCTGCTGGGAGACCGTGGTCTGCCCGGCTGAGTTGAGCACCGTGCGCGTCACCGCCCGCCGCAGGCCCACCTCGCCGTGCACCTCGAAGTTCTCCAGCAGGTTCTTGGCAAAGTCGAAGCCGTAGCTGTCTGCCTGCTGGGGGCCGCCGAAGTAGATGAAATCCAAGTCCGTGTTGTACCAGAGGAGATAGAGCTTCAGGGCGTAGTTAATATCGCCGCTCTGGCCCAGCTCGGTGTTCTCCCAGTCGTCCATAACCGGCAGCACCAGGGCGGTGAAGGCCAAGTTGCTCAGGGCGCTGCCCGTGAAGCTCTTGATGTATTCCGCGCCCAGGAAGCTGTAGCCCTCCAGATTCAGCTCCGGGTCGTCGGGGTCCTTGGGACGGTTGACGAAGCCGGCCGGGTTCCAGGCGTAGCCCTTGCCCCAGGAAAAGGCCTTCTTGCCCCCCTCCAGGGCCAGGCTCACCGTGGGCTTCAGGGACGCATAGGCCTCGTAGACCTTGTTGACCCATTCCCCGCCGCGGTAGCTCAGGTCGTACTCGTGGTGGGTCAGGAAGTGCACCTGCAGAATGCCCTGGCGATAGTTTCCCCGAAGCTCCGCCAGGGGCCGCCACTCATCCACGTAGGCGCCGGGCTGCTTGTTGTAGAAATTCAACTTGTAGAGCGCCGAGTCCGGGTTCAGCCGGTGTTGGATATAGCGCATCTCCACCCGGCCGCCCAACTCATAGGGCCGCTTCTCGGCCTCGGGGATGTTCAGGTCGTACTCTCCGGCCCAGGCCCAGGCGGCCCAGGACACCAGCAGCAGGCAAACCAGGGCCGCGCGCCAGAGCGTGGCCATGGTCCTAGCGCAGGCCCTGGACCCGGGGCATGTAGTTCAGGGTGAAGACCTCGTCGGGCAGAGTGCGCTTCTTGAGCTTGGCCGAGATCATGATGGACTTATAGCCTCGGTATAATGGGCTGTCGGTCTCCATGACCGCCGGCCGCACCACCCCGTCGCCGATGTCCTTTATCTCCTTGAAGTGGATGGTCTTGATGAGCATGCCGGTGGCGGCGTAGCACTCGATCTTGGTGGGCACCAGTTCCTTCTTGAGCACCCACATCTTCAGGCGGTCGTAGGCCACGGCCCCGGTCTTGGCCTTGAGGTCCAGCAGGTACTGGCCCTGGTCCTCGCCCAAGGTGGTGACGTTGTACTCCACGCTGTAGTCCAGGCGCATGATGTCAGCGTTGTTGAACACGCCGCCCACCACCGACTGCATGCTGGTTATGCGGATGGGCTTGCCCACGTTGGGGATGTAGAGCCACATGTTGTCGCCCAGGCGCAGGGTGGCCCGGCCCACCTCGCTGGCCGGGGCCACGAACAGAGTCACGATCTTGTCTTTGTCCTTGCGCAGGAACCAGAGCACGAACTCCTTCTTTTTGCCGTCGGGCTCTATGTTGATGATCTTGCGGTACATCTCCAGGTCGCCGGGCTGGAGGTTGTGGTCCACCTTTTCCAGTATCTGCACGCCGGTCAGGGCGCGGGCCGGTCCCGCGGCCAAGAGCAGGCCCAGGATCAGGCCCAGGGCCAGGAACGATCGCATGTGCATCGGCATCATCATCCTTCCGCTGTTTCTAGACATGGCGCAACGCCTCCACCGGCTCCAGCCGGGCCGCCTTGGCCGCGGGCTGCAAGCTGGCCAGCACGGACACCGCCAGCACGATCAGGCCGGCGGAGATCACCTCCGCCGGTGAGATGGACGGGGACAGGACAAAGTCGCTGCCCCTTCCGAAGGCCACCTTGACCCCGGTGAGGTTCATCACCAGCAAGGCCCCCAAGCCGATGGCCGTCCCGGCCAGGGAGCTGACCAGGCCCAGACAGAAGCCCTCGGCCAAGAAAAGCCCCCGGATGCGGCCCGGGCTGGTGCCCATGGCCGCCAGGGCCCCGATCTCCCGCACCCGCTCATACACGCTCATCATCATCACGTTGAGCACGCTGATCAGCACCACCGCGATGAGGATGACCTTGATGCCCAGGTTCATGAGGTCTATCATGCGCACCACGTTATGAAAGGGCGTTAGCTGGGCCCAGGTGTGCAGCTCGAACATGGGCTTGCCCTTCTGGTTGGTCATGGGCTCCAGCGCGCCGCCCAGCCGGGCCGCCACCTCGTCCAGGCGGTCAAAGTCCTTCACGCGCACCGCCACCTCGCTGATCTCCGGCGTGGTCATCCTGAGCAGGGTGGCGGCGTCCTTGATGTGCAGGTAGCCGTCGCGGCCGCCGGGGCCCATCAGGCTCTCCACCACCCCGGCCACCTTGAAGGTCATGCCGTTTACCGAGCCATCCTTGTTGTTGGCCACCAGCACCACGGTGTCGCCGGTCTTGAGCCCCATGCCCTTGGCCAACATCTCTGGCAGCAGCACTTCGCCGGGGTTCAGCAGTACATCGGCGTGCGCCGCATCTTTGATGCGCGATTTCAGCAGGGGGACCGCGGCCTGCTCCTTGGCCGGGTCGATGCCGTTCAGGCGCACGTTGGTGGTCTGGGCGTAGTTGCTCAGCATGGCCCCGAACTTGATGCGGGGCGAGAAGGCCTCGACGCCCGGCTCCTGGGAGAGAGTGCTGGTCAGCTTTTGATAGGCCTTGGCAGGCAGCATGCGGTCCAGGGGCAGGTTGTCGATGCTGCTCATATAACCCTTGCGGTGCACCTGCAGGTGGCTCAGCACCGAATCGGTGATCTGGCCCACCACCGCCCGTTTAAAGGAATCGCTGAGTCCCACGAATACAATCACCGCCACCACCCCGAAGGCGATCAACAGGCCGGTGAGCAGGGTGCGGCGTTTGTAGCGGGTGAGGTTCTTGAGCGCCAGGCGGATGATCTTAAGCATGGCCCACCTCCCGCGCCGTGGCCGGTGCATCCACCAAGCGGCCGTCCCGGAGATTGAACAGCACCTCCGCCTGCTCCATCACCCTCGGGTCGTGGGTGGAGAACACGAAGGTGGTGCCGAACTCGTCGCGCATCTGCCGCATGAGGGCGATCACCCGCTGGGCCGTGGCCCCGTCCAGGTTGGCCGTGGGCTCGTCGGCCAGCACCAGGGCCGGCTCGCCCACCAGGGCCCGGGCCACGGCCACCCGCTGCTTCTGGCCGCCGGAGAGCTGGGCCGGGTACTTGGCCGCCTGATCGCTCATGCCCACCGCCGCCAGGACCCGGGCCACCGCCGGCCCGCGCCGGGCCTTGGGCAGGTCGCGGATCATGAGCAGGGGGTACTCTACGTTTTCGGTCACGGTGAGCACGGGCAGCAGGTTGAACTCCTGAAACACAAAGCCCAGCTTCTGGCCCCGGAAGGCGGCCCCCTGCCGCCGGTCCAGCAGGCTCACGTCCTGGCCGGCCACGGTCACCCGTCCGGTGCTGGGCCGGTCCAGGCAGCCAATGAGGTTCAGGGCCGTGGTCTTGCCGCTGCCCGAAGGCCCCACCAGGGCCGCGAAGGACCCCTCCTCTATGGCCAGGGTGACGTCGGCCAGGGCGGACACCTCCATCTCACCCAGGCGATAGGTCTTGCCCACGCTCTCCAGGGAAACCAGAGCCATGACTTAACTCCTCTCCATAAGGCCCATCAAAAAGACGTGGGAATGGTGCAGCAAAAAATGGACCAGGGCGGCTCCGCTGGACAACTTGCTAAAAACAATAGGGTTATTATACGTTGTTCGGCAGGGCGGCACAGCCGTCTGCATATAAATTATACGGAGATGCCCCGGCGCGAGGCTTTTTTACACAGCGCAAAAATTTTGCCGGGGCCGGGGCTGGCGCCCCGCCGCGGGATTATTGCCCGGCCCGGCGCCGGAAGCCGCGGACGACCAGCCACCAGGCCCCCAGGACATAGGCCGCCAGGACCAGGGCCGGAATCCAGGGCCAGGCAAAGTAGCAGGTCCCGGACACCCCCAGGCGCAAGAGCTCCACCGCATGGGTCAGGGGCGAGAGCATGGCCAGGGGCAGCAACCAGGCCGGGAACGTCTCCAGGGGCATGAACACCCCGCTGATGAACAGGGTGGGGAAGCGGAAGAAGTTCATCAGGGTCATGGCCTCGAAGACCTCCCGCACCATGACCGAGGCCAGGATGCCCAGCAGGGAGAAGGCCGCCGCGGCCAGGAGCAGGCCGACGGCAAAGGCCAGGGGGTTGGCCTGGGGCATGCCCAGCAAAAGGCCCAGGCCCAGGGCCAGCACCAGGGAGGTGCCCAGGCCGTAGGCGGCGGCGCTGCCGGCCTTGCCCAGGATGATGGTCTGGGGGGTGACCGGGGTCAGGAGCAGCCGGCGCAGGGTGCCGGCGCGCTTCTCAAAGGTGACCACGATGGCCGCCATGGAGGTGCAGCCGAACAGCAGGGTCATGGCGATCACCCCCGGCGCCACCGCCAGGTAGCCGCCCGGGTCCTTGAGGTACATGGCCAGCATCAACACGGCCGGGAACAGAAGCGCCCAGGTGATGAGGGGCGGCTTGGCGTAGTAGCTTTCCACGTCTTTGCGGCCTATGGCCAGGGCGCGCGTCATTTGACTCATCTCTGACCGACCTCCGGCGGCTGGCCTTGTTGCACGATGGACAGGAACGCCTCCTCCAAGGTTGGGCGCTCCACCCCCACCTCGTTGACGGTTAGTTGCCTGGCCTCGGCAAAGGCCAGGCACTGGGCCAGGGCCGCGTGCAGGGCCGCCACCTCCAGGCGCCAGAGGCCGTTCTGGCGCTGGGCCTGCTTGACGGCCGGGCAGGCTGACAGCAGATCCTCGGCTGCTGCCTCGCCGCTGAGGCCCAGCCGCAGATAGGTGCCGCGCTCCACCCGGCTGCGAATCTCGCCGGGCGTGCCAATCGCCACCACCCGGCCCTGGATCAGGATGCAGACCCGGTCCGCCAACTCCTCGGCCTCGGCCAGGTTATGGGTGGTCAGGAAGACGGTGGTCCCCTCTTGGTTGATACGCCGGATGAGCTGCCGGAGGGCCCGGGCGCTGGGCACGTCCAGACCGATGGTGGGCTCGTCCAGAAAGAGGACCTCCGGCGCGTGCACCATGGCCGCGGCCAGCACCAGGCGGCGCTTCAGGCCCCGGGAGAGGGCGCGGAAGGGCATCTGGGCCCGGTCGGCCAGGGAGAACAGCGCCAGCAGCTCGGCCACCCGCGCCCGCCTGGCCTCGCGGGTCAGGCCGTAGAGCTCCCCCAGGTAGTCCAGGTTGCGGCCACAGGAAAGTTCGGGGTAGAGGTTGGACTCGTCCGGCACCACCCCGATGCGCGCCTTGACCTTCACCGGCTCTTGACTGACCTCCAGGCCGCAGACCGTGACCCGGCCGGAGTCCGGGCGGAGCAGGCCGCAGAGGATGTTGATGGTGGTGGTCTTGCCGGCGCCATTGGGGCCCAGGTAGGCGAAGACCCCGCCCCGGGGCATGGTGAAGCTGACTCCCCGCAGGGCAGGAACGGCGCCGTAGCTTTTGTTCAAGCCCTCCACCGCCACCGCGGGGCCGTTTGATTCGGCGGCCAACTACTCCTCCTTTTTTTCCGGCGCGCAAGGGTGATCCTTGACCTCGCCGTGACACTTGCGAATCTGCTCCGGGGAGCAGTCCTCGGGCTTGCCGATCAACTCCTCGGGGCGCTGACAACCCCTCTGATGGCAGTCACACATGGTCATTCTCCTTTTGGCGTCATGGTCAGGGAGAACGGCGGTGGCCCGTATTCCCGCCCGGCCTGGGGTCCGAACGTCTTTTGCAAGGTTGATAGCCACTGGTCCAAGGCCCGCTGGTCCACCCGGTAGTGGACGAAGTAGCCCCGCTTTTCCGGGACCACCAAGCCGGCCTGACGCAGGATACGCAGATGCTGGGATACGGCGCCCGGAGTGATTCCCAGGCGCCGGGCCAGGGCCCCCACGCACAGACTATGGTCCTTCAAGAGCCGCAGCAGGCGCAGCCGGGTGTCCGCGGACAGACACTTGCAGATTTGGGCCAACTCCAGAGGCTTCATAATAGTATATTCAATTATACTAAAACAAAATATCTGTCAAGGCCGGGCTGAGATTGGGCTGTAGAGGGGTGCCTGCGAAGCGCTTACCGCCTATGAAACGCTCGCACCAGCACTGGGGCCGCGGCCGCCGTGCTGGGCCACGGCTTCCGGGAGCGGGCCCAGGCCCTGATCCGGGACATGGAGCTGGAGGCGGCCGACCACGGCCGGCTGTTCGACTTCAGCCGCCCGCTGCTGACCCAGGCCGGCCGACAGGGCCTGGGCCTGGC
>JBFMFU010000075.1:3112-19474 GCA_040751985.1 Thermodesulfobacteriota bacterium | reverse complement strand
AGCCGCGGCCGACCAGGACAAGCCCCAGCCCCCGGCCGACACCACCCCGCCGGCCCAGGTGCAGCCGGAGAAGGCGCCGCCGGACAAGGCCAAGGCCGATACCGAGGAGTGAGGACCATGCAGTCACGGGCGGAAAAAGTGTGTGCGGCGGTCCGGCGGATGCGGACGCCGCTGGCCCTGGCTCTGGGCCTGTGCCTGCTGGCGGCCTGGGCCCCGCCGGCCCCGGCGGCCCGGCCGGACCTGGCCCAGGTGGAAAAGAGCGTGGGCCGGGTGCTGTGCTTCCACAGCAACCGCCGGGTGGCCACCGGCTCGGGCTTCGTGGTCAGCCGTGAGGGACACTTCATCACCAACAACCACGTCATCGCCGGCAACCCGGCCAAGATCGTGGTGGCCTTCGGGGCCAGCCAGCAGCAGCAGTTCCCGGCCAAGGTGCTGTGGTCCTCCAAGGCGCTGGACCTGGCCGTCCTGAAGATGGAGGGCCTCTCGGCGCCGCCCATGACCCTGGTGCCGGTGGAGATGGTACGCAAGGGCGAGCAGACCTGGGCCATCGGCTACCCCGGCGCCGCCGACCGGCTGCCCAATGCCAGCCGGGAGAACCTGTTCCAGGCCAAGGTGACCAACGGCGTGGTCAGCAACATCACCCGCGAGGGCTCCGGCCGGCGGGTGCTGCAGACCAACGCCGCCCTGAACCCCGGCAACAGCGGCGGCCCCCTGATCAATGACTGTGGGCAGGTGATGGGGGTCAACACCTTCGCCCCCAGCTTCTCGCCCCAGCTGCGGGAGTTCATCAAGGCCGTGGCCGAGGGCCGCCAGCCCGGGGCCATCATCCCGCCCCAGGGCATAAGCTGGGCCGTGTCGGCCAGCGAGGTGATCCAGGTGCTGCAAAAGCAGGGGGTCAGCTTCCTGACCGCCAGCGGCCCCTGCGAGCCCAGCGCGGCCGGCGGCGCCGCGGCCATCAGCCCCTGGCTCTACGCGGCCATGGCCATGACCTTAGTGGTGGCGGTGCTGTCGCTGGTGGTGGTCCTCAATGCCTCGCGCCGCCAGGCCTTTGTGCAGGGCCTGGCCCGGGCGGGGCAGACGGTGGGCCTGGGGGCCCTGACCCGGAGCCGGGCAGGGCTGAAGGGCTATTTGCAGGGCATCAGCGGGCACCTGGGCGGCAAGGAATTCGCCCTGGGGCCGGGGCCCCTGTACCTGGGCCGGGACGCCAGCCGGGCCGCGGCGGTCTTCGGCGCGGACCAGTACCACATAGAGCCGCTGCACGCCCAACTGCGCTACGACGTTGACCGCGACCGTTTCGAGCTCAAGGACCTCCACTCCAAGGCGGGCACCTTTTTGCAGAACGGCCGCCGGCTGCGGCCGGACCAGACCGTGAACCTGCGCAGCGGCGACCGCTTCTACCTGGGCCACCCCCGGGAGGTTTTCCAGGTGGCCAGCCGGCGGGGACCCAGCCAGGCCAGCGACTCCCCCTGGCAGCACCGGCCCAAGGGCGTCCTGGAGGGCGTGAGCGGGAGCTTCCAGGGCCAGGAGTTCCCCCTGGGCAAGGAGCCGGTGGTGCTGGGGCGCAGCTCCAGCCAGGCGGCCATCGTCTTCCCGGCCGAGGAGGGCCAGTACATCAGCCGGGCCCACGCCAAGCTCAGCTTCGACGAGGCCAGCGGCTTGTTCATGCTGGAGGACCTGGGCTCCACCTACGGCACCTTCCTGGCGCCCAAGCAGCGCCTGCAGCCGGGGGTGCCCAAACCGCTCAGGCCTGGACAGGTCTTCTACCTGGCCAAGGGCAGCCAGGCCTTCCGCATCAAGAAGGAGTGACGTGACCCTGGGGCAACTGCTGCAACGCAAAAAGAGCTCCCCGCGGCTGGAGCACGCGGCCCTGAGCAGCCTGGGCCACCGGGAGCAGAACCAGGACTACGCCGACGCCTACGCCGACCCCCGGCAAGGGCTGTACTGCTACGTCCTGGCCGACGGCCTGGGCGGACACCAGGCCGGGCGGACCGCGTCCCGGCTGGCGGTGGAGTTTCTGCTGGCGCGCCTGGCCGCCTCGGCCGAGGAGGCCACGGCCGCCGGTCTGACCGAGGTGCTGCGCGAGGCCAATGACCAGATCAAGCGGGCGGCGGCCTCGCAGCCGGAGCTGGAAGGTATGCAGACCACCTGCTGCCTGGTGCTGGTGCAGGGCCCCCTGGCCTGGTCGGCCTCGGTGGGCGACTCGCGGGTCTACTTCTTCCGCGAGGGCAGCATCCTCCAGCGCAGCCGGGACGACTCGGTGGTGCAGCTGTTGCTTGACCTGGGGGAGATAGGCGCGGACCAGGTGGCGGGCCACCCGGACCGCAACCGCATCGTCAAGGCCCTGGGCATGGAGGGGGATCTGCGCCTGGGCCAGGAGCCGCGCTGCCTGGAGCTGAGGAGCGGCGACCGCATCCTGCTGTGCAGCGACGGCTTCTGGGAGAACTTCAGCGACCCCGAGTTGGCCCAGGTCTTCGGCCCCCGCACCCGGCCGGCGGCGCCGGCGCGCATCCTGCGGGGGTTGTTCGCCCTGGCCGAGAAGCGGGCCGCCCAGCAGGGGCGGCGTCTGGACAACCTGAGCGCGCAGTTGATCGTGGTGCACTAGTGGCGCAGAACGTCTGCTATTACTGCATGAGCTTCACCGGCGGCCGGGATCCCTGCCCGGCCTGCCACTCGCGCGCCGACTATGGCAACCCTCCGCCGGCCCTGCGGGCCGGGACGGTGTTGGCCGGGCAGTATCTGGTGGGCCGCTGCCTGGGGCGGGGAGGCTTTGGCATCACCTACCTGGGCCTGGACAACCTGCAGCGCAAGGTGGTGATCAAGGAGTTCTTCCCCAAGAAGATCGCCAAGCGCGGCCCCGGCGAGACCGCCATCCAGCCGGGCAGCGCCGAGATGGCCGATAGCTACGAGCAGGGCATCCAGACCTTCCTGAACGAGGCCATCACCCTGGCCAAGTTCGACGACCCCAACATCGGCAAGATCTACTACTCCTTCCGGGAGAACAACGCCGCCTACTTCGTGGCCCCCTACAAGGAGGGCGCCACCCTGGACGAGTTCACCCGGCGCCAGCCCGGCGGCCTGAGCGAGGACAAGCTGCTGGAGATAGTGCGCGAGGTGCTCTGCGGCCTGGAGAGGGTGCACCAGGCGGGCATCATCCACCGGGACATCAAGCCCAGCAACATCTTTCTGCCCAACAAAGGGCGGCCGTTTTTGATCGACTTCGGCAACGCCCGCCACTACACCGGCGCCAGCCACCTGACGGTCTTTTTGACCCACGGCTACGCGCCCCTGGAGCAGTACTCGGAGAACCTCAAGGAGGGCAAGCAGGGCCCCTGGAGCGACATCTATTCCTGCGCGGCCACCATGTACGCCTGCCTGCGTGGGGGCCGCGCGGAGAGCGGGGGCGTGCTGCCGCCGCCCTCGGCCCCGGACCGGGTGGCCGGGGCCAAGCTGCCCAGCATAGAGCAGGTGACCCGGCGGGCCATCTCCCCCCGCATTGCGGCGGCGATCATGCGCGGCCTGGAGCTGAGCCCGCAGAAGCGGCCCCAGTCGGTGGCCGAGTTCCGGGCCCTGCTGGAGGGCGCCGCCCCCGCTCCGGCGCCGAGGGGCTGGGCCCTCTTGTGCCTGGCCGGCGAGTTTGCCGGCGAGCGCTTCGCCCTGTCCGCCCAGCCGCTGGTGATCGGGCGCAGCAGCCGGCAGTGCAACCTGGTGCTGGCCGACACCCCGGACAACCGCGGGGTCTCGCGGCGGCATTGCCAGGTATGGGTGGAAAACAGTAGGGTAATGGTGCAGGACCTCAACTCCAAGCTGGGCACCCTCCTCAACGACCTGGAGGCAATGGAGCCGGGGCGGCCGCGGGCCCTGAACCTGCGCGACTACATCTCTCTGGCCGGCAACGTCGTCTTCGCGGTGGTGGGGGCCGAGGAGGCGCAGCAGGCGCCGGCGCGGCCGGCCGGCGGCGAGGAGCCGCGCCGGGAGGGCGACGGCGACACCATGTCCACGGACAAGAGCGGGCAGGGCGCGGTGCACCGGTTTTTGAAAAAGGTGCTGTTTCACTGAGCAAGGGGCGGGGGGCGGTTTGGGCGCCTGGGGCGCCGCGTAAACAACCAGAGCTGAGAGTTAGCCGAGCGCGGGAGTTCAGGCAATGGCCGCGGACAGCCAAAGAGATTTTCATCTGCGCTGCATAAATTGCATGGCCCTCAAGGGCGACAAGAGCAAGTGTCCGGTCTGCGGGTACGACGAGAGTAAGTTCATCCCCGAGTCGCTGTACCTGCAGCCGCGCACTCTGTTGTTCGGCCAGTACCTCTGCGGGCTGCCCCTGGGCAAGGGCGGTTTCGGCATCACCTACATAGGCTGGGACGCGGCTCTGGAGCGCAAGGTGGCCATCAAGGAGTTCTTCCCCTCGGCCCTGGCCACCCGCCTGCAGGGGCAGTCCACGGTGATGGCCAACTCCACCGAAGAGCGGGAGTTCCTGCAGATCGGCCTGCGCATGTTCCTGGACGAGGCCCGCCGCGTGGCCCAGTTCCACGAGGTGGAAGGCATCGTCACGGTGCACAACTTCTTCGAGGCCAACAACACCGCCTACATGGTCATGGAGTACCTGGCCGGCTCGGACCTGCACGCCTACCTGCAGAAGCACGGCGGCCGCCTGAGCGTGGAGGAGACCCTGCGCCTGATGCGCCCGGTGCTGGAGGCGCTCAAGCGCATCCACGCGGCCAAGGTGTACCACCGGGACATCTCGACCCAGAACATCATCATCACTGAGCGCAACCAGCTCAAGCTCATCGACTTCGGAGCCGCCAAGTACACAGTGCGCGAACGCAGCGACACGGTGCGGGTGGTCAAGCCCGGCTACTCGCCCCTGGAGCAGTACTCCTCGCGGGGCAGCATCGGGCCTTGGACCGACATCTACGCCGTGGGGGCCACCCTGTACCTGCTGATGAGCGGCGAGCTGCCGCCGGAGTCGCCGGACCGGCTGTACCAGGACGACCTGATCCCCCTGGCCGAGCGCGCGGAGCTGTCGGTGCCCGAGCACATCAGCCAGGCGGTGCTGCACTGCCTGGCGGTGAAGGCCGACGACCGCTACCAGTCCGTGGAGGCCCTGGAGGCGGCGCTGTGGCCCCGGGAAGCCGCCCAGCCGACCCGGCCCCTAGCGGCCGCCCCGCCGCCGCCCACCGTGCCCCTGACGCCCGCGACCGGGGGGGCCCCGAACAAGTCCAAGCTGGCCATCGGGCTGGCGGCCGGAGTGGGGGGCTTGGTGGCCCTGGGCCTGGCGGCCTTCCTGTTCATGCACGGGCCGACCCCGCCGGCGCCCACGCCCAAGCCACCCAGCCCGCCGGCGCCGGTGGCGGTCAAGCCGGCGCCCAAGCCCACGCCGCCCGGCCCGCCGCCGGTGGCGACTGCGCCGACGCCCAAGCCCACGCCGCCGCCCCAGAGGGCCAGTGCGCCCAAGCCCAAACCCAAGCCCACGCCGCCGCCCAGCTCCTTGAGCAGCGCGGAGAACCAGCGCGCCCAGCGGCTGCTGACCGCGCTGGGGCTGTACAGCGGCCCGGCGCACGGCCGCTGGGACCGGGCCTCCCAGGACGCGGCCAAGCGCTTCCAGCGCAGCAAGGGCCTGTCGCCCACGGGCCGCCTGGACCAGGGCCTGCTGCAGCGCCTGGCCGAGGAGCAGAGGTTCCTGCTCAGCCGGGCCCTGGACCGGGGCGATAGCCACCTGGCCGCCAAGCAGCTGGACGCGGCCGAGGGCGAATACAAGAAGGCCCGGCAGCTGGACCCGCAGTCCCACCGCGCCCAGCAGGGGCTCTGGAAGGTGGCGGTGCTGCGCAAGGCCCCCCTGGACCACGGCTACCTGAGCCTGAACTGCTACCCCAAGGCTAGCGTCTATTTCAACGGTCGCCTGCTGGGCTCCACGCCCCTGTCCGGGGTCAAGCTGCCGGTGGGCAGCCAGGTCCTGGAGGTGCGGGCGTACGGCGCCACGCAAAAGGTCACGGTGAGCATCCAGAAGAACCAGACCACCCGGACCCAGGCCACCCTCACCGGCGGCGCGCTGTCGGTGAACTCCTCGCCGGCGGCGGAGATATTCCTGGACGGCATACCCCTGGGCTACACGCCCCTGACCCGGAGCAACCTCTACCTGGGTCCGCACGTGCTCAGCGCCCGTCTGTCGGGGTACCGGAGCCAGGAGACCAACGTCGTCCTCCGGCGGGGGAGGACGGTGAACATACGCTTCCAGCTCGTGCGGACGCGGGGGGAGGACTAATAATGACTTGGCGGCGATCCATGCGATGGCCTTGCGCCCTGGCCCTGGGCCTGGGGCTGCTGGCGGGGGCGATCTGCTGGGGGGCCGGGGGCGCCGGGTATTTGATGAACGCCATGGAGCAGTACAACCAGGCCAACTTCCCGGCCGCCCGCGACTCCCTGCACAAGGCCCTGGCCGCCGGCGACCTGACCCCGGAGATGCAGGCCCGGGCCCATTTCTATCTGGGGCTGGTGTACCAGGCGGTGCAGAACCGGGATAAGGTGCTGGAGCACTTCGGGCTGGCCAAGAAGGCCTATGGGCAATACCGGCCGCCCGGAGGGCAGTCGCAGCAGGTCATGGCCCTGTGGCGACAGGCCAAGCCGGGCGGCGCCGCGGCCGCGCCGGCCGCCCCGGCGCCCGCCGCCTCCCTGGGCATCATCTGGGAGACGCAGGGCAAACTGATGCTGGACCGGGGCACCACCCACGGCGTCAAGCAGGGCGACCGCTTCGCGGTGGTGGTGGCCACCAAGTACCAGCACCCGGTGTCGGGCTACATCACCCGCAGCGAAAAGATCGCCGTGGTGCAGGTCAGCCAGGTCTACGCCGACAGCGCGGACGTGACGCTGGTGTCCGGCAACGTTAAGAACCTGCGGGCCAAGCTGCAGGCTCAGGCCAAGAAGTGCCTGCCCATCGAAAAGCTCAAACCGACGGCCGCGGCGGCCACGGCACCAGCGCCCGCCTCGCAGCCGGGCCAGGAGCCCGGCCAGGGCAAGATCGCGGTGCTGCCGCCGTTCATCAAGGACCCGGAGCAAAACCACGGACCGGCCGGCTGGCCCGGCGGCTACGATGCCCAGAAGGCGGCCGCGGCCATCGCCCGGGTGGAGGACATGCCCGGCGTGCCCCAGGCGGTGAGCGAGCAGCAGTTGAACGCGGCCCTCAGCGGGGTGCAGGGCTTCAACGCCTCGGACTACCTGAAGGAGACCGGCAGCCTGGAGTCGCTGGCCGGCGCGGTGGTGCACGCCAGCGTGGACGACCTGCTGCGCCCGCCCCTGACCAAAAAGCAGACCACGGTGCTGGCCCAGATCATGACCAAGCTGGGCGTGCAATACGCGGTGATCTGGGGTTTCTACTACCCGGCTCCGGACCAACAGGGCAAGCTGTTGGTCTGCATGTACGAAAAAAATTCGCGCAAGCCGCTCTTGGTGGGCTCGTCCCAGGTGGGCTATGAGGACGTGCTGGCCACCTACCCCAAGGCCATAGAGACCATCGCCTGGCTGAATTACAAGCAGCGCGATCAGCAGGAGGAGAGGCGGCCCGGGGTGCGGCGCTAGGAGGATCGGGTGCCGCCAATAGCCCAAAACATCATCAACATACTCACCTGCGCGTTGGCCGTGGCCTTCGTCCTCTGGGGCCTGCGGCTTTTCAAGGTCTACATCATCTTCATCGGCGTGGTGTTCGGCGGCGCCCTGGGCTTCGTGCTGGGGGCGCTCATCGGGCACAACAACGCCGCGGCGCTGGCGGGCGCGGTGCTGTTGGCCATCGTGGGCGGCTTCATTGCCTGGCCCCTGCAGAAAGTGCTGGTGTTCATTGCAGCGGGCGCGGCCGGGGCCCTCTTAGGGGCGGCGGTGGCCGCGGCGCTAAAGGCCCCGCCGGACGCCTGGTGGGTCATCGGGGTGATCCTGTTCATCCTGGGTGGCCTGGCGGCCCTGGCCCTGTACGAGCTGTGCGTGATCATCATGCTCTCCTTCGGGGCCGCGCAGAATGTCTTCCAGGCCCTGCTGCCCGGCCCGGCCTGGCGGCTGTCCCTGGAGCAGATGCTCAGGCTCTACGCCCAGCACATCTGGGCCTTTTTGCTGATCACCACCTTGTACGTGGGCTTCGGACTCTGCTTCCAGCGGGTGTTCGAGTACTCGCCCCAGGACGACCAGCAGGAGCGCACCCTGAAGGCGCTCTACCGCCGGGCCACCTATCTGATCGCGGGCCTGGCCCTGCTGGCCTACCTGGCCAACACCCTGGCCCCGGTGGGCGTGCGTCCCTGGTACTACATCCTGGGCGCCAACCTGATTAGCTGGCCCCTGAGCGCCTTGGTGACCACCCTGGCCCTGGTCTTTTTCCGGCGCCTGGGCGGGGGGCTCCAGGGCTCGCCTTGGCTGCAGGCGGCCTTCTCCCTGGCCGTGGGCCTGGTGGTGATGCCGCTGTGCGACTGGTTGCTGACCTCGCTGCTGCTGCTCAAGATGCGCCCGCCCGTCTTCTACTACCTGTTCGTGGAGGGCCCGCCCTGGATCATCGCGGTCAAGTGGATCTACTCCTGCTTGGTGTTCCCGGCCCTGTTCTTCTTCGGGGTGCTGCGCTGGACGCCCAGCCAGGAGTTTCAGCAGAAGGCGGCCCGCTTCGCCAAGACCGGCACCACCCAACGACTGGGCCTGGCGCCGCGGGCGCCGATCCAGGCCTATCTGGTGGGCGTCACCGGGGTGTTTGCCGGCGAGAAGTTCCCCCTGGACGAGCAGGAGATCGTGCTGGGGCGGGACCCGTCCGTGGCCAACCTGGTCTTTCCTCAGGACCAGAAGATGGTCAGCCGGCGGCACGCGGCCCTGCGCTACAGCCGCTCGCGCCGCCGCTTCCTCCTGGAGGACCTGGGCTCCACCGGCGGCACCTTCCTGGCCGACGGCCAGAGGCTGGGCGCCCAGCGGCCCAGCCCCCTGGCCTTCGGCGACAGCTTCTTCCTGGGCGAGCCCAGACAGACCTTCAGATTGGTGCAGTAGGGCCGGCCAACCGCGGCCCGCGGCGCCAGCCGCGCAAACCCAGCTAGCGGATGACCACGCTGCCGTCGGGCTTGACCGTGACCGTGGCCACGAAGACCTTTTGCTTGATGCGGGTCAGGACCTTCTGGGGCAGGCGATTGTAGCCGTCGCGGTGGTACACCATGCCGTTCACCGCAGGCGCGGTCATGTTCCCGTGGGGGTTATACAGGTTGTAGTAGATCTTGTAGTCCCCGGGCGGGGCCTGGGTTATGACCCACACCTCCTGGCCGGGGCCGATCTGGGCGTCCTCGCTCAGCTCCCCGGGCACGTTGGGGTAGGACTTTTTCTTGTACCAGAACTCGTGGCCGGCCGGGTCCACCACGTGCAGGTCCACGTCGTGCTTGGGGGTTTTCCAGGAGATTATGATGATCAGGAAGGTCTTGGCCAGCCGCTGGCGCAGGGCCTGCACCTCGCGCTGCAGGCCGGCGTTCTGCTGGCGCTGCTGCTCTATGGTCCGCTGCTGCTGTTGAATCTGCTGTTGCTGCTGCTGTATCTGCTGCTGCAGCCGTTCGAGCTGCCGGCGCACATCCTGGGAGGTGGCCTGCTGGCGCAGCAGTTGCTGTATCTGCTGCTGCAGGCTCTGTATCTGCTGTTGCTGCTGCTGGACCTGCTGACGCAGTTGCTGGTTCTCGCTTATTAGCCTCTGCGACTCCTTATTAAAATAAGGAATGATGATGACCATGATGATCAGGAAGGCGCCCATGGCCGAGGCGATCACGTCCAGCATGGACAGGTTGAAGACGTTTATGTCCCGGTAGCGCCGGCGCATCTTGGGCTAGGCCCCCGCCGCCGGGGCCGCGCCCGGCAAATCGCCGCCCAGGGTTTCAGCGGCGGCGGGCAGCGATTTGAGGGGTGGCTTCACCGCGGAACTACGGCCCCGGCTACTGGCCCACGTAAAGCCGGTTGATCAGATTGTGCAGGCAGTATTGGTGGGCGGCGTTGAGCGAGCCTTCTTCGTGCTCCTGCACGATGTGGATGCAAAAGACCAGTATGGCGCTGAGCACCAGGGCCAGCAGGGTGGTGTTGAAGGCGATGGCCAGGGTCTTGGTGATCAGGCCCAGGTCCGGGTTGGCCGGGTTCAGGTCGCTCAGGGCGTAGGCGATGCCCACCACGGTGCCGATGAAGCCGATGGTGGGGATCACCCAGCTCAGGTAGCGCAGGATGTTGTATTTCAGCTCCATCTGGTTGAAGTAGATCTCGTTCACGGAGCTGAGGATGCTGTTGGTCTGCTCCACCGAGCGGCTGGCCTGGAACTGCAGGATGGAGCGGTCGATCATGGCCGGCAGATAGGCGCCGTCCTCGTGGATGTCCCCGCGCACCGCCTGGCGGATGGGGCCCAGGTCGTGGCTCTGCAGCACGGTGCGGTCGTCTTCGGGCAGGTAGTGCTTGCGCAGGAACCGGCGCTCGAAGCGCACCGCCCGCCAGCGCATGATCAGTTCGCCCAGGCCCACCATGAACAGGACGATCATGACGTTCTGGATGGTGAGAGGGTAGAGGAAGACCGTGGAGTAGCGGTCCAGGATTATCACGGCGGCGGACTTGCTGACCTGGGGCAGCACAAAGGATAACAACGCCACCAGCGCCGCCCCCGCCAGCAGGGCGATGCCCGCCATGCCAGGCCGGGTGAGTCTCATTTGTACACCCCAGTGGTAACCGAGCCGCAGACGCTGCAGGGCCTGCCCGGAGCCTTGACGTTGCCGCACTGGCAACGCACCAGCTTCTTGCCCTTGACTATCTTGCGCACCGGGCCCTGGTCCTGACCCGCGCCAGCCGGGCTCTTGCCGGGCGGCGTCAACAGGTGCAGGGCCTCCAGCATGGTTTTTACCTGTATCTCCACGGCGCCGAACCTGACCATGTCCGTGGGGGAAACGTAGGAGTTGGTCAGGCCCACGAAGCGGCCGCCGTCCAGCCGGTAGGTGCCGTTGGTGCTGCCCAGGTCGGTCAGCCGGATGCGGCCGTCCTTGGTGAAGGACAGCTTGGCGTGGATGGCCGAGACCGAAGGCTCGCTGAGGATCAGGTGACACTGCCGGCTGCGGCCGATGGTGTACTGGTCGGAATCGCTCATCTAAGGGTCCCCCAGGGAGCTAGGCGGCCTGGCCCGCGGGCCATAGGCCGGCGCCGTTTAGCAGGTGGGGGGCTCTCCGCCCGCCAGTCGGGAGGTTTCTCCCCCCTTCAGCCAAGCGACCTCGGGCATTAAGCCTCGATAAACGCGGAGTTATCTTTCCACGTTATTTTTGGCGGTGTCAAGCTGATTCCCGGCCGCGCCCCTCTCGGGCCAGGAAGCTGGCCATGGGGGCCACCCGCACCTCGTGCTCGCTCAGGCCCTGGCGGATGGCCTGCACTCGGCTGACAGCCTAAAGGCGCGTGGTTCCCAGGCCTGGCGAACCTGGAAGCCCGGAAACCACTCGTTCCCATAAATTTGAAACAGGTTGCGCCTGGCTAAGGTTCGCGCAGGCTTTCGTCGAAGGCCTTCAGAAGGGGATAGAGAAAATAGGAGATGACTCTGCGTTTGCCGACTTTGATCTCTGCGGTGAGGATCATGCCAGGCATAAGACGAAAGTCGCGGGGTACAGATCTCAATTTGACGTCTTGTAAAGAAATTCTGGCCATATAAAACACCCCGGCCAAAGTCCCAGGACCGGTATCCGCTTTCTGCTGTAGTGAATCTTCACTTATAGAGGACACAGAGCCCTCGGCAGTACCATGCTTTTGAAATGGAAAAGCCTCAAATTTGATGCGCGCTTTATCATTTTTCCTGATGTATCCTATGTCCTTGGATGCTACCAAAACCTCTGCCTCCAAGGATGAACTCAAAGGTACCAGGGTAAAGATTGTCTCGGCTTGCCTAACTACCGATCCAACTGATAACTGGGCTACCTGAAGGACGACAGCGTTTTCAGGAGATTTCAGTAAAACCAACTCCTTTCTTTTCTGTGCCTTATTTAGCTCCAAGGCCAATGAATCCCTCTCTCTGCGCGTCGCCACTAGTTGCTCGGTGGCCTCCTTGCGATATTCCTGTACAAATGCCTTGCGCTGGGCCTTGACCTCTTCTATGCCATGAATAATCTGGGGTTCGCTATTTTTGACCTTGTCCAATTCCCTTCTTACGGCAAGGCGCTCGTTACGCGCCTCGATCATTCTTAGCCTAGACCCCGCTTTTTTTTCATAAAGTCGAGTCCACATGTCCTCTATCTGCTTCAGTCCCTCTAGACGCTGAGCCAGGATCTTTTGGTCTCGTTGATTGGTGTTTAATTCGGCTTCTAATTTTCCTAGACTTTCTCTGAAGGCCTGCATTTTAGCTAGATAGGCTTCTCTTCTTTTAGCGTGGAGCTGGTTTTGTAATTGATCGTCCTCATCGCCGGCCTTTGGCTTGAAAACCGCGTCGGACAATTCTGCTTCCAAGCGTCTGGCCTGTGAAGTATAGCTATTAAGACGAGTTTGAAGACTGGCCACATCCGCCTGGGTAAAGGTAGGATCCAGCGCGGCCAGCACCTGGTTCTTTTTTACGACCTGGCCGACGCGCGCCATGATTTTGCGGATTATGGATGTTTCCAAGGGCTGGACTACTATCATGGGTTCTGTAGTGACCAGTTTGCCGGGGGCTACTACTATGCGATCAACTTTAGCTAAATATGCCCAGATTATGATTAGCGCTACCAACAGAAAAAGGAGATAAAGCGACCAACGGGAGGCATGCGGGATGGGTTGCTGCTCCAACTCATCCGCGTCGGGCTGAAAACCAATGGCATCAGCTGGTGATTTTTGCGTGGTTTTGCCCCTGCCGATCATAGGCTCGCTGACCGCACGGCGCCGCCCACTTGCTGCTGCCAAAGATGCCGATAAAGATGGCAGTCTTGCAAAAGGCGTTGGTGGGTTCCCTGTCCTATGATTTGTCCACGTTGCAAAACGATAATTTGATCTACATCTACTAGGTTAGTGAGGCGATGGGAGATTATTATTACAGTACGATCTCTTGCTATTTCGGCAAGATTACGCTTGAATATGGCTTCCGAGTCAGGGTCCAGGGCGCTGGTAGCTTCGTCCAAGATTAAAATTCGGGGACTGGTTAGAAGCGTCCGAGCAATGGCTAATCGCTGTTTTTGTCCGCCGGAGAGGTTAACCGCGCCCTCTTCTAGTTGGGTATCAAAGCCTTGCGGAAGTTGGTCAACGAATTCATCCACGCCAGCTATTTTTGAAACCCTAAGGATATCGGCAAAAGAGGCGTCACTACGAGTTCTGGCGATGTTTTCGCGTACGGTTCCCCGAAACAGAAAGCTTTCTTGCAGTACGACACCTATACTTCGCCTTAAGTGAGTCACGTCTATCTCACGGATGTTAACCCCATCCAACCTGATCACTCCTTCTTGCACTGGGTAGAGGCCTTGTATGAGTCGACCAAGAGTAGTTTTACCAGAGCCGCTTTTGCCTACTACTCCCAGCACTGTGCCCGCGGGTATATCCAGGTTGATGTCAGCCAAGGCCGGTATGGTAGAGCCCAGATAGCTAAAAGTAACCCGCTCAAAAGTAACACGTCCTTTGATGCGTGGCCTGAGTCCAACTATATTGGTTGACTGCTCGGGCTGGGCGTTCATGACCTCGCCCAGCATCTGCACAGAAAGCCCGGTTTCTTGGTATTCATGAATCAAAGAAACTAAAGCTACCAGTGGTCCTGATACCCTGCCGGCCAGCATTTGAAAAGCCACCAAGGCGCCGACCGTCAAGGTGCCAGCAAACACGCTGTAGGCGCCGAAGGCGATCACCGCGATGACCATAAGCTTCTGTAAAAGTTGGGTCAGATTTTGAGCGACCGCTGAAATCATCCCCACTTTATAATTCTGCGCTACTGCCTGCGCTGCGCGGTCATCCCAATGCCTGCGCTGCTGTGGCTCTATGGCCAGGGATTTGACGGTATTCATGCCGTGAATGTTTTCGACCAGAAATGCCTGGCGGTCTCCCTCTGCCATATAAAGATCCCGCAAACGGCGCCTAAATGGCTTTATCAACACAGCGATCACGCTGGCGATCATGAAGGAGAAAAACAAAACGACAAAGGTCAAGCTGACACTATAGAAAAACAGCACCGGGATAAAAACTAACAAAGCCAAGGCGTCGAGTACGGTCAAGAATAGGCGGCCGGTGAGAAAACGGCGAATCTTTTCGGTTTGCTGCATATGCTTGGTCAAAACGCCCGCGTAGCGCCGCTCAAAAAAGGCCAGCGGTAGGCTTAGCAGGTGTCCGAAAGTTCGCCGCGCCAAGCGAATATCAACGCGCTTGGTGGCGAAAAGCAGCATATATTGTCTTAAGAAACCAAAGGCTACTTCGAAAAGTACCGCCAGGATTATGCCGGCTGTGAGTGCATACAAGGTGGCCTGGCTATGATGAACCAGCACCTTGTCTATGACTATCTGGAAAAACAGTGGCGTGGCTAGGCCCACCACCGCGATAAGTATCGCGGCTATGGCGACGTCAATAAAATACTTGCGCTGCCGGAGCAGCTCTGGAATGAACCAACGGAAGCCGAAGGGCTGTTCTTGATCGGTAAGCGCAGCGCGTCGCTTGAGCAAAAGGACTTCGCCCGCCCAACTTTTTTCCAACTGCGCCCGGTCCAAATAGATAATGCCGGGTTGATCAGCGAGGGGATCCACTACCGCCGCCCGCGCCTGGCCCTCCCGCGTGCCGACCCCTAGCAAGACCACGCCATTACCGTTTTTCAGGCGGGCGACCACGGGAAAAGCATTTCCCAGCGTAGCGACTTCATCGAAGCTCAGTCGGCTGACCTTGGATTTGAAATTGTTGCGCTTGGCTATTTTGGCCAGAGTCTCCAGGTCAGGTTCGACCGGAGGGAGCGCGTTGTCGTGCACCAAACGATCCACGGCAAGGTCTACGCCGTGCCGGCGCGCTACGAAAACTAAACATTGCAGCAGAGTGTGAGGAAATGGAGTTTGGTGCTCTGGGGCACTCATTGCCTTACGGCCTCATGATACGCACATGGCAAATAAAACCAGACCATTTGAGCAGTAAGTTAAGCCATAACCGACTCGAGCTGAAGAACACTAATATGAGGCCGTTGATGCCAGCCGCCTAAAAATTAGGCGACTTAGGGCCAGCACTGTCTTTGCCTGGGGGGCTCTGATCTACATCATCTTGAGCCGCGGCTTTCTTGGAGGCGCCTTGATCACTACGCTTGAGTACGCCCGCCTGCATGAGCTTGGCGGCCAAACGACTCATCGCGTCCAGAGTCTCTAGCATTGCATTGGGTGTAAGCACTACGCGGTGATTGACCTCCAACTTCGGGTTCCCGTCCAGGTCGCGCTCGCTGAGCGAGAAGCCGGTGAAGTCCACGATTACGACGCCATTATGAAAGAGGACACCCTTACAACCTGCGGCGAATTTCTCTTTGGCCATAAGATGGTTCCCCAACTTTTATTAATAAATAATAGCTTTCAGCCAAGCGTGCGCACAATAGCGCCCTTGGTCCGTCTTAAAACCCTTTATAAATACCGGGCCTGCTTCCAGCCCCAGAATTGTGAAAATTGAATCAAGTCGCCGCAGCCAGAATTCCAGTATCCCCCGCACCATCCTTTTTCATTAGGTCCTCACTGGTGTTGCTTTCGGCCGCGGCCAGCAGATTGTTTTGGTCCTGGTCGGTCTCGCCCTTGTCGCCGCCAGTGGTCGCTATTTGTTCCAGACCGCAGTCTGAGCCGCCTTCTGCTTCCAAGCTGTCAAGCGTGGCGCTCATGCTGGCCGACAAACCACTATCTTGCGGTTGGCCGGTGGCCGAGTCGCCTGCGGCATCGACACCTGGGCTCCCCCCTAACTCCTGCTCTTGGCCGCTCAAGGTTTGCAGCGTTTCAGCAATGGCCGCGGACAATCCCGAGGTCGGTAAAGTGAGCGCAGAGTCCAGGTCGGAGCCTTGGGAAGTCTCGGCAACAACTTCCTGCTCTTGGCCGCTTAAGGTTTGCAGCGTTTCAGCGCTGGTCGCAGACAATCCAGAAGCAGACAAAATGAGCGCAGAGTCCAGGTCGGAGTCTGGGGAAGTCCCGGCAACAGCAGTGGTCTCTAAGGCAGGGAGAGTGGCGTCCCCTGTGTTTCCCAGGCCCTGGCCATTGATAGGCATGCCTACTTGCCCTTGAGCCTTGTCCAAGAGTGCCTTGCCACCTGTATCGGCCAGGAGTTGGTCAGCCCCCCCTGCCGTGGATTCGCCGGTGGTGATGGTGTAGCCGCCGGTGCTGGCGTAGTTGGCCGAGGCCACCGCCAAGTAGTAGGTGCCGTCGGCCGCGATGTCGTAGCTGATGCTGCTCTCGGCGCTGCGGCCGTTCCAGTTCC
>JBFMFU010000075.1:0-3012 GCA_040751985.1 Thermodesulfobacteriota bacterium | reverse complement strand
GCCAGGTAGTAGGTGCCGTCGGCCGCGATGTCGTAGCTGATGCTGCTCTCGGCGCTGCGGCCGTTCCAGTTCCAGGTCAGGACGCTCTGGCCGTCGGTGCCGATCAGGTGCAGCACCGGGTTGACCACCGCCCCGATCCCGTGATTCACCGGTTGTATGCCAAAGGTGTAGGAGGTGTTGCTGGTCAGAGCCAGTTGCATCCAGTCCCAGTCGCGCAGCTCCTCCAGGTTGCCGTTCACGGAAGCGCCCACGGTGAGGAGGGCGGCCAGGGCGTTGCTGTTGGCAAGATCATCTAGCATTAAGCCCGTGAGAGTATAAGTGCCCACTCCTCCATCTGCATAGGCACCAGCGCCGGCGTAGAAATAATCACTTGTGGGAGAGGTATATACCAGCCGGGAGTTCAGATTGGTGCCGCCATCATCGTCATAAGTGACAAACTGACCATTGCCATCGTAAAGCCGGAAATAGGGATCTTGCAGGGTGCCTTTGGCGGTGTAAGCACCTTCTAAATCGAAGGAGTAGGTGGCTCCTCGGTTGAGAGAAGTGCGATACCAGTCCCGGTCCCCAATTTTCTCGATCTCACCTGCGACAGGAGCGCCATTAGCTAGACGGCCATTGGTGCTAGTGGTGGCCGCAACGTCGTCTTTGGAAAAACTCAGGAGATAGGTGCCTGTGGAATCGGCGTTGCCTGAGGCGTCTAGGAAATAGGTGCCACCCGTGGTGGCTTGCCAAATCAATTGGGAATCTTGGCCATCGCCAGAATTGTTGTCGGAGGCGACCACTTGTCCGGAGGCGTCGCGCAGCGAGAGGTACGGGTCGGCCAAGGTGCCTCCCCCGCCACCAGTGCCTGCCAAACTCACGCCGTAGGTTATGCCGGCGTTTACCTCGACGCGGAACCAATCGTGGTCACCCGCGTGTTCGATATTTCCGTTTACCGATGAACCGCTGGCGACCGAAGCCGGACTGAGTTCGCTCCCTTGGTAATCGTCATAAAGCGAGGCGGAAAATTTATAGGTGCCTGTCGTGGAGCCGCCTGCGGCAGACGCCTCCACAAAGTATGTGGAGGCTGAAAGGGTCCAAAAGTCTTTTTGCGCGTCGGTTCCTGAGCCGGAGTTGTCATCAAAGGCTAAGATGCTGCCGGATGCGTCGTAAACTCGCAGGTAAGGATCGCTGAGGGTCCCCTGACCCGAAGAGGCCCCCTGGACGCTAAACTGATAGGTGGGACCGGCTTCCAGATCTACACGGTACCAATCCCGGTCGCCCAGCGTCTGAACCACCCCACTTTGGGCCGTGCCTCCTATTGTTAGCTGCCCCCCGGTTGTGGTATCGGCGGCGAGGTCGTTAACCGAATCATCTTCATGGTGAGCCAGGCCCTGGAGGGCCACGATGGTGTCGTCAGCTTGCACCAAGCCGTAGCCGTAGTAGATGTCCTGGCCTGCTGCTCCCAGATCGACCGTGTATTGAGTGAGCAGGTGCTCCAACCACGCCACCCGGTCGGCGCCTTTGCTGGGCAAGGCGCTGATATTTTCGTCCACGGCTTCGGAGAGGACCAGGGCGGCCACTCCACTGGTATGCGGCGTGGCCATGGAGGTGCCGCTCCAGTTGCCATAGGAGCCATTGGGAAGTTGTTGGACGATATTAACGCCAGGGGCGACAACCATTGACTCGTGATATTGCGAAAAGCTGGCGAGCTGGTAGTTAGAACCTATGGCCCCTACGCCCAGGGTGGTGTCAAATGCGCCGGGCGAATCCATCCCATAGGTTCCGGAATTGCCGGCCGCGGCGATAATCAAGATGCCGGCGGCTCTGGCCCTTTGCGTGGCCTGGTAAATGGCGGAAGAGTAACCACCCCCCAAAGACATGCTAATGATGTCTGCATGTTGGGCAATGGCCCAGTCAATGGCGCTTGCAATCCAGGAGTTGTAGCCGAAGCCAGAATCAGTCAAGGCCTTTATGGGGATGATGGTCGTATTGAAGGCAACGCCAGCGACGCCATAGCTGTCGTTGGTTGAACCAGCGATGGTGCCGGTGACGTGCGTACCGTGCCCATGGCCATCGGTCACGTCGCTCGTGTTGTTGGTAAAGTTCCAGGCGGCCGACCAATCTATGTGGGTGTTGGCTAGGTCGGGTACCTGTGTCAGGCCGGTGTCTATGACAGCGATGCGTATATCAGTGCGACCGCCTGGCTGGTAATCCCAGGCCGTGGAAGCACCGATTGCGCTCAATCCCCATTGGGAGGGGTAAGACGGGTCGTTGGGAGTCCACTGAATCTGCGTTCCATCTGAGTGCTCGTTTACGGACGAGCCTTGCTGGTAAGCCTGGAAAGAGGATTCCAGGCCCATGACGCCCACGTATTCAAGTCCAGTTTGATCCGGAACAACCTTCGGGCGCAGGGTAAAGGAGCTGTCATCGGCCAAGGAATTAGCATCTTGATTTTGATTATCATACGATGCCATATGTCTCACCAATTCCTACGGTGTGCCAGTACTTTTATTTTACCGCAGGTTGCCATTGGCGTTTAGTCCAAATTTTCGCCAGGTGCCCCGCCCCAGGAAAGGAGCCCCCAGGCCCCGCACCACCGGGGCGGGGGCGTAGCTAAGCGCAGGTCGCGACCAAGGCGCGTGCCCTGAAGCCCTGAACGCATTTTTAAGCTGGCACAAAATGCATCTTTGAAATGGCACCTTCCGGCGCATCTAGCGGGGCAAATTGCATTGTCGCTGTTCACTTCTGGCCGGTGGCCCCGGTTAAAAGCATTAGCCGATGAACTTGATCTGTCCAGCAGGCTCAAAATGCACACGAGGATTGCCTAGTATGCATGCAGGGCGTCTAGACTACTCCACCGGTTTTAGATTCTATCCCTAGGTTTTTATGAGCTAACTCGTAAATTGAGGCCGATGCACGGTGCTTGTGCGCTAATATAGCTTTAAATAGCTGATATATTTTACTATAATGCCTTCAGTCGATCATTCTGGAGGTATGAATTGCCCAGTCGATTTAAAAAACCCGGTATTG
>JBFMFU010000074.1:0-11075 GCA_040751985.1 Thermodesulfobacteriota bacterium | reverse complement strand
CGCCGAAACGGCCTGATCGGGGGGCAAGGAAGAGGCCTATACCGGAGTCTTCTCCTTCATTGATAGCCCCAAAAAGGGAAAAATCGAGGCGAGAAATTAAACACGGAATTTATGCATCGGCCTCGAAGAGGGTGATATTAAGTTAATACTCGTACCGTTAAAAAAATTTTGTAAGACTACCACTGAAGTTGTTTCTCTTATTGAAAAACTTTTCAAGGATATTGAAGCTCAGCGAGATCTTTCAGAATTCAAGATTGCCAAAGAAGTAAATAAAGGAGTTGGTTCTGCAATAGTGGATTCAATTATCCTAGAACCTAATTTCTATGGAGCTGGGTTCAGTTTTAAGAAATTTGGAAATTTTTTAAAGGGTTACAGATAACAAACACATACACCCGACCATCCCCGCCGCTCGTTCCTCGCTCTGGGCATGGCGGGTGATGTTGGTGTTAGTCTTGAAAATTGAATCGAGAGAGAAAACTAACCTGGATTTCTGGCCGCAGATATTTAGGCATGTTTTGGCCAATAAGCGCTATCCGTCAGGTCAAGTCCTCCCTTCTGCTTCTTTCTTCTTACCCATATTTACTTTACCACCTGCTTCCCGCAGGGAAAGCGAGCCAGCCCTGGAGCCGCGCGCCGCTATGCACCTTCTGTAATCGGTGTATAATCCTGCCCAGGCCCCGTGGACCTCAAATCTCATTTGGACAAGGCCATGCCCAGACTCCGCATCGCCCAGGCCCAGATCAACCCCACGGTGGGGGACATGGCCGCCAACGCCGCGCTGATCCAGGCCCAGATCGTTGCCGCCCGTGAACAGGGGGCGGACCTGGTCACCTTCCCGGAGCTGGCCCTGGACGGCTACCCGCCCGAGGACCTGCTCTTAAAGCCGCGCTTTCTGGAGGACAGCGTGCAGGCCCTGCGCGCCCTGGCCCAGGGCGTAGAGGGCATCGTGGCCGTGGTGGGCTTCGCGGACCTGGCCGGCGGGGCCTGCTACAACGCGGCGGCGGTGCTCAGCGACGGGCAGGTGCGCGCGGTGTACCACAAGAAGGAGCTGCCCAACTACGAGGTCTTTGACGAGAAGCGCTACTTCGTGGCCGGCGACGATTGCCTGCTGTTGGAGATCAACGGCGTCCGCCTGATGATCACCGTGTGCGAGGACATCTGGGTGCCGGACAACGAGGTGGAGCACTGCGCCCTTCGCCACCGGGTGCAGTTGGCCCTGAACATCTCGGCCTCGCCCTTCCACGCCGGCAAGCTGGACCTGCGGCGCAGCATCCTGGCCCGCTTCGCCCAGAGCACCGGCGCGGTAGTCTGCTACAACAACCTGGTGGGCGGCCAGGACGAGCTGGTCTTCGACGGCGGCAGCCTGGTCATCGGCCCGGACGGGGCCATGCTGGCCTGCGCCCGGCGCTTCGCCCCGGAGCTGCAGGTCTGCGACCTGGAGCTGCCCCCGGCCCGGGAGGCCCGCACGCCCGAGGCCCAGGACTTCCCCCGCCTGCGCCGGGTGCGCCTGAGCGCGCCGGGCCGCCGCCCGGAGAAGACCCTGGCCCCCACCTGCGCCCCGGAGATGAGCTACCTGGAGGAGATCCACCAGGCCCTGATCCTGGGCACCCGGGACTATGTGCAGAAGAACGGCTTCAGCAAGGTGGTGCTGGGCCTGTCCGGGGGCATCGACTCGGCCCTGACCGCCTGCCTGGCGGTGCAGGCCCTGGGCGCGGACAACGTGGTGGGCGTGACCATGCCCAGCCAGTTCACCTCCGAGGGCACGCGCACCGACGCCGGCCGCGTGGCGGCCAACCTGGGGGTGCGCCTGATCACGGTGCCCCTGGCCAATATCTACCAGGCCTACCTGGAGGAGCTGGCCCAGCCCTTCGGAGACGGCCAGCCCGGCGTGGCCCACGAGAACCTGCAGGCCCGCATCCGGGGCAACATCCTCATGGGCCTGTCCAACCGCTTCGGCTGGCTGGTGCTGACCACGGGCAACAAGAGCGAGACCGCGGTGGGCTACTGCACCCTCTACGGCGACATGGCCGGCGGCTTCGCGGTGATCAAGGACGTGCCCAAGACCCTGGTCTATGAGCTGTCCGCCTACATCAACCGCCAGGCCGGCCGCGACCTCATCCCCCAGTCCACCATCGACCGGGCGCCCTCGGCCGAACTCCGGCCCGACCAGAAGGACACCGACAGCCTGCCTGCCTACGAGGTGCTGGACCCCATCCTGGAGGCCTACGTGGAGCAGGACATGGTCCTGGACGAGATCGCCGCCCTGGGCTACGACTTCGCCACGGTGCGCGAGGTGATACGCCTGGTGGACCGTAACGAGTACAAGCGCCGCCAGGCCCCGCCGGGGGTCAAGATCACGCCCAAGGCCTTTGGCCGCGACCGCCGCCTGCCCATCACCAACCACTACCGGCCTGGTTTCGACCGCTGAGAAGCTAACCCCGCCCCGACTAACAGAAATGTTCTGTATTGCGCTCGGGCCTACCTGATGGTATGTTCTGGCCCAGACGCTTACCTTTCGGTAATTGATACCATAGCTTGAAGGTGGTCCATGGCCCCGGATACAGCGGCCAACAATCAGGCGCAGCGGGAGGTCAAAGAGCTTTCCCTGCTGTTCGCCATCAGCCAGACCCTGGACCGCAGCATCGAGCTGAGGGACGTGGTGGCCCCGGTGCTGGAGCTGATGGCCAGCCACATGGGCATGATGCGCGGCACCATCACCCTCTTAAACCGCGACACCGGCGAGATTCTCATCGAGGCCGCCCACGGCCTGAGCGCCCAGCAGCGCCAGCGCGGCCGCTACCGCCTGGGCGAGGGCGTCACCGGCCAAGTGGTGCAGAGCGGCCGGCCCATGGTGGTGGAGCACATCAACAGCGAGCCCCAGTTCCTGGACCGCACCGGCGCCCGCAGCAAGATGGAAAAGAAAGACATCTCCTTCATCTGCGTGCCCATCAAGCTGGGCAACGAGGTCCTGGGCGCCCTGTCCGCCGACCGCCTGTTCGCCAACTCGGTCAACCTGGCCGAGGACGTGCGCCTGATGAGCATCATCGCCAACATGGTGGCCCAGGCCGTGCAATTGCGGCGGGAGGTCCTGGAGGAGCAGGAGCGGCTGCGGGCCGAAAACGTGCGCCTGCAGGAGAGCCTCAAGGACCGCTTCCACCCGGCCAACATCATCGGCCGCTCCAAGGCCATGCTCATGGTCTACGACCTGATCGGCCAGGTCTGCCAGAGCAACACCACGGTGCTCATCCGGGGCGAGAGCGGCACCGGCAAGGAGCTGGTGGCCCACGCCATCCACTACAACAGCCTGCGCGCCTCCAAGCCCTTCATCAAGGTCAACTGCGCGGCCCTGCCCGAGAGCGTCATCGAGTCCGAGCTGTTCGGCCACGAGAAGGGCTCCTTCACCGGCGCCCTGCAGCAGCGCAAGGGCCGCTTCGAGCTGGCCCACGGCGGCACCATCTTCCTGGACGAGGTGGGCGATCTGTCCCCGGCCACCCAGGTCAAGCTGCTCAGGGTCTTGCAGGAGCGCGAGTTCGAGCGGGTGGGCGGCAGCGAGACCATCAAGAGCGACGTGCGCGTGATCGCCGCCACCAACCGCGATCTGGAAAAGCTCTTGCAGGCCGGCACCTTCCGCCACGACCTCTATTACCGGCTCAACGTCTTCCCCGTCCACGTGCCCCCCTTGCGCGAGCGGGCCAGCGACATACTGCTGCTGGCCAACTACTTCGCGGACAAGTTCAGCCGGGCCAACAACAAGACCATCCGGCGCATCTCCACCCCGGCCATCGACATGCTCATGAGCTACCACTGGCCGGGCAACGTGCGCGAACTGGAGAACTACATCGAGCGGGCGGTGATTCTGTCCTCGGACGAGGTGATCCACGGCCACCACCTGCCCCCCACCCTGCAGACCGCCGAGGCCTCGGGCACCGTGCACCAGGGCACCCTGGAGTCCACCCTGGAGAACCTGGAGCGGGAGCTGATCGCCGAGGCCCTAAAGAACTCCCGGGGCAACCGGGCGGCCGCGGCCCGGGCCCTGGGCATCAGCGAGCGGCTCATGGGCCTCAGGGTCCAGAAGTACGGCATCGATCCCAGGCGTTTCCGCACGAAAAAGTAACTTTTTAGCCGATTACATACTTTACGGTAGCTTTTACACATTGCGCCTCTGCCGGCCCCGGCAGGGGCCTCTTCATTTTTTGTCATTGAAAACAGCCTGTTAATCCCGACCAAACTTCAATTTTGCTGAATGGCATGCCCCTTGCCATGCACAAGCCCAACAGAGGATCGCCCTGCGCGAAATGCCCGGTCAGGTGGGTCCGGGCCCGGCGGGGCTAAGGCAACCCTTGGTTTTAGGTCGATTTAAGGAAGGAGAAACTCAATGCGAAAGCTGGTTATCACCTTAGTCCTGGCTCTGAGCTTGGCCCTGCCCGCTGGTCTGCTGGCGGCCTCCCCGGCCCAGGCCAAGATCGAAGTAAAGGCCGACATGGGCGTGGCCTTTAACAGCAAGTACGTGTGGCGCGGCATCGTGGTGGTGGACGACTGGGTGGCCCAGCCGTCGGTCACGGTGAGCGTGGGCGATTTCGCCTTCAACGTGTGGGCGGACTACATGCTCACCGACCAGAACAACCGCAAGAACGAGATCGACGAGATCGACCTGACGGCCAGCTACGCCTTCAGCTTCGGCAAGTTCAAGGTCCCGGTGGGCGTCATCCGCTACACCTTCCCGCACAGCGCGGCCCCGGACACCACCGAGCTGTTCGCCGGCGTCAGCTATGACTGGATCGTCACCCCCAGCGTGACCGTGTACTGGGACATCGACGAGGCCCACGGCGTGTACATCCTGGGTTCGCTGGGCTACTCCCTGGACCTGCCCGCCCCCAGCAAGGAGGTCTCCTGGAAGCTGGCCCTGGCCGCCAGCATCGGCTACGGCACCTCGGACAACAACAGCTTCTACTACGCGGGCACCGACAAGAGCGGCTTCACCGACTACTCCTTCATCGTCTCCCTGCCCGTGAGCTTCGCCAAGTACTTCACCATCACTCCCCAGGTGGTCTTCACCGGCCTGGTGGACAGCGACATCAAGGACAACATGAAGGCCACCCAGGACGAAAACAACGTCTACTTCGGCGTGGTGTTCAGCGCGTCCTTCTAGCACGAGGATGAACCGCGGCCCGGCCGGAGAGGCCTCCGGCCGGGCCTAAAGGCAAAGGAGCAGACAAGTAATGTTTAAGCGGATAACAGCCTCCCTAGCCGGCCTGCTGGTCCTGGGGTTGGTCTACACCCTGCCCGCCTGGGCAGAGGAGGCCGCCAAGGCCCCCAAGATCAACTCCCTGGACACCATATGGGTGCTTATTACCGCCTACCTGGTGTTCTTCATGCAGCCCGGTTTCGCCATGGTGGAAGCAGGCCTCACCAGGGCCAAGAACGCCTGTAACATCCTGGCCAAGAACCTGTTGGACTTTTGCGTCGCCAGCATCCTGTTCTTCCTGGTGGGCTACGGCCTCATGTTCGGCGAGGGCAACTCCTTCATCGGCCTGAGCGGCTTCGGCCTGAGCGGGCTTAAGTCCACCAACCTGCCCATCTGGGCCTCCTGGATGTTCCAGGCGGTGTTCTGCGGCACCGCGGCCACCATCATCTCCGGCGCCATGGCCGAGCGCACCAAGTTCACCAGCTACCTGGTGGCCACGGCCCTCATGACCGGCATCGTCTACCCCATCATCGGCCACTGGACCTGGGGCGGCGGCTGGCTGAGCAAGATGGGCTTCTTTGACTTCGCCGGCTCCACCATCGTGCACGGCACCGGCGGCTGGGCGGCCCTGATGGGCACCATTTTCCTGGGCCCGCGCATCGGCCGCTACGGACCCGACGGCAAGAGCAAGGTCATCGCCGGCCACAACATCTCCCTGGCCATGCTGGGCGTGTTCATCCTGTGGTTCGGCTGGTTCGGGTTCAACCCCGGCAGCCAGCTGGCCGCCAGCGGCACGGACAACGCCAACGCCATCGCCCTGATCACCATCAACACCAACCTGGCGGCCGCGGCCGGCGCCGTGGTGGCCATGTTCACGGTGTGGGCCATGTTCGGCAAGCCGGACCTGACCATGTGCATGAACGGCGCCCTAGCCGGCCTAGTGGCCATCACCGCCCCCTGCGCGGTGGTCAGCCCCGGCGCCGCCATCCTCATCGGCGCCATCGGCGGCTTGATCGTGGTGCTGGGCGTCACCCTGCTGGACAAGATCCACGTGGACGACCCGGTGGGCGCCATCCCGGTGCACGCCTTCAACGGCATGTGGGGCACCATCTCCGTGGGCATCTGGGGTCAGAAGGCCCTGGGCCTGGCCAACAACGGCCTGCTGCACGGCGGCGGTTTCCAACAGCTCGGCATTCAAATCCTGGGCACCGTGTCCTGCGCCCTGTTCGCCATCGTCTGCATGGGCATAGTGTTCGGCTTGGTCAAGGCCATCCTGGGCCTGCGGGTTTCCAAGGAAGAGGAGATTCGCGGCCTGGATATCGAAGAACACGGTATGGAAGCCTACGCTGACTTCCAGATCTTCACCACCAGATAGAAAGGGGGGAAGATCACATGAAGCTCATAATCGCATACGTCAAGCCCGAGAAGCTCAACGACGTGAAGCAGGCCCTGTACGAGGCCCAGATCTTCAACATGTCGGTGACCAACATCGTGGGCTCCGGACGCCAGCGCGGGTTCTCCGAAACCTACCGCGGCGTGGAAGAAGAAGTGAACCTGCTCAAGAAGGTGCGCCTGGAGATCGGCGTCAACGACGACTTCGTGGAGCCGGCCAAGAAGGCCATCATCAAGGGCGCCCGCACGGGCCAGATCGGCGACGGAGTCCTGTTCGTGCTGCCGGTGGAGGAGGCCCTGCGCATCCGCACCGGCGAGGGAGGCCCGCCGGCCATGGGTTAAACCCGCTCACGCAACCGCCGGCCCCGGGGAGCCCAGGCGCGCCCCGGGGCCTTTTATATGGCCCGGGCGGCCGGCCAGGCCCGCGAGGCCCTGGGTAAACATACCGTTTGGTGGGTTGATCGGCGGCTTATCATACCAATCGGTAGCGTTGCGCAGGGCAGCGCAATAGGTCTTCAAGAATTATCCTCGTACATACAGCCAGTTGCACATCAGGGTTTCCTTTGGCGCAAAACTTGCTTGGGAAAGTTAAGGTCACCAATTTTGTAAATTGCCCCGCAAGACGGGCAAGGGAGGGCGACTCTCTGAGCGCGCTTTGCGGCCGAGGTCATGAGCAACTGGTTCCTAAGGAGGAAGGAAAAACATGTCAGACATGAACAAGGAAGCCGTACTCAAGGCAGTCAAGGACCTGAACGTCAAGTTCATCCGCCTGTGGTTCACCGACATCCTGGGCGTGCTGAAAAGCTTCGCCATCACCCCGGCCGAGCTGGAGCTGGCCATGGACGAGGGCATGGGCTTTGACGGCTCCTCCATCCAGGGCTTCGCGCGCATCGACGAGTCGGACATGGTGGCCATGCCCGACCCCAGCACCTTCACCCTGCTGCCCTGGCGGCCCCAGGAGGGCGGCGTGGCGCGCATGTTCGCCGACGTGCTCAATCCGGACCTGACCCCCTACGTGGGCGACCCCCGCTACGTGCTCAAGCGCCAGTTGGCCAAGGCCAAGGACCTGGGCTACAAGATGTACGTGGGCCCGGAGCTGGAGTTCTTCTACTTCAAGGACTCCTGCGGCACCGAGATCCTCGACAGCGGCGGCTACTTTGACCTGACCCCCCTGGACGTGGCCAGCGATCTCAGGCGCGACACCATCTTGGCCCTGGAGAAGATGGGCATCGCCGTGGAGTACAGCCATCACGAGGTGGCCCCCAGCCAGCACGAGATCGACCTGCGCTACACCGACGCCCTGAGCATGGCCGACGCCGCCATGACCTACCGCCTGACGGTCAAAGAGATCGCCATGAAGCACGGCGTGTACGCCACCTTCATGCCCAAGCCCATCTTCGGCCAGAACGGCAGCGGCATGCACACCCACCAGTCCCTGTTCAAGGGCAGCAAGAACGCCTTCTTCGACGGCAGCGACGAGTACAACCTGTCCACCGAGGGCAAGGCCTACATCGCCGGCCTGCTCAAGCACGCCCCGGAGATGTGCTCCATCCTGGCCCAGTGGGTCAACTCCTACAAGCGCCTGGTGCCCGGCTATGAGGCCCCGGTGTACGTGGCCTGGGCGCGGCGCAACCGCTCGGCCCTGGTGCGCGTGCCCATGTACAAGCCCGGCAAGGAGAAGGCCACCCGCTGCGAGCTGCGCTGCCCCGACCCGGCCTGCAACCCCTACCTGGCCTTCGCCCTGATGCTGGCCTCGGGCCTCAAGGGCATCCAGGAGGGCTACGAGCTGCCCGACCCGGTGGAAGAGGACATCTTCGAGATGAACGCCGCCGAGCTGGCCGACCACGGCATCAGCGCCCTGCCGGCCACCCTGGGCGAGGCCATCAACGTCACCGCCGGCAGCGAGCTGGTCAAGGAGACCCTGGGCGACCACGTGTTCGAGAAGTTCATCGAGAACAAGCGCAAGGAGTGGGACGCCTTCCGGCTCTACGTGACCGACTTCGAGCTGAACCGCTACCTGTCCATCCTGTAAGCAGAACCTGAGCTGACGCCGGGGGGTCCAATGGGCCCCCCGGTTTTTTCTCCCGGCTTCGCCAGTCACCGGCATCCTGCGTTGCCAGCTTCGCTCGCGCCTCGATGTAGCTTGAACTACACCTGCGGCGCTCGCTCGCCGGCAGCCTTGTCTGCCGGCGGCTGGCTGTGCCGGGCTTAGGCTCGAACCACCGATAGCCGAGGATAAAGATTCTCCTTAACCACCTTAACAACAAAGCTTCCATTACCAAATCTTGGTCAACCTTCATGCAACATCGGGGTGGGGTCTTTATTTAGCCTGCGGCATGGGATATAAACCAGCAACGAAGCCGCACCTTGCCGGAGGGGCCCTTGCCTGACAACCCAGCCACCTTTGCGCCCGGCCAGCCGCTGATCCTGGTGGACGGCCGCGACCGCAGCTTCCTGGTCATCGTGCCCGAGCCGGGGGAGACGGTGCGGGTCAAGGGCGAGCCCCTGGCCAGCGAGCTGCTCACAAGCCTGCGCCAGGGCCAGCTCCTGATAACCCCCCAGCACTACCGCTACCTGGTCTTCCGCCCCACCCTGGAGCAGGTGGTGATGAACATGCCCCGCCAGGCCCAGGTGATCTACCCCAAGGACCTGGCTCTCTTGCTGCACTACGCGGACGTGGCGCCTGGGATGAGCATCATCGAGGTGGGCACCGGCCACGGCGCCCTGACCATGGCCTTGCTCAAGGCCCTGGGGCCCCAGGGCCGCCTGGTCAGCTTCGACATCCGCCAGGACCATCTCAATCGCACCAAGAAGAACATCGCCCAGTACCTGGGCCCCCAGGCCCTGGAGTGCTGGGAGGCGGTTCTGGCTGACCCGGCCGCGGAGGGCTTCGGCGGCCGCGCCTGCGACCGGCTGCTCACCGACGTGCCCGAGCCCTGGCAGATGGCCGCGGCCGCGGCCGCGGCCCTGGCTCCGGGCGGGGTCTGGGCGGCCTACCTGCCCACGGCCTTGCAGATGATGAGCCAGATGGAGATGCTCATGGCCGACAGGGCCTTTGCCATGCCCCAGGCCTTCGAGACCCTGCAGCGCTACTGGCACGTCAAGGCCCCCTCCCTGCGCCCCAACCACAACATGCGCGGGCACACCGGCTTCATCGTGTTGGCCCGGCGGCGGGACCAGCAAGGCTAGGAATCAGACTCATGCTGTGCTATAAGGTACTTAGAGGTGCAGCATGATCGTCTTTGACCTCAAATGCGCCCAGGGCCACCCCTTCGAGGGCTGGTTCGAGGACCTCAAGGAGCTGAGGAGCCAGCTCAAGCGGGGCCTGGTCTCCTGCCCGGTCTGCGGCAGCCAGAAGGTGGAGCGGGTGCCCTCCACCTTTGCCATCGCCAAGGGCGGCCGCGGCCAGCCGGAACAGGCCATGGCCGCCAAGGTCCTGGGCCGCTCGCTCAAACGCTACTTCATGGAAAACTTCGAGAACGTAGGGCCCCAGTTCGCCAAGGAGGCCCTGAAGATGCACTACGGGGCCAGCGAGCCGCGCAACATCCGCGGCGTCTCCACCCCCGAGGAGGAGAAGATGCTCAAGCAGGAGGGCATCGACTTCTTCAAGGTGGGGCCCATGGAGAAAGAGGACGCGGCCCAGGAGAGCGGCGGCGAGGACGAGGACTAGGCTTTTTAGTTTTTCAGATTAGCCGCCCCGAGTCCGTGGGGATCATGCAGGCTAGCGTGGACTATTCTGCCTCTTTTATTCTGCTGTACATTTCAATTGGTAGCTTGCAGCCCCTGCATCCGGCACCCTAAGCCTTCTAACAGAAAAAGCGACAACTCCCGACCCCGACGACTCTCATTTCCCAGGCGCGGCGAATAGAAAAGTATCTACACGCAGTGGCTGCTTGCCACAGTGGTTCTGGGGTGAGTACGCGGTTGAGTTCGTCTTATCTGCGAAATAAAGGCAGCTAACATTTCAATGGATTATTTTTTGGGATTGACTTTGTTACGAGTAGTAGTTGCAGAGATAGAATCTGGCCCATCAAGACCGATCTTTGCGGCGAACTGGTCAAAAGGCATGTCGGAGTAAAATTTACGATGCAAAGCCCTCGCCAGATCTGCGTCTGACATATTTTTGTAGGCAGGATACTTTTTTTTAAATTCAGCAAGTTTTGATAGCTGAGGGGGCGAGACGGTTTTGGAATTGTCTCGCAAAGCAATCTTTTTCTCTTTTACAGGTATTTTTTCAGGGCCGCCCAAAAACCACATTTCCCCTGTGCGCTTGTCTAAAAGAAACGCTCCGGCCACTCCAACAGTCTGTATTTTGAATTGGTTATACCCGCAATAAATCCAAGTTGATAAGACCATAGCAAATGAGAAGATACGCCTCTTCGTCGTTACGAGTGGAATTGGTGTAGTTGTGATGCCATGATTGGCCGATCCATTTGAGCCTGTTGCGGGAGTTGATCATCATGGATGCCGGCGATCTTTTGGCCCTGGGCCTCGGCTT
>JBFMFU010000073.1:0-53982 GCA_040751985.1 Thermodesulfobacteriota bacterium | reverse complement strand
CCCTGAGCCAGCTCACGGGCCTGGTGAGCCGCCGGGCCTTGGAAAAGGCCCTGCTCAAACGCGTGCCCCTAGGTACCGAGGTGCTGAATAGAAAAGCCCTCTCCGCCGGCGTAAAGCTGGCCAAGGACTTCAATCAAAACCAGGCTACTAATGTACCCCCAGAGATGGACGTGGCGGATGTCTAGGCAGGCAGCCGCCGCACTTTAACCGCCAAAAGGTATTGCATATGGCAGCACAGGAAACCCTGAAACCCAAGGCCGATGCGCCCCATGTCCCCATGCTGATCAGGATCATCGCCGTGGCCATGAGCCTGTTCCAGCTATACACGGGGCTCTTCCAACTGACCGCGATGAACCAGAGGGTGACCCACGTCACCTTCGGTCTGGTCTTGATCTTCCTCATATACGGCTGGAATCAAGGGCGGAAGCAGAAGATATCCTGGGATGGCTACCTGCTGGCCGCGGTAGCCCTGAGCCTGGGCGTCTACGTACTGACCACCTGGTTCCACAAGGTGGGGGCCGCGGGCATGAGCCCGCCGGTGTACGAGCTGGTGCTGGGCGTCATCTTCCTGGCCCTCTGCGTGGAGGCGGCGCGCCGCACCCTGGGCTGGGCCTTCCCCATCATCGCCGTGGTCTCCATACTCTACGCCCGCTTCGGGGAGTTCCTGCCCGACTTGATCGCCCACAAGAACTACCCCTTCGAGCGCCTGGTGGACAGCATGTTCATCACCACCGAGGGCGTGTTCGGCATGCTGGCCGGCATCTCGGCCACCTACATCTTCCTGTTCATTCTCTTCGGCACCATGCTGCGCGAGGCCGGCGGCGGCGAGTTCTTCATCAACCTCAGCTTCAGCCTGTTCGGACACGTGCGCGGCGGACCGGCCAAGGTGGCGGTGGTGGCCAGCTCCCTGTTCGGCATGCTCTCGGGCAGCGGCACGGCCAACGTGGCCGGCACCGGCCAGATAACCATCCCCCTGATGAAACGTACCGGCTACCCCGCCACCTTCGCGGGGGCGGTGGAGGCGGTGTCCAGCGCCGGTGGGCTCCTGATGCCACCCATCATGGGCAGCGCCGTGTTCATCATCATGGAGATACTGGGGGTCAACTACCTGACCATCATGAAGGCGGCTGGCCTCTCCGCCTTGCTCTACTACACGGGCCTGTTCTTGATGATCGACATCGAGGCCCAGAAGCGGGGCATGGTGGGTCTGCCCAAGGACCAGTTGCCCAGCTTCGCCAAGACCATGAAGGAGGGCTGGTACTTCCTGTTGCCCATAGCGGTGCTCATCTTCTTCCTGGCCTATTCCAAGGTGTCGGTGACCCGGGCCGCCTTCTGGGCCACTGTCGCGGTGCCCCTGTGCACCCTGCTGGGCGGGCGCCAGCGGATGATGCGGCCCAGCCAGATCCTCCGGGGCCTGCAGAACGGCGCCCTGACCGCCCTGCCGGTGGTGGCCATACTGTCCCTGGGCGGCGTGGTGCTGGGCATGATCACCCTTACCGGCCTGGGCCTGATGATGTCCAGCATGCTGATCGATCTGTCCCAGGGCAACCTGCTCCTGCTGCTGTTCCTGACCATGATAGCCTCGATCATCCTGGGCATGGGGGTGCCGCCGGTGGCGGCTTACATCGTGCTGGCCATCCTGGTGGTGCCGGCCTTGATCAAGCTGGGCGTCTATCCCCTGGCCGCCCACATGTTCGTGTTCTACTTCGCCACCATGGCCGGCATCACACCCCCCATGGCCCCGGACGCCTTTGTGGCTGCGGGCATATCTGGCGCCCCCATGATCCGCACCGCCCTGACCGCCTGCCGGCTGTCCCTGGTGATATTCATCGTGCCCTACATGTTCGTGCACAATACCGCCTTGCTTTTGGTGGGCGACATCGGACAGATTCTGCAGGTCTGCATAACCGCGTTCCTGGGGGTGGTGGCCCTGGCCTACGCCACCCAGAACTACATGTTCGGCAAGCTCAACCTGTTCTATCAACTGCCGCTGTTTGCGGGCAGCTGGCTGCTGATATATCCTGGCTGGACCACGGACATCATCGGCGCCGGGCTGTTGGCCGGCGTCTGGGTCCTGCGCTCCCCCAGGCTCAGGCGCAAGCTGACCGAGCTGCGGACGGGGCGGAGTCAGGCCTAGGCGCCGTGGGAAAGGAGCTAGCATGAAACCGGCCGACGCCCCCAAGTCCTTCTTGATGGACATGACCTGGCAGGAGTTCAGGCAGGCGGTGGGCCCTCGCACGGTGGCGGTGATCCCCCTCGGCTCGGCAGAGCTGGAGGGCACCCATCTGCCGGTGGGGGTGGACACCATCGCCGCCGAGGGGCTGGCCCAGAGGCTGGCTGGGCTGGAGAACGTAATCATCGCGCCCACCATCCCTATCGGTTACTCCAAGTGGTTCCTGCCCTATCCGGGCACCATATCCCTGGAGCAGGGGACCCTGGTCAGCCTGCTGCGCGACTACTGCCGCAGCCTGATCCGCCACGGCATCGGCCGCATCGTGTTCCTCAACTCCCACCGCGGCAACGACGCGGCCATAGAGGTGACCGCGCACAGCCTGATCGACGCCCATCAGACCAAGGTGGGCATGATCAACCTCTGGAAGCTGGCGAACGACCTGATCCAGGGCAAGGACCTGATCGCCGAGGGGCGCTTCACCCACGCCGGCGAAATCATGACCTCGGTGATCATGGCCCTGCGGCCGGAGACGGTGGTCAGGCGGGAGATAAAAGCGGACAAGGTGAAGTCGCCGGCGGGCTCGGCCTTCCGCTGCCGCAACTCCCTGGGCGACGCCGAGCTGAACGGGGCGGTGCAGACCGTGTACCGGGACATCCGCGACATCACCGACACCGGGATCATGGGCGATCCCAGCGCGGCCTCGGCCGAGAAGGGCCAGCGGGTCCTGGAGCTGCTGGCGGCCTACACCCGCCAGTACCTGAGCGAGTTCGCCAAACTTTAAGCTCTAGCTGATTGGATGATGACTATGCCCAGCAATCCTGCACCCCGCGGACTTACTGAGGCCCTGGTTGACTTCGCCGCCCGGCTGGATTTCGCCGACCTGCCGCCCCAGGCGGTGGAGCACTGCAAGCTCTTAATCATGGACACCCTTGGGGTGGCCCTGCCCGGGCGTCTGGCGCCGGGCTGCCCCAACGTGGTCGCGCTGGTGGGCCGGTGGGGCGGCGCCCCCCTGTCCACCCTGCTGTTTCAGGGCCGCAAGGTGTCGCCGCCCCTGGCCGCCCTGGCCAACAGCATGATGATGCACGCCCTGGACTTTGACGACACCCTGGACGCCTCGGCCCTGCACTGCATGGTCTCGGTGCTGCCGGCGGCCCTGGCCACGGCCGAGGCCAAGGGCCCGGTGGACGGGCGCCGCTTCATTACCGCCTGCGTGCTGGGGGTGGAGATGATCTGCCGCATCAGCCTGGGCGTAAGCAGCCCCCTGTCCTGGATCCGCACCTCCACCTGTGGCTCCTTCGGGGCGGCGGCGGCGGCGGGCAAGGTGCTGGGCCTGGACCGGGACGGCCTCTGGAACGCCCTGGGCGTGGTCTACGGCCAGACCTCGGGCAACGCCCAGGGGCTCATCGAGGGACGCCTGGTCAAGCGCATGCAGCCGGGCTTCGCCGCCCAGGCCGGCGTGGAGGCCGCCCACCTGGCCCAGGCCGGCATCTCCGGCAGCCGCGAGTTCCTGGAGGGCTCCTACGGCTTCTACAATCTGTATGAGAAGGGGGCCTATGATCCGGGGCCGGTGGGCCAGGGGCTGGGCCGGGACTTCCTGATCAGCCAGCTGAGCATCAAGCCCTATCCCTGCTGCCGCATGACCCACTCCTCCATCGACGCCGCCCTGGCCCTGCGCCCCCGGCTGGCCGGCCGGCAGCAGGAGATTCAGCGGGTGGAAGTGCTGGCCTCCAGCATGGTCACCGAGATGGTGGGCAAGCCCTTCGTCATCGGCGACAACCCCCAGGTGGACGCCCAGTTCAGCATCCCCTACACGATCAGCGCCGCCCTGTTGCGGGGGGACGTGTTCCTGGGCGACTTCGAGCTGGCGGCCATAGCCGACCCCGCCGTGGGCGAGCTGGCCCGTAAGGTAGTAGTGACCGCCGACCCTGGCCTGGCGCCCAAGAACATCCTGCCGGCCACCATGGCCGTGACCCTGGCCAGCGGCGAGCGCCTGACCATGGACATAGAGGCCCCCCTGGGCAATCCGCTGCGGCCCATGAGCCGGGCCCAGTGCCGGGACAAGTTCAACAAGTGCCTGGCCTACAGCGGCCTGATCTACGCTCCCGCCCGAGTGGAGGAGATGCTGGCCTTCATCGAAGACCTGGACCAGGCCACGGACGTGGCCCATCTGGTTCGGTTGGTTTCGGATTGAGCCCCGGCGCCCCGGCCCGCGAGGAGCAGCGATGACAAGTACCCTAGGCCAAGCGAGCAAAGCATGACGGTGAGACGCAAGAAGCTGCAGCAAGACCTGGCCCAGATCGTGGGGGAAGCTAACGCCTTCACCGACGCGCCCACCAACGTGGTCTACGCCAAGGACACCATGCCCTACGACCTGGAGGACCGCAACATCCCCTACGCCGTGGTGCGGCCGGCCGACAGCGAAGAGATCGGCGAGGTGCTCAAATACGCCAACCAGTGCGAGCTGCCCGTGCACATCCACGGCTCGGGCACCTCCCTGGTGGGCCTGGCCCGGCCCAAGGCCAAGGGCATCGTCCTGGACACCGGCCGCCTGCAGTCCATCGAGATATTTCCCGAGCGGGGCTACTTCGAGTCCGGCGCCGGGGTGCACCTGGCCAAGCTGCGCAAGGCCCTGGCGCCGCACAAGGCGCTGTTGCCCATCTTCCCTGGTAGCGAGCTGGTGGCCACCATCGGCGGCTCGGTGGCGGTCAACACCAGCGCCCACGCCGTGGACGCGGCCCTGGGCAAGCCGGGCGACTACGTGCTGGGGCTGGAGGTGGTGCTGCCCACCGGCGAGGTGATCCAGACCGGCACCCAGTCCCTGCGCAAGCCGGCCGGGGTGGAGGCCACCAAGCTGCTGATAGGCTCGGAGGGGCTCTTGGGGGTCATCACCAAGGTGCGCATGCGCCTGGTGCCGCTGCCGCACACGGCCAACATCGTGGCCTATTATGGCCGCACCGAGGACATCCTGCGCACCGTGATGGCGATGTACCGCCAGGGCCTCAATCCACCCATGTTCTTCGAGTACCTGGACGAGCAGTCGGCCAAGATCGGCTTCGAGGCGGTGGGCCTGGACCAGCCCAAGGGCGCGGTGGCCATGATGAGCCTGCACGCGGACGGGCCGGCGGGCTGCCGGGAAAAAGCCGAGCGCTTCCTGGAGTTCCTGCGCCAGGGCGCCGCCCAGGAGGCCCATATCGTGGAGGACGCGGCCGAGTGGGACAAGGTGTGGAGCTCGCGGGCCGAGGCCGGCAACTACGTCTACCGCCGCGGTTCCACCTTCGGCAGCGAGGTGACCCCCCAGGTGGACAAGCTGGAGCTGGCCTTCCAAGAGACGCGGGCCTTCATCCTGGAGCTGGAGAGCTACCCCTCGCCCCAGTTCATCTCCTTCGGCCACATCGGCGCCCCCACCATCCACGGCTACGCCTTCTGGCCCACCAAGGACATCCCCAGCGAGGCCAAGAAGGCCATCACCCTGGAGGTGCGGGCCAAGTCCGAGGCCATCAACATCAAGTACGGCGGCTGCGGGGGCGAGTGGGGCCTCACCGCCCAGCGGGCCTCCTTCCTGCGCCTACGCTACGGCGAGGTTTACTACCAAATGCTGGTGAACATAAAGAAGGCCCTGGACCCCAAGAATATCCTGAACCGCGGCAACCTAGAGGGACTGCTTTGAGCACGGGCGAAGAACTAAAACGGGAGCTGCTGGCCGAGCTGGCCAAGTGCCGGGCCTGCCGTTTTTGCGTGGACGTGTGCCCCACCTATCAGGCCAGCCAGGGAGTGGAGCCGCTCTCCTCCTTCGGCCGCATGCAGATAATCAGGCACCTGCTCACCGGGGTGCTGAAACTGGACGACGCCCTGAGCTACGCCCTGTACTCCTGTCTGCAGTGCCGCCGCTGCGAAAACGTCTGCCAGAGCAAGGGGCAGGCCTTGGAGATCTGCCGCACCATCCACCAGGGGCGGGTCTACCTGGCGCCCAACTACCTCAAGGGGGCCAGCGATGCCTAGGACCCGCCGGATCGTCTCCCAGGCCCTGGCCACCCTGGAGCGCAACCTCCGCCGGGAGGGCGACCCCCTGGGAATGCGCCAGTCCTACTGGACCGACTGGGCCCAGGGCCTGGACCTGCCCGCGCAGGGGGAGCGCTGCCTCTACACCGGCCGCATGTACCAGATGCTGCCCTACGTGGCCCAGACCACCAAGCTGGTGGCCCGCTACCAATCCTGGCTGGCCTGCCCGGGCATGGCCACGCTGATGAACCTGGGCAGCCGCCTGGCCGGCGAGGCCACCCTGCGGCGCCTGGCCGCCTCAGCCGGGGAGATTCGGCAGCGGGCCAGCGACAGCCTGCGGGGCATCTGGGCTGGGCTGAAGGCCGTGGGCGCCTCGCCGGCCTACCTGCAGCAGCAAGAGCCTTACAGCGGGGTGCTGCTATACGACCTGGGCCTGGAGGCCAGCGCCCAACGCCAGGCCGCCAAGCTGGCCGGGCTCTTCAGCGCCCAGGGCTTCCGCGAGGTCATCGCCGTGGACCCCCACAGCCTGCACCTGCTGCGCGGAGCCCTGCCCGAGACCCTGGAGCGTAGCGGGGTGGCCATACGCCACTACCTGGAAGTGCTGGCCCCGGAGCGGGAGAAGATCGCCCGTCTGCGGGGCGAGCTGCCCATCCAGGAGGTGGTGGTGCACGACTCCTGCGTCATGGCCCGGGAGCTGGGCATCATCGACCAGGTGCGCCAGGTGGCCCAGGCCCTGGGGCTCAAGGTCAAGGAGCCGGCCGACAACCGGGAGAACACCGCCTGTTGCGGCGGGCCCATCGAGTACGCCTTCGGCGAGCTAAGCCGGCAGGTCTCGCGCCTGCGGGCCCAGGAGCTGGCCCGGGTGTCCTCGCAGGTGCTGGTCACCTGCCCCATCTGCCTGCTCAACCTCACTCCTTACGAGAGCGAGCTGGGCATAAGGGTCTGGGACCTGGGCGAGCTGTTGCAGCGGGCCCTGGGCGCGGCTCTCAGCTCTGATAATCAGCGGTAAGAAAGCCATGGACAGCAAACAGCGGGTCGAATATCTGTTCAGCGGCCGCCGGCCGGACCGGGTGGGCCTGCACGCCCTGAGCAACGCCTTCAACAGCGTCAACGCCGGCTGCGAGGCCGCCGTGGCCTACGCGGAGCCGGAAAAGGCCTTCGAGGCCATGCTCTGGACCTACGAGCAGTATGACTGGGACCTCTACATCCAGTACTGTCTGCACTCGGTGACCGCGGTGATGGACTTCGGCGGGCGGGTGCGCATGCCCAAGGGGCCCTACGAAGGGGCCCTGGTGGTGGAGGCCCACCCCATGACCGCGGCCGCGGACTTCGACCGCCTGGCCCTGCCCGACCCGCGCAGCGCGGGCCGCATCCCCCAGGCCCTGGCCTACGCCCGCCTGCAGTACGAGCACGGCCTGCCCGCCACCTTCTTCGCCCGCTCGCCCTTCACCTTCGCCGCCAACCTCTGCGGCCTGGACACCTTCGCCAAGTGGCTGTTCAAGAACAAGGAGCTCTGCCACCGGATGATCGCCCTGTCCCTGGAGCACATCATCAACGTGCTGCAGGTGTGGTGCCAGGAGTTCGGGCCGGAGCGGGTGTGGGTGTGGACCAGCTCGCCCAGCGAGTCCAACCAGATTCTCTCCCCCAAGTTCTTCCAGCAGTTCGCCTTGCCCTACCACTTCCAGCTGCACGAGCGCATCCGCAAGCTGGGCGTGACCAGGTTCGGCTTCCACATCTGCGGGGACCAGAACCTGAACCTGCCCACCCTGGCCGAGGCCCAGCCCTGGAGTCATCCCTCGCTGCTGAGCTTCGGCCACGAGGTGGACCTGGAGACCGCGGGCCGCGCCTTCCCCCAGGACATAATCTACGGCAACCTGGAGCCCTCCTTCATCCAGACCGGCTCCCTGCCGGCGATTTATGAGCTGGCGCGGGAGGCCATAGCCAAGGGCAAGAAGGCGCCCGGCGGCTTTGTCCTGGGCACCGGCTGCGGCCTGCCGGCCACGGCTCCGGCGGCCAAGGTCTTCGCCGTGACCAAGGCGGTCAGGGACTTCGGAAGCTACCAGGATTGATCCGCTGCCCGCCGGCCGCGGACCTGGCTGGGCGCCGCGGCTAGGCGAGTGGCTGGTTTGCTGCCGCGATGTTGCCTGCGCAGGCCCTGGCCCCCTGCTTGGCGGCCCGGCGGGTGAGCTGGATGGCCGCCCGGGTGGACTCCTGGCCGCCACCCAATACCAGAGCTCAATCAGTGGGCCTGCAGGGCCTCCATGCCCAGGTTCAGGGCTTTCTGATTCAGGGCCAGCTTGCCTGCCGGGAAGGTGGACTCCATCTCCTGGCGCACCTCCTCCGGGCTCACCGGCAGGGCGCCGCTGCCCAGCAGCGCCCCCAGCAGCACGATGTTAGAGACGATGGGCGCGCCCAGCTCCACGGCCTTGACCGTGGCGTCCACGAACCAGGCCCGGGCGCTCAGCTCGCTAATGGCCTCCTGCAGCCGAGCCAGGGGCGGGTACTGGCTGCGTCCGGCCAGCACCCCCACCGGCAGCACGGACTGGGTGTTGCTGATGCTCTGCACCTGGTCGTTGCCGAAGAGGCTGAGCATGCGCAGCGTCTCCAGAGGCTCCATGCTCAGGATAAGGTGGGCCTGGCCCTGGGGGATCAGGGGGCCCAGGTAGCCCTGGCGGCTGATGCGCATGCTGCTGAACACCGAGCCGCCCCGCTGGGCCGCGCCGAAGGTCTCGCCGATGGTCAGGAAGCAGCCCTGGCGGGCCAGGATGCGGCCGATGAGGCGGGCGATGAGGATGTTGCCCTGGCCGCCCACGCCGCAGACGATCAAGTTGTAAGGATCATGGGCCAGGCTCATGAGGCCACCTCCTGTTTCTCGATAGCCTTGAACGGGCACACCTGCACGCAGAGCCCGCAGCCGGGGCAGGACTCCTGGCGGATACTGGCCCGGCCGGTTTCCGCCTCCTGCTCGAAGGCCGGGCAGCGCAGGGAGCCGTAGCAGATACCGCACTCGCTGCCCTTGCATTTGTCCGGGTTCACCCGCACCAGATAGGGCTTGTTCTTGTCCTGCTTCATGCGCACCAGCTCGCAGGTGCGCCGCAGGATCAGAATGCGCACGCCCTTGCCCAGGGAGATCAGCTCCCGGATTTTCTTGGTGGTGCCCCGCAGGTCAAAGGGGTCAGCCACCTCCACCGGCACGCCCAGGGCCTGGCAGACCTTCTCTACGTCTATGCGCGGCGCCTTCTGGCCCATGGCGTTGTAGCCCACGCCGGGGTGGGCCTGGAAGCCGGTCATGGCCGTGGCCGCGTTGTCCAGCACCACGTGGATCAGGTCGGCCTGGTTGTAGACCGCGTTCACCAGGCCGGGCAGCACGGCGTGGTAGAAGGTGGAGTCCCCGCAGATGGAGACGACCGGCTTGTTAAAGCCGAACTGGCCCAGCTGGCCCAGGCCCGCGGCCAGGCCCACGCTGGAGCCCATGGCGTGCAGTAGGTTCATCTGGCACTTGCCCTCGGGGAACACGTCCAGGGTGTAGCAGCCGATGTCGCCGGTGACGAACACCTGGCCGCCCTCGGCCTTGACGGCCCGGTCCAGGGCCCAGAAGCTGGCCCGGTGCGGGCAGCCGGGGCACCAGGTCAGGCCGCGGCTCACCAGCAGCTCCTGCTCCAGGCGGCCCGCCTTCTGGGCGTAGGCGGCGCTGCGGCCCTGGTAAGCCACGCCCATGATCTCGGAAAGGGCGGCCAGGGCCCGGTCCGGGGTGATCTCGCCGTACAGGGGCACGTGGCCCGAGCCCTTGCCCAGCACCGGCAGGCACAGGCCGGCGTCGCTCAGGGCCTCCTTGACCAGCAGCTCCAGCACCGGGTCCACCTCCTCCAGCACCAGCAGCCGGCCGGCCTTAGCCGCCCGCGCCCGCACCAGGTCCCGGGGGAAGGGCCAGATGGTGGCCAGCTTGAGCAGGCCCACCCGCCCCTCCAGGCCCAGCAGCTTGATGGCCTCCAGGCCGCAGAAATAGCCGCTGCCGCTGGTCACCAGCAGCAGCTCCGGTTCCTCCGGGCCCTGGTACTGGTTGAAGGGCGAGGCCTCGAACTGCCGGCGTATCTTCTCCAAGCGCTCCAGGGCGGCCGCGTGATGGGCCCGGCCCAGGTAGGGGGTGATGCAGGCGTTCAGGTCCGGGTCGGCCAGCTTTTCCTGGCGCGGCGGCAGCTCGTCCAGCTCCACGATGCTGGAGGCATGGGACAGGCGGGTGTAGGAGCGCAGCATCACGTAGCAGGCGTGCTCCTGGGAAAGGGCCAAGGCGTAGCGGGTCATCTCCCGCGCCTCCTGCACGTTGGTGGGCTCCAGCAGGGGGGCATAGGCGAAGCGGGCCAGCCAGCGGCTGTCGGTCTCGTCGCCGCTGGAGTGGGCGTCCGGGTCGTCGCACACGATCACCGCCATGCTGCCGCCGCGGCCGCCCAGGCCGGTGAGGCTCAGGTGGGTCAAAAAATCCAGGGCCACGGAAAGGCCAGCGTTCTTCATGGCCGCCAGGGTGGTCAGCCCGGCCACCGCCGCGGCCGCCGCGCCCTCGCAGGCCACCTTCTCGTTGGTGGACCACTCGGCGTGCAAATGGCGCTCCCTCGCCTGACGCGCCAGCCGCTCGATGATCTCCGACGACGGCGTGCCCGGATAGCCGGCGGCGAAATCCACCCCGGCCTCCAGGGCCCCGCGCACGATGGCCTCGTTGCCCAATAGAAACACCCGAGATTCTACCGGGGAGCCGGATTGCTCTGCTTTCATGATTGCCTCGCTTCTGTCTGCTTCAGGTGGAGTAAGGCATTCTCCTGCGGAGATAAAAATTCTGTGGCCCTACCGGCGAAGGTAGGGCGGGCGCCGGGGGCAATGAACAATCGCCCCGCGCTCTGCCGGCGGCGGCCCGCGCTGCGGGCCTGGCTACTTTTGGCCGGAGAGCTCCCGGATCGCTTTGGCCACCTGCTTGTAGTCGCCCGGCTTTTTGCCCTGGAAATAGGCGGGCATGTTCAGCTTGGCCGAGTTGACGAAGAAGTTGTAGATGCCCTCGGTCACATAGGGCCTCACGCCCACCTCCTTGACCGTCTCCAGGATCATCTCGGTTTCGTCGCAGCGGCGGGCGGCGTGCAGGCCGTGGGTGCTCATGAGCATGTCCGAGTACTTCTCGAAGTCGCCCCGGTTGAAAGTGCTGGCGATGGATTGCATCATGGTGTCTTCCAGGCCGTACTCCTGGGCGGCCATGAACATCTCCAGCATCAGGGCCTCGATGCCCTTGAGCACCACGCTGCGCAGCATCTTGATCAGGGCGGCGGTGCCCACCGGGGCCTGCACCAGCTCCATGTTCATGCCGTAGGGGCTCATGATCTCTTTGAGCTTGGGCGCCGCCTCCCCGCAGAGCAGGCAGGGAATCTTGTGTCCCTGGATGGAGATGCCGCCCACCACGCCCACGTCCACGTAGTCGGCGCCGGAGGCGGTTATCTCGGCCTGGGAGCGCCGCTTCAGGCTGGGGGTGCAGGAGTTTAGGTCCGCGTAGAGCTGGCCCCTCTGCAGCAGGCCGGCGGCCGCCTGGGCCACGGCGAAAGCCGCGGCCGGGGTGACGGTGGAGAAGATCAGGTCGCTGCCCTCAATCAGCTCCTGCAGGGACCCCGCCACCTCCACGCCCCGCTCCTGGGCGGCCTGGCGCATGGCCCGGCTGGCCGGGGAGTCGGCGGTCATGGCCTTGTCAAAGGCCTTGATGTGAGCCAGGCCCTCGCCCTTGAGGCCCTTGGCCAAACCCTGGGCCAGCTCGCCGAAGCCGATGAAACCCAGTCGGGTGTCCTTTGCTTGCTCCATGAGTGCCTCCTTGAATGCCAACGGCTACACGTAACAGGGGCCGTCCTGGTAGGGGTACTGCTTCAGAAAATCGTAATCGACCTCGACGCCCAGGCCGGGCTGGTCGGGTATCTTTATGCGCCCGTCCCGGAGTTCATAGCCGCGGCGGATTATGCCGTCCCGGAACAAGTTGTTGTGCGAGGCGTCCCACTCGATCATGCCGCCGTTGGGGACCGAGCCGATGAACTGCAGGGCCGCGGCCAGGGCGATGGAGGTGCCGATGATGTGCGGGGCCACCTCCATCTGGTGCGACTCGGCCAAGACGGCCACCCGCTTCATGGCGCTGATGCCGCCGATCTTGCAGGCGTCGGGCTGGATGATGTCCACCGCCCCGTTGTCCAGCACCCGCTTGAAGTCCTGCAGGCTGAAGGAGTTCTCGCCGGCGGCCAGGTTGACGAAGCTCAGGGCGCGCAGGCGGGCCATGGTGGCCAGCTTTTCGTGGGGCACCGGCTCTTCCAGCCAGTAGAGATCGTACTTTTCGTACTCCTTGAAGATCTTCATGGCCACGCCGTCGCTGTAGCCCTGGTTGGCGTCCACCATGATCCGGACACCGGGGCCCACGGCCTGGCGCACCTCGCGCACAGAGGCCACGTCCTGGTCGATGCCGCGGCCCACGCGCAGCTTCATGGCCCTGAAGCCCTGCGCCACGTATCCGCGGGCCTCGGCGCAAAGCTCCTCCACAGGCTTCCAGCCCAGGCAGAGGCCACCCACGTACACCGGCGCCCAGTCCTGGTAGGCGCCCAGCAGCTTGTAGATGGGCGCGCCCAGGTGCCGGCCCCACAGGTCCCACAGGGCGATCTCCAGGCCGCTGATGGCCATGGTGACCATGCCCAGGTTGCCCAGCAGCTTGCTGCGGCGGTACAGGCGGGCCAGGTTCAGCTCCAGGTTGCTGGGGTCCTGGCCCAGTAAGACCGGGGCCAGCACGGTCTGCACCAGCCGCTCCAGCACCAGGGGCGAGGAGCCATGGTAGCACTCGCCCATGCCGACGAGCCCGTTGTCCGCCTCCACCTCCACGATCAGGGCGTCGCGCTTAACGGCCCGGCCCAGGCTGGAGACCCAGGCGCTCTTCTCATCCACCGGCACCGAGATCAGGTGGGTCTTTATGCTGGCTATCTTCATGGCCTCAACTCCTTGTCGCCTGCCCGCTGATCCGGCTCAGATCAAGGTGCAGGGGTCGTCCAGGATCAGGACCCTAGTGCCCTTGCGGCCGAAGACCTCGCTGAAGGCCTCGCGCAGTTCGGCCTGGTCCCGGCCTTTGATGGTGCGCACGTAGGGCGCGCCGCAGGCCTGGGCGATCCGGGCGATCTCCATGACCTCCGCCTTTTCGCCCCGCAGGTCCCAACCCGTGGCCGGGTTGGGCTGCCGGCCGGTGACGCCGGCGGTGTGGTTGTAGACCACCATGGCGATGATGTCGGCCTGGCCGTGGGCGGCGTAGATGAGGCTGGCCACCTCGCTGTGGAAAAAGGAGGAGTCGCCCACGATGGCCACCACCGTCCGATCCTTTTGCATCTTGGCCAGGCCGCAGGCCACGGCGATGGCCGAGCCCAGGGAGACCTTGACGTCCAGCATCTCGTAGGGCGGGGCCTCCAGGTAGATGGAGCAGCCGGGCTCGCCGGTGAAGACCGGCCGGGGCAGCCGCTTGTCGGCCAGAAACTTTTTCAGCTCGCCGAAGTAATAGTCATAGGGGCAGCCCTCGCAGAAGCCGGGCAGCTCATTGCCGGCCGCGGCCACGGGCACGCTGCCGAAGTCGACGGCCCCGCCCCGGCCCCGGCCCAGGAACCACTCCAGGGACAGCGCGATGTGCTGGGCGGACAGCTCGCCCTCCCACTGGGCGTGGCCGGTGGTCTTGCCGTAGACCTTGGCGGGCAGGCCTTCCAGGCCCACCAGGTTGCGCAGCTTCTCCTCCAGGTAGGGCTCGATCTCCTCGATCACCAGGATTTCGCGCACCCCCTGTAGCTCCTTGGTCAGGAAGTCACGGGGCATGGGGTTCAGGGCCCCCAGCTTGATCAGCTTGCAGGCCTGGGGCCAGGCCTGGGCCTCTAAGGCCTCGCGCACCTTGATATAGGTGTAGCCGCAGGAGACGATGGCCTTGTCGCCCTGGCCCTGGGTCTGGTTCAGGCTCAGGCCGGCGTAGTAGGCGGCGACCTCCTGGTTTTTCTGGTGCAGCAGTTTGTGGGCCGCCACCCGCTTGGCCGCCGGCGCGAAGCTGCGCTGGATGGCGGAAATTATTTTGGTTTCTTTCTTCAGGTCGCCGCCGAAGTTGACCGGCCCCTTGGCCAGGGCGAACTGCTTGGCGAAGCGCAGGATCACCGGTAGGCCGAACTTCTCGGAGAGCTGGAAGGCCTGCACGGTGAAATCGAAGCCCTCCTGGGGAGTGGAAGGCTCCAGCATGGGCAGCTCGGCAAAGGCGCCCAGGGCGCGGGAGTCCTGCTCGTTGCCCGAAAAGATGCTGCCGGGCACATCGCCCACCGCCAACACCAGGCCGCCGGCAGAGCCCAGCAGGTTGATGACCATCAGGCTGTCCAGGGCCACGTTGAGGCCGGCCATCTTCTGCACCGTCATGGCCCGGCCGCCGGAGATGCTCACCCCGAAGGCGGTCTCCAGAGCGATCTTTTCGTTGCCCGACCACTCCAGGTCCATCTCCGCGGCGGTGGTGATGTCTTTGAGGGTGTTGATGACGGAGGTGCAGGGCAGCCCCGCATACCCGGTCACCAAATCAACCCCCAGGCTCTTCACGGCCCAGGCGATGGCCTCGTTGCCGCTCAACTGCATTTCCGGCATGTCCCGACCCTTTTTAAGGTGCTAAGTAGCTTCGCGTCGGTTGAGGCCACGGCGCACTGGGCGCCGCGGCCTCGGTCCGTAAGACTCTAACCTACTTCATCCAGCCCTTTTCCTTGTAGTACTTGATGGCCCCCGGATGCAGGGGGATGCTATTCAGCTCCGGCTGCCAGGCCTTCTGGGGGTTGAAGACCTTCAGGCCCGCGTGCGCCTCGCCCAGGGCCTTGGGGTTCTCGCAGATGGCCTTGGTGATGATGTAGGCGATCTGCTCGGGCAGGGCGGCGGTGGTGATCAGGCCGGTGGGGTAGCCGATGGCCGGCACGGCTTGGTTCACGCCGCGGAACTCGCCCTTTTCAAAGGCCAGGCCGGCCACGTAGCCGTACTTCTTGGCCAGGCGCTTTTGGATGTCCGGCGGAATCTCGTCGAAGATGATGTCCGTGGTCAGGCACAGCTCGCTGAAACGCGGCTCCTTGAAGCCCACGTTGTGCATGATGATGTCCGCGTGGCCGTCCTTGATGCGGCTCACGGCCACCGGCATGCGCAGGTGCTCCAGCTTGCCGCCCCACTGGGCCAGCTTGTCGGCGGTGATGCCGTACTCGGCCAGCACCTGCATGGAGGCCGCCTGGCCGGCGGCACCGCGCTGGGCGGTGACGATCCTGGCCTTGAGCTTGTTTTTCGCCACCTCGGCCAGGGACTTGATCCCCGAGGCCTTCCTGATGAGTATGCCGATGCGGTGGGGCCGGCTCAGGCCGCCCACCAGGGCCCGCAGCTTCTTGTCCGCCTGCTTATAGGGCGCGATTCCATCGTAGGCCCACCTGGAGCAGGGCAGGAAGGACAGGGCTATCTCCGCTTTGCCCTTGGCCAGCAGCATGGGGTTGCCGATGCCGCCCTGGTAGGGCAGCACGTCGATGGTGGAGCCCTGGGGCAGCTTGGGCCTCACGATGGAGGCGATGGCCGTGGCCCAGATGTACCAGGAGCCGCCCACGTTGAACGAAGCCAGCCGGATGTTGACCGCCTGCGCGGCGGCAGCCGGCGCGCTGAACGACACCAGCACGGTCAGGGCCAGCAGGCAGGTGGCCAGTACGGTGATTTTCGATCCTTTCAATCTCATGCCTAGTCCTCCCTCGCTTGGGTGAGCATTAAATCCTTCTACGCACTAAGGCGCAGCTTAAAAAACCGTTGGTTTCGGCGATCCAGACGACCGGTTACGTCTGGGTGCATCTTTCCTTCCCCTAAGAAGCCTTGTCGGTGGCCTCCACCCGCTTGGCCGCCCACTGGCCCTTGAACTTGTAGTGGTAGAGCATCAGCCCAATGAACATGGCCAGACCCAGCAGAGAGACGTTTAGGGAATCCAGGGACACCATGATCACCGCGGCGCTGAGGACGGCGAAGGCCCTCTCGTATTTGTGAGCCTTGTGCCGGTAGTAGCCGGTTATGGCACCGCTGATCAGGTATATGCTTAGCGCCACCTTCAGGAAGGCGATGATGGTCTCGGTGATGGTGCCGGTCACCAGGGTCAGGGCGGGATAGAAGACCACCAGATAGGGGATGGCGAAGCCGGAGAAACCCAGGGCCAAGGCCCGCCAGCCGGTCTTGGCGGAATCTGCGCCGCTGATCCCCGCCGCCGCGTAGGCGGCCAGGGCCACCGGCGGGGTGACCATGGCCAGCAGGGCGATGTAGAAGACGAACAGATGGGCGCTGATGGGCGTGGCGCCGAGGCTGATCAACACCGGGGCCATGGTGACGGCCACCATGATGTAGGCCGTAACCGTGGGCATGCCCATGCCCAGGATGATGCAGGGGATCATGGTGATGAACAGGGTCAGCAGAAGATTGCCGCAGCCCAGGGTGACGAAGATGGTGTTCATCTTGGCCGCCAGGCCCGACTGGGTTATCACGCCGGTGATGAAGCCGGCGGCGGCGCAGGGTATGGCCACCACCACGGTGCGTCGGCCCGTGTCCACGCAGATCTCGTACAGCTTGCGGAAGCCGATCCTGGTCTCCTTCTTGAACATGCTCAGCAGCAGCACCAGGGCCGAGGCCTTGAGCGCCGCGGCCATGAGGGTGTTGCCCACGCCGATGAAGTAGATGAGGGCCAGGATGGGTATGAACAGGTAGCCGTCCTGCTTGAGGATGGTCCAGATGCGCTTTTCCTGCTTGGTGCCCTTGATGCCGTACTTGATGCCGAACTGGTGGACCATGAAGTAGATGCCGGTGTAGTAGAGCACCGCCGGCAGGCTGGCAGCGATGGCGATGGTCAGATAGGGCTCGCCCACGACCTCGGCCATGATGAAGGCGCTGACGCCCATGATGGGCGGCATGAGCTGGCCGCCGGTGGAGGAGATGGCCTCGATGGCGCCGGCGGTCACCGGAGGGTAGCCGCCCTTTTTCATCATGGGGATGGTGATGGCGCCGGTGGAGACGGTGTTGGCCACCGCGCTGCCCGAGGTCATGCCCATCAGGGCGCTGCCCACCACGGCGCACTTGGCCACGCCGCCGATGCGGTTGGAGGTCAGGGCCAGGGCCGTCTCCAGAAAGACCTTGCTGGCGCCGCTTTTTTCCAGGCAGGCGCCGAAGAGCAGGAAGAAGAACACGAAGCTGACCACCGCGCCGGTGGCCACGCCGAAGATGCCGCCCGGAGTCAGGAACTGCAGGTCGATGAGGTCATCCAGGGAGATGCCCGGATGCTTCAAGAGACCGGGCAGCCAGGGCCCCACAAAGGCGTAGGCCAGGAAGGCCAAGACGATCACGGTCAAGCCGGTGCCGCTGGTCCGTCTGGTGGTCTCGAACAGGACCAGGAAGCAGGCCAGGCCGAAGAAGATGTCATAGCTGGTCACCGGGTCGACGTAGGCGACGCGGCTGTTGAGGGTGTCGAAGGTTATCAAGATGTGGGCGCAGACGCCTATGGTCAGGGCCATCAGAAGGACGCCCCACCAGTTCAGCTTATTGTCTTGGCGGGGGTAGCTGAAAACCACCAGGATGAATATCAGACCCAAAAAAATCGTTCGGTGGAACATAACCGGCGGAAAGCCGAAGATTACCGCGTACAACTGCAGCAGGGTAATGGCTGCGGCGATGGCGTCGCCAATTTTTACACCCCATCCCGACGTCAGTTGCATGGCTCCATAACCTTTCTAAACGGCCCGTTCATAAACGAGTCATGGCCGGGGACCACCCCCGGCCCGTTGGTATTGCCGCGCCGCCCGGGCGCACGCTGAAGCTTGGCAGGTAGAGCCCCCACGCTGGCCAGAGGTTGCCGCGGCGGAGGTGGTGGGAGTTGGCCAGGGGCGAAGCAAGAAGGCGCGGGCGAGGGGAGGCGGGGTGCGATTGAGCGGCCTGGGTCAGGTCCTCTCCCGGTCCCACGTTCCCTGTCCGCGGCCGCGGGCCTGCTGGCAGCCCCCGCCTTTTAGCCCCTTGCCAAGTCATCTCTCCTCCACGAGAGCCACGGGGAGAATCAGTCCGAGACTAAGTTCTCAATATGAACCTATAGCTTTATTATACAAAATCTATTATGGTCGGAATTTTGCTGTCAAGTCTTTTTTTGGGACTGCGCCTTCCGGACCGGCGTCCCGGGTTTCGGTTTGCGAGATATGAAACCAGTGGAGGCCACCAAGGCCCTGTTTTTGGAACCATCCCCAAACTAGCTGATTAAGATTGAAAGTTGGGAAACGGGTTCGGTCCCTTTCTCTTTTCAGATAGGCTTGGCAAGGCCTAGAGATTAAGGGACATTTTGGTTGGCGGCGGCAAATGGGACTTGGCAAGGGGCAGAGTCACTTATTGGCTTGACAGGGATTGGGGCCTGAAATAAAGTGTTTTTAAACAATCTAATTCATATTATGAAGTTTATGTTGGATTCAGAATAACGACAGCCGCCGTCAGGCGTGGGGAAAATTTTTGGTCATCCCGGGTCAGGGGTGGGTAGCTGGCCCCGCACAGGAGCAAATAGCATGTCCTCGCAGTTGGGAAACATCCTGCGGGTAAACCTTAGCGAGCAGCGCATCACCTCCCAGCCCGCGGAGGAATCGACCTTGCGGGAGTTCATCGGCGGCGGCGGCCTGGGCGCCTACCTGCTGGGCGACACCCTGCCCCGCCCACCCGAGCCCTTGGACCCAGCCAGCCCGCTCATCTTCGCGGCCGGCCCGCTCACGGGCACCCCGGTGCCCACCTCCGGCCGGCACACCATCATCGCCCGCTCGCCGCTCACCAGGCTCTGGGGCGAGGCCTCGGTGGGCGGCACCTGGGGCCGGGAGCTACGCCGGGCCGGCCTGCTGGCCGTGGTGGTCATTGGCCGGGCCGAGAGGCCCACGTACCTGTGGATTTCGCCCCAGGGCGCCGAGCTGCGCAGCGCCGAGGGGGTCTGGGGCCAGGAGTGCCAGGAGAGCGACGAGCTGCTGCGGGCCCAGACCGACCCCAAGGCGCGGGTGGCCGCCATCGGGCCGGCCGGCGAGCACTGCATCGCCCTGTCCGGCATCTTCACCGACGGCGCCCACGCCCGGGTGGCGGCCCGTTGCGGGCTGGGCGCGGTGGCCGGGGCCAAAAACCTCAAGGCCGTGGTGGTGAGGGGCGCCGGCAAGGTGCCGGTGAAGGACCCGGCGGCCCTCAAGCAGGCCACCAAGCCCCTGACCGAAAATTACCGCAGGCTGTCCCAGGCCCTAGGCGCCTTCGGCACCCCCAACCTGGTGCACCCCTGCGCGGACGTGGGCACCATGCCCTTCCAGAACTGGCGCAAGGGCAAGTGGGAGGGCGCGGACAAGATCAACGGCCAGGAGTTCAAGCGGCGCTTTTCCAAGGGCCAGTTCCACTGCGCCGGCTGCCCCATCGGCTGCGGGCGGGTGGTGGAGCTGGACGGCCAGGAGATGGGCGGGCCGGAGTACGAGACCCTGGCCCTGTTCGGCGGCTCCTGCCTGATAGACGATCTGGAGGCCCTCTGCCGTCTCAACCGGCGCTGCAACCAACTGGGCATAGACACCATGGAGGCCGGCTCCCTGGTGGCCCTGTCCATGGAGCTGTTTGAGCAGGGGCTAATCAGCAAGAGCGACACCGACGGCCTGGAGCTGACCTGGGGCAACGCCGCGGCGGCGGCCGCGCTGGTGGAGCAGATGGGCCGCGGCCAGGGCCTGGGCGGCCTGCTGGGCCGGGGCATGAACGCGGTGGTGGAGCAGGTGGGCGGCCTGGCCAGCGAGTACGCGGTGCAGGTCAAGGGCCTGGCCTCGGCGGCCCACGACCCCCGGGCCTACCACAGCATCGCTCTGGGCTACGCCACCTCTCCCCGGGGCGCCTGCCATCTGCAGGCCTTCAGCCACGTGTTCGAGCGCACCGTGGCCATGCCCGAGTGGGGCTTCGACGAGCCCCTGGACCGCCTGGAGGTGGAAGGCAAGGCGGAGCTGGTGGTGCGCAGCCAGAACCTCATGACCCTTTTCGACTCCCTGGCCATGTGCAAGTTCTCCATCTTCGCCGGGGCCCGGCCCACGGTGATCTGCCAGTGGCTCAACGCGGTGACCGGCTGGGATTTTTCAATGGAAGAGTTGGAGAGGTGCGGCGAGCGGATCTTCAACCTCAAGCGGCTGTACAACAACCACCTGGGCATCAGCCGCAAGGACGACACCCTGCCCGGCCGGTTTCTGACCCACAAGCGGGGCGAGGGCGGCACGGTGAAAAGCCTGCCGCCGCTAAACGTCATGCTTAGCGACTATTACGAGCTGCGCGGCTGGGACGAGATGGGCATACCCCGGCCCGAGAAGCTGGCCGAGCTGGGGCTGTCGCGCTGGGCCCTGCCCAAAAGAGGCCAAGGATAGCCGCGGAAAAGGGCTCGGCCGGGCCGCGCCCAGGGTCAGGCTCCGCCCTAGTCGCAGGGCCAATGAGGGAATGAGCAGGCTGGGCAGGGGTGGTGCTACCAGCCGCGGCCCCGCCCCAGCCAGCGGGAGCCTCGCTGTGGATTGAGTTGAGGCAGGGCCGCAAAGCCCATGACCCGGCGGATGTATTCCTCGGCCTTTTCTCCTAGGTCCAATCAGTAAAACTTCTGCCGCCCAACCCGCCGGCCCCGGCCAGGTTTTGGCCTGACGCCCGGCCCGACGCAACGCCCTTGCTCAGGGGCCTGGCGAAGTCGGCGCTAGAGGCGAAAAACCATTGACACGACAGCGAGGCGCGTGCTACGGTGATTGCAAATAAAATCAAATAATAAATTTCAAAAAGGATTTCTGCGTAGTTAGGTCAGTGGAAATGGCGCCTGCCACATGTTGTTCTGGTTCGAGTAGAAACTTCTCGCGGCCACGCCAACTGAACTCGGGGGCCCCGGCGGGAGGAGCGACCCCATGAATGTAAGGTCGTTTTGGGAGGAAAAGGTAGCCAGGCTGCCCAATAAGACCTTCTTGATTTTCCAGCAGCAGGAATACACTTTCCGTGAATTCGACCAGTTAGTGAATCGCGTGGCCAACTCCCTGGCGCGCCTAGGTGTGCGGCCGGGCGACCGGGTAGGCGGCTTCATGCCCAACTGCCCGCAGTGGCCGGTGCTGTACTTCGCGGTGGCCAAGCTGGGCGCGGCCAATGTGTTCGTGAACACCCAATACGACGCCGAGCTGCTGCGCCACGCCTTCAAGGTCTCGGACCTCAAGGCGGTGATGGTCTCTCGCAGCCTGCTGCCGGTGTATGACAAGGTGTGGCAGGATTTCGCCGGCCTGCGGCCGCAGCTCCTGGTGGAGGACCAGGGCGAAGGCCGTGATTTGCCGCCGGGCATGGTGTCCTACGACGAGCTTCTGCAGGGCTCGGACGCGCCGCCGCCGGCGGTGAGCCTGCCGCCGCGCACCCCGTTGCAGTTCATTTTCACCTCCGGCACCACCGGCCTGCCCAAACCCTGCGTCACCAGCCACCGCTACCTCCTGGCCATGACCCAACGCATCGCCCGCCTGCTGGAGGCCACGCCGCAGGACCGCTTCCTGTCCTGCCTGCCCAACTACCACGGCAATGTCTACATCGGCACCTTCTCCGCCCTGATGGCCGACGCGGTGGCCATCATCGAGAGCAGCTTCAGCGCCTCGCGCTATTGGGACTGGGTGCGGCAGTACCAGGCCACGGTGCTCACCCTGCACATCACGCCCATGAACATCCTGATGAAGCAACCGGAGCGCCCGGACGACGCCGACAACCCGGCCCGGGCAGGCATCTTCCTGGTGGGCGAGGGCGCCATTTCCTTCGTGCGGCGCTTCGGCCTTAAAAGGGGCCTAGCCATGTACGGCTCCACCGAGGCCGGCGGCTTCTGCGCCATGAGCCCCTTCGGGCCCGAGGCCGCCCACGACCCCCGCTGGGCCGGCAAGGCGCGCGACGACATCGAGATCGAGATCTGGGACCAGAACGACGAACTAGTGCCGCCCGGGACCAAGGGCGAGATCGTCATCCGGGACAAGCGGGCGCACAGCATTTTCTCCAGCTACTTCAACATGCCCGAGAAGACCGCCTCGGCTTGCCGCAACTTCTGGTTCCACTCTGGCGACATGGGCTACCTGGATGAGGAGGGCTCGCTCTACTTCATGGGGCGCATCGAGGAGAGCATCCGGGTCAAGGGCGAGTTCATCCCGGTGGACAAGCTGGAGGCCTGCGTGCGCCAGTACCCGGACGTGGCCGAATGCGCCGCGGTGGGGGTGCCCTCGGACATCGGCGAGGAAGAGGTCAACCTCTATATAAAGCTGCAGGCCGGGGCACGGCAGGACCCCGAGGCCATCGTGGCCCATTGCCAGGAGAACCTGCCCCGTTTCATGGTGCCGCGCTACCTGACCTTTGTGGAGGAGTTCCCCCTGGCCAGCAGCGCCCTGAAGATACAGAAGGTGAAGCTCAAGGAGCGGGGCGTGGCCGCAGCCTGGGACCGCATGAAAAAATCCTGAGCCGGGTGGCCGGCAAGGGCGAACGGAAAAGAGCCATGAGACAATACGACGCCATCATCGTGGGAGGCGGCATCGCCGGCCTGGGCGTGACGGCTCTGCTGGCCGCCAAGGGCGCCCACGTCCTGCTGCTGGAAAAAGAGCCGATTTTGGGCGGCCGCTCGGCCTCCTTCCCGTTCCAGGGCTACACCGTGGACATCGGGCTGCACGCCATCGCCAGCATCAGCTCCAGCGGCATCGGACGCCTATTGGAGGAGACAGGCGCCGCCCTGGAGGTGGTGCCCATCAAGCCCTCGCTGATGCACTTCGACCTGGACCGCAAGGCCTTCCTGCGGGCCACCTCGGCCGAGCGCTTCGGCCAGAAGCTGTACCAGGACTTCAAGCGGCTGGCCCAGGCGGTTGCAGACCTGTCCCCGGAGCAGATCAGCACCTTCCATCAGGCCTCGGCCCAGTCCTGGATCATGGACAACTTCGGCAACCCGGGGCTGCTGGAGTTCTTCAAGAAGATAACCGGCTTTTCCGGCCAGCCCATGGACAAGGTCTCGGCTGGGGCCTTCCTGGAGACCCTGCACGACGCTTTCACCTCCCAGGTGACCATCAGCTACCCGGCCCACGGCGGCATCCAGGCCCTCAATGATAGCCTGAAGCGGGCGATCCTGGACAAGGGCAGCGAGATCATCACCAATATCCGCGCCCAGGGCCTGATCCTGGACGGCGACCAGGTGAAGGGGGTGCGGGCCAAGATCGTGCGCCCGTCCTACTTCGCCGACCTAGAGTTCGCCGCGCCGGTGGTGGTGTACACGGCGCCCCTGATCGGACTGCCCCGCTTCCTGCCCGCCGAGCGCCTGCCCGCGGCCCTGGCGGCCAAGATGGAGCAGATCAAGTCCGCCGACTATTACTACAACGGAATCATCATGGGCGTGCGGGCCGAGCTGCTGGAGGGCTTCGGGGATCGCTACTTCCAGTGGACGTTCGACCGCCCGGGCATGGATTGGCACGGCATCACCACCATCCCCACCTACGTGGACCCAGGCCTGGCGCCTGCGGGGCACCATCTGATCTTCGTGGACTGCCACGCCCCCATGCCCTTCGGCCGCCAGGACCTGGCCCGGCAGCGCCATGCAGATCTGCTGGAGCTGTGCCGCGAGATATGGCCTGCCTTGGACCAGCACCTGGACTGGCTGCAGCGCCTGATCTATCCCAACATCCTGCCGCTGGCCCAGACTGGGCTCACCGGGCCCTACCGCCCGGGATACTACGTAGCCGGCACGCGCGGCCTGTACCTGGCCGGAGACACCACCTACCTGACGGGTTCGGGCATAGGCAGTGCCACCAAAAGCGCCCTGGTCTGCGTGCGGGAGATTGAAAAAAGAACCAACGGCTAACAAAGCGCCGTCAACAAGCGCTGATAAGGTTGCTAACTAGGCAAAGAGGAGGGGTAGGATGTTTAACCTGAAATGGTGCAAATGGTTGGCAGTGGCGGCGGCGGCCGTGGCCCTGACCCTGGCCACGGGTTTGGGGCAGGCCAAACCGGTCTCCATGGACCTGTACTGCTATGTGAGTCGCAGCCACTCCTTTACCCAGGAGATGATCAAGTTCGCCCAGCAGGTCAAGGAGCAGACCAAGGGCGAGGTCAACATCCGGGTGCTGGGCGTGGACGAGATTACCTTCAAGGGCAACGAATTCCTGCGCCTGATGCGCAGCGGCGCCGTGGACATGGTACAGATGCTGCCCAGCTACGTGGCCGGCGATTCGCCCCTGCTGGTGGGCCCGGACCTGCCTTTCTTGAACTCCAAGCGCGACTACCGGGTTTCCCTGGCGATGTATGACGCCCTGGGCGACATCGCCGACAAAGAGCTGGCCAAGTGGAACTGCGTGGTGCTCTCCCGCTGGACCTATCCCGAGCAGGACGTGTGGTTCCGCGACCCGGTGGCCAACATCGCCGGTTGGAAGGGCCAGAAGATTCGCACCTACGGCCCGGACTTGACCGCAGCCATGAACGCCATCGGCGCGGCCGGCGTGACCATGGCCGCCGGAGAGGTGTACACCGCCCTGCAGCGGGGCGTGCTCAACGGCGCCTACACCGCGCCGGTGACCCTGCTCACCATGCACTGGTTCGAGGTGTGCAAACAGGGCTGGCGGGTGCAGGCCGCCTTCCCGGTGGACCACCTGCTGATCAGCAAGAAGAAGTGGGCCACCTTGAGCGCGGCGCAGAAGAAGATCATCACCAAGCTGGCCCAGGAGCTGGCTCAGCGCTGCCAGTCTTACAGCACCAGCAAGCTGGACGGCCAGCTGGCCCAGCTAGAAAAGGGCGGCGTCAATATCCGGCCGGTCTCGGCCGAGGAGTTCAACAAGCTTTCTCAAATGGCCAAGCCGGCCTGGTACAACTGGGCCAAGAGGGTGCCACACGGCCAAGAAGCCCTGAAAAGAATGGCCAAGGTGGCCGGCCGCAAGCTTTAGCAGGTCTTAGAAGCCTCCCCCGTCCCCTCTTTCCCGAGAGGGGGCGGGGGAAGACCCGGAGCAGACAATATGCGTGGCGGCAGGTACAGGCTCGTGGAGGTGGTGCGGGTACTGAGCGTGGGGGCCAACCGCGTCTCGGGTGTGGCCGTGGTGCTGATGATCATCTTGATCGTCGCCGAAGTAGTCCTGCGCAAGTTTTTTGATCGCTCCACCACTCTGTGCGACGAGTACACGGGCTACTTCCAGGCCGCGGTGGTGTTCCTGAGCCTGGCCCAATGCTTCAAAGATAATCTGCACATCAGTGTGGACCTGATCCTGCGCCGCCTGCCCAACCCCTTGCGGCGTTGGATAGAGGTCATCAACCACCTCGTCGCCTTGTTTTTCGTGGCCATGCTGCTCTGGGCCGGAGGGCAAATGACCTGGGAGAGTTTCCTGTTCGGCTCCACCTCCTATGGGCCCTCCAACACCCCGCTGTTCATTCCCCAGTTGGTGGTGGTGATCGGACTGGCCATTTTCGCCATCCAGATTCTTTGTAGTTTTTTGCTGACCATCGGTAAACAGTCGGAGGCCAGCTGATCCTCATCGGTCGCGGCTGGAGGAACCATCGTGCCCGCTACCCTTATAACCATGAGTTTGTTGGTGCTGTTGCCCATGGGCGTGATGGTGGCGGTGGCCCTGGGCTCGGTAGGAGCTCTGCTGCTTTACACCAAAGGCGGCCTGCCCGCCCTCATCTCCGGCGTGGGCTTCACGGTTTGGAACACGGGCATCGGCTTCACCCTGTCCGCCATTCCCCTGTTCGTCTTCATGGGCGAGGTGCTTACCCGTTCGGGCATCGGCAGCTTGTTTTTCAGGGGCATCAGCGTTCTGCTGGCCGGGCTGGTGCGGGGCATCATTCCTTATACGGTGATCATCGGTTCCTCCATCTTTTCGGCCCTCAACGGACTGAGCATCACCAACGTAGCCGCCTTTGGCACCCTGGTGGCCCCGGAGATACAGAAGACGGGCTGCGACAAGAAGCTGGTCTACGGTGCCCTGGTGGGGGCCGGCACCTTGGGCATCCTCATTCCGCCCAGCGTCACCGCCCTCATCTACTGCGGCATGACCGGCGTGTCGGTGGCGGACGTGTTCCTGGCCGGGCTCATCCCCGGCATCATCATGTCTTTCGTTTTCATCGTCTACGTGGCGATTCGCCTGCGGCTGCGGCCGGATCTGGCCGGGAACGAGCAGCATTTCCTCAGCGACCAGATCACCTCGCTGGACCGGTTGAAGGCGCTTCTGAAGCTGCTGCCCGCCGGGGTCATCATCTTTTTCACCATGGGCAGCATCTACTTCGGCTGGGCCACTCCCACCGAGGCCGGTGCGGTGGGCGGGGCCGCCTCGGTGCTGTTCTCCATCGGCTACCAGCGACGGGTCGACTGGCGGATGCTCTGGGGCTGCTGTTTGTCCGCGGCCAAGATCACCGCCATGATCATGTTCATCATCATCTGCGCCCAGATCATGTCCATGGGCTTGAGCACCTGGGGGATCACCAGCGACCTGGTGGCGCTGCTGTCCAACCTGCCCCTGCCCCGGTTGCTGGTGATGGCCATGTTCGGCCTGATGTATCTGGTCCTGGGCTGCTTCGTGGACGGCACCTCCATGATGGTGCTCAGCCTGCCGTTCGTTTTCCCCATCATCCAGTCGCTGGGCTTCCATCCGGTGTGGTTTGGCGTGATGATGACCATGTTCATCGAGATCGGCCAGATCACGCCTCCCATGGGCCTGAACCTCTTCACCCTGCAGGGGGTGGTGCCCCAGGAGCGCATGGAGGTGATCTGGGCTTCGGCCATGCCTTACGTGGCCCTGTTGATCCTGGGGGTGGCCTTCTTCGTGCTGGTGCCGCAACTGGTGCTGGTCTTCGTGAAGTAGGCTGCACTGCTGACCTTGAAGCCAGGAGCCGGCCGGCAGCAACGCCGGCCGGCAGCCTATTGCGCGGTCCGCGCCGCACGATCACTGCGTAATTGGGTGAGGGGGAATGGAGTGGCAGGTCGCCCGCAGGCGCCGCTAGAAGGCGTGCCCTTGCTTTTCGGCCATCATGCGTGACAGGCCTTCCAGGACCAGCTTTTTCTTGTTGGAGATGTGGACCGTCAGAATGTCCTGCACCTTCTTGACATCCTTGTTGGCCAGGGCCTTGAGTATCTCCTCGTGCTCCTTGTCCACGGTGGCGCTGGGGATGCTGAACAACACGCTGCCCCGGTTGCGCAGATACAGAAGGTCGAACATCTGGCGCAGCACCTGCACATGGGTTTGGTCCTGTGAGATGGAGGCCAGGGTGAGGTGGTAGTCCATGTCCTTGAGCAGGCGGTCGTTGAGGTACAGGTCCCGCACCGCGTTCTGGTAGGCCTTGAGCGCGGCGCGCAGCCGCTTGAAGCAGTCGGGGGCGAGGTTCTTCACCACCTTGGGAATCAGGGCCACTTCCAGGGTCTGGCGCAGGTCGTAGACCTCTTCCACCTGCTTGATGCTGATGGGCTCGGAGTAGTAGCCGCGGTTGGTTTCCCGCCGCACCAGGCCCTGGTGCTCCAGCCGGTTCAGGGCCTGGATCACCGGCGTGGGGCTCATGCCCAGGCGCTCGGCCAGGTCGCGGGCGGATATCTTCTGCCCCGGCGCGATCTCGTTGTGGAAGAGCATGCGGCGGATGCCCATGTAGGCCTTTTGGGTGTGGCTCATGACCCTGTGCGAATCTATTTTTTCTTTTTTGGCCATACTGAACGCGATCGCCGCCCCCGGTGTGAAAGTGTGCCGGCCCGCCGGCTAGCCGTGTTTAAGGGTGGATTTGAGTGCAGGCCGCCGGCTGTTAATGTTTTTATATATCATACTTTTTATACTTGAGTGGCTGGACGGGCGCCGCCTCCCGGTTGCCGTGGCTTGACGCTTGTTAACAACCTGTGTTAGCCTGCCGATGCAATCACGTAATAAATTATAAATGTAATTTCAAAAAGATCAAGATCGGATGGCGGCCGGGGAGCGATAAGTATGGCAAACGCGGCGCTGCATTACTGGGGGCATTCCACCTTCCGCCTGGTCACCGAAACCGGGAAGGTCATCCTGCTGGACCCCTTCATCGAGGGCAACCCCCAGTGTCCGCTGAAGCTGGCGCAGGTAGGCCGGGCGGACATCATCCTGGTCACCCACGGGGCCTTTGATCACCTGGGCCAGGCCGTGGAACTGGCCAAATCCACGGGCGCGGTGCTGGTGAGCGGCCCGGACGTGCGGGTGCACGCCATCTCTTTGGGAGTGCCCGAGGAGCGGACCAAAGTGCTGGCCTGGGGAGGGGAGATACAGGTGCTGGACACCTGGGTCCGCTCGCTCAAGGCCGACCACCTGTCTTTCTTCAAGTCCGGCCAGAGCTACCTCTCCTCCATCGCCATGAGTTTTCTCATCACCACGCCCGGCGGCGTCTCCATCTACGCCATGGGCGACTCGTCCATCTTCATGGACCTGCAGCTTTTCGGCCAGCTCTACAGGCCACAGGTGGGTCTGCTTCCCGTGGGCGGCTTCCCGGGCTACTTCACCGAGATGTCGCCCCGCGAGGCGGCCCTGGTGGCCAACTGGCTGGGGGTGAGCCTGGCGGTGCCGGTGCACTATGCCGGCGATCCCCAAAACGGCGAGCTGTTCCGGCAGATATGCACCCAGATGGCCCCCCAGACGCGGGTGGAGGTCATGGCCCCTGGCCAGGAGCTGGTCCTGACGACGGCGCGGTCCTAACTGCGGCGCTGGCCGTGGCGCGCGGCTACGGGAGCGCCTCCCAGTCCGCCCTGACCAGGGCCAGGATTTTCTTGGCCCGGTCGAACTCCAGCTTGATGCCCTCCCAGTAGGGCCGGTGCAGTATCTTCCGCATCGCTCGGGCTGCGGCCGCACGCGCAAGGCCTTGACCGCCCGAGGCGGATGCCGTAGAAAGAAAACGGCCCGTTAAATAGGCCCCCATAATCGGGTTCGCCCGCCGCGGCCTCCCCAAAGGGAACCTCTTTTCCCCGCGGAGTCAGAGGCCAGGAGCCGTCATGGAAAACCATCAATTTTTCACCATGGCCGACTTTTCGCCGCCGGAGCTCATGGAGCTGGTGCTGGAGAACGCCTATCAGGGGGTCATCGTCATCGATGAAAAAGGTATGGTGCGCTACTTCAACCGGGCCATGGAGGAGATCTCCGGGCTCAAGCGCGAGGACATCATAGGCCGGCACGTCACAGCCTACTCCAGCGTCACCCGGCTGCACATGGTCCTGGAAACCGGCAAGGCCGAGTTGGGCATCAAGTGCCAGCTGTGGGACAACGTGATCCTCAACCGCATCCCCATCCGCCGGGAGGGCCGCATCATCGGCGTGGTGGGGCTGTTCCTGTTCAAGGAAAAAGAGCTTTTTGACCTGGTGAACAAGCTCAAAAGATATCAGATGAAGCTGAAAAAATATGAGCAGCAGATACAGAACATCTTCGCCGCGGACTACGAGCTGGACGACATCATCGGCCAAAGCGCCACCCTGCAGGAGTGCAAGGCCCTGGTGGAGCGGGTGGCCAACTCCGAGTCCACGGTCTTGATCACCGGCGAGAGCGGCACGGGCAAGGAGATGTTCGCCCATGCCATCCACAACCTCAGCGACCGCCGACAAAAGCCCTTCGTCAAGGTCAACTGCGCCTCCATCCCTTCGGAGCTGATCGAGGCCGAGCTTTTCGGCTACGAACCGGGGGCCTTCACCGGCGCGGGCCGCAAGACCAAGATCGGCAAGTTCCAGCTGGCCGACGGCGGCACTCTGTTCCTGGACGAGGTGGGCGACATGCCCCACGAGATGCAGGCCAAGGTGCTGCGGGTCCTGCAGTCCAAGGAGGTGGAGCGCCTGGGGGGCAACCGCTCCTACAAGATGGACTTCCGGGTCATCGCCGCCACCAACAAGGACCTTCTGCAGGCCATCGAGGAGCGCAAGTTCCGCATCGACCTGTACTACCGCCTGAACGTGATGCCCCTGCACATATCCGCCCTGCGCGAGCGGCCGGAGGACATCCTGCCCCTGGTCAACTTCTTCCTGCGGCGCGAGTGCGGCCGCCTGAGCAAGCCCCTGAAGGAGATGGCGCCGCGAACCGTGCAGCTGCTGGAGTCCCACCCCTGGCCGGGCAACGTGCGCGAGCTACTCAATGCGGTGACCTATACCGTGAGCAACGCCAACGGCAGGGTCATCCTGCCCCACCAACTGCCCCCGCAGATCACGGAGCTGGCGCCTCCGCTGCGCCGGGAGGTCAGCGCGCTGGCCTCCCTGAGCCAGCTCTCCCGCCGGTCGGAAAGAGAGGCCATCATCTCGGCCCTGGCTCAGGCCAAGGGCAACCGCTCCCGAGCGGCCAGGCTGCTGAAGATCCACCGCAGCACCCTGTACAAGAAAATGGATAGCCTCGGCATCTAGGCCTACTTCCCTACGGCCGAGGATCGGTGCAGCCCGCTGGGAGCCGGCCCAGCCAAGTCCCAAAGAGCCTTGTGCATGCCAGATGTAGCCTAGTGTCTGCCGACGCGGGCGACACCCTGTCTACGTTTGGCGACACTCCTTGATCGCCCTGTTTTTCCTGGATGTTATGGCCCGCGGACTATTGAACTGCCTATGTTCACCGACATAAACCAGGGCTCCATCCTGGTGGCTTTTGGCGGGTCCTTCATAAATTAATCAATAAATAAAGTATGTTGTGCCACCAAACTTCTCTTGGCACACAACTGGCAATTAATCAAGGAGGCCGACGCCAGGTCCACGCGGGTCTGGGTGGTGCGGCGCGGTCTGGTTTGAGTTGCATGGCAACAGAGGGCGGCTATGGAAGCAGAGGCCGTGAGGTTCGAGGCGCAGGGCAGGGTGGCCCAGATCATCCTGAACCGGCCTCATAAGCTCAACGCCATCAACCTGGACCTGAAAGAGGGCCTGGACGCGGCCCTGCGCCGGGTGGAGCAGTCGGCCGAGCTGCGCGTGGTGATCCTGCGCGGCGAGGGCCGCGCCTTCTGCGCCGGGGGCGACCTGAGCGCCATCCAGGAAAAGAAAGGCATGGGCCGGCCCGAGGACCTGCTCTTTTCCCAGGAGCTGCTCACGCGCCTGATGGGGCTGCAGCAGATCGTCATCGCGGCGGTGCAGGGCTTTGCCACTGGCGCCGGCTGCAACCTGGCCCTGGCCGCGGACCTGGTCTACGCGGCCGAGGGCGCCCAGTTCAGCCAGGCCTTCGTCAAGGTGGGCCTCACCGCCGACTGGGGCGGCCTGTATTTGCTGCCGCTGCTGGCCGGGCCGCGGCGGGCCAAGGAGTGCTTCTTCTTCGGCAAGCGCTTCGACGCCCAGCAGGCCCTGGCCTGGGGCCTGATCAACGCGGTCTTCCCCGCCGAGCGCCTATTGGCCGAGGTGACGGCCCGGGCCGAGAGGCTGGCCGCCGGCCCCTGGGCCCCCCTGCGTCTGACCAAGCGCATCCTGGACCAGGTGCTGCCGCAGGGCAGGGAGGCCGTGTTCGCGGCCGAGGGGGAGGCCTTCCGGGAGTGCAGCGCCTCGCCGGATTTCCAGGAGGGCCTGGCGGCGTTTTTGGAGAAACGTCCAGCCAAGTTCCGCTGAGCGCGGGCGGGGAGGCGAGGATAAATGAACATAGGCCAGCTTCTGGATATCGCTCAGCACCGCTTCCCGGACAAAAAGGCCCTGGTCTCCCTGGGGCGGTCCTACACCTACAGCCAACTGCGCCAGCGGGTGCGCGGGCTGATGGCCGCCCTGCTGGCCCTGGGCGTGCGCAAGGGCGACCGGGTGGCGGTCATCACCTGGAACCGCTCCGAGATGATCGAGGTGTATTTGGCCGCGGTCTCCCTGGGGGCCATGTTCCTGCCCCTCAACTTCCGGCTGCAAGTGGCGGAGCTGGAGTTCGTGCTGGCCGACGCCCAGCCCTGCGTCCTGTTCTGCGAGGAGCGCTTCCGGCCTCTGGCCGAGAAGGCCCTGGCCGGCCTGGCCTCTCCCCTCCGGCAAGTGGTGGTGATCCCCGATGAGCCCGGCCCGGAACCCACCGGTGCCTACGAAGAGTTGCTGGTGGCTCACGGCCAGGCGGCAGGCGGCCCGCCGCTGCAGGCCAGCGATGCCTGCCAGCTCATGTACACCTCCGGCACCACCGGTCGCCCCAAGGGCGTGATGCTCAGCCACGAGAACGTGATCTGGAACAGCCTGAACATGCTGCAGGTGCGCCAGGACCAGCCCCAGGACGTGGCCCTGATCGTGGGCCCCCTGTTCCATGCCGCGGCCCTGAACAGCCACTACACCAGCCGCCTGGCCCTGGGGGCCACCTGCGTGGTGATGAGCAAGTTCGATGCCCTGGAGCTAATGCGCCTGGTGGAGCGTGAAAAGATCACCGTGGTATCCGGCACCCCCACCATGTTCGTCATTCTCAGCGAACAATGCCGGCCGGGGCAGTTCGACACCTCCTCGGTGACCACCCTCACCTCGGGCTCGGACAAGCTGCCCGACCATATCAAGCGCACGATGCTCGACTACTTCCCCAGCGCTCGCGGCATCTACGATGTATACGGCAGCACCGAGTGCTCCCCCTGCGTCACCACCCTCACCGCCGAGGAGTCCCTGCGCAAGACCGGTTGCGTGGGCCGCCCCTTGCCCTTCCTGCAGGTGCGGTTGTTGGACGACGCCGGCCGGGATGTACCCCAGGGCACGCCGGGCGAGGTGGTGGTGCGGGGGCCCAACGTGATGCTGGGCTACTACCAGCAGCCGGCCGAGACGGCCAAGGTGCTCAAGGACGGCTGGCTCTACACCGGCGACCTGGCCGTGGCCGACCAGGAGGGCGCCCTCTACATCGTAGACCGCAAGAAGGACCTGATCATCAGCGGCGGCGAGAACCTGAGCCCCCGAGAGGTGGAGGAGGTCCTGTTCTCCCACCCGGACGTGCTCAAGGCGGCGGTGGTAGGCCTGCCCGACCCCAAGTGGGGCGAGAAGGTCTGCGCGGTGGTAGTGCTGCGCCAGGACCGCCAGGTGGAGGCCGCGCAGCTCGCCCTGTACTGCAAGGAGCGCCTGGCCGGCTACAAGGTGCCCAAGCGATTCGTGTTCATGACTCAGCTGCCCGAGAGCGGCACCGGCAAGGTCAAGAAGGACGAGCTGCGCCGGCTGCTGATGGAGTGAGACAAGAGCCCATGCCCAACCAGCTAAGCCAGCAAGAGTTAGCCTCCTTCCGCGAGACCGTGCATCGCCTGGCCAAGGAGAAGCTGGCGCCTTTGGCCGAGCGCATCGATGAAGAGGGCGAGTTCCCCTGGCAAGTGCTGGAGCTGTTCCGGGACAACGACCTGCTGGGGTTGCAGTTCCCGGAGGAGTACGGCGGCTCGGCGGCGCCGATCCTGGCCACGGTGATTGCGGTGGAGGAGGTGGCCCGCTTCTGCGGCAACTCGGCCTCGGTGCTCAACGTGAACTCCCTGGCCGCCACGCCCATCCTGCTGGCCGGCAGCCAGGAGCAGAAGGAGCGCTTTCTGCCGCCCCTGGCCCGGGGCGACCTGCTGGGGTCCTTTGCCCTGACCGAGCCCAACGCCGGCTCGGACGCGGCCAGCATCACCACCAAGGCCGAGCCCGACGGCGACCAGTTCATTATCAACGGCCGCAAGTGCTTCATCTCCAACGGCGACCTGGCCACGGTCTACAGCCTGTTCGTCAAGACCGACCTGAAGGCGCCGGGAGTGAGAGGCGTCAGCGCCCTCTTGGTCACGCGGGACCCCCAGAACCCCCGGGGCTTCAGCGTCGGCCGCCTGGAGAAGAAGATCGGCGGCGGGCCAGTACACGCGGCCGAGCTGATCTTCGAGGACTTCCGGGTGCCCCGCACGGCCCTCCTGGGCCGGCCCGGCGACGGCTTCTACCTGGCCATGAAGTCCCTGGACAAGGGCCGCCTGACCATGGCCGCCACCGCGGTGGGCAAGGCCCAGGGGGCCCTGGATCTGGCCCTGGCCTATGCCCGCCAGCGGGTGGTGTTCAAGCAGCCGGTGGCCAAGTTCCAGGGCGTCCAGTGGATGCTGGCCGAGATGGCCACCAAGATCGAGGCGGCCCGGCGGCTTACCTACCACGCGGCGCAGCTTTTGGACCAGAGCGACCCCGAGGCCTCCCAGGCCGGGGCCATGGCCAAGCTGATGGCCACGGAGATGGCCGTGGAGGTGACCAGCAAGGCCCTGCAGATCCACGGGGGCTACGGCTACATGCAGGACTACGCCATCCAGCGCTTCTGGCGGGAGGCCCGCCTGGGGCCCATCGTGGAGGGCACCAACGAGATTCAAAAGAACATCATCGCCCGTCACCTGATCGGGCGCCTGTAGGCGGGGCGCGGGCGGACGGCAAGCGGGTGGGGAGTATGACCAGCGGCCGCAAAAAACTGGACAAGGTCACGGACCTGGCCTCAGTGGTGAACAAGTACGTCACTGACGGCTGCAGCATTTGCCTGGGCGGGGCCATCGCCCGGGAGTCGGTGGCCGTGGCCCGGGAGATCGTGCGCCAGCAGAAAAAGGACCTGACCCTGATGGGCGCGGCCATGACCTCCGCCGGCGAGATCCTGGTGGGCGCCGGCTGCCTGAAGCGGATCGAGATCGCCTACTTCTGGATCGGGGTGGTGGGCCAGGGCTTCAACTTCCGCCGGGCCGTGGAGCAGGGGGTGCCCCGGCGGCCGAAGGTGGCCGACTACTCCAATTTCTCCGCTTCGCTGCGCTTCCTGGCCGGCTCCATGGGCATCGGCTTCATGCCCACCCGCTCCCTGCGGCACAGCGACATCATCCGCTACAACCCGGACATCAAGACCATGGCCGACCCCTACACCGGCCAGGAGGTGGCCCTGGTACCGGCGGCCAACCCGGAGGTGGCCTTCATCCATGTGCAGCGCGCGGACCCCAGCGGCAACGCGGTCATCATGGGCAACCTCTGGAACGACCCCACCCTGGCCCGGGCGGCGCGCAAGACCATCATCACCTGCGAGGAGATCATCAGCGAGCAGGAGATACGGACCAACCCCAACCTCACGGCCATCCCCCGCTACTGCGTGGAGGCGGTGGTGCCGTTGCCCTTCGGGGCTCACCCCGAGCCGGTGGACGGTTACTACTGGATGGACCAGCCCTTCCGGCGGGACTTCGCCCTGCGCTCGCAAAGCCGCGAGGGCTTCCTGGGCTGGCTGCAGGAGTGGGTATGGGACTGCGCCGACCACAACGCCTACCTGGAAAAGTTGGGGGCCCGGCGCATCCAGGCCCTGGCGGCCATCGAAAAGAGATTTAGGCAAGGGATGGCACGCTGATGAAAAAGGCAGCCCTTAAGTACAACGCCGCCCACCTGATGGCCGCGCGGGCCGCCCGGGAGATCAAGGACGGAGAGACCGCCATGATCGGGGTGGGCCTGCCCCTGGCCGCGGGCATCATCGCGAGGGAGGTGCACGCTCCTTCCTCCATGATCGTGTTCGAGGGCGGCACCGTGGGGGCCAAGTCCCGGCGCATGCCCTGGTCCATCTCCGACTCGGCCACCTCGGACTTCGCCCTGGCGGCCATGGAGCTGTGGCGCATGTTGGGCGACCTGCAAGCCGGCTACGTGGACGTGGGCGTGGTGGGCGGGGCCCAGGTGGACCGCTACGGCAACCTCAATAGCACCGCCATCTTCGGCCAGGGCAGCTACGCGCGCCCCAAGGTGCGCATGCCCGGCAGCGGCGGGGCCAACGACATCGCCAGCTCCTGCGGCCGCACCATCATCATGATGCGCCTGGGGTCCCGGAACTTCGTCTCCGGGCTGGACTACCTGACCTCGCCCGGCTATCTGAGCGGCGGCGACGCCCGTGCGCGGGCCAATCTCTCCGGCGGCGGGCCGGCCTTGGTGGTCACGGACCGGGCCGTGTTCCGCTTTGACGGGCAGGACAAGGAGATGTACCTGGCGGAGATCGACGACCCGGCCAACCTGGAGGCGGTGCGGAAGCTGGTGGGCTGGCCGCTGCGGGTATCGCCGGAGCTGAAGAAGATGAAGCCGCCCTCGGCCAAGGAGATGGAGGTGATGCACCGGCTGGACCCCCTGGGCATCGTGCTGGGCACCGGTGCGGAGCTGGAGCTGGAGGACTTCGAAAAATACCTGGGCGTATTGGAGAGAAATTTCCCGGATGAGCCCCTCTCCCGCTAGGCCCCGAACCTAGGGGCCGGGGAGAGGCCAGGGCAAATAATTGACGACCATTTTCTTTGGGAAAGGAGAGGAAGCGATGAAATTGAAATTGAGGTTCTTGGCCCCCTGCCTGCTGGCCCTGCTGCTGGGCGTGGCCCTGTGGCCCTCGGCCGCGCCGGCCGCGAACAAGGTCTATAAGCTCAAGGCGGAGTCGGTCTACGGGCCCCTGAGCACCACCACCACGGTGGGCCTGTACAAGTATCTGGACCTGGTGGAGAAGAAATCCCTGGGCCAAATCAAGTTCGGCCGCTTCGCCGCCGGCGCCCTGGCCAAGGCCAAGGAGGCCCTGGACGCCATCGAAGTGGGCATGTTCGACGTGCTGCTCTCCTATCCCTCCTATTACGCCGGACACGTGCCCGAGGGCGAGATATTTCTGACGCCCTTCATGTTCAAGAGCATGAAGAACATCTACGACGTTTATTACAACACCGAGGTGGGCGCCCTGCTGCACCAGGCTTACCAGAAAAAAGGCTCGGTACTGGTGGGCCTGCAGTTCATGGCCGCCAACGTGCTGGTCACCCGCGACAAGGTGAGCAGCCTGGCCGGGCTCAAGGGCCTGAAGATCAGGGCCCCGGGCGGCCTGGGCGCCAAGACGGTCACGGTGATGGGCTCGGCCCCGGTGATGCTGGTGGGCTCGGAGATCTACACCGGCCTGCAGCGGGGCACCATCGACGGCTACATCTACCCGCTCTACTCCACCTGGGACTACAAGTTCTACGAGCAGGCCAAGTACGTGGTGCAGCCCAGCCTGGGCTACATCATCACCTACATCTGGATGAGCAAGAAGACCTACGATTCGCTGCCCCCGGACCTGCGCAAGATCGTCATGGAGGCGGGCAAGGAGCACGCCGCCTACACCCTGGCCTGGGCCCAGCAGGAGGACGCTAAGGTCTGGACCAAGCTCAAGGGCGTGGGCGTGCAGCAGGTGAATCTGCCCCAGGCCGACGTGGACAGCCTGATCAAGACCCTGCGCAGCAAGATCTGGCCCACCTACGGCGTCAACGAGCGCTGCAAGAAGATCATGGACATCTCTCTGAAGCACGAGGGCTGGAAGTAGGCCGAACGGGGAGGGCCGCGTCGTCGTCGGCTGCGGCCCTCCCACCCAGCTAACTTAAAAAGCAGAGAACAAAACCATGGATGGACAAGCAACCGAAAGACTAGGGGCGCTTGATCGCTTTTTTCATCGCCTCGACCGGTTCAATCACTGGACAGGCCGCGCTGTCTCCTTCCTGGCCGTGGTGATGATGCTGACCATCATGTACGAAGTGATAGCCCGCTACTTCTTCAACGCCCCCACGCTCTGGGCCACCGAGCTTAACATCTATCTGCTCTGCGCCTACGTTTTGCTGGCCGGCGGCGCCACCCACCTGACCGACGGCCACGTGCGGGTGGACATCTTCTGGTCCACCCTTTCCCCGCGCGGCCGGGCCCTGGCCGACATCGTCACCTCGCTCTTGTTCTTCGCCTTCTGCGTGGCCCTGGTGTGGAAGGGCTCGGAGATGGTCATCCGCTCCATAGCGGACAAAAGCACTTCGGCCGAGGCCATGGCCTGGCCCCTGTTTCCCTCGCAGTTGACCGTCCCCCTGGGCGGGCTGCTGCTGGGCCTGCAGGGCGTGGCCAAGCTCCGGCGCGACATCGCCACCCTGCGGCGAGGGGAGGTGCAATGATGGAAGTCTGGCTCGTCGCCCTGATCCTGTTCTCGGCGCTGCTGCTGGCGCTGTTCCTGGGCCTGCCGGTGGCTTTCTCCTGCGGCGGGCTGGCCACCGTGGCCTGCCTGTTCGTCTGGGGGCCCCGCGGCCTGTACTCCATCGCCACCACCGCCTACGGGGAGATGACCCTCTTCGTCTTCATCGCCGTACCCTTGTTCGTGCTGATGGCCGAGGTGCTCTCATTCTCCGGCATCGCCGAGGAGCTGTTCGACCTGGTGTACAAGTGGATGGGGCCCTTCCGCGGCGGGCTGGCCATCGGCACGGTGATAATCTGCGCCGTGTTCGCGGCCATGGTGGGGGTGAGCACCGCCTCGGCGGCCACCATGGGCCTGGTGGCCCTGCCGCCCATGCTGGCCCGCGGCTACAGCAAGCAGCTGGTCACCGGCACCATCGCCTCGGGCGGGGCGCTGGGCATCCTGATACCGCCCAGCATCATCATGATCATCCTGGGCAGCGTGGCCGAGCTTTCCATCGGGCAGCTGTTCATGGGCGGCATGATCCCCGGCATCGTGCTGACCCTCATCTTCATCGGCTACATCGCCGTCAAGAGCTTACTGTCGCCCGAAAGCGCGCCGGCCCTGCCCCATAGCGAGCGGGTGGGCTGGGGCGAAAAGATACGCCTGCTGCGCAGACTGCTGCCGCCCACGGTGCTGGTGATCCTGGTGTTGGGCTCCATCTACTCCGGCATCTGCACCCCCACCGAGGCCGCAGCCCTGGGCGCCTTCGGCAGCCTGGTAGTGGCGGCCCTGATGCGGCGCCTCACCTGGACCAACTTCAACCACGCCCTGCAGCGCACCCTCACCCTGACCGCCATGATCCTTTGGATCACCATCGGCGCGGTGAGCTTCACCAACATCGTCAACGTCACCGGCATCTCCGACTGGATGCGCGAGGCCATCGTGGGGATGGAGCTGAACCGCTGGGTGGTGCTGGTGGGCATGCAGATGACTTTCTTCGTGCTGGGCTGCTTCCTGGACCCGGTGGGCATCATCCTGATCACCACGCCCCTCTTCCTGCCCCTGGTGGTGTCCCTGGGCTTCGATCCCCTGTGGTTCGGCGTCCTGTTCGTCATCAACATGGAGATGGCCTACGTGACACCGCCCTTCGGGTTCAACCTGTTCGTCTTGCGCGGGGTGGTGCCTCCCTCGGTGACCATGCGGGACATCTACCGGGGCATCATCCCCTTTGTGGGCTGCCAGGCCTTGTGCCTGGCCATCATGATCGTGGTCCCCGAGCTGGTGACCTGGCTGCCCAAGGTCTTGATCAAATAGGCGGCGGCCGGCGGCGGGGCCGGGCAAGAGTGCATCTCGTCAAGCTAGGAGTGTGATCGCGTGGAGCTGAACAACATAGTGGCGGTGGCCGCCCGGCGCGGCCCCATGGGCCGGTTCGGCGGCTCGCTGAGGGACCTGTCGGTGCTGGAGATCGGCGCGCAGGTGATAAAGGGGACCCTGGCCTCGGTGGGGCTGGAACCCACCGCCGTGGACATGACCGTGTTCGCCAACTGCCGCCAGGCGGGCAACGGGGTGAACCCGGCCCGCATTGCCGCCGAGATGGCCGGCATCCCGGTGGACAAGTACGCCCAGACCGTCAACTGCGCCTGCCCCTCTGGGATCAAGGCCACCATCATCGCCTCCCAGGACCTGCGCCTGGGCGACGCCGAGGTGGTGGTGGCCGGCGGCATGGAGAGCATGAGCACCATACCGCACCTGATCATGGGCCACCGCTGGGACGGCTTCCGCCTGGGCAACGTCACCATCATGGACGGTTGGTACGACACCGTGGACCGCATCGCCAAGGTCAACATGGGCCAGACCGCCGAGAACGTGGCCCGGAAGCACGCCATCTCCCGCGCGGACCAGGACCAGTTCGCCTTTGGCAGCCACCGCAAGGCCTCCCAAGCGCAAAAGGCGGGGCTGTTCAAGGAAGAAATAGTGCCCATCGCGGTGCCGGCCAGCCGGGGCAAGGAAGGCTTCACATTCGCCGAGGACGAGTGCATCCGCCACGACATCAGCCTGGAGAGCCTGACCAGGCTGGGGCCCGCCTTCGCCAAGGAGGGCACCGTCACCGCCGGCAACGCCTGCGGCATGCCCGACGGGGCCGCGGCCCTGGTGCTCATGACCCGGGACAAAGCGGCTGCCCTGGGCCTCCAGCCGCTGTTCAGCCTGGTGGCCTACTCCAACGCCGCGGTGGACAACGCCTTCATGGGCATCGGCCCCACCGTGTCCATGCCCCTGGCCCTGCAGCGGGCCGGGCTGCAGGTGAAGGACATAGACGCCTTCGAGATCAACGAGGCCTTTGCCGCCACCAGCCTGGCCTGCGAGCGCCTCCTGGGCCTGGACCCGGACAAGGTGAACATCAACGGCGGGGCCATCTCCCTGGGCCACCCCACCGGCTGCAGCGGCGCCCGGCTGCTGGTGACCCTCTACCACCTGCTGAAGCACAAAGACCTGGAGCTGGGGGCGGCCAGCCTGTGCGGGGGCGGCGGCGTCTCCTGCGCCATGATCATCCGCCGCGAGGCCTGAGCCACGCCCGTATCCGGTGAAAGTTGAGCTAGTCAAGGAGAAGAGCGAGCGATGGATATTTCCAAGAACCTGAACATCAGAATCCTGGGCGTGGGCAAGGTGGGGATGAGCATCGTGCAGGCCTTTGCCCAGGCCGGCTTCAAGGTCCGCGGCGTGGACATCGACCAGGCCAACCTGGACCAGGGGCTGGAGCGCGCCAAGGGCAATTTGCAGTACCTGGTGGGCAAGAAAAAGATCAGCCCCCAGGACATGGAAGCCATCTTGTCTCGCATCAGCCTGTCCACCGATCTGACGGCCATGGCCGACGCCGACGTGGTCATCGAGGCGGTGTTCGAGAACATGGCGGTGAAGAAGGAGATGTTCGCCAAGCTGGACCGGACGGTGACCTCCCCGGAGGCCCTGCTGCTGACCAACACCTCGTCCCTGTCGGTGTCGGAGATCGCCAGCGCCACCAAGCGGCCCCAGCAAGTGGCGGGCATGCACTTCTTCAACCCGGTGCCGGTGATGAAGCTGGTGGAGGTGGTGCGGGGGGTCATGACCTCCCAGGACACCCTGCGCCAGGTCAAGGAGCTGGCGCTCTTGATGGGCAAGACCCCCATCGTGGCCGCCGACAGCCCGGCCTTCATCGTCAACCGCATGCTCAACGCCCTGGTGGTGGAGGCCGCCCGCATCGTGGAAGAGGGCGTGGGCACGGTGCAGGACGTGGACACCGGGGCCAAGCTGGGCCTGGGCCATCCCATGGGCCCCCTGGAGCTGTTCGACTATCTCAACGCCATCGGTTTGCTCAACCACGTGACCGAGTACATGTCCGAGGAGCTGGGCGACCGGTTCCGCCTGCCGGTGTGGGTGAAGAACCTGGTGCGGGCCGGCAAGACGGGCCGCGCCGCGGGCAAGGGCTTCTACGACTACAGCGCCGCGGAGAAGTAGGCCATGGCCCAGGCCGAGGTCATCCTGGAGAGAGAAGGGCCGGTCGCCACCCTGGTCTTCAACCGGCCCCAGGCCCACAACGCCGTTTCGGCCACCATGGCCGGGGAGTTGGAGCGGGCCCTGCTGGAGATAAAGGCCGACCGCACCGTGCGGGCCCTGATCCTCACCGGCGCCGGCGAGAAGTCCTTCATCTCCGGCTCGGACATCAAGGAGATGAACCAGCGCACCACCCTGATGAGCATCGAGTCTTCGCGCTGGCGCCAATCCATCCTGGACCGCCTGGAGGGCCTGCCCATCCCCAGCATTGCCGCCCTCAACGGCTACGCCTTCGGCATCGGCTGCGAGGTGGCCTTGGCCTGCACCTTCCGCCTGGCCTCGGAAAAGGCCAAGCTGGGGCAGCTGGAGATAAACCTGGGCATCATCCCCGGAGCCGGGGGCACCCAGCGCCTGCCCCGGCTCATCGGCCGCAGCCGGGCCGCCGAGCTGATCCTCAGCGGCCGCATCATAGACGCCCAAGAGGCCCTGAGCCTGGGGCTGGTCAACAAGGTCCTGCCGCCGGCGGAGTTGCTGCCCGAGTGCCGCCGCTGGGCCGAGACCTTCGCCGGCAAGAGCCCGGTGGCCGTGGAGCAGGCCCTGCGGGCCATCAACCAGGGCTGCGAGGCCAGCCTGGCCGACGGCCTGACCCTGGAGAGCTACTGCCTGGGGGCCTGCTTCGCCTCCGAGGACGCCAAGGAGGGGCTGCAGGCCTTTGTGGAAAAGCGCAAGCCTCGGTTCAAGGGCTGCTAGCCAACCGGGCGGGGCGGCGAGCCGGCCACACCCGCCGTCACCTGCGGACCATGGAGAGCGGAGGGGCAGCCGGCGGCGGCCGTGCTATAATGCAGGCCAGAGGTATGAATTGACAGCCTGGCCGCGGCCTTGGACTGGTCAAGGCCGCAGCACCCGAAAAAGCGCATTAACCGCCCCGCAAGCAGCTACGTATGCTCAAGCCCTACAAGCCGGGATCACTGGTCGAGCAGCTCTACCGGACCATCTGCGACGCCATCATGGATGGCTCCCTGGCGCCGGGACATCCCCTGCGCGAGGCGGACCTGCAGAAGCACTTCAGCGTGAGCCGGGCCCCCATCCGGGAGGCCATCCGCCTGCTGGAGGCGGACCGGCTGGTGGTGGTCAGCGCCTACAAACGAAAGTACGTGCGCAAGATCACCCGCGAGGACCTGCTGGAGATAATCCCGGTCCTGGCGCGCATGGAAGGCTGCGCCGCGCACCTGGCAGTGAGACAGGGCAGCCAACAGGAGGCCGAGGAGCTGCGCCAGATCAACCAGAATCTGGAGCAGGCCTATGGGCGGGGGGACATCTCCGCCTGCCACGAGCTGAACATGAACTTCCACCGGCTCATGGTCAAGAACGCCCGCAACGAGACCCTGAAGCAGGCCATCCGGCCCATGGTCAAGCGGGTGGTGGGGCTGTGGGTCTCCACTCTGTACCTGCAAAAGCCCATCATGTTCGAGACCACCATCGCCGAGCACCGGAAGATCGTGGAGTCCTTCGCAGCGCGCGACCCCAAAGCCGCCGAGGAAAACGCCTGTAACCACGTGGAAAGCCTGCTCTCTCGGGCCCTGGCCGCCTCCCTGTTCGACCAGGACGGTAATTTTTTGATCCAAGGCGCGCAGTAGCCCTACCTTTTCGCCTTATTCCACTACAAATAACGGTATATTAGCCGCTGCGGGGCTGATTTTGGATTGGTGAGTCCGGTAGGGATGCCCTGCTGCATCTCGGCTTTACTATGTAACACTATAATTTAATTGTATAAAATATACTAAACCCCTTAATAGGCAGAACGTTCACTTTTCTGCTTGACTACTTGTCGACAAATTATCTATAAACCTTTCATGCTATCCAGAGGTACTCAGACCAGCGTTAAAGGCCGCGGGTTTGGTCTGTTACCCGCGGACAGGGTGCAGCGCCCGGCCGCCAGGGAAAAGGAGTTGCCATGGCCGCCATCGTCAACGTAGAGCGCCTGGAGGGCCTGCCGTCCTTCGTACCGCCCAACCACAGCAAGACCCTGGACCACAAGCTGATCCACGCCCAGAACGGGGCCCGCAACCTAGCCATCTGGCACGGCCGGGTGGACCCCGGCGGCCAAGCCGATTCCCACCTCCATGACGACATGGAGCAGGTGTTCTTCGTCTTGCAGGGCAAGGCCTGCTTCACCCTGGACGGCCAGGTGCACCACCTGGGCCGGGGGGACCTGATCCTGGTGCCCAGCGGCATCACCCATCAGATCACCTCTGAGGGTGAACAGAGCCTCAAGGTATTGATCATCATGACGCCGCCGCCAGCCTCAGGCGATCAGTGGGTGCCCGTAGAACCCAAACCGGCCCCGGCCCCGCGGCCGGGCGACTAAGGGCTTGGCGGGCCGCACCGGGGGAGCGGCTCCGAGATCGTTTCAGATGGCGCCGGATTTCCTAGGGGACCGGCCCTCAGGCCGGAACCCGGCGCCAACGCTTAATGCATGGGGAAAACCAAACGATCGCGAGAGGAGGGAGCAGTGAAAAAACATAGTTCCTGGCAGAGGCGGGCCCTGGTGGTTTGCGGGGCCCTGGCCCTGACCGTCCTGCTGGCCATGGGTCCGGCGGTGTCGGCGAGCTACGCCAAGATGGACATCGTACGCCTGGGCACCAGCAAGGAAGGCACCATCGGCTACTCCTGCGGAGTGGCCCTGTCCGCCACCATCAAGCGGCACGTCAAGGGCGTATCCATGGAGGCGGTGCCCACGCCCGGCAGCACGGCCTCGGTGAAGATATTCGCCCGCGGCGGCCTGGACGTGGCCTACTGCAGCACCTGGACCCTGCGCGACGCCTATAACAACACGGGCCCCTTTGCCAAGAGCCCCATCAAGCGCCTGCCCCTGCAGGGTTGGTACTACCTCACCGCCGACTGGATTCCGGTCACCAGCGCCAAGGAAAAGGGCATCAACACGTATTCGGACATGGCCGGCAAGAAGTTCTTTCCCTTTGTGGCCGGCTCGGGCATCTACGACACCTACCGGGCGGTGTTCACCGAGCTGGGCCTCTGGAGCAAGCTGCAGATAAGGCAGGTGGGCGCCATGGAAGCGGCCGACGCCCTGAAGATGGGCACCGTGAGCGTGCTGGGCGGTTACTGCCTGGACAAGGGCCAGAACGCGCCCTCTTGGATGCGCAACCTGGACACCCGCACGGAGATCAAGGTCCTCAAGCCCAACCAGGAGCAGATGAAGAAGATCGGCAGCATAAAGGGCATCACCTTCGGCAAGCTTTCCAACCGTTGGATGCAGCCCAAGAACCGCCAGATCAACTCCGGCGACATCTACGGCTGGTCCATCCACTACGGCTTCCATCCCGGGGACAACATGCCCACCGAGGTGATGTACAACATCTACAAGACCTGGATCGAAAAGGCCAAGCAGGACCTGGCCCCGGTGAACGGCACCCTGAAGTTCGCCGCTGAGCACATGATCGAGCTGCAGGTCAAGGGCCTGTTGGAGGCCAAGGACATCCCGGTGCACCCCGGCGTGGCCAAGTACCTCCAAGAGAAGGGCCTGTGGAACAAGGCCCTCACCATCGGCAAGCTGGCGCCCGGAGTTAAGTAGCCGGCGGTAAAAGACGGGCCCGCTCCGAGAGGGGCGGGTCCGTGCGCGGCTCGTACAACGGCTGAAAAGATTTAAAGGGCCTAATAGCGCGGGGTGGGTTCCATGTCCGACAACACCAAACGTGTATCTCTTTACGACGTAGCCTACGGAGTCCTCTGCACGATATACGTGTGGATACTGATCCACTACTCCCTGACCATGTGGGAGTCCCGGCAGCGATACGGCGTCCTCTTCCTGTCCCTCACCCTGATGATCGGCGCCATGATCGTGGCCCGCAAGAAGACCTTCATGGGTCTGCGGGGCAACCTTAAGCGCCTGGCCGCGGCCGTCTGCTTCGTGCTGGCCCTGGCCTGCTTCGTCTATCTGTGGATCGAATACCCATCCCTGGTCTGGGAGCGGGCGGGCTTCATCAATGAATGGGACATGTGGGTCTCCATCGCCTTCATCTACGTCCTGATCCAGATCACCTGGAGCACCTCCGGGCCCATCATTCCCGTCGTGACCCTGGTGTTCACCGCCTATGCCCTGTTTGGCCACTGGCTGCCCGGCGGCTTCTTGTATCACCCGCCCATCTCCCTGACCCGCTTCACGGAGCTGGCCTGCGCGGAGATCAACGGCGTCTTCGGCCTGCTGAACCAGGTGGGCGCCACCTGGATAGCCATCTTCGCCTTCTTCGCGGGCCTGGTGCACGGCTTCGGCGGTCTGGACTACATTCTGCGCCTGACCAGCCGCATGGTGGGCCGCAGCAAGCTGGGCGTACCCCAGGTGGCGGTGCTGGCCAGCATGGCCTTCGGCGGCATGTCCGGCAGCGCCGGCGCCAACGCCATAGGCACCGGCGCCTTTACCATCCCCACCATGAAGCGCTTCGGCATGCCCCCGGCCATCGCCGCGGCCATCGAGTCGGTGGCCAGCTCGGGCGGCCAGATCATGCCCCCCATCCTGGGCGCGGTGGCCTTTGTGATGTGCGACTACCTGGACATGTATTACTACGAGATCCTGCTGGCCAGCCTGTGGGCCTCCATGACCTTCTTCGGCTCCACCATGCTGGGGGTGCACTTCCTGGCCAAGCGCTACATCGACCCCAAGGCCGAGGTGAGCCTGCCGGCGGAGTTCCGGGGCGAAATCTCCCGGCAGTACGCCCTGCAGGGCCTGCCGATCCTGTTCAGCTTCTGCGTACTGCTCTACGTCTTCATCGTGCACCAGCTCAACATCCTGGCCGGCGGCTTCTGGACCATCGTGTCCTTCCTGGCCTCGCGCCTGGCCTATGAGTTTTACGTGGCCAAGGGCAATCCCAGGTGCGCCTGGACCTTCCTGAAGGGGGTGTACCGCGGCACCCTGGCCGGCGCGGCCATGATGGTGCCCATCGGGGCCATGCTGGGCACCCTGGGCATCGTGATCCGCATCCTCACCACCACCGGCCTGGGCGAGAAGATATCCTTCTTCATGGTGTCGGCCTCGGCAGGCCACCTCTGGCTGCTGCTGCTGCTCACCATGATGTGTTGCATCGTCTTCGGCATGGCCGTGACCACGGTGGCGGCCTACATCCTCACCGTGACCCTGGTGGCGCCGGCCTTGACTCAGATGGGCATCCCGCCCCTGGTGGCCCACTTCACGGTGTTCTACTGGGCCATGCTGTCGGCCATTACGCCGCCGGTGGCCTCGGTGTGCGTCATCACCGCGGGCCTGGCCGGGGCCAACTTCCTGCAAACCTGCTGGCAGTCCATGAAGCTGGGCATACCCAAGTTCCTTCTGCCTTTCATCTTCGTCACCTACCCCGACATCCTGAAGTTCACCCCCGGCGGCTTCCTGGTGTTTCTGATCTCCGGGGTGGGCTTCGCCGCGCTCTGCGCCGGGCTGCAATCGGGCTGGGTCTGGTGGCAGCGCGGCATTATGCTGGTGCTGGGAACCCTGATTCTGGTGCCCACCGCCACCTGGCTGGACTGGGCGCTGCTGAGCATCACGGTGGTGGTGTTCCCGCTGCTGTGGCGGATGAACTACCGCGTGCAGGCGGCCTAGGGCCGGCTGGCCGGCGGGAAGGACTAAGGAGCGACCCATGGAACGCGCCCTGCAAGAGCTGAAGGTGCTGGACCTGAGCATGAACTTGCCGGGCCCCTACATGACCTGGCTCCTGGCCTCGCTGGGGGCCGAGGTGGTCAAGGTGGAAAATCCCCAGGGCGGCGACTACGGCCGCAGCCAGGGGGCCGACCCGGCGGCGGCCCACCTTTCCTTCCAGTCGGTGAACCGCAACAAGAAAAGCGTGGCCCTGAACCTCAAGCACTCGGCCGGCCGGGAGGCCTTCCTGGAAATGCTGGGTACCCACGACGTGCTGGTGGAGGGCTTCCGGCCCGGCGCCATGCAGGCCCTGGGCCTGGGCTACGAGGTGCTCAGCGCCCGCCAGCCCCGCCTGATCCAGGTGTCCATCTCCGGCTACGGGCAACAGGGCCCTTACCGCCTGCGCGCCGGGCACGACATCAACTACCTGGCCCTGGCCGGGGTGCTGGCCATGGGCGGCAGCCGGCCGGAGGAGCTGGCCTTGGCTGGGGTGCAGATCGCCGACCTGGCCGGGGGCAGCCTCATGGCCCTGGCCGGGCTCCTGGCCGCGGTGGTGCAGCGGCAGCGCACCGGTCGGGGCCAGCTGGTGGACGTGGCCATGTTCGACGGCGCCCTGTCCCTGGCCACCAAGCTCCTGGCCCGGGTGCAGGCTGGCGTAGACGCCCCCGTGCCCCAGGGCATGACCCTCAACGGGCGCTATCCCTGCTACAACGTGTACCGCACCAGCGACGGCCAGTTCATGTCCCTGGGGGCCTTCGAGCCCAAGTTCTGGCAGGCCTTCTGCCGGGCGGTGGAGCGCCCGGACCTGCTGCCGAGGCAGTTCGGCGGCCCGGAGGTGGTGGAGCAGGTGCGGGCGGTGTTCGCCGCCCGCACCCGGGACCAGTGGGAGGCCCTGTTCAGGGACAACGACGCCTGCTGCGAGCCGGTTTACACCCTGCAGGAGGCGGTGCGCGGCCCCCTGACCGTGGCCCGGGGCATGCTGGTCCGCGGCGCAGAGGGCCAGGAGTTCTTGCGCTCGCCCATGAATCTCTCCGGCTCGCCCCTGGCGCCGGAAGGCCCGGCCCCGGAGCTGGGCCAGCACACGCGGCAGATGCTGCGGGAACTGGGCTGGGACGAGGCGCGCATAGAGAGGCTGGCGGCCGAGGGGGCCCTGGGCCTGGGCCCGGAGCCGGCGGCAGCGTGAGCACTTGACCGGGGCCCCTGGGGCCGCGGCGGATGCGGGTTAGGATTTGGCGCTCAAACCAACCAAGCCGGAATCGCTGGTGGCGCAGATATATCACCGTCTGTGCAACGCGATCATGGACGGCTCCCTGGCGCCAGGCATGCCCCTGAAGGAGGCGGACATGCAGGACCTGTTCGGGGTCAGCCGCGCGCCCATACGGGAGGTGATCCGGCTGCTGGAGGCGGACCGCATGGTGGTGGTCAACGCCTACAAGGAAAAATACGTGCGCCGCATCACCCGCGAGGACCTGAGGGAGGTGATCCCGGTCCTGGCCCGCATGGAGGGCTGCGCGGCCTTTTTGACCGCCACCCGTATTACGCCCGAGCAGTTGGAGGCCGTCGGCCGCATCAACCAGGATCTGCGGGCGGCCTACCAGGCCGGTGACGTGGAGTCCTGCCTGCGGCTCAATTCGAGTTTCCACCGCTACTACGTGCACTCGGCCGGCAACGAGACGCTCAAGCAGGCCATCCGGCCCATGATCAAGCGGGTGGTGGGGCTGTGGGCGGCCAACGCCTACCGCCAGGACCCCAGCCTGTTCGCGGTGACGATCAGCGAGCACGACGCGGCGCTGCAATCGTTCGCGGCTGGCGACGCGCAGGAGGCGGAACAAAGGGTGCGGGCCCATGTGGAGAACATGCTGGTCCGCGGACTGCAAGCGTCCGTGTTCGATCAACAAGACAACCTGCTGGTGGCAAGCAATGGATGACAATCCCCTACTGCAACACAAACAGAGGCTGATCCAGGCCACTTCTCCAGAGGTGGCCCAGAAGGTTTTTCACGCCAAGGGCATGTACACCCCGCGGGAGAGGCTGGCCAAGCTCCTGGACCCGGGCTCCTTCAGCGAGCTGGATGTCTTCGCCCAGCACCAGTCCGCCGATTTCGGCATGGACCGCAAGAAGATTCCGGCCGACGGGGTGATCACCGGCTTCGGCGAGATCAACCGCCGCAAGGTGTGCGTCTACGCCCAGGACTTCGCGGCCCTGGGCGGCAGCTACGGCGAGATGCACGGCAAGAAGATCTGCGCCCTGATGGACCTGGCCGCCGAGGCCCTGGTGCCCATCATCGGCATCTGCCACTCCGGCGGGCTCAGGCTGCACGAGACCCTGGGCCCGGAGAAGATGTTCGGCCAGCTCTTCCGGCGCAACACCATCTACTCGGGGGTGGTGCCCCAGATATCCATCATCCTGGGCGTGGTGGCCGGCGGCCAGGCCTACTCGCCGGGGCTGACCGATTTCATCCTGACCACCAAGTCCAGCTGCACCTACATCGCCGGCCCCGCCTTTGTGCAGGCCCAGACCGGCAAGGCCATCGACGATCAGGAGCTGGGCGGCGCCACCATGCACGCCCGGGTCAGCGGCCTGGTGGATATCCTGGAGGACAGCGAGGACGACATCCTGGCCCAGGCCCGGCGCCTGCTGGACTTCCTGCCCCTGAGCTGGCAGGGCCCGGTGCCCAGTAGAGAGTGCCAGGACGACCCCCAGCGCGTTGAGCCGGCCCTGGACCAGGTGGCGCCGGCGCTGTCCCACGTACCGTTCGACATGCACCAGGTGATCCTGGCGGTGGTGGACGATGGCGACTTCTTGGAGACCAAGCCCCTGTACGCCGCCAACCTGATCACCGGCTTCGCGCGCCTGAACGGCCGCGTGGTGGGGATAATGGCCAACCAGCCCAAAGTGCTGGGCGGGGTGATCGACATCAAGGCGGCGGAGAAGGGCGCCCGTCACGTGCGCTTTTGCGACGCCTTCAACATCCCGGTGATCACCTTCCAGGACTCGCCGGCCTACCTGATCGGCCGCGAGATGGAGCGCGGCGGCATGATCTACCGTGGCGCCAAGCTGCTGCACGCCTACGCCGAGGCCACGGTGCCCCTGATCACCGTGATCGTGCGCAAGGCCTATGCCGGCTCCTACATCGCCATGGGCAGCCAGTACATCGGCGCGGACCTGGTCTACGCTTGGCCCGGGGCCGAGATTTCCAGCGTGGCCCCCAAGACCGCGGCCAGCGTCATCTTCCGCAAAGAGATCGCAGAGGCCAAGGACGAGAACAAGGCCCGCGAGCTGATGGACTACTACTATCAGAACTACGTAAATCCCATCCGGGCCGCCTCCCTGCGGCACATAAACGACATCATCCGTCCCCGGGACACACGGCCCACGCTCATCAAGGCGTTGGAGCTGCTGCTTAACAAGAAGAAGCTGACGCCGGCCAAGAAACACGGCAACATACCGCTGTAGGCGTCAGGCACAAGGAGAAAGCGACGTGGATTTCAAATTCAGCGAGGAGATCGCGGCGGTCCGCGACCTGGCCCGTAAGTTCGTCGACAAGGAGGTCCGCCCGCGGGTGGCGGCCGACGAGAAGGCCCACACCTTCCAGCGCGACCTGGTGGACAAGATGGCCGAGCTGGGCTTCTTCGGCTGCCCCCTGCCCGAGGAGTACGGCGGCAACGGCCTGGGCTTCCTGGCCCACACCGTGATCACCGAGGAGATCGCCAAGGTCAGCGGCTCGCTGCGGGCCGCCTTCAACATGCAGACCATGGGCACCGCCCGGGAGATTTACCAGTTCGGCACCCCGGAGCAGAAAAAGAAGTACATCCCCGGCCTGCTGAGCGCGCGTACCCTGGGCTGCATCGGCATCACCGAGGCCAACGCGGGCTCGGACGTGGGCGCCCTGAAGACCACGGCCGTGAAGAAGGGCGACCGCTACATCCTGAGCGGCTCCAAGAACTGGATCACCTACGCCCAGGTGGCCGACGTGGGCGTGATCTACGCCTACACCGACCCCAGCCAGCCCTACAAGGGCATGTCCGGCTTCATCGTGGACATGCACGCCAAGGGCATCAGCAGCGGCCCCACCGCCGAAAAGATGGGCTGGAACGCCTGCCCCACCGGTGAGCTGTTCTTCGACGAGGTGGAGGTGCCGGCCGAGAACCTGCTGGGGGGCCGCGAGGGCCAGGGCTTTCCCTGCGTGATGGCCGGCCTGGACAACACCCGCCTCACCGCTGCGGCCGGGGCCCTGGGCGTCAGCCAGGGCCTGATCGACGAGGCGGTGAAGTACGCCCAGCAGCGGGAGCAGTTCGGCCAGGCCATCGGCCAGTTCCAGATGGTGCAGGAGGAGCTGGCCCGCATGATCGTGGAGACCGAGGCGGCCAGGCTTTTGACCTACCGCTGCGCCGCGCAGAAGGACGAGGGCATGCTGCACAACACCCTGGAGACCTGCATGGCCAAGTACTACTCCTGCGACGCGGCCTCGCGGGTGGCCGATGGCGCCCTGCGCATCCTGGGGGCCTACGGCTACTCCGCGGAGTACCCCGTGGAGCGGCTGCTGCGCGACGCCAAGCTGTATCAGATCCTGGAGGGCTCGGCCAACGTGCAGAAGATGATCATCGCCACCGACGCCCTGGGCTACCGCAAGGCCAACAAACAATAAGTGGCGCGGCCTTTGACATGAACCGCTAGCAGGTGCCAGAGGAATCATGAACCAGGAACCGGAATTCCCCCAGGTCGGCTTCGACTACCAGCTCACCCTGATCAAGCTGCTGCAGCGGGCGGCGCTGATCCACCCCCAGAGCGAGATCATCTACAAGGACCAGGTGCGCTCCAACTACGCCCAGGAGTACGTGCGCTGCCAGCGCCTGTCCAGCGCCTTAGAGGGTCTGGGCGTGAAGCAGGGCTCCAAGGTCATCGCCTTCGAGTGGAACACCCATCGCCATTTCGAGGTCTACTTCGGGGTCCCCTCCATGGGGGCCATCATGCAGATGGGCAACCCCTTCCTGACCCCTCAGCAGATCTCCTACATCGTCAACCGGGCCCAGGACGAGGTGCTCATCCTCAACGAGGACCTCGTACCCATGATCGAGTCCATCAGCCATCAGTTGGGCTCGGTGCGCCACTACATCGTGATGAGCGACAAGGGTCAGCTGCCGTCCACCAAGCTCAGCCCGGTGCACGAGTACGAGGCCCTGCTGGCCCAGAGCTCGCCCAGCTTCAACTACCCCGAGCTGGACGAGAGGACCATCGCCTCCCTGAGCAACACCACCGGCACCACCGGCGATCCCAAGATCTGCTTCTTCTCCCACCGCCAGCACCTGCTGCACACCATGGTCTGGACTATCATGCTGCTGGGCTTCTCCGGCCGCCGGGGCTTCGATCCCCGCCGGGACGTGATGATACCCCTGGTGCCCATGTTCCACGCCCACGGCTGGAGCCTGCCCTACATGGCCACCCTGCTGGGCTGCCGCCAGGTGTACCCCGGCCGCTTCGAACCCACGGCCTTTCTGCAGCTCTTGGAGCAGGAGAAGGACCCGGAGCAGGGCGCCTTCATGCAGTGCGTGCCCACCCTGCTGGACATGGTGCTCTCCCACCCCGACATCGAGCGCTACAAAAAATACCTGCGGGGGATCATCTACGAGGGCGGCGGCTCGCGGGTGCCCAAGAAGCTGGCCCTGCGGGCCCAGGCCATGGGCATGGACGTGTGCGCTGGCTGGGGCATGACCGAGATATACACCAAGGTGGCTCTGCAGTACCTCAAGCCCCATATGTACGACTGGCCCCAGGACGAGCAACTGGACTTCCTCATCCGCACCGGCATGGCCGTGCCCCTGGTGGAGCAGCGGGTGGTGGACCAGGACATGAAGGACGTACCCCGAGACGACAAGACCATCGGCGAGATAGTCCTGCGCGCCCCCTGGCTGACCGCCGGTTACTACAAGGACCCGCAGATGTCGGCCGAGCTGTGGCGCGGCGGCTGGCTGCACTCCAACGACCTGGCCACCATCAACCAGGAGGAGAGCGTGCTCATCGCCGACCGCAACAAGGACGTGATCAAGAGCGGCGGCGAGTGGATCTCCAGCCTGACCTTGGAGAGCCTGTTGAGCACACACCCGCTGGTCAAGGAGATCGCCATCGTGGGCGCCAAGTCCGCCAAGTGGGGCGAGCGGCCGGTGGCGGTGGTGGTCGCCTCGCGGGCCGTGGACGAGGCCACGCTCAAAGAGGAGCTGGTCAAGCACCTGGAGCAGTTCGTGGACCAAGGCAAGATTCTCAAGTGGTGGATACCGGAGCGGTACCTGCCGGTGCCGGAGCTGCCCAAGACCAGCGTGGGCAAGCTGAACAAGAAGGAGATGCGCCAGCGCTTCGGCGGCGTCTCGGAAGATTAGGCGGCGGCGCAACCGGGCAACTATATCGCCAGGCGGCGCGCATTGCGCGGCGCTGAAAAAAGAGAAGGCATATGCATGAGGCAGTGATCGTGAGTGCCTGCCGGACGCCGGTGGGCTCGTTTTTGGGTTCGTTGTCGTCGTTGAGCGCCACGGAGCTGGGGGCCATCGCCATCAGCGAGGCCCTGGCCCGGGCCGGCCTGCATAAGGAGCAGGTGGACGAGTGCATCATGGGCAATGTGCTGCCGCACGGCCTGGGGCAAAACCCGGCCCGGCAGGCGGCGCTCAAGGCCGGCCTGCCCTATGACGTGGGCTGCATCACGGTGAACAAGGTCTGCGGCTCGGGGCTCAAGGCGGTGATGCTGGCGGCCCAGGCCGTGGCCTGCGGGGACGCCTCGGTGGTGGTGGCGGGTGGCATGGAGAGCATGTCGGGTGCGCCCT
>JBFMFU010000072.1:0-171782 GCA_040751985.1 Thermodesulfobacteriota bacterium | reverse complement strand
GGCGTGGTTTTTGGCTTGGGCCGCGGCTTGGGCTTGGGCGCGGCCGGGGCCGGCTTGTCCGGCGCGGGCGCGGACAGCAGCGGCGGCCTCGGCTCCGCGGCGGCGGCCGCGCTGTTCCAGCCGGTGCGCACCGGCGGCAGCAGCGATGACTCGGCCTTGGGCTTGGGCTTGGCGGCCGGGGCCGGCGCGGCCTTGGCGGCCGGGGCCGGCGGCGGGGTCATGGCCGCGGCCAGGGAGGGCACCAGCCGGGCCACCTCATCGGGCCGCAGGGCCAGCAGGCTGCGGTTCAGGCGCTCCTGGATGCGCGGATACTTGGGGTTCAGGCGGGCGGCGGTGTAGAAGCTGATCACGGCCTGGGCGTGGCGGCCGCGGGCCTGCTGCACCTGGCCCAGGGTGTCCCAGATGGAGACCTGGTCCGGGGCCTGGCGGGCGGCGCGGGCGGCCAGCCTCTCGGCCTGCTCCAGGTCCTGGTTCTCTTGCACCAGGGCCCAGGCCAGGTTGTTCAGGTACACCGGGTTGTCCGGCTGCCGGGCCAGGGCCTCGCGATAGAGCTTGACCGCCTCGGCCCCGCGGCCCAGGCTCTGCAGGGTGGTGGCCTTGTCGCTGAGCAGGGCCGGGTCGTCCGGGCTCCACTCCAGGGCCCGGTCAAAGGCCTTCACCGCCTCCTGGCGCTGGCCGGTGGCGGCCAGGGACAGGGCCAGCAGGTGCCAGGAGCCCACCGCGGCCGGGTGCAGCTCCAGGTCCAGGCGCAGGGAGTCGATGGCCTGCTTGTACAGGCGCCGGTCGAAGTAGGCCTTGGCCTCGCGCCGGAAGCGGTCGCTGGTGCGCATGGCCAGGGCCAGGCCCTGGTTCAGGGGGATGGGCTTGCTCACCTGGCCCAGCCTCAGCTCGGCCAGGGCCGCGGTCACCTGGGGCTCCAGCTTGCTGGTGTCGGTGCAGTCGGCGTTGGTGGAGGCCAGGCGGGGGTTGCTGCGCACCAGGCCGATGGCCACCAACTGGAAGGGCTGGCCCTGGCGCATCATCTCCTGGGCCTGCTTGATGATGGCCGGGTCCTTGCTCCAGAACAGCCACAGGCACACGCGCTTGCTGGGGGGCTCCGGCGGCGGCGCGGGCCGGGCGGGCGCGGTGGCGCAGGCGGCGGCCGCGGCCAGCCACGCCCCCACCGCTAATAGCGCCAGCCGCCGCGTCCAGGGTCGCTTTTGGGGCCTCGCCCTCATGGCAAGATTATAGAGATAGGCTACCGAAGCGGCAAACCATTTCGGGGCGGGGCGCTCAGGCGGCGGCGGGTTGCGGGCGCAGGATCTGGGACAGGGCCTGGTGCACCTGCTGCATGAGCAGGCGGGAGTTCTTTTTCACCGCCGGGTCGCTGATCAGGGGCAGCACGGTGACCGTGATGCGGCCGGGGCGGATATTGAGGCTCTTCTTGGGCAGCACCGCGGCCGAGCCCTGGATGGCCAGCGGCGCCACGTCGGCCCCGGCCAGGGCGGCCAGCACAAAGGCCCCCCGCTTGAACTGGCCCAGGCTGCCGTCGGCCGAGCGGGTGCCCTCGGCGAAGAACAGCACCGCGCTGCCGGCCTTGATCTTGGCCACCGCCTCGCGCATGAGCTGGCCGGCCTGGCCGGACTCGCCCCGGTCCACGAAGATGTAGCCGGCCTTTTTCATGGCCTGGCCCCACAGGGGCACCCGGCCCAGCTCCTTCTTGACCACGAACTTGAAGTCCAGGGGCACCGCGGCCAGCAGGGCCAGGATGTCGAACATGCTCTGGTGGTTGCACACCAGCACCAGCGGCCCCTGGCCCGGCCGGGGCAGGTTCTCCGCCCCCCGCAGCTCCACCTGCACCCGGCTGGCCCAAAGCAGGATGCGGGCCCAGGGCCGGGCGCCGTAGCGGTGGGTCAGGCCGCCGCTGGAGTCCAGCAAAAACAGCGACAGGGAGATGACGGACCAGATGATGGTCTGCAGCAGGATGAAGGCCTGCAGGGCCGTGAGATGCAGCCGCCGCCCGGTCCGCAGGAGGGCCTGCATCAGAGGCTCCACTCCACCAGCGAGGCCCCCCAGGTGAGCCCGGCGCCGAAGGTGACCATGAGCAGCTTGTCGCAGGGGGCCAGCCGCCCGCCCCGAGCCGCCTCGTTCAGGGCCATGGGGATGGAGGCCGAGGAGGTGTTGCCGTACTTTTCGATGGTGGTGTAGACCTTCTCCTGGGCCAGGCCCAGGCGCTGGGCCAGGGCGTTGATGATGCGGATGTTGGCCTGGTGCGGCACCAGCAGGGCCAGATCCGAGACCTCCACCCCGGCCTTCTGCAGGGTCCAGAGGGTGATCTCCTCCAGGCACTCCACCGCCTTCTTGAACAGCTTGCGGCCGTCCATGACCAGGTAGTAGGGCTTGAGCTGGTGGGCGTCGGGCAGGATGCCCAGCCCCGGCCGGCCGCCGCACTGGTCCACGGCGTAGAGCAGGTCGCCGAAGGAGCCGTCGGAGCGCAGGTGGATGGAGCGGATGCCGGTGTCCTCCTGGGTGCGGCCCAGCACCACGGCCCCGGCTCCGTCGCCCAGCAGCACGCAGGTGCCCCGGTCGCTCCAGTTGGTCACCGAGGAAAGCACCTCCGCCCCCACCACCAGGGCGTGCTTGGCCTCGCCGCAGCGGATGGCGTTGTTGGCCACCGATAGGGCGTAGATGAAGCCCGAGCAGCCGGCCGATACATCCAGGCTGGCCGCCCGGCGGGCCCCGATCTTCTCCTGCAAGACGCAGGCGCAGGAGGGGAACTGGCGGTCCGGGGTGACCGTGCCCACCACCACCAGGTCCAGCTCCTCGGCCGGCAGGCCGGCGGCCTCCAGGGCCTGGCCCGCGGCGCGGGCGGCCAGGTCCGAGGTGTTCAGGCCGCCGGTGGCGATGCGGCGCTGCTTGATGCCGGTGCGGCGGGTGATCCAGTCGTCGCTGGTGTCCACCACCCGTTCCAGGTCCTGGTTGGTTACGATGGCCTCCGGGGTGTAGGACCCGGTGCCCATTACCTTGCTGCGATACATTTCACCCTGCATGGGTCATCCGTCCCCAGCGAGCTGTGCAATCCTTCGGGTGTGGGACCACTGACCCTAGAGGCCGCGGCAATGGTGGGACGCTAGGGGCGGGTCAGGCGTCTCGACCCCTGGTGTAAGAAGAAGGGGGGCCGGGCCGAGGCGCGTACACGCGAGGCTGAAGGACGAAAAGCCTCTTGTTCGGCGGCAAGTGTATCAGCAAACGCCGCAATCCACACCAACAACTTACTTTTGCTCTGATATTGTCATATGCCGGCCGCCGGCCCTTTCCCGGAGCGCGGGGGAGGTTTTTCCCCCCTGGCCGGCCCCAGGGGTTACAATCTGGGGCGAAGCCGGCCCCACCGCAGGCAAAGGAGGGCGCATGCGCAGGATACTGGCTCATCTCCTGGCCCTGGCCCTGGTCCTGGCCGCGCTGCCGGCCCTGGCCCAGTCCACCTACCTGTCGGTGATGGTGCACAACGGCGGCGCCAGGGAGGTGCTGGGCCAGGTCAAGGGCCCCCAGCCCCTGGCCCGCGACCTGCGGGTGGCACCCCAGGAGCTGGTGTTCCTGGCCGACCGCAACCCGGCCCCGCACGGCCAGCCCGCCACCCACCGCTACCGCCTGGCCTTCGTGGAGCGGGCCAGCTTCGCGCCCCTGTGCCGGGCCGAGGTGGAGGTGGTCAACCGCTGGGAGACCGGGCCCCGCCTGCTGGCCTGCCGGGCGCGGACCCAGGGCCCCGGCTGCCGGGCCGAGAGCGAGCGCCAGGGGGCGGACCTCTGCGCCGTGACCATCTGGCTGGCCCCGCCCGCGGCCCCGGCCCCAGCCGCCCCGCCCCGCCGCTGAGTCCGGACCCGCCCAGGGCGAGCCTAACGCTTGCCGACCGGGCCGCTTTTGATTATGCTCACCTGAGCCTTACTCCCAAGCGAGGTTGCGCCTGTGCATTTTGCCGTCTCCGGCGTGGACTGCCCCATCTGGCTGCCGCCCCTGGTGGCCTTCGTGGTCAGCTTTTTCACCTCCATGGGCGGGGTGTCCGGCGCCTTTCTGCTGCTGCCCTTTCAGATGAGCTTCCTGGGCTTCACCTCGCCGGCGGTGAGCCCCACCAACCTGGTCTTTAACATCGTCTCCATCCCCTCGGGCGTCTGGCGCTATCTGCGCGAGGGGCGCATGGTCTGGCCCCTGACCTGGGTGGTGATCGTGGGCACCCTGCCCGGCGTGGTGCTGGGCGGTGTCATCCGCCTCGCCTGGCTGCCCGACCCCCGGCCCTTCAAGGCCTTCGTGGGCTGCGTGCTCTTATACATCGGCGGGCGCATGCTCTGGGACTTGGTCCGCGGCTGGCAAAAGGGCGCGGTCCCAGGCAAGCCTGCCTCGGCCCCAGCCGGGGCCGCGCCGGCTCCCCCCGCCGCCTTCGTGGTGGACCAGTGCACCATCACCTGGCGGCAGTTGTGCTTCAACTTCGCCGGCCAGACCTACGCCTGCTCCACCCTGGGCATCTTCGCCCTGTCCCTGGCCGTGGGCATCGTGGGCGGCACCTACGGCATCGGCGGCGGGTCCATCGTGGCGCCCTTCTTCGTGGCGGTGTACGGCCTGCCGGTGCACGCGGTGGCCGGCGCGGCCCTCATGGGCACCTTTGTCACCAGCGTGGTGGGCGTGGCCTTTTACCAGGCCATTGCGCCGCTCTACGCCGGGCATCTGGCCGTGGCCCCGGACTGGCTGCTGGGGGCACTGTTCGGGGTGGGCGGCCTGGCCGGCATGTACTGCGGGGCGCGCATGCAGCGCCTGGTCAAGGCCAGCTACATCAAGGCCATGCTGGTGGCGGTGCTCGTCGGCACCGCGGCCAAGTACCTGCTGGAGTATTTCGGGGGGTAGGCGGGGACCTGCAAGGTGGAGGGTGAGCCCGGATTTAAGCGGCAGCTAACCTTTACCTCTGAGAGCCTGGACAATGAGGGCAAAACCACCAACGATTCCAATGAGCACTTGGTAAATAGTCACTAGGCCCACAAGGCGCTTTCGAGGCTTATTGCCCCTTGAGTTTCTCAAGTAGACCTGCATTACCTAAAGCTCCTTGGAGGCTGATGCATAAATTCCGTGTTTGATTTCCCGCCTTGGTTTTTCCCTGTTTTTGGCTATGAACGAAGGAGAAGACCCTGATGTAGGCCTCTTCCTTGCCCCCAATCAGGCCGTTTGGGCCTGTCCGGGGGCGTTTTTCACTCTCGGGGCACACTACTCCAGCATGAGGGCCGCCTTCTTGAGGTTGAAGGCCATGGCATTGAGCAGGAATTCCAGTTGGACCTTCAGCCTGCCCATGTACCTGGCCCGGTGGAAGCCATAATCCCGCTTCAAGGTGCCGAAGGCCCTTTCCACCTTTCCCCGCAAGCCGCTGATCACCCGGTTCATGAGCCTCTGGGCCTCGGACAGTTTTCTGCCCCTGGCGGCCTTGTACATGATCCCGTCGGTGATGCCGGCCTTCTCCAGCCTTGTCCGGTTGTCAGCACTGGCATAGCCCTTGTCGGCCAGGGCGTCGTCCATGCCCTGGTCGCTGAGATTGTACCAACGCTGGAGCAAAAGCACCTTGAACATGCCCAGCGGGGGGTAGGCGGGATTGCCCACCGCATCCTGGTTACGGCGAAGCTTTTTCTTTAGAAGCTTCTCGATGGGAGCCCAATCGACGATCCGCTCCACGTCATTTAAAAAGGTCTTAGCCTTTTTCAGCTGAGAAACCGCCAGGTCCAGGAAGCCAATGCCGGGTTTTTTAAATCGACTGGGCAATTCATACCTCCAGAATGATCGACTGAAGGCATTATAGTAAAATATATCAAGTAGTTAAATTTATTTTAGCGCACAAGCGCCGTGCATCGGCCTCACCTGCGAGCGGCTCACCCCTTGGTCTCGAAGCGCCGCAGGAAGGCCAGCACCTTGAGCCAGCTTCCCTGCACGGACACCTTGCCCTTGGCGTACAGGGCCAGCGGCCCCTCCAGGCCGAAGATCATTCGGCGGTAGTCCCGGGCCTGGATGGTCACCACGCCCACCGGCGGCGGGGTGCCGGGCAGGGGCTCGCCCTGCACCACCTCCACCACGCCCCGGCGCAGGGTGACCACGAAGCGCTCTTTGACGTCGGGGAAAACGAACACCAGCGACTCGTGCACGTCCATGGCCTGGTTCAGCTTGAGCTTGCTGGGCAGCACCCGGAAGATGGCCTCCAGGGGCACCTGCTGCACCATGCGGGGGTCCATGTGGGCCTTGGCCGGCTGGACCAGGCCCTGCCTGAGCTCCTGCACCGTCTCCAGCAGATAGGCCCGGCCGTTGGTGTTGAAGACCGTGGCCGCCAGGCCCTGGTAGGCCTGGGCCTGCAGGTCCCTCAGCGCCGCGGCCTGGTCCTGCATGAGCCCGCTGTCGGCGAGCTTGGCCAACAGATGCACGGCCCAGCGCGTATCGCCCTTGGCCAGGGCCTGCCGGGCCAGGTCCATGACCTTGGCCGGCCCGCCCATGAGCTGCACCTCCCGGCTGGCGGCCTGGGCCTTGGGCAGGGGGTAGAGCCGGTCGGCCCGGCCGTCGAACCAGCCCAGGTTGTTGGTGTAGATGGCCCGCACCGACCAATCGATCTGGCCGTAGAGCTCCTTGAGGTAGGGCAGCTCGGCCAGGTGCGGCGGCAGCTTGATGTTCTCGGCCAGGGTGTCCAGGTCCCGGCCCTGGTTGGCCCCGCGCACCACCTGGTCGCGCACCCACTGGATGGCGTCGCGGTAGTTGGTCAGGGCGGCGTTGATGGCGGCCGCACCGTGCAGGGGCTTGGTGTGGGTGGGGATCAGGTGCTCCGGGGCCAGGCGGCGCATGCGGTCCAGGGAGGCTATCCACTCCGAGATGGGCCGCGGGCTGGTGCCGCGGATGGTGTAGAGGTTGGGGAAGGTCCAGTAGAAGTTGTCGCCGGCCACGATGGTCTTGTCCGCGGGCACCCAGACCAAGAGCTGGTCATGGGTCTCGCCGTGGGCCTCGACCAGCTCCAGCTTGAAGCCGCCGAAGTCCAGGGTCTGGCGGCCGCGGAAGGTGTGGGTGGGCAAGAGCATCCCGCTCTGGGCCGCGGCCTTCAGGTCCGGCCGGCGACCAATGGACGAGCAGGGCAGGTCGGCCAACCCCACCCGGCGGCCGAACTGCCGGCTGCCCCGGACGCTTTCGATGGGCAGGAACAGGGAGTACTGCTTGAGCAGGTGCTCGGGCAGGGCGGCGCTGGCCCAGATGGGCACGCCGGGCGCGGCGAACACCGCGGCCCCGCCCACGTGGTCGATGTGGCTGTGGGTGTAGATCACGGCGATCACCGGACCCGGTCCGGCCTTGGCCTCCAGGGCCTTTTTTATCTCCTGGGCCCGGGCCGGGCTCATGGCCGTGTCCACGATCACGTTGCCCTGGGGCGTCTGGATTAGCACCACGTTGGCCAGGTCGAAGCCCAGCGCCGCCCAGACGTGCTGGGAGATGCGCTCCACCCGGGGCTGGCCCACGGCATCCCGGCATTGCGCGGCCAACAGCTCCGGCGTAGCCGCGGACTGGCCCTTGGCCGGCGGCTTGTCCTGGCCGCAGCCGGCCAGCAGCAGACAAATCAAGGCAATCGCCGCCCACCCCAGCCGCCACCAGCGCTCCGTTCTAGCCATGGCCTCTCCTTGCGTCGGTTGTAGCTAGATTCTAACTCAAAGGCGGGCGCCGGACGGGGGCAGGTCACCCGATAAGAGCGTGTCTCGGCAAAAAGCTCGGCAGGGAGAACAGTACGCAGATCAGGGCTGCCCTCGCTGCATGACGCCCCCTGATTCGCCCCCCAAGCTAATCCGAATCCGCCGCGCCCTTGCCCTTTGACAGCTCTTCCAGCAGCCGGGGCAGAATCTCGCGGGCGTCGCCCACTATGCCCAGGTCGGCCAGCTTGAAAATGGGGGCCTCGGGGTCCTGGTTGATGGCGATCACGGTCTTGGAGGAGGACATGCCCACCAGGTGCTGGATGGCGCCGCTGACCCCCACCGCGATGTAGAGGTCCGGGCCCACGGTGGTGCCGGACTGGCCCACCTGCCGGGTCACGGGCATCAGGCCCGCCTCCACCATGGGGCGCGAGGCGGCCAGCACCCCGCCCAGGGCCCGGGCCAGCTCCGCCGCCTTTTCCAGGCAGCCGTCCTGGCGGCAGCCCAGGCCGGCGGTGACGATGACCTTGGCGCTCTCCAGCTTTTCATCCTCGGCGTCCACCACCGTCTCTTCCACCAGCTTGGTGCGCAGCACGGCCTTGTTCAGGGTGACCGGCACCTCCTCCAGCTTGATGGGCCGCGCGGGGTCGGGCGGGGCAGCCTGGAAGACGTTGGGCCGCACGGTGGCGGTCTGGGGCCGGCTGTAGGGCGCGATAATGGAGGCCATGATGTTGCCGCCGAAGGCGGGCCGGGTCTGCACCAACTGGCCCTGGTCGTCGATGTCCAGGCCGGTGCAGTCGGCGGTGAGCCCCAGGCGCAGGCGGGCGGCCACCCGCGGGGCCAGCTCGCGGCCGTTGGGCGTGGCGCCGTAGAGCAAGACGGCCGGCTTCTGGCCGGCGATCACTGCCGAGAGCACGCTGGTGAAGGCGTCAGTGGAGTATTGGCCCAGCAGCTCGTGCTCACAGCGCAGCACCCGGTCGGCGCCGTGGGCGCAGAGCGACTCCAGCCCGGCCAGGCGGCCGTCGCCCAGGGCCACGGCCACCAGCTCCTGGCCCAGCTTGTCGGCCAGGCGCTGTCCCTGGCTGAGTAGCTCGTACACCACCCGCTTGGGCGCCAGCTCGCCGGCCCTGGCCTCGCACTCGGCCCAGATAAACACCCCCCGGTAGCCGGCCAGCTCCTCGGCCGAGGCCTGCTTGCGCTGGATGCTCAGGGCGTGCTGAGGGCAGACGTTGACGCAGGCCCCGCACAGGGAGCAGCTTTCGTTGCTGCGGGCCTGATCGTCCTTCACCGCGATGGCCCCGAAGGGGCAGGTTTTCTCGCAGAGCCCGCAGGCGTTGCATTGGTCGTGGTCTATCTTGAGCATGGGTGCGCGCCTTACCTAGATGAAATGCCCGTTACGCAGGAAGGAGGCGATCTCCGCGCCCGCCTGCTGGGAGCTGAGGCCCTCCAGCCTGCGGCAGGCCTTCTTGGCCTGGGGCGGGAATATCTTCACCACCTGGGTGTAGGAGCCCTGCAGGCCCAGTTGCTCCTCGCTCAGGTCAAGGTTATCGGCGGTGACGGTCTCCAGGGGCTTGTCGCGGGCGGCCAGGATATCGGCGAAGCTGGGCAGGCGGCGGATGGTCTCGCCCTTGCTGGCCGAGACCAGCGCCGGCAGGCGCGCCTCCAGCACCTGGTAGCCGCTTTCACTCTCCCGCTTGACCTTTATCCGCTTGCCGTTCTGGCTCAGCTCCATCTGCACGCCGTACATGATCTGGGGGATGCCCAGGATCTCGGCCATCTCGGGACCCACCTGGGCCGTGTCGCCGTCGATGGCCTGCTTGCCCACCAGAATCAGGTCAAAGTCACCCTGCACGGCCCGCACCGCTGCGCACAGGGTCAGGGCCGTGGCCCAGGTGTCGGCCCCGGCGAAGCGGCGGTCGCTGATCAGCACCCCGCGGTCGGCCCCCAGCTCCAGGGCCCGCAGCAAGGCCGCGCGGGCCTGGGGCGGGCCCATGCTCACCGCGGTGATGGTCGTCCCCGGCGCGCCCTGCTTCAGGCGCACCGCGTGGTCCAGGGCGTATTCGCAGAAGGGGTTGAGGATGGAGGCCACCCCCTCGCGCACCAGGGTGCCGGTCTCGGGGTTGACCTTGACCTCGCTGATCTCGGGCACCTGTTTTATGCAAACGACGATATTCATGAGCGCGGCCCTCAGCTAAGGAAAATGTTGCCAGGGTTGAACAGCCCCTGCGGGTCCAGGGCCTGTTTGACCGCCTTCATCTGCGCGATCTGGGCCGGCGTGTACATCTCGGGCAGGAACTTGGTCTTGAGCTTGCCGATGCCGTGCTCGGCCGAGACCGTGCCCCCAAAGGCCACGGCCTGGGCCGCGAAGCGGCTGTACAGCTCCAGGCCGCGCTGCATGTCCTCCATGTCCCTGGGCAGCAGGTTGATGTGCAGGTGGTTGTTGCCCACGTGGCCGAAGGCCAGCCACTCCAGGCCCGCCTGGTCCAGGGCCTCCTGGTAGACATTCCACATGGGCCGCAGCTTGTCGTCGGGCACCGCCAGGTCGGTGCCCAGCTTGTGCAGGCCGGGGTAGAGGCGCTTGCGCTCGGCGATCAGGTGATTGACCGTCTCGGGCAGCAGGTGGCGGAAGTTCTTGAAGCGGGCCATCTCGCGCAGCTCGTAGCCGGCCCAGGACTGCGCCAGGCTCAGCCCGGCCCGCTCCACCGCCTGGCTGAGCAGGCTGAAGTCCGGCCTGGCGGCCAGGGGGTCGAAGGCGAACTCGAAGAACACCGCCGCCCCGGCCTGGGCCGGGATGGGGGGCATGCCCATGGCGGCCGGCTCCTCTGCCTGGCGGCGGCGCAGCAGGTCGATGGCCTTCTGGGAGTAGAACTCCAGGAAGTCCAGCGGCAGCCCGTCCTGGCTGCGCAGGGACTCCACCAGGTCCAAGGCCTGCTCGTCGTCGGCGGTGAACTGCACCACCGAGCACTTGGGCTCCCGGGGGCACAGGGCCACCACCACCGTGGTGATGATGCCCAGCATGCCCTCGGCGCCGATGAACAGGTCTATGAGGTCCATGTGCGGTGCGGCGAAAAAGCCGGAGGTGCTCTTGGTGCGGGGCATGGCGTAGTCCGGCACCCGCACCTGGCGGCCCCGGCCCTGGGAGTCGAAGATGGTGAAGCGGCCGTTGGCCGAGGCGAAGTACTTGCCGCGCGGGATGTCCAGCACCTCGCCGTTGGCCAATATCACCCGGATGCCCCGCACCCAGTCCCGGGTGTCGCCGAAGCGGTAGGTGCGGGCGCCCGAGGCGTTGGTGGCCACGGTGCCGCCCAGGGAGGCGCTCATCTCGGTGGGGTCCGGGGGATAGAAGAAGTCGCCCGGCGCGGCCTGGAAGCGGGCCAGCTCGGCCCGGTCGGCCTGGTCGCCGCCTCTGGCCAGCTCCGGGAAGCGCTTGTTCAGGACCATGCCGTTCAGGTCGCGCAGGGTCACCGCGCTCTGGGCCCGCACCCGCCACTCCTCCACGTGGGGCACGTAGTACAGCGCCTCCACCGCGTTCAGCCGCTCCAGGGACAAGAGGGCCCCGCGCAGGGGCACGCTGCCCCCGGACAGGCCGGTGCGGGCCCCGGCCACGGTCAGGGGCACTCCTCGGCGGGCCATCTCCAGCACCACCGCCGCCACCTCGGCCTCGTCGCGGGGAAAGAAGATATAGTCGCAGGCCTCGGAGGTCAGCTTGGACTCGTCGCGCAGGTAGGCCTGGTACTGGTCGTTGATGACCGGCCAGCCCTCCACCCGCGCCACGTCCTCAAAACCGGCCGGGGTTATTGCCTGGGAGGCTATCTCGAACATGAACCTGGGCTCCACGCTTGCTTATGGTTGTTGCCAAAGGTGTATATCGCCAGCGGGCCCGGCGCACAAGAGGAGTTTTTTAAATACGGATTCGGCCGGCCCCGGCCCGGCTCCCGCGGCCCCGGCCGCTCACCAGTTTTTGGGGCGCTGCAGGGTCTTGTAGGGCAGATCGAAGCGCTCGCAGAGCACCTCCAGGGCCTGGCCGAGCTGGCGGCCCTCCACCACGCAGGAGATGCTGGAGATGGAGGTGCTGATGGCCAGCACCGCCACCCCGGCCGAGGCCAGGGAGGTGAACATGATGCCCGGTATCTTGGGCTTTTCGCGCAGGTGGGGCCCGAAGATGCTCAACACGGACACGTCGGGCAGATAGGTGATGCCCCTGGCCTCCACCTCGGCCTTGAGCCCCTCCAGGGCCACCAGGGCCAACTCCAGGTCCTTCTGGGCCACCACCAAGGAGAAGTTGGCCGCGTCCTCCAGGTCCACGGCCTCTACCAATAGCTCCACGTTGATGCCCCGGCCGGCCAGGGCGGCCAGGATGATGCCTGGGGCGTCCATGAGGTTGGTGGCGGACAACACGCGCAGCAGGGCCCGGCCGTCGCTCTGCATCAATCCGCCGACCTTTATCTTTTCCATGGCCACCTCGGGCAGGATGCGCTGGCGCTAATCCCACTTTCTGCGGTCCACGATCTTGCCGTGGAAGTCGGGTATGCTGCCCTGGGGCGTGAACTGCACCGCGCCCTTGACGGTCAGGAACTCGCGCAGCTCCTGCTCCAACTGCCGCCGCAGCTCCGCGGCCGGCTCCACGCCCTCCTTCAGCTCCACCAGCAGCTCCAGCCGGTCCTGGTCCTGCTGGCGGCTCACCACGGCCTGGTACTTGAAGACCTCGGGCCGGGCCGCGAACACCTCGTCGATCTGCCAGGGATGCACGAAGGTGCCGCGCACTTTCACCGCCTGGTCTATGCGCCCCAGGATGCGCTGCAGGCGGGGGCCGCTGCGGCCGCAGGCGCAACTCCCCTGGGCCCAGAGGGACAGGTCGCCGGTGGCCAGGCGCAGCATGGGATAGACTGGGTCCAGGCGGCTGGCCACCACCTCGCCGGGCGCCCCCGGCGGCTGGGGCCGGCCGGTCTGGGGGTCCACCACCTCCACTAGGGCCCCCTCGGGCACATGCAGGGCCTGGGCCAGGTCGCACTCGTAGCCCAGGCAGCCCAGGTACACCGTGCCGTAGGCCTGGCGCACGCTGATGCCCAGCTTCTCCTGCAGCCGGGCGCGCAGGGACTCCGAGAGCATCTCCGCGCCCACCACCGCCGCCTCCAGGCTCAGGTCCTGGGCCGGCTCCAGGCCCATGGCCTCGGCGCGCTGGGCCAGGGTCATCAGGAAGCTGGGGGTGCCCAGGTAGAACTTGACGCCCAGCTTGCGCATGATGCGCACCTGCATGAAGGCGTTGCCGGTGCCGCTGGGCACCACCGTGGCCCCCAGCATCTGGGCCGACTCGTCGAGCATGTGGGCGTAGGGCCAGAGGTGGTAGCTGAAGGTGTTCAGCACCCGGTCGCCGGGCAGCAGCCCGCCGGCGGCCAGGGCCTCGGCCCAGGAGGTGTCCAGGTAGGGGGACTGGCCCGGCTGCCAGAGAAAGCCCGGATTGACGTATATGCGCGGGAAGCTGGCGGCGGGCTGGGTCTCGAAGCCGCCGAAGGGCGGGTGCTCCTGCTGGCGGCTCACCAGGTCGCTCATGCGCAGGATGGGCAGCCGCTCCAGGTCGGCCAGGCCCTGCACCGCCCCGGCCTCCACCCCGGCCTGCCGGTAAAATTCCTGGTAGGCCGTGGAGCCGGCCGCGGCCCGGCGCAAGGTGCTCAGAAAACGCTGCTCCAGCTCCCGCTGCCGCCCTTTCCAGTCGCCGGTCTCCGCCGCCTGGTTCAGGAAGCGTCCCCTCCGTTGCTGGCCCTGCATAATCGCTCCCTCTGCCTAGAGAATAGGGGCCGGGGCAAGGAAAACAGGCTCAGGGGCGGGCGAGGCGGCCCGGCGCGGGGGAGGGAAACGTCAGCCACATGGCCTCGCAACGCGGGATCCCCGGGGTCCGGGCGCGGCCCGGACCTGGCCCATCATAGCCCAGGCCGGAAATTGATAACAAGCCGGGCCGGGCCGGGTTTCGCGTCCAGCGCCTTGACAAGAAAAACAGGCCTACGAAATAATGACTAGTAATTATCTAAGTTATTTATTCTGTCCGTCAGGTGCCCATGCGATGAGCGGTGTCAGGATCACAACCTCCCGCAGTCCGCGCAAGCTCACCTCCTCGCAGCATCTCTCCGCCCTTTCTCCCTCGGTCTGCCCCTGCACCACGGGTTGCGCCGGCGCGGCTGTGCGCCAGGCCCAGGCTTGACCTCTAAGGTGTAGTTCCGGCCCCTTGCCGCCCTGGGCGGCGCCCCCAAGGGCCGGTGAAATCAGGCCCGCACGACGGCGCGGCTCCCCGCCGCGGCCGGCCCGTGCGGTCTTACAGGCGCCCCAGGCAGGGGGAGGAGATGGCTCTCAAAGAAAAGCTGGCGGCCGGCGAGTTCCTGGTGCTGGCCGAGTTGGAGCCGCCCAAGGGCGTGGACGTGGGGGCCTTCGTGGCCGGCGCCCAGCGCATCAAGGGCCGGGTGGACGCCGTGGTGGTGCCGGAGATGGCCAACGCGGTGATGAAGCTCAGCTCCCTGGGCGGCTGCATGCTCCTGGCGGCCAAGGGCCTGGAGACGGTCATGCAGGTCTGCTGCCGCGACCGCAACCGCCTGGCCCTGCAGGCCGACCTCTTGGCGGCCGGGGCCCTGGGGGTGCCCAACCTCATGGCCGTGGAGGGCGTGGCCCCCAGCTTCGGCGACCACCACAAGGCCCGGCCGGTCTACGACCTGGAGCTGGTGGAGCTGCTGCAGGTGATCCAGAAGCTCATGGGCGGCCGGGACATGTCCGGCGTGGAGCTGGAGGGGGCCCCCCGCTTCACCGTGGGCTCCACTCTCAACACCGGCACCCTGGGCGCCGCGGCCCCGGAGCTGGCCGCCCTGGACCAGAAGCTGGCCGCCGGGGCCGAGTTCTTCATCACGCCGCCGGTGTTCGACCTGGACCAATTGGCCGGCTTCGTCAAGCACCTGGCCGGGCGGCCGGTGAAGCTCATACCCAACGTGCTGCTGCTCAAGTCCGTGGGCATGGCCCGGGCCATGGAGGCGCACGTCAAGAACGTGCACATGCCCAAGGCGCTCATCGAGCGGCTGAAGACCGCCCCGGACCGGGTGCGCGAGTGCGTGGCCATCGCCGTGGAGCTGATCCAGGGGGTCAAGGCCGCCGGCTATAGCGGGGTGATGATCTCTCCCCTGGGCTGGGAGGATCGGCTGCCCGGCATACTGGAGGCCATTACCTAAGGATGGTGGCTATGACAGACAGCAAGGCGGCAAGGGCCGGCTCCCCGGCCGCGGCCCGGCCAACGGGCAGGGTGCTGGTGGTGGGCGGAGGCATCGCGGGCATGCAGGCCTCCCTGGACTTGGCCAACAGCGGCTACTACGTGTATCTGCTGGAGCGGGACCCGGCCATCGGCGGCCTGATGTCCCAGTTGGACAAGACCTTCCCCACCAACGACTGCGCGATGTGAATCATCTCGCCCAAACTGGTCGAGGTCGGCCGGCATCTGAACATAGAGCTCATCAGCAACGCCGAGCTGCTGGAGCTTGAGGGAGAGGCGGGGGACTTCACCGCCGCGGTGCGCCAGTACCCCCGCTTCGTGGACCTAAACAAGTGCACCGCCTGCGGCGAGTGCGCCAAGGTCTGCCCCATCAACCTGAGCAACGAGTACGACGCTGGCCTGTCCCTGCGCCGGGCCGCCTACAAGCGCTACCCCCAGGCCATCCCCGGCGCCTACGCCATCAGCAAGCTGGGCCAGAGCCCCTGCAAGGTGGCCTGCCCGGCCGGCATCAGCGTGCAGGGCTACGTGAACCTCATCGCCCAGGGCCGCTACCGCGAGGCCCTGGCCGTCATCCGCCAGGAGAACCCCCTGCCCGCGGTCTGCGGCCGGGTCTGCACCCACCCCTGCGAGGCGGCCTGCGCTCGGGGCCAACTGGACGAGCCCATCGCCATCCGCGACCTCAAGCGCTTCGTGGCCGAATGGGAGATGGAGCAGGGGGAGATGGACCTGCCCCCGACCAACCCCCCCCGGCCGGAGAAGGTGGCCATCATCGGCTCAGGGCCGGCCGGGCTCTCGGCCGCCTACTACCTGGCCCTGGAGGGCGTGGGCGTGACCATCTTCGAGGCCCTGCCCGTGGCCGGCGGCATGCTCAGGGTGGGCATCCCGGACTACCGCCTGCCCCCGCGCATCCTGGACTACGAGATCGACTACATCAAGGCCCTGGGCGTAGAGATTCGCCTGGGCGCGGCCCTGGGCAAGGACTTCACCGTGGCCTCGCTGCAAGACGATGGCTACAGCGCGGTGATCATGGCCCTGGGCGCCCACCACTGCCTGCGCCTGGGCGTGGAGGGCGAAGATACCGACGGCGTGCAGCCGGGCGTGGAGTTCCTGCGCCGGGCGGCCCTGGGCCAGGCGCGCGCGCCGGGCAAAAAGGTGGTGGTGGTGGGCGGCGGCAACGTGGCCCTGGACTCGGCCCGCACCGCCCTGCGCCTGGGCAGTGAGGAGGTCACCATCCTCTACCGCCGCACCCGGACCGAGATGCCGGCCTACGAGGAGGAGGTGGAGGAGGCCCTGGAGGAAGGCATCCAGATCGAGTACCTGGTGGCGCCCAAGCGCTTCATCTCCCAGAACGGCCGCCTGACCGGGGTGGAGGTCACTCGGATGAAGCTGGGGGCGCCCGACGCCTCGGGCCGCGCCCGGCCCCAGGAGATACCCGGCTCCGAGTACGTCATAGAGGCCGACGGGGCCCTGGCCGCCATCGGCCAGGAGCCGGACCTGGAGTGCCTGGACCAGACCTGCAACCTGGCCGTGGGGCCCAAGAACTGCCTGCAGGTGGACCCTCTCACCCTGCAGAGCAACCTGCCCCAGGTCTTTGCCGGCGGCGACGCGGTGCTGGGGCCGGCCACGGTGATCCAGGCCGTGGCCCAGGGCAAGGAGGCGGCCCGCTCGGTGCTGCGCCTACTGGAGGGCGCGGATCTGGCCCAGGGCCGCCAGAAGGACTGGCAGGCCGTGGAGCCGCCCCAGACCCAGCGGCCGGTGGAGCCCCGCCGCCAGCCGGCTATGGCCGACCCGGCCCAGCGGGCCCGCTCCTTCACCGAGGTGGTGGCGGCCCTGGACGAGGAGGCGGCCCGGGCCGAGGCCTCGCGCTGCCTGGCCTGCGCCGGCTGCGCCGAGTGCATGCTCTGCGTCAAGGCCTGCCTGGCCGGGGCCGTGGACCACGGCCAGCGGCCCCAGGACCGGCGGCTCTCGGTGGGCTCGGTGATCCTGGCCAGCGGCTGCCGGCCCTTCCAGCCCCAGCGCACCGGCCTGGACTACCGCTACGGGCTCAACCCCAACGTGGTCACCAGCCTGGAGTTCGAGCGCCTGCTCAGCCCCGGCGGCCCCACCCAGGGCCACCTGGTGCGGCCCGCGGACCACCAGGAGCCCAAGCGCATCGCCTGGCTGCAGTGCGTGGGCTCGCGCGACCTGAACCAGTGCGGCAACGGCTACTGCTCCTCGGTCTGCTGCATGTACGCCATCAAGCAGGCCCTGGTGGCCAAGGAGCACTCCGGCAAGGAGCTGGACTGCGTCATCTTCAACATGGACCTGCGCACCTTCGGCAAGGACTACGAGCGCTACTTCCTGCGCGCTCGCGACCAGGAGGGGGTGCGCTTCGTCAAGTCCCGCGCCCACAGCCTGTGGGACGACCCCCGGAGCGGCGGGGTGCGCATCGAGTACGCCAGCAGCGACGGCCGCTCCCAGATGGAGTCCTTCGACCTGGTGGTGCTCTCGGTGGGCCTGGAGGTGGCCCAGGAGGCCGCCGAGCTGGCCCAGCGCCTGGGCGTGGACCTGGACCGCTACCGCTTCGCGGCCAGCCAGCCCCTGGCCCCGGTGGTCACCAGCCGGCCGGGGGTGCTGGTCTGCGGCAGCTTCCAGGGTCCCAAGGACATCCCCAGCTCGGTCACCGAGGCCAGCGCCGCGGCCTGCGCCGCCGCCGGCCAGCTGGCCCCGGCCCGCTGGTCGGCCACCCGCAGCGTGGAGGTGCCGCCGGAGGAGGACGTGGCCGGCCAGGAGCCGCGGGTGGGGGTGTTCGTCTGCAAGTGCGGCATCAACATCGCCGGCGTGGTGGACGTGCCCGAGGTCACCCGCTACGCGGCCACCCTGCCCCACGTGGTGCACGCGGACCACGGCCTGTTCGTCTGCTCCCAGGACGTGCAGGAGCAGATGAAGGAGAAGATCAAGGAGCACCGCCTCAACCGGGTGGTGGTGGCCTCCTGCAGCCCCAAGACCCACGAGGCCATCTTCATGGACACCCTGCGCGCCTGCGGCCTGAACAAGTATTTGTTCGAGATGGCCAACATCCGCAACCAGGACTCCTGGGTGCACGGCCAGACCCCGCAGGCGGCCACGGACAAGGCCAAGGACCTGGTGCGCATGGCCGTGGCCCGGGCCGGCACCCTCAAGGCCCTGCCCGAAAAGACCGTGGGGGTGCGGCAGCGGGCCCTGGTGGTGGGCGGCGGCGTGGCCGGGCTCACCGCGGCCCTGGGCGTGGCCGACCAGGGCTTCGAGGTGGTGCTGGTGGAAAAGGAGGCCGAGCTGGGCGGCTTCACCCGCAACCTGACCCACACCATCGAGGGCGCGGACATAGGCGCCCACCTGGACGAGCTGGTGGAGCGGGTGAGCGGGCACGAGAAGGTCCAGGTGCTCACCCAGACCCTGGTGACCAAGTTCAGCGGCTTTCGGGGCAACTTCACCACCGAGGTCATCGTGGGGCCGGGCATGTACGAGCGCAAGATCAACCACGGCGCCCTGATCCTGGCCACCGGCGCCGGCGAGTACCGGCCCAGCGAGTATCTCTACGGCTCGGACCCGCGGGTGCTGACCCAGGTGGAGCTGGCCCAGCGCCTGGAAGACAAGGGCGCCGAGGGCCTGCGCACGGTGGTGACGATCCAGTGCGTGGGCTCGCGCAACCAGGAGTGCCCCAACTGCTCGCGCATCTGCTGCCAGAGCGCGGTCAAGAACGCCCTGCACCTGAAGAAGCTCGATCCCGACCTGCAGGTCTACGTGCTCTACCGCGACATGCGCACCTACGGCCTCCTGGAGGACTACTACACCCAGGCCCGGCGCCAGGGGGTGCTGTTCTTCCGCTTCGACCAGGAACACCCGCCCCAGGTGGAGGCCGCGCCCGAGGGCCTGCAGGTGAGCTTTATGGACCACGTGCTGGGCCGGCGCATATCGGTGCGCGCCGATCTCTTAGCCTTGAGCGCCGGCATGCGCCCCCAGGACACCGACGAGCTGGCCTCCATCATGAAGCTGGCCCGCAACCAGGACGGCTATCTGCTGGAGGCCCACGTCAAGCTGCGGCCGGTGGACATGGCCAGCGAGGGGGTCTACGTCTGCGGCACCGCCCACGGCCCCAAGCTGGTGGGCGAATCCATCGCCCAGGCCCAGGCCGCCGCCGGCCGCGCCGCCACCCTGCTGTCCCAGACCGAGCTGGCCCTGTCGCCGGTGACCTCGCGGGTGAACCCCGAGCGCTGCGCTGCCTGCCTGGTGTGCGTGCTGAGCTGCCCCTACGGCGTGCCGCGCATCAACCAGGAGGGGGTGAGCGAGATAGACGAGGCCCTGTGCCGGGGCTGCGGCATCTGCGCGGCCGAGTGCCCGGCCAAGGCCATCCAGCTCAACTGGTACGAGGACGACCAGATCATGCGCCAGGTGGACGGACTGCTGGAAGGAGTGATGTGATGGACGGCTTTGAGCCGGTGATCATCGCCTTTTGCTGCAACGCCTGAGGCTACTCGGCCGCGGACCTGGCAGGTTCGATGCGTCTGAGCTACCCGGCCCACGTGCGGGTGATCCGGGTGCCCTGCACGGGCAAGGTGGACCTGGTGCACATCCTGCGCGCCTTCGAGAAGGGCGCCGACGGCGTGTACCTGGTGGGCTGCCTGGAGGGCTCCTGCCACTACGAGCAGGGCAACTTCCGGGCCCGCAAGCGGGTGGAGCAGGCCCAGCGCCTGCTGGAGGCGGTGGGCACCGGCGGGGAGCGCGTGCAGATGTACAACCTCACCTCGGGCGAGGCCCCCAAGTTCGCCCAGTACGCCCGCGAGATGAGCGAGCGCATCCTGGCCCTGGGCCCCAACCCGGCCAAGCTGGCCGCGGCCGCCGCGGCCGGGCGCAAAACGAAAGAGGCGTGAGATGATCGTAGCCAAAGGCAAGCCCCTGGAGGACATCATCGCGGCGGTGCAGGACGCCCAGAGCATCCTGGTGGCCGGCTGCAACGAGTGCGTCACGGTCTGCGAGGCTGGGGGCAGCAAGGAGGTGGGGGTGCTGGCCGCGGCCCTGCGCCTGCACTTCCAGAACCAGGGCCGCAAGGTGCAGGTGGGCGAGATTACCCTGCAGCGCCAGTGCGACCGCGAGTACGTGTCCCAAGCGCGCGAGGAGGTGGAGCCCTACGCCCTGGTCATCTCCCTGGCCTGCGGGGTGGGCTGCCAGTTCATGGCCGAGGAGTACACCACCCTGCCGGTGCTGCCCGGCGTGGACACCCTGTTCATGGGCGGGGCCCTGGAGCGGGGCGTGTGGAGCGAGCGCTGCCAGGGCTGCGGCAACTGCCTGCTGGGCCTGACCGGTGGGGTCTGCCCGGTGTCCCGCTGCGCCAAGCGCCTGCTCAACGGCCCCTGCGGCGGCTCCACCGCCGGCAAGTGCGAGATCGGCAAGGAGGTGGACTGCGCCTGGCACCTGATCATCGAGCGTATGAAGGCCCTGGGCCGCCTGGAGGACTACGAGAAGATCATTCCCCTCAAGGACTGGTCCACGGACCGGGCCGGCGGCCCCCGCAAGGTGGTCAAGGAGGAGGTGCGGCTATGAGCGCCACCACCCCCAGCCGGCTGGAGAAGATGCTGCGCGCCGGGCACCAGGCCGTCACCTCCGAGTGCGGCCCGCCCCGGGGCAGCGACCCACAGGTCATCCTGAACAAGGCCCGCCACATCAAGGACCACGTGGACGCCATCAACGTCACCGACAACCAGACCTCGGTGACCCGGCTCTGCTCCCTGGCCGCCTGCGCCCACCTGAAGCTGGCCGGCCTGGAGCCCGTCCTGCAGATGGTCACCCGCGACCGCAACCGCATCGCCATCCAGAGCGACATCCTGGGCGCCGCCTCCTTCGACATCCACAACCTGCTCTGCCTGTCCGGGGATCACCAGAGCTTCGGCGACTGCGCCCAGGGCCAGAACGTGCACGACCTGGACTCCATGCAGCTCATCCAGACCGCCCGCCACATGCGCGACCAGGGCCGCTTCCTGGGCGGCGACGAGATAGCCCGGCCGCCTAAGATGTTCGTGGGTGCGGCGGCCAACCCCTTCGCCGACCCCTTCGAGATCCGGGTGCCCCGCCTGGCCAAGAAAGTCGCCGCCGGGGCCGAGTTCATCCAGACCCAGTGCATCTTCAACCTGGAGAAGTTCGAGCGCTGGTTGGGCCTGGCCCGGGAGCGCGGCCTGCTCGACAAGGTCTTCATCCTGGCCGGGCTCACCCCCCTCAAGTCCGCCGGCATGGCCAAGTACATGAAGAACCGGGTGCCGGGCATGGACGTGCCCGACGAGGTGGCCCAGCGCATCTCCGGGGTGCCCAAGGAAAGCCAGGCCCAGGAGGGCATCAACATCTGCGTGGAGTCCATCCAGCGGCTGAAGGAGCTGCCCGGCTTGGCTGGCTTCCACATCATGGCCATCGAGTGGGAGGAGAAGGTGCCCGAGATCGTGGAGCGGGCCGGGCTCTTCCCGCGGCCGGCGCTCGACTAGCCCCCGCCGGCCGGCAGCCGCACCGTGAAGGTGCTGCCCCGGCCCAGCTCACTTTGCAGGCTGACGCTGCCGCCCAGGGACTCCACCACGCTCTTGACGATGGGCAACCCCAGGCCGGTGCCGGTGACGTAGCGCGTCTTTTCATTCTTCACCCGGTAGAACTTTTCGAAGATCAGGGCCTGCTTCGCGAGCTCGATGCCGAACCCCTGGTCCGCCACGTCCACCCGGATGCCGCCGTCTTCCAAGCGCGCCGTCACCTGTATGCGGCCGCCGTCGGGCGAGTAGTTGATGGCGTTGGCCACCAGGTTGTTGAACACGCTCTCCAGCCCCACCGGATCGGCCACCAGCGTGGGCAGGGGCTCGGCCGGCAGCTCCAGGACCAGCTTCTGGCCCCGGCTCTCGGCCTGGGTAGACAGGGAGTCGACCACCGTGCGCAGCACCTGCTCCAGGCGCAATTCCTGGGGCTCCTGCCAGCCGGCGCCGTCCTCCAGGCGCGACAGGTCCAGCAGGTCGCGCACGAAGGAGATGAGCCCCTGGGTGCGCTCCCGGGCCCGAACCAAGAGGTGCCGCTGGCCCTCCACCTGGGGCGCGCCGCCCTCGCCCAGGATCAGGGTCAGCTGCAGCAGGATGGTGGACAGCGGCGAGCGCAGCTCGTGGCTGACCTTGGCCACGAACTCCGAGCGCAGCCGGTCCAGCATCCTAAAGGCGGTCACGTCCACCAGCACCAGCACCGCGCCCAGGCCCTTGCCCTCCTCGTTGAGGATGCGGGTGGCCTGGGCCAGGAGGTAGCGCTCGTCGCGGGTGGTGAACTCTAAGGAGGGCGGCTCCTGGGGATTGCTCTGGCCCTGGGACACGCGGCGGGTCAGCGCGCAGGCCTCGGCCTCGGGCAGGTAGCGGGCCAGCTCCTGGCCCGGCCGGGTCTCCGGGTCCAGGCCCACCATCTGGCAGAAGGCGGGGTTCAAGAGCACCACCTGGCCGTCGGGCCGGGTGACCAGAACCCCCAGGGGCAGGGCGCTGATGATGGTACGCAGGCGGCTCTTCTCGGTGTCCAGGTCGCTGAGGGTGCGGCGGCGCTCCTGTTCCAGCCGCGCCGCCTGCTGGGTGAGCTGCAGGCGCTCCAGGGCCCGCTTCACGGTCAGGCGCAGCTGGTCGGGCTGGAAGGGCTTGGGGATGAAGTCGTAGGCCCCCAGCTTCATGGCCTCGATGGCCGTCTCCACGGTGGCAAAGCCAGTGATGATGATCACCAGGGCCTGGGGGTAGGACTGCTTGATGCGCTGCAGCACCTCCAGGCCGTCCATGCCGGGCATCTTCAGGTCTAATAGGACGCAGGCATCCGGCTCCCGGCCCAGGGCCTCCAGGCCGGCGCGCCCGTCGGCGGCGGTGGTCACCCGGCAGCCCATGCGCGAAAGCACCCGCTCGCAGCCCTCGCGGATGTCGCGCTCGTCGTCTATGACCAGCACCGGCGCGCTTATCTGCTCTTGGCTCACGCCTTGCCCTCCGCTTCTGGGCTCAGGGGAAGCTCGATGACCAGGCGGGTCCCTTGGCCCGGCTCGCTCAGGGCCTTGATGCGTCCGTGGTGGTTCTCGATGATGCCGAAGGCCACGCTTAGCCCTAAGCCGGTGCCCTTGCCCTCGTCCTTGGTGGTGAAGAAGGGCTCGAAGATGTGGGGCAGCACCTCGGGCGGGATGCCCGGCCCGCTGTCGGCTATCTCCACCACCGCCCAGCGGCCGTCCGCCGAGCGGCGGCTGCGCACCTGTATGCGCCCCTGGCCCTCCATGGCCTCGGCCGCGTTGAGGACGATGTTCATGAACACGTGGTTGAGCTGCTGCACGTCCGCCGGCAGCGGCGGCAGGCCGGGCTCCAGGTCGCGGACGATCTCTATGTTCTGGAACAGGGACTGGTTCTGCAGCAGGAACAGGGTGCGGGTGAGCGACTCGTTGAGGTCGGCCGGGCGTATTTCCTGGCGGGTCTGGCGGGCGAACTGCAGCAGCTCCTTGATGGTGTCGCGGCTGCGCTGGGCATTGTCCAGGATGCGCTGCAGGTCCTGGCGGGCCGGCGCGGGCAGGTCGTACTCCTCGCCCAGGAGGTTGGCGAACAGGGTGATGCCGGCCAGGGGGTTGTTGAGCTGGTGGGCCACGCCGGCGGCCAGCTTGCCGATGGAGGCCATCTTCTCGGCCTGCAAAAGCTGCATCCGGGTCTGGTCCAGTTCGGCCTCCATGCGCCGCTTCTCGCGCAGGTCGTAGAAGAAGCCCACCGTGGCCACCTCGCTGTCGCCCTCCATGACCACCGCCGCCGACAGGCTGATGGGCACCACCTCGCCGTCCTTGCGCAGCAGGCGCACCTCGTGGGACTTGAGCTTGCCCTTGCCGCCGTGCTCCTCGCTGCGCAAGAGGGCCATCACCTGGTGGGCGCCGTCGCCGGGGTAGATGTCGCGGATGCCGATCTGGTGCAGGGCCTCCTCTTCGCTGTAGCCGGTTATCTGACCGGCCGCTTCGTTGAAAAGGAGTATGCGGCCGCTCATGTCCGCGGCGATCACCGCGTCCACCGAGCTCATGATCAGGTTGCGCAGGAAGGCGTTGGAGCGGTGCAGCTCCCGGTTGGCCTCCTGGAACTTCTCCCAGGCCTCCTTGCGCTTGGTGATGTCCCGGTGCAGGTGCACGATGCGCTCCACCTTGCCCGTGGGGCCGGTCACCGGCAGGGTGGTGCACTCGATGTGGCGCCGGCCGCCGTCGGCGTCCAGCAGGACGTGCTCGGAGACCGAGGGCTGGCCGCTGCGCAGGGTGCGCAGGGCATGGCAGTCCGCGGGCAGGCCCTGGCAGGGCTCGGGCCGGCGCTGGGATATCTGGTGGCAGGGCCGGCCGATGACCTGGGCCCGCCCCAGCCCCACCTGGCGCAGGAAGATCTGGTTGCAGTCCACGATGCAGAAGTCCTGGGCGTCCACCACGTAGATGGCGTCGCGCAGGCTGCCCAGCACGGTCTGGCTGAAATCGCTGCCCGCCTGACCCTGGGCCCGGTCGGCCTCCAACTCGGCCACCCGCCGGCGCAGGCGCTCCAGCTCGGCTGACGGATTTTGGGCGCGCGCGCGGTCCTGGTCCATGCTCGCCTTTCCCGCCGGGGCCCGCGGCCGCCGCCCCGGCCCGGACGGGGGCGGGCCGGCCCCAGCCGTCTTGGCGCGTGGCCCGGCCCAGGCCGCGCGGGTTCAGGTAGGCATGGCTCCAGTATGGCCGCGTGGGTGGCTGTGGATAAGGGGCGAACCTCTACCGTAAATACCGTACCATACCCCTCGGGATATCTACAATCCTGGCCGGGCGGCCGCGGGCTGGGCTCGATTGACAGTGCGCCCACGTGATTGCTATGCTTAATACCATCGGCGACAAACTTGAGTACGAGTCAAACGAGGGAGTTGCCATGCCCGGCCAACGAATCCTAATCATTGACGACGATCCGGATTTGGTGGAAGCAGTCAGCCTGCTCTTGGAGGCCGAGGGCCTGACGCCCCTGGCGGCCTACGGGGGCATCGAGGGCCTGGCCGTGGCCCGCGACCGCGACCCGGACCTCATCATCCTGGACGTGATGATGGAGGACAAGGACGGCTTCGCGGTGGCCAAGGAGCTGGCCAAGGACCAGAAGCTCAGCGGCATCCCCCTGATCATGCTGACCGCCGTGGCCGAACACGCCATGGACACCAACTACGCCCCCCAGGCGGCCATCGGCTCCCTGGAGGCCGACGATTGGTTCGCCAAGCCGGTGGACCCCGCGGCCCTGGTCAACCGCATCAAAGAGCTGCTCCGCTAGCCCCTGCGGCCTTTTGCGCCGCCTGCCGACGCCAGCGGCCCGGCCCGGCCGCTGACCATCGCCCGCTCCCCTTGCCGGGCCCTGCACCGCCCAGACCGAACGCACGCCAGCGCCCCCGCCCCTGCGCGGAGGGGCGATGATCTGCGCCTTATTACTACCGCTGGATTTCAGGCCTGGGGGTGGCTGGCCGGCTCGGGGTGGTGGCCCTGGCCCAGATCGGCCGGGATGGTGGTCACCGGCAGCACCACGGTGAAGGTGGTGCCCTGGCTCACCTGGCTGCTCACCAGGATGCGGCCGCCGTGCTTGGCCACGATGCCCTGGGACACGCTTAGCCCTAAGCCGGTGCCCTTGCCCCGGGCCTTGGTGGTGAAGAAGGGGTCGAAGATGGAGGGCAGGATGTGGGCCGGGATGCCGCTGCCGAAGTCGATGACCTTCACCGCCACGTAGTTGGGCTCGTCGGCCGGCACCACCATCACCTGGATCTTGCCGCCTTTGGCCGAGGCGTCGATGGCGTTGAGGATCAGGTTCAAGAACACCTGCCGTAGCTGCTGGCTGTCGCCGTGCACCCGGGGCAGGTTGTCCGATGTCTGCAACTGAATCTTGATGCCCAGCAGCTTGATCTGGTTGGAGGCCAGGTCAATGGTCTCCTGCAGCAGGTGGGGCAGGTCCAGGGGCTCCAATTGGGAGCCGGTCTCCCGCGCGAAGTCCAGCAGGTTGCTGATGATCTTCTTAGCCCGCCCCGCCTCGCGCACCACGTCGTCGATCATCTCCAGCCGCTCGGCGTCCGACAGACCCTGGTAGTCCTCCTGCAGCATGTGGGCGGTGAGGGTGATGTTGTTCAGGGGGTTGTTCAGCTCGTGGGCCACGCCGCTGGTCAGGGTGCCTACCGCGCGCATCTTGTGCGACTGGATCAGCACCGCCTCCCGGTTCTCCAGCTCCTGGATCATGGCGTTGATGGCCAGGGCCAGGTCCGTGAACTCGTCGCGGTAGCGGCGCGATGGGGTGATGGGCGTGTAGTCGCCGGCGGCGATGCGGTTGGCGTACTGGCCGAAGCGGTTGATGGAGCCCAGCATGCGCATGCCCAACAAATAGGCGTTTAGCACCAGCACCAGCAGCAAGAGGGTCAGGGAGGAGATGAGTATGAAGCGCGAGCGGCGGGTGGTGGCCGATAGGGAGGCCTTTTCAGTGCTTAAGAGGGACTGGGCCGCCGAGACCAGCTCCTGGCCCTCCTTGCGCACCTGGGCCTGCAGGTCCTGGGCCGCCCGGCCGCTGGGGGCGCCGCCGCCGGCTCCCTGCAGCCGGCCCAGCCGCTCCAGCAGACCCTGGTAGCCGCGCAGCTTGGGCAGCATGACCTCGCTCCACCCGCTGCCCATCACCGCGGCCAGCTCGCCGGCGTTGCGGGTGAGTATCTGCTCGGCCAGGAACACGTTGTCCAGGGCGTCACGCAGGTTGCTGCCGTAGAGCAGGAAGTTCTTCTCGAAGCGCCGCGCCTGCTCCACCTCCATCACGTAGTCGTTGACTATCTCCAGAAAGCGGATCTTGCTCTCCATGGAGTGGAAGTTGTAGACCAGGGCCACGGCCACGCCCACGGCCAGGACGAAGGCGGCCAAAAACCCCAGGTACATCTGCAGGCGCAGGCTGAAGCGCGGCCGCTCCACCAGGGCCCGGCGGATGGCCTCGCCCCGCTCGGCCAGGCGCAGGCGTTCGGCCGGGCCGGTGGAGGCGGGCGGGCTGGGAGCGGGGCTGGTCATAGGGGCTGGCTCGGCGGGGCCTAGGCGCCTTCGCCGGCGGCTGCGAAGTCCAGGTGGTAGCCCAGGGCGTCGGCGGCCTTGGCGATCACCCGGCGCAGGTCGTCGGGCTTGAAAGGCTTGGCTATGAAGTCAAAGGCGCCCTTTTCCATGGCCTCGCGGGCCAGGGACATCATGGCGTAGCCGGTGATCATGATCACCTTGCTCTGGGGCCAGCGCTGGCGCACGAACTCCAACACCTGCATGCCGTCTATGTCGTCCATGCGGATGTCGGTGACCACGATCTTGAACTCCTTTTGCTGCAGCCGGGCCAGGGCCTTCTCCGGGTTTTCGAAGACCTCCACCTCGCAGCCGATCTTGGCCAGGGCCGGTTTCAGCCGCCGGCCCACGATGGGCTCGTCGTCCAGCAGGAGCACCTCCAGGGGTTCAGGCATCAGACTACCTCCTAATCACGATTATGGGGCCCAGCCGGGGCCCGGCTAGCGGCCGCTCTGGGCGGCCTGGCCGAAATAGTCACGAATCACGTGGACTTCCACGTAGTTCACCCCCGGCACCTGGCTGGCCAGCTCGCGCACCGCCTCTTGCTTTTTGCGCTGGTCGCGCTTGAGCGACTGCACCTGGGCCACCACCGTGCCGTCACTGGCCTGCACCCGGATGTCCGGGAACTGGGGCAGTAGCTTCTCCAGCACCCGCGCGGCCAGAATCTTATCCTGCAGACACTTGCGCGAGTAGGTCATGGCCTGGAACTTGCGGTAGCCGGCCGCGTCGCCGATCAGCTCCACCGCCTTGTCCGCCTCCAGGTTGCCCAGGCTGAGCACCATGTCGTACTGAGCGGGGTCGCCCTCGTCGGCCTGGAAGAACTGCTGCGACCAGCGCCGGCGCTCCTGCTCCTGGCGCTCCAGGAGCTTGGCCGCCCGCTCCGGGGGCAGGCCGCGCTGGGCGGCGGTCTCGGCCAGGCGCTCTTTGGGGTCGGCCAGCACCCGCACGCGCAGGGCGTGGCTGACCCCCACCAAGTATAGGTGGGCGCCCAGGCCGTAGCAGACCTGGTTGTCCTCGCGCAACTTTTCCAGGCAGGCGGCCTGGATGTGCACCAGCAGCTCCTGTTGCCGGCGGCCGCGCATGCCGAAAAAGCTGGGCGTCTCCTCCAGGGCCTGCACCAACTGCTCCTGGGGCAGGCCGCGTTCGGCGGCCACCGAGGCCAACAGCTCCCGGTCCACCAGCCCGTAGCCCAGGGCCGCGGCCGTGCGCCGGGCTATGTCCAGCCCCGAGGCGTAGGAGTCGGAGGAAATGGCTATCAGGGACATGGGCTTCATCCTCTCTGGCGGCCGCCGGGCGGCGGCCGGCCTTATACCGCGGCCGGCGGGAAGGGCAGGCCCTCGCGCACCTCCAGGTGGTTGATCTCCGGCAGCTTGGCGCGCAGCGCGGCCAGCTTGGCGTCCAGATGGTAGGCGTGCCGGCCCCCCTTGTTCACGTAGACCACCACGTTGCCGTACTCGCTGGTCACCCCCAGCTCGAAGCAGTCCTGCTTGACCAGCTCGGCCTTGAGCTGGCAGGCCAGGGCCAAGTCCTCCATCTTGCGTTGGGAGGCGGGCGTGGCCTGGAAGCACTGCCGGCCGGCGGCCTGCACGATGAACTCCACGGCGTCATCCACGCTGAGCTTGTGGATGTGGATCACCAGGTCATAGAGAGAGGCGTCCCAGGGGTCCACCCCATAGAGGGTCTGGGTCCACTTGCGGCGCTCGGCGTCGTCCTTTAGCAGCAGGCTGCGGGCCTCGGCGGCGCTGATGTCCTCCCTCTGCATCTCCGCGGCCACCCGCGCCTCCAGGTCGGCGATGATGCGCACCTTGAGCACGTGGGGCACGCCCTTGAGCAGCAGGTGGCCGGCCAGCCCGTGGTAGACCAGGTTGTCGGCCTTGGCCCGGCTGGCCAGGGCACTGCGGATATAGACAATATAGCACTGCTTGCCGTGGGTGATGCGGTCCAGGATCGAGGGGGCGTCGTGGATGGCCCGCACCAGCTTGACCTCGGGGATGTGGAAGCGGTCCGAGGCCTCGATAAGCACGTCGCGGCTGACCAGCTGATAGCCCAGGCGCTGGGCCACCTTCTCGGCCACCTCGCGGCCTTTGCTGTAGGAGCCCCGGGAGATCGTTATGATAGCCATGGTTGTCGTCTCCTTAGAAGAACAGGTAGAGCATTGCTATCATCACTACCAGGAACACCACGCTGACCACGCTGCCGGCCTTCATGAAGTCCACGCTTCGGTAGCGGCCGGGGCCCATGTACAGGGCGTTGACCTGGTGGGTGGGCAGGATGAAGGAGTTGCTGGTGGCCAGGCCCACCACCATGGCCGCCATGCGCGGGTCGGCGCCGGCGGCTCGGGCCATCTCCACCACCAGTGGCACCAAGAGCACCGTGGCGCCCACGTTGCTGATGACCAGGGTGAACACCGTGGACAAGAGGCCGATCACCGCCAGGAGCACGATGGGCTCGACCGTGCCGATGGCCCCCAGCACCGTGTGGGCGATCCAGGCGGCGGTGCCGGTCTTTTCGGTGGCGATGCCCAGGGGGATCAGCCCACCCAGCAGGAACACGGTGCGCCAGTCCACGGACTGGTAGGCCTCGTCGATGGTCAGCACCCGGGTGACGATCATGCCCAGGGCGCCAGTCATCAGGCAGACCGAGAGCTGGATATTGAACACCAGGATCATGGTCAAGGCGATGGCCAGCCACAGCCCGGCGAACAGGGCCTTCTCCGGGCGCATCTGCTCGGTGTCCAGGGGCGTGGTGAACAGCAGGCCGCCCTCCTCGTGCAGCAGTTGCAGGCGCCGCCAGGTGCCGTGCAGCAGGATGGCGTCGCCCACCCGGAGGGGCAGGTGGCCCAGGTCGGCACGGTAGGTCTCGCCCTGGCGGTACACGGCCAGGGGCGTGATGCGGAAACGCTCGGCCAGGTCCAGCTGGTTCAGGGTCTTATCCACCAGGTGCGAGCGCGGCGCCACCACCGCCTCCACGGTGCCCGAGGCGTGCTCGGCCAGCTCGCCCTTGAACACCTCCAGGTCGGGCTTGAGGGTCATGCCCTCCTCCTGGGCCATGCGCAGCACGTCTTTTTCCTGGCCATAGACCACCAGGTCCACCCGCGAGCGCACCTCCTGCTCTGGGCCCGGGCCCAGCACCTTGAAGTCCGGCGGCTCGGTCAGGGCCACCACGTTGACCAGGTAGCGCCGGCGCAGGTTGTCCACGGTCACCGGCTCGCGGTAGTGGGTGAAGTCCTCGGGCGTGGAGAGCTCCCAGGGCCGGCCCAGCTCGGCCAGCAGGTGGTTGGGCTCCTGGGCCTGCTCGGTGGCGGCCTGCTCGCCCTCCTGGCCCTTGCTGCCGGGCAGGATCAGGCGGCCGAAGAGCACGAAGCAGGTGATGCCGCTGGCCACCAGGGCCAGACCCACCGGCGTCACCTCGAACAGGCCGAAGGGTTTGAGCTTGAAGGGCGCGATGAGGTCGTTTAAGAGGATCAGGGGGCTGGAGCCCACCAGGGTCACCGTGCCGCCCAGGATGGCCGCAAACCCGATAGGCATAAGAAGGTTGCTGATGGGTATCTTGAGCGTCTTGCTGATGCGGCGCACCGCGGGCAAAAACAGGGCCGCGGCACCCACGTTCTGCATGAAGCTACTGATGCCGGCCACGGTGAGGGAGATGAAAATCACGATGCGCGACTGGCTCTTGCCGGCCAGGCGCAGGATGGGCCCCACCAATCGGTTGATGATGCCGGTCTTGTCCAGCCCGGCGCCGATGATGATCACCGCGATGATGGACACCACCGCGTTGCTGGACAGGCCGGAGAAGGCCTCCTTGGGCGTCACCAGGTGCAGCAGGGGCAGGACGACCATCATCAGGATGGCCACCACGTCCACCCGCACCCATTCCACGATAAACAGAAAGATGGCTATCCCGATCATAGCCATGACCAGGATCATGTCGGTAGTTAGCTGCGGCATGAAGATTCACCTTGGCTTCAACGGGCTCGGTTACGCGCTTGGTTGCTCGGGGCCCCTAGGCCTCGGGCCGGCGGCTGCTGACGGTCCACAGCGGGCACTCCAGGGTGTCGGCGGCCTTGGCCAGCCAGTGTCGGCGGGCCGGGGCCGGCAGCTCCTGGCTGCTGCCCCAGATGGCCACCTGGAACGGCGGCCGCTCGGCCAGGAACTTCACCAGTTCCTGGGCCGGGTCGCCCACCCGCAGGGCCGCGCCGGCGGTCACGCCCTCGCGCAGGAACTCGGCCCCCAGCTCGGCCAGCAGGCGTCCCACCCTCTCGTCCAGCTCGCTGAGGGCGTTGCGCTTGTGGCCCAGGGCGCCGTGATCCAACAAAGGCATCTCCACCAGCATCAGCAGCATGACCTCCGCGCCCATGCGGGCGGCCAGCTCCCGGGCATAGTCCACCGCCTGGCGGCAGACCTCTTCGTTCTCCAATACGACCAAGACTCTGCGGAGCATGCGCTTTACAACTCTCCTTGTTCCCAATAGAGCAAGGTCCGTACCAAGGCGATTTAATGCGATAAGCTATTTTATTGATTGAATAAAGCAGGCCAGACCCCGAACCGGCCTCAGGGGTGGTTTGTTTCGGGCTGAAACAGGGGGCACGAGGGGGCTAAAAAGAAAAGTAAGAATAAACGGCTAGGTGTTTAATTTGTTGCTTAATGACAACAGCGCGTTGGCGAAGTGCAACGCGCTATTCCAGGCCGTACTTCTTTATCTTGCGCCACAGGCTCACCCGGTCGATGCCCAGGATCTCGGCGGCCCGGGTGCGCACCCCGCCGGCCTGCTTGAGGATGTGCTCGATGTAGCTGCGCTCCAGATCCTCCAGAGTGGCGCCGCGGCCGTGGGTCTGGGCAAAGGTGGCCAGCTGCACCGCGGCCAGGTCCTGGGGCAGGTCGCGCACCTGGATCAGGGGGCCCTGGCTCAGGGCCACGGCCCGCTCCATGATGTTCATCAGCTCGCGCACGTTGCCTGGGTAGGCGTAGCTGGCCAAGAGGGCCAGGGCCTCGGGGGCGATGCCGCGCAGCTTCTTGTCCATGCGGCGGCGGAACTTCTCCAGGAAGTGGTAGGCCAGCAGCTCGATGTCGCCGCTGCGCTCAGCCAGGCGGGGCAGCTCCAGGCCCACCACGTTGAGGCGGTAGTACAGGTCCGAGCGGAAGGCCCCGGAGTCCATGTCGGCCTTGAGGTCACGGGCCGTGGCCGCCACCACCCGCACGTCCACCGGCACCGGCCGGGTGCCGCCCACCCGGAGCACCTCGCGCTCCTGCAGGGCCCGCAGCAGCTTGGCCTGCATGGCCAGGGGCATCTCGCCGATCTCGTCCAGGAAGACGGTGCCGCCCTGGGCCGCCTCCAGCAGGCCGGCCTTGGCCTGGTGGGCGCCGGTGTAGGCCCCTTTCTCGTGGCCGAACAGCTCGTTATCGGTCAGCTCCTGGTTGAAGGCCGCGCAGTTGAAGGCCACCAGGGGCCCGGTCGCCCGCGGGCTCTGGGCGTGGATGGCCCGGGCGGCCAGCTCCTTGCCGGTGCCCGACTCGCCGCTGAGCAGCACGTTGCAGTCGGTGGGCGCGATCTGGGCGATGATCTCGGCCACCCGCAGCATGGGCGGGCTTTGGCCGATGATCAGGGGCCCGGCGGCTGGGGTGCCCTGGCCGGCCGGCGGGCGCCGGGCCCGCTCGCGCAGCCGCTTCTGGGCCAGGGCCTGGTCCACCCGCTGGCGCAGCTCCTCCGGGGTGAAGGGCTTGGCCAGGAAATGGTAGGCCCCCTTCTTGGTGGCCTCCACCGCCCCGTCCAGGCTGGCGTAGCCGGTGATGATGATCACCTCCATCTCCGGCGCGGCCAGCTTGGCCCGCTCTAAGAGCTCCAGGCCATCCAGGTGGGGCATGCGCAGGTCGCTGATGAGCACGTCAAAGGACTGCTCGGCTAGTAGCTCCAGGGCCCGCACCGGGTTGCTGTAGGTGGAGACGCGGTGCCCCTGTTTTTCCAGGATTCGGCGCAGGCTCTTGAGGGTGGGGACCTCGTCGTCCACCACCATGATGGCGCCGGGTTGCGGCTGGGGGCCGGCAGGGGCATTGGCAGTCATGAGAATCTCCGCCTGGGGAGCGCGCAGGGCCTGCTGGAGTTATTTACCAATAATTCCGGTCGGAAGCAATCACGGTCTGCGCCGGGCCGGTCGGCCGGCTGGCGCGAATGACTGGGCCAGGGGGCCGGGCGCCCTTGCGCAAGCCAGTCCCCGACCGCCGGGCTGGTGAATGAAGCCTCATTTATGTTAAAAGGACTCTATCCCGCACGCGCCCGCGCGGCCGGCCCCGCCAGGGGAGGGGGCCGGGTCTTTTTCCCGCAGCAGAGAGAGGGGTAGCATGGCTGTACTCAAGGAAGTGGTGGTGGTGGACGCTGTGCGCAGCGCCATCGGCAAATCCGGCCGCAAGGGCATGGAAAAGGGCGGCCAGCTCTGCCAGGCCTCGGCCCAGGAGCTGTTGGCGGCGGTGATGCGGGGCCTGTTGGACCGGGTGCACGCCAAGGCCCCCGCCTTTGACGAGCGCGAGATCGAGGACGTGCTGGTGGGCTGCCTGAGCCAGATCGGCGAGCAGGGCGGCAACATAGCCCGCTTCGCCAGCCTGCTGGCCGGCATCCCCCAGGAGGCCTCGGCCTGCACCGTCAACCAGTACTGCAACTCGGGCCTCAAGGGCATCAACTTCGCCACCCGGGCCCTGAAGGTGGGCGACGGCGAGATCATGCTCTGCGCCGGCGTGGAGCTGATGTCCCACTACGGCATGGGCTCGGACATCTTCGTGGCCATGGAGGCCAACTACCCGGTGCGCTTCACCCTGCGCGCCCACGACATCGGCATGGACGTGCCCCAGGGCGTCTGCGCCGAGATGATCAGCGCCGACCAGGGCCAGAGCCGCGAGGACCTGGACCGCTTCGGCATGTGGAGCATGCAGAAGGCGGTGACCGCTGAGCGCAATGGCTGGTACGCCGACCACATCGTGCCCTACACCTACACCCACGAGGACCAGACCTACACCGTGGCCAAGGACGAGGTGCTGCGGCCCAAGGCCGTGGAAGACCCCCAGGGCTTCTGGGAGGACCTCAAGAAGCTTAAAAGCCCCTTCAAGCCCGATGGCCGGGTGACCGCCGGCAACTCCTCCCAAATCGTGGACGGCGCGGCGGCGGTGCTGTTGATGACCGCGGACAAGGCCGAGAAGCTGGGCCTGGAGCCCCTGTGCCGCATTACCGGCTGCGCCTCGGCCGGGGGCGAGCCGGTGCCCATGCTGCTGGCGCCCATCCCGGCGGTGAACAAGGCCCTGGCCCGGGCCGGCAAGACCATCGAGGACATGGACATCATCGAGCCCAACGAGGCCTTTGCCTCGCCCTGCCTGTCCTTCGCCAAGGCCTTCGGCTACGCCTACGACGACCCCCGGGTCAACCCCACCGGCGGGGCCATCGGCCTGGGCCATCCCATCGGCGCCTCGGGGGTGATGTGGTTCGGGGAGATGGCCCACCACCTCAAGCGCACCAAGGGCCGGGCCGGCGTGCAGATGCTCTGCGGCGGCGGCGGCATCGGCATCGCCACCGTGGTGGAGGCAGTGTAGTTTAGTTCCGCTCTAGCATATGAAATGGCCCGGCTTACCGTTACGGTGGGCCGGGCCATTGTTTTGCCATATTCAAATTTAAGCGGGAAGCCGCGTCTTGCAACCGGCTCCGGCACAGCCTTAGCCCCGCTGGCTGTGTTGCCAGCGGGGCTCCGGCGAAGCCGGAGCTTAATCTTCGAAGATGGCTACCGGCCGCACCCACCCCGCCGAGGCGTTCTTGATCTTGACCGGGAAGCAGGCCACCTTGAAGCCGGTAGGCCGGGGCAGGGCGCCCAGACCGGCCAGCTTCTCCATGTGGCAGTAGCCCCGCTCGATGCCCGCGAAGTGGGCGGCCCAGACCCCGGAGGCGTCGCCGGTGGCGGCGAACTCCTGGGCCAGAAAGGGCAGGGGCCGGTCCCAGGACCAGGCGTCGATGCCCACCACCTTCACCCCCCGCTCCAGCAGGTACAGGGTGGATTCACGGGTCATGCCCGCGCCGGTGACCAGGTACTCGGGCCGGCCCCAGGCCCTGTCCGCCCCCACCCGCACCAGCACGATGTCCAGGGGCTTGAGCCGGTGGCCGATGCGCTTCAGCTCCGCCTCCACCTCCTCGGCGCTGATGCCCTCGCCGTCAGCCTTGTGGCTGAAGTTGAGGAGCACCCCGTCCTGGAAGCACCAGTCCAGGGGCACCTGGTCGATGGTCAGGGCCGGCTGGCCCTGGTCCTGGGTGGGGTGGTAGTGGAAGGGCGCGTCCAGGTGGGTGCCCGAGTGGGTGGTCAGGTGCACCTCCTCCACGGCCCAGCCCAGGCCTCCGGGCAGGTCGGCCGGGGTCAGGCCGGGGAAGTAGGCCTGCATGCCTTGGGCGCCGGTGGCGTGGTCCAGGTAGTTTATCTGCGGGATCATGTGCGGCGGGTCCGAGGGCAGGCCCGACTCCAGGGCCACGGCAAGGTCGAACAACTGGCGGCTCATGATAGCCTCGCAGGGTTGGGGGTGCGTTTGGGGGGCGGCCTCAGCTGGCGTTCACGCGGTTGCGCCCGGCCAGCTTGGCGGCGTAGAGGTTCTGGTCCGCCCGCTGCAGCAGCAGCTGCAGCGAGTCCTCCTGGCGGGCGATGGTGCCGCCCACGGAGATGGTCACCCGCACCGGCTGGCCTTGGTGGATCAGCTCTGATTTGGCCACCAGGGTCTGGTAGCGCTCGCCCACCGTGCGCAGCCGCTCCAGGTCCACGTTGGGCACCACGGCCAGGAATTCCTCGCCGCCCCAGCGCCCCACCACGTCAAAGGCGCGCGAGTTGCGCTCCAGGGTGCGCCCCACCATCTGGAGCACCTGGTCGCCCACCAGGTGCCCGCAGGAGTCGTTGACCTGCTTGAAATGGTCCAGGTCGATGAACAGCAGGCCAAAGGGCCAGTTGGCCCGGCGCAGCTCGTGCAGCCGGCTCCTGATCTGCTCCAAGAGGTAGCGGCGGTTGGGCAGCCGGGTCAGCTCGTCCAGCATGGCCAGCTTCTCCAGCTCCTGGATGCGCTGGCGGGTGGCCAGGTGCAGGGAGTTGTCGCCGAACACCTCCACCGCGCCCACGATGTTGCCCCCGGCGTCGCGCAGGGGCGCGGCCCGCACCACCACCGGCACCCGGTGGCCGTCCTTGTGGTGCAAAAACACCTCGGCCTCGTGCACCTGGCCGTCGGCCATGGCCTCGGACATGGGGCAAGAGCCCAGGCAGAGCTGCTCGCCCCGCGCCCCCACGTGCACCAGGATGTTGTCCGAGCAGGACCGGCCCAGCACCTCCTCTGCGCTGAAGCCGGTCAGGCGCTCGGAGGCCTGGTTCCAGAACACGATGCGCCGCTCAAGGTCCAGGACGTACAGGCCGTCGTAAAGGCAATCCAATATGCTCTGGTCAACTACCAGATTACTCATGGCCTACCTGGCTGCGAAAAGGGGAGCCTTCGCGGTTGGAATTCCGGCTGCAAAAGCATAGCTGCTTCTTAGGTGTCATACAAGCCCTTAGCGCCGCTTGCCGTCTCTAATCATCTTGCTGTGCCTCATCCAGCACCCGGCGCACCGCCACCGCCAGCTCCCGGCTGACCAGGGGCTTGAGCAGCAGCCGCCGGATGCCCATCTCCCGGGCCTGCTGGGGCGAGAACTGGCCGCTGAAGCCCGAGCACATGATGATGGGGATGTCCGGGCGTATCTTGATCAGCTCCTGGGCCAGGGCCGCGCCGGTCATCTGGGGCATGGTGTAGTCAGTGATCACCAGGTCGAAGGCCTCGGGCTGGGCCTGGAAGCGCTCCAGGGCCTCGGGGCTGGAGCTGAGGGCCGTGACCCGGTAGCCCAGGGTCTCCAGGGCCAGGCGCCCCACCTCGGCCAGGGCCGGCTCGTCGTCCACCAAGAGCACCCGCTCCTGGCCTCTGGGCAGGGCGCCATCCCCCTGGGCGCCGTCCTGCTCCGGCTCGCCCTCCATCACCGGCAGATACACGTGGAAGGTGGTGCCCCGGCCCGGCTCGGAGTAGACGGTGATGGCCCCGCGGTGGCTCTGCACCACGCCGTGCACCACGCTCAGGCCCAGGCCGGTGCCCTCGCCGGGGCCTTTGGTGGTGAAGAAGGGCTCGAAGATGCGCTCCAGGGTGCGGGCGTCCATGCCCACGCCGGTGTCGCTGACCGTCAGGCGCAGGTAGCGGCCGGGCCGCAGGCCGGCGAAGCGGGCCACGGCCTCTTGGTCCAGCTCCAGGGGCACCAGCTCCACGGTCAGGAGGCCGCCCCCGGGCATGGCCTGGGCAGCGTTGGTGCACAGGTTCATAATCACCTGCTGTATCTGCACCGGGTCGGCCAGCACCTTCTCGCCCTGGGAGCGCAGGTCCGATTGTATCTCGATGGTGGTGGGCAGCGAGGCCCGCAGCAGCTTCAGGGCCTCCTTGGTGAGCAGCATGATCTCCACCGGGCTCTGCCCCTGGTCGCTGCGGCGGCTGAAGCTGAGTATCTGGTGCACCAGGTCCCGGGCCCGCTGGCCGGCCTTGAGCACCTGCTCCAGGTTGTCGCGGGCCTCGCCGGTCAGGGGCAGGCCAGTGAGGGTCAGCTCGGTGTAGCCCAGCATGGCCGCCAGCACGTTGTTGAAGTCGTGGGCGATGCCCCCGGCCAGGGTGCCGATGGCCTCCAGCTTCTGGGTCTGGCGGAGCTGGGCCTGCAGCTTCTGGCTCTCCTGCTCGGCCTGGCGGCGGTGCTGGGCCAGGGCCAGCAGCTCGGCCAGGTGCTCCAGGGCCCGCAGGTCGCGCACCGTGAAGCCGCGGGGGCTGTTGGCCAGGCACACCTGGCCCACCAGGCGGCCGGCGAACATGACCGGCACCGACAGGAAGTTCTTGAGCGGGATGTGCCCCGGCGGCAGTCCGGCGGCGCTGGGGTGCTCGGCCGGGGAGTTGGTATAGAAGGATTCGCGGGTGTTGAGGCTGTGGCCCCAGAGGCCGGGATAGCTGCCGTCGGGGTTGGCATGGAAGGACGGGCGCTGATCCGCGCCCCCCACCTGGCAGTCCCCCGCCATCGTGTTGCTCAGGGTGCGGGCCACCTTGAGGCCGTCGGCCGAGTCCAGAGAGCCCACGAAGCCGTGCCGGGCGCCGGTAATTCGCTGGGCGTAGTGCAGCACCAGGCCGGCGATGGAGTCCAGGTCCGACTCGTTGCTGATCATGGCGTGGCTCAGGTTGGCCAGGGCGGTGTTGACCTCCAGCTCCCACTGCAGGGAGTCCTCGGCCTGCTTGCGCAGGGTGATGTCGTCGAAGATGGCCACCACCTCGCCGGTGGGCAGCTGGCAGACGAAGTTTTCCACCCACAGCGAGAGGCGGTTGTCCTTGTACAGCGAGGTGGGATGGTGCTCGGGCACGCCGGTACGCCAGACGCGCTGGAACACCTCGAACAGGCCCAGGTCCTTTACCCCGGGGAAGACCCGGCTGACTCGCCGGCCCAGCACCTGCTCCTTGGGCAGCTGGGTGATGCGCTCGCCGGCCCAGTTCATCTCTTTGAACACGAAGTCCGCGCCGTTATCCACGGCCTCGTACACCGCCACCCCGGCGCTCATGTTGTTGAACAGCTCCCGGTAGCGGGTCTCGCTCTGCTGCAGGGCCTCCTCGGAGCGCCGGCGCTCGCTGATGTCCTGGTAGGTGACGTAGAAAACTGGCTCGCGGCCCTCGTTGGCCACCAGGCGCGAGGAGATGTGCGTGTAGACCCGGGAGCCGTCCTTGCGCAGGCGGGTGCCCTCGAAGTTGGGCCGCTGCCCCCGGGCCACCAGTTGGCCGTGGGTTTTGGCCGCCGGCTGCTCCTCGGGCGGCACCAGCAGTTCATATATCGAGCGGCCCTCGGCTTCGGCCGGCTGGTAGCCGAACAGGGCGGTGAACTCGCTGTTGACCCGCACCACCTCATACTGGTGGTTGAGTACCACCACCGCCACCGGCGCCCACTCGAACAAGGCCCGGAAGCGCTGCTCGCTTTCCTTGAGGGCCTGCGCGGCGGCCTGGCGCTCGCTGATGTCGCGCACCACGCTCAGCACCGCCTCCTGGCCCTGGTACTGCACCAGGCGGAGGCTTACCTCCACCGGCACCACCCGGCCCTGGCGGGTGCGGTGGACGCCCTCGAAGATCAGCGCGCCCTTCTCGCTGAGCTGGGACAGGCGCTGGGACAGCAAGGAAAGCTCCTCGGGGGCCAGGATGTCCCTCACGCGCATGGCCAGCATCTCTTCGCGGCTGTAGCCCAGGCGCTGGCAGGTGGCCTGGTTCACCTCCAGGAAATTGCCTTTCTGGTCGGTGATGAACACCGCGTCGTTGAGGCCCTCGAACAGGCTGCGGTACTTGCGCTCCGACTCCTGCAGGGCCAGGCGGGCTCGCTCGCGATCGGTGATGTCCTCGGTGTACTCGAACACGTGTCGCGGCGGGGCGAAGGTGAAGGTGAAAATGATGTGTCTGATTGCGCCGGTGGCGCGGGAGCGATACTCGGGAATCGACAGGATCACCAGTTCCCGCTGGTCGAAGCAACGGTGGATGGCCTGGTGCAGCTCGGGCAGATCGGCCCAGAACTCACGGGCCTTGGCACCGACGATCTTCTGCAGTTTGCCTTGTGTCCATTTCTCGGCGGCCGGGTTGCCGTCCCTGAGCACCAGGTCAGCCCCGTCGTGCTCCCAGATGCAGGTGGGATGGGGAAAGTCCTGGTACAGGGCGCGGAAGCGCTCCTCGCTCTCCTGCAGGGCCTGCTGGGCGCGCACCCGGGCGGTGATGTCCCGCACCACCGAAGTCAGGCACGGGCGGCCCTCCAGCTCCAACAGCCTGGCCGACCACAGGGCGTGCAGCAGCTCGCCGCTCTTGGTGCGGTAGTCGATGTGGAAGTCGCGCAGGCTGCCCTCGCGCTTGATGATCTCCACCGCCTCCCGGCGCTGCAGGGGGTAGGGCCAGACGCCCACCTCCAGCGAGGTGCGCCCCAGCACCTCCTCGCGGCTGTAGCCGGTGATCTGGTGGAAGGACTCGTTCACGTCCAGGTAGCGGCCCTCCTCCAGGGTGGTTACGCTGACCCATAGGGGGCTGGCCCGGAACACCTCGGAGTAGCGCTCCTCGCTCAGGCGGAGATTCTCCTCGGCCTGCTTGCGCAGGGTGATGTCCACCGCCGCGCCCAACATCTTGCGGGCCCGGCCCTCTTGGTCGCGCTGGGCCTCCCCCCGCAGCAGGGTCCAGCGCAGGCTGCCGTCCTTGTGCTTTAGACGCACCTCCACCTCGGCGAAGGGCGTATCGCCCCGGATGTGCATCTGGGCCGCGGTCTGGATCATCTCCCGGTCATCGGGGTGCGCCAGCTCCAGCCAGGCCGCGAAGGTGTCGGGTATCTCCTGCTCGCCGTAACCCAGCAGGGTCTTGATTATGGGGTCCACCCAGAGATGGTTGCTGTCCAGGTCCCACTGCCACACCCCCACCTTGCCGGCCTGGGTGGCCAGGGCGTAGAGTTGCCGGCTCTGGGCCAGCGCCTGGTGGGTCTTGCTCTGCGCGGTGATGTCGTGGGCGATCTCCAGCACCCCGATCAGCTCGCTCTGCTCGTCGTAGACCGGCTCGCCCTTCTCGTCCCAGACGCGGCCGTCGGGGGTGGTGATGATGGTGGACTCGGTGCGCCCGCTGCTAAAGGCCTGCACGCTGGGGCAGCCGGCGCAGGGGTGGGCCGGGTCGGCCCACAGCTCGTGGCACTTGCGCCCTACCATCTGCTCGGGGGTCAGGCCCACGGACAAGGCCGAGGCCTTGTTGGCCCACTTGATCTCCATGTCCCGGTTGACGAAGGCCAGGTTGGTGGTGATGCCGTCCAGGATGGCCCGCAGCAGGGCCTCGTTCTTGCGCAGCGCCTCCTGGGCCCGCTTGCGCTGGGTGATGTCGGTGGCCATGGAAAAGACGCCGCTGAACTGGCCCTGGTCGTCGAACAGGGGCGTGGCCCGCACCCAGACCCAGACCACGCTGCCGTCCTTGTGCAGCCAGCGGCGCTCATACTCGCCGGCCAGGCCCCGGCGGCGCTGTTCCACCTGCTCCTGGCGGTGGGCCAGATCCTCCGGGTGCACGAACTCCGCCCCCGGCCGCCCCAGCATGTCCTGGGGCCGGTAGCCCAGCATGGCCGCCAGCTTCTGATTGACGAAGGTGGTCCGGTAGTCGGCGTCCAGGACCCAGATGCCCTCGTTGGCCGTGCGCACGATGTTGCGATAGAGGTCGTCGGGCTCGTTGGGCGGGGGCTGATCCCCCTCCAGCCGGGCCAGGCGGGCGCGCAGCTCGGCCAGTTCCTCCAGGAGTTGGGCCTTGGTCTTGCGCTGGTCCTGCATCGCGCTCCTCGCCGGCGCCAGCCGCACCGATCCTTCCGCCTAAAAAAAGCGTCAGCTTCCCGGCGGCTGCGATGATTTTATCACACCGCCGCGCAATAATGTCCCCGGCCCCTGCGCACTCCGGCAGCCAATCTCCGCCGCGGGACAGGCCAATGGGTGTAAAAGCCCGGCGGCTTTGACTTATAATGGAGTGGGTAAGCGCCGGGGGTCGCCCGGCCGCGGCCAGGGAGGAGGAGCGCCATGAGCCAAAACCAGGAGCGCCGGCGGCGCCGGCTGTTTTTCTACCCAGGCTTCCAGACCAGCTTCATCTGGGGGCTGGTGGTGGCCGGGGCCGCCGTCCTGCTGCCTTTGGTGTTCTCCTGTCTGATTCTGATCCTGCTCTACGGGCGCCAGAGCATACCCAACGTGTTCCCCTTGCTGCTGGCGCTGAACCTGGTGGCCCTGCTGGGCCTGCTGGTGTTGGCCTACTGGATGGCCCTGTGCGTCTCCCACCGCATGGGCGGGCCCTTGTACCGCCTGGAGGACGTGCTGCGCTCCATGGGCCAGGGCTACCTGGGCCAGCGGGTGCGCCTGCGCCAGGGAGACCAGCTGCAGGGCTTCGCCCAATCGCTGAACCAGGCCCTGGGCGGCCTGCAGGACCGGGCCGAGCGCCTGCGCGCCGAGATCCACCAGCTGCAGCAAAAGGTGGAGCAGGAGCAGACGCCGGAGGCCCTGCGCCTGCAGATAGAGCGCCTGCGCGCCAACCTGGACGACCTGTTCGTGCTCTAGCCCCGCGGCCGGAGGAGGCCCATGGCCCAGCGCGTCATCACGGTGATCGACCCAGAGCTCTGCACCGGCTGCGGCCTCTGCGTGGCCGTGTGCCCGGCGGAGACCATCAGCCTGCAGGGCGGCAAGGCCGCGGTGACCGGGGAGCGCTCCCTGGGCTGCGGCCACTGCCAGGCGGTGTGCCCGGCGGGGGCGGTGCGGGTGGGCTCCCTGGACCCGGAGCAGGCCCGCTTCGCCAGCTTCGCCCCCGACCCGCGCTGGCTGCCCTTCGGCCAGGGCGATCCGGCCCAGCTGGTGCGCCTGATGGCCTCGCGCCGCTCCTGCCGCAACTACCGGGCGCGGCCGGTGCCGCGGGAGCTCTTGGCCGACCTGGTCAAGATCGCCGTCACCGCCCCCTCGGGCAGCAACAGCCAGGCCTGGAGCTTCACGGTGCTGGCCACGCGGGAGCAGGTGCTGTCCCTGGCCGAGGGCGTCGGCCGGGTGATGCGGCGCTTCAACCGCCTGGCCGAGCGGGCCTGGCTGCGCCGGCTGCTCCGGCTGGTGGGCCGGCCCGAGCTGGACGACTACTACCGCGAGCACTACCAGTCCGTGGCCCGCGGCCTCCAGCGCTGGCGCGAGGAGGGCCGCGACATGCTCTTCCACGGCGCGCCGGCGGCCGTGGTGGTGGGCTCGCTGCCCGGCGCCTCCTGCCCCGCCGAGGACGCCCTCTTGGCCAGCGGCCACCTCTTGCTGGGGGCCCACGTGCTGGGCCTGGGCTCCTGCCTGATAGGCTACGCGGCCACGGTCCTGCAGAAGAGCCCCGACCTGCGGGCCGGCCTGGGCCTGGTCCCGGAGGAAGAGGTGCACGCGGTGGTGGCCCTGGGCTGGCCCGCCGAGACCTACCAGACCCAGACCGGCCGCCGCCGCCCGGCCCTGCGCTGGCTGCCGCCGGCCGAGAGCTAACCCGCCCCGCCCTCCCATAGGCCTTGACAACGGCCGGCCGTCTTGCCTAGGATGGTGACTGTCCGGTCAGTCATTATAGGAGGCCGGCGTGCCCAAACAGACCCTGCAAAAGATCAAGCCCGCCAAGCGCGACAAGCTTCTGGTCGAAGCGGCGCGGCTGTTCGCCCAGCGGGGCTATGCCGCCACGGACATGGCCGAGCTGGCCAGCCGGGCCGGGGTGGCCAAGGGCTCGCTGTACAACTACTTCGAGTCCAAAGAGGAGCTCTACCTCTACGTCTGCCGCCAGGGCCTGGAGCTGTCCCGGCAGGCGGTGTACGGCGGCCTGGACCCGGCCTGGGACGTGTACCGCCAGTTGGAGCACATCTTCCGCCAGGGCGCGGCCTTCGTGCGCGCCCGCCCCGAGTACCTGCTGCTCTACCTCAACGTCTCCTCGGCCGGCATGGAGCCCTTTGCCGAGAAACTCTCCCGCCAGGTGGAGAAGCACACCGCCGACTTCCTCAAGGCCCGCCTGACCGAGGGCGTGGCCCAGGGCCTGGTGCGGGCGGACCTCAACGTGAACCAGGCCGCCTTCTGGATCAACGGCCTGTACATCATCTTCATGGCCTCCTTGGTCTCGCGGCACTTCCAGCTACGCCTGCGCGAGTACCTGGAGATCAAGGGGCCCCTTAGCAAGCGGGCGATAGACGGCCAGCTCACCAGCACCATCGCCCTGATCCACAGCGTGCTGCGGCCGGCGGCCCCGGCCCGCACCCGGAGGAGATAGATGGCAACGGCGAGCGGCGGCGAGCTGATGGCCCGCATGCTGGCGGCCGAGGGCGTGACGAAGCTCTTCGGCATCGTGGACGGCACCTACTTCGGCCTGGTCAAGGCCTGCGTGGACCGCGGCCTGGAGCTGATCACCCCCCGCCACGAGGCGGTGGCCGCGCACATGGCCGGGGCCTACGCCCGCCTCACCGGCGGACTGGGCGTGTGCATCGCCAGCAACGGCCCCGGCGTGGCCAACATGCTCAGCGGCGTGGCCGTGGAACAGGTCGAGGGCAACCGGGTGCTGCTGATCACCAGCTCCCGCCGCCGGGGCATCACCTACCCCGACCGCGGCGGGGCCTACCAATGCTTCGACCAGGTGGGGGTGATCCGGCCCATGGCCAAGTTCTCGGCCTGCGCGGCCAGCGCCGAGCGCGTTCCGGAGCTCTTGGCCAAGGCCCTGCGCGCGGCCTGGCAGGGCCGGCCGGGCGTGGTGCACCTGGACGTGCCCGAGGACGTGATCAACGGCGAGTGCCCGGAGATGGCCCTGCCCGCGCCGGCCCAGTACCGCCGCAGCGAGCCCATGGCCCCGCCGCCCACGCAGGTGGAGGCCGCCGCGGCTCTCTTGGCCGCCGCCCGCCTGCCCCTGATCCAGGCCGGCAGCGGGGTCATCCACGCCCAGGCCTATAGCGAGCTGGCCGAGCTGGCCGAGCTGTTGCCCGCGGCGGTGACCACCTCCTGGGGGGCCCGGGGGGTGCTGGCCGAGACCTCGCCCCTGGCCTGGCCCATGGTGCACATCAAGGCCGTCAACCAGCTGCGCAACGAGGCGGACCTGGTGCTGGTGCTGGGCTGCGAGCTGGGCGAGACCGACTGGTGGGGCAAGCCGCCCTACTGGGCCCCGCCCGAGCGCCAGCAGGTGATCCAGGTGGACATCGACGAGACAATGCTGGGCCGCAACCGGCCGGCGGACCTGATGGTGCTGGGCGACCTCAAGCTGTTCCTGCGCTCGCTCCTGGAGCACCTGCACGCCCGGCGCGAGGAGATGCCCCGCGCCGAGCGGCGCGAGGCCCTGGCCAAGCTGGCCGCCGAGCGCGACCGCGACCGCGAGCGCCTGGACCAGAAGCTCAGCGACCAGGGCGCGCCCCTGCTCACGGCCCAGGTGGCGGCGGTGGCCCGGCGGGTCTTCGCCGACGACGCGGTGGTGGTCTTCGACGGCGGCAACACGGCGGTGTGGGGCAACTTCTTCACCCGCCTGCCCACCCCCGGCTGCCAGCTGGGCACCCACCACATGGGCCACCTGGGCGCTGGCACTGGCCAGGCCCTGGGCGCCTGCGTGGCCCGGCCCGGCGGCCAGGTCTACTGCATCACCGGTGACGGGGCCATGGGCTTCCACCCCCAGGAGATCGAGACCGCGGTGCGCCACGGCCTGAAGCCGGTGTTCCTGGTCTGCTGCGACCGGCAGTGGGGCATGGTCAAGATCAACCAGAGCGTGACCCTCAAGCCGCTCAAGACCATGCTCAAGAAGTCCCTGGAGCCGGGGGAGACCATCGGCACCGACCTGGGGGAGATAGAGTTTCACAAACTGGCCCAGGCCATGGGCGCCTTCGGCGAGCGGGTCAGCGACCCGGCCGGACTGGAGGCCGCCCTGCGCCGGGCCTTGGCGGCCGGGGTCTGCGCGGTGATCCACGTGGACGTGGACCCGGTCAAACACATGTGGGCGCCGGGGTTGTTGCACTTCAAGGCCATGCACCAGGAGCCGAAGGGGAAGTGACATGGACCAAGCCGTGGTGGATGCGGTTAGGCTGAACTTCAACCAGCAGGGGCTCCTGGCCCTGAACGTGGTCATCGGCCTGATGATGTTCGGCATCGCCCTGGACTTGAAGCTGGACGACTTCGCGCGCATTTTCCGGGCGCCCAAGGCCCCGGCCATCGGCCTGGGCGCCCAGTTCCTGCTGCTGCCCGCCGCCACCTTTCTGCTGACCCTGGTACTGCCCATCGCGCCGTCCATCAAGCTGGGCATGATCCTGGTGGCGTCCTGTCCGGGCGGCAACCTGAGCAACATGCTCACCTACCTGGCCCGGGGCAACGCGGCGGTGTCAGTGTCCATGACCGCCGTCTCCACCGCCGTGGCCGTGGTGATGACCCCCCTTAATCTGGCCGTGTGGGGCTCGCTGAACCCGGCCACCGCGCCCATCCTCAAGCGGGTGAGCCTGGACCCCCTGGACGTGTTCGCCACCATCGTGATGATCCTGGGCATCCCCATGGTCCTGGGCATGCTCGCCTCGCGCATCTTCCCCCGCCTGGTGGACAAGGTGCGCCGGCCGCTGAAGATCATGGCGGTGCTGGTGTTCATGGGGGTGGTGGCCGGGGCCCTGGGGGCCAACTGGCAAAACTTCCTCAACTACGTGGGCCTGGTGGCCCTGGTGGTGGCCCTGCACAACGCCGTGGCCCTCTCCCTGGGCTACGTCAGCGGCCGGGCCTTCGGCCTGCTGGCCCGGGACGTGCGGGCGGTGACCATCGAGGTGGGCATCCAGAACTCGGCCCTGGGCCTGATCCTGGTCTTCGACTTCTTCGGCGGCCTGGGGGGCATGGCCATCATCACCGCCTGGTGGGGCGTGTGGCACATCATCTCCGGGCTCACCGTGGCCCTGCTCTGGGCCCGGCGGCCGCCGGCCGGGGGGCTGGCATGAGCCCAGAGGCGGTGCTGGTCACCGGCGCCGGCGGCTACCTGGGCCGCCAGGTGGTGGCGGCCCTGGCGGCGGCGCCCGGCGACCTCAAGCGCATCGTGGCCCTGGACCTGCGGCCGCCGGCCGCGGGCGAGCGCCTGCCGGGCGTGACCTACGAGACCGCCGACATCACCGGGCCCGAGCTGGCCGAGGTCTTCCGGCGGCACGCGCCCGCGGTGGTGGTGCACCTGGCGGCCCTGGTCACCCCCGGCGCGGCCTCCAACCGCCAGCGCGAGTACCAGGTGGATGTGCTGGGCAGCCAGAACGTGCTGCAGGCCTGCCTGGCCTGCGGGGCCCGTAAGATCATCTACGCCAGCAGCGGCGCGGCCTACGGCTACCACGCGGACAACCCGCCCTGGCTGGCCGAGGACCACCCCCTGCGCGGCAACCCCGAGTTCGCCTACAGCGACCACAAGCGCCAGGTGGAGGAGATGCTGGCCCGCTGGCGCAGCGAGCACCCGGAGCTGAAGCAGCTCATCCTGCGGCCGGGCACCATCCTGGGGGCCACGGTCAAGAACCAGATCACGGACCTGTTCGACAGGCGGATGGTGCTGGGCCTGTCCGGCGCGGCCAGCCCCTTCGTGCTCATCTGGGACCAGGACGTGGTGGCGGTGGTGGTCAAGGGCGTGTTCGAGGACGCCAGCGGCATCTACAACCTGGCTGGGGACGGGGTGCTGAGCCTGCGCGAGATCGCCCAGCGCCTGGGCAAGCCCTATGTGCCCCTGCCGGCCTGGCTGGTGCAGGGGGCCCTGTGGCTCTTAAAGCGCCTGGGCCTGACCCAGTACGGGCCCGAGCAGGTGCGCTTCCTGCGCTACCGGCCGGTGCTGGCCAACCAGCGCCTCAAACAGGAGCTGGGCTACATCCCCCAAAAGACCACCCGCCAGGTCTTCGACTACTTCCTGGAGAAGCGGGGCCGTGGCCGCCAGGCGTAGTCTCCGCGGCCAGACCGTGCTCATCAGCGGTGCGGCCGGCGGCCTGGGCTCGGCCTTTGCCCGGCGCTTCGCCGCGGCCGGCGCGCGCCTGGCCCTCCTGGACCTGACCCCGCCCGCGGCCCTGGCCGAGGAGATAGCGGCCGCCGGCGGCCAGGCCCAGGCCCTGGCCTGCGACGTCACCGACCTTGAGGCCTGCCGGGCGGCCGTGGCCCAGGTCAATGAGCGCCTGGGCGGGGTGGACGTGCTGATCAACAACGCGGGCATCACCCACCGCAGCGCCTTTGCCCAAACCGAGGCCGCGGTGCTGCGCCGGGTGATGGAGGTGAACTACTTCGGCTCGCTGCACCTGACCCAGGCCGCCCTGCCCAGCCTGCTTGAGCGCCGCGGGCGGATCGTGGTCATCTCCTCGGTGGCCGGGCTGGCGCCCCTGTACGGCCGCTGCGGCTACGCGGCCAGCAAGCACGCCCTGCACGGCCTGTTCGACTCCCTGCGCACCGAGCTATTCGCCAGCGGCGTGGGCGTCACGTTGATCTGCCCCGGCTTCACCAGCACCGGCATCGCCCACGCGGCCCTGGACGGCGACGGCCGCCTCAGCAAGCATAAGCAGTCCACGGTGGGGCGGGTGGCCGCGCCCCAGGAAGTGGCCGAGGCCGTGTTCCGGGCCGCGGAGCGGGGCAGGCGCCTGGTGGTGCTCTCGGCCGTGGGCAAGCTCACCCACCTGCTCTGTAGGCTGGCGCCGGGGCTGTACGAGCGTATCATGGCCCGCTCGCTGAGGAGCGAGCTGGAGCGCTAGAGGCGCGCGCGCCCCCGCCCGCCAGGGGCCGGGAGCGCCCGCTGTCTTAGGGGTGGCTATTCCGCCAGGGGGTTGAACCCCACCTCCCACTTGTCCACCACCATGCTTCCGTCCCTGGCGATGGTGCCCTGGGCCGCAAAGGTCTTACCCGAGGCGGTGGCGCCCTGTATCTTCAGGGTGGGGCTGCCGTCGCAAGACACCGTCATGTTCACGGGTATCTTCTTGGCCAGGCGGTCGCCCTGGAAGACCAGCAGGTGGCCGGGCACGGTCACACTTTTGCCCGCCATGCCCTGCCGGCGGGTCACGGACAGCACATTGCGCGCGCCGCCCCTTTCATAAACGCCGAAGTGGACCGGCTCGTTGGAGGAGAGCCCATAGTTCAGCTTGCCCGGCGAACCGTGGCCCTGGGCGCTGGAAGAGGAATCGTGGGCGCAGGCTGGCAACATCATGATGGCGACCATTAACGCAACGGCGGCGAAGAGCTTCTTCATGTCTGCCTCCTAAAGGTACGGCCCCATCTTCTGCGGCCCGCGCCGGGGCGGTGCCGCGCAGTCACTTGCGCAGGCGGGCGGCCTGGGTAACTCTGTTGCCAGGACACCCAAGCATCTGCTCAGCGCACAACTTGAAACATCCCCGGCGCGTCGGCCGGCCTGGCCTGAAAACCAAATCCCTCGTAGTAAGCTTGCAGACCCTTGGCGGCCATCAGGCCCACGAAGGCCCCCTTGGGCGCATTCTCTTGAATGTAGGTCAGTAAGTGGCTGATTATTTCCTTGCCTATGCCTTGTCCCTGGCAACTGGGGAGCACCATCACGTCCTGCAGGTAATAATATAATCCCCCGTCACCCACCACCCGGCCGGTGCCCACCACCCTTCCGTCTTGGATGACCACCACGGAAAACAAGGCCCGGCGCAGGGCCCGCTCTACGAGCGCCTGCTCAACGGGCCGCCAGCCCACGGCCTCCCGCAGAGACCGATACTCCTCCGGGGTGGGGGGTCTATATTCGATCTTCACCTGGCTTCCCCTTCACGCGTGAAATTGCCCGGGCGGGGCGTTGGGTTTGTCACCGCCCGCTTATCGCCCCGCAGGCCAACGGGCAGGGGCAAAACCCGCGGCCGTCAAGCGGCCCGCTTGTAGCCCGTGATCCGGTTCCAGTGAAACAGCGAGACCCCCCGAGGATTGGCGATCCTCTCTTTGATGGCGGCGCAGACGCCGTCAAAGGTCTTTTCAGAGACCATATCTTCGGCCAGCATCATATCCCGAACCCCCAGCAATATTCCCAAGGAATTTTGCATCCAGGCCCGGTATTTTTCGGGCTCGTCCTCGGTGTATATCTCGGGCGCGTAGGACAGCTCGATCTGCGCCACGCCGGCGGTTTTGAAGATGCCGAAAAGCTCCCGGCCGATGTAAGGCGCCCCGCCCAGCTTCACCTGCAGCCGGCAGAACTGGCGCATCACCTGGTCCAGGCCCTCTATCTCCGGATGATAGAGCACGTTGTGCAGGTCGTTTTCCTGGGCCACGATCCTGCCGCCCGGCCTGGTCACCCTGGCCATCTCCTTGACCGCCGTCACCGGGTCGGCCAGGTGCTCCAGAAGGTAGCGGCAATAGGTCAGGTCAAAGGAGTCGGCGGGCAGATCGTTGCTCAGAACGTCGGTGCGGATGATCGTGACGTTGCCGCGGCCCTGATTGTTCTGCCTGGCGGCGTCGGCCTGGGCCTCGGATATCTCCAGGCCCGTCAGGCGGGCGTCGGGAAAGGCCTGGGCCAGGTCGCCCAGCAGGATGCCCAGCCCGCAGCCGAAGTCGCAGACGCTCAGGCCGCGGCAGTCGCCCAGGTAGGCCAGGAAGGAGCGGTTGGTGATTTCATTCAGCAGGCTCAGGCGGACCTGCTCGTCCTGGCTGGTGCCGTGGATGTACTGACCCGTCACGCGCCGCCCCTCTCCGGCCGCCCCGGCCGCGGCTACTCCTCGCCGTTCTCCCCCAGCTTGAATATGCGCCGCACCAGGGCCAGTTGCTCGCGCTTGGTGTCCTCGCTCTTGGAGTGGGTGGGGTCCTTGAGGAACAGGATGGGATCGTGCAAGAGCTTCTTGACCAGGGCCTGGGTCAGGCGGTCGATGGCCGCGGCTTGCTCCGGGGCGATGCCGTTCAGGTCCTTGAGGGTGCGGGCCAGCTCGGCCTGGCGCAGCCCCTCGCCCTTGGCGGTCAGGGCGCTGATGGTGGGCACCGCCTCCAGGCTGCCCAGCCAGTTCATGAACTTGACCACCTCCGCGGCCACGATGCGCTCGGCGGCCTGGGCCGCGTCGGCCCGGCTGGCCCGGTTGGCCTCCACCACCGAGGTCAGGTCGTCGATGTCGTAGACGAAGCAGCCGTCCAGCTCGCCCACCGCCGGCTCCACGTCCCTGGGCACGGCGATGTCGATGAAGAACACCGGCCGGCCGCGGCGGGCGCGCAGGGCCTTGCGGGCCATCTCCGCGGTGATCACCGGCTCGGGCGAGGCGGTGGAGGCGATGACGATGTCCACCTGCTCCAGCACCTGGGGCAGGTCCGTGAGTCCCAGGGCCTCGCCGCGCCAGCGGGCGGCCAGCTCCACGGCCCGCTCCAGGGTGCGGTTGGCCACCAGCACCCGCTTTACCCCCTGGTTCATCAGGTGCTCCACGGCCAGCTCGGCCATCTCGCCGGCGCCGATGACCAGGGCCGAGAGCCCGGCCAGGTCGTCGAAGATCTTCTTGGCCAGCTCCACGGCGGCGTAGGAGATGGACACCGCCGCCCCGCCGATGTTGGTCTGGCTGCGCACCTTCTTGGCCACCTGGAAGGTCTTGTGCAGCAGGCGGTTGAGCACCGTGCGGCTGGTGCCGGCGGCCGTGGCCAGGCGGTAGGCCTCCTTGATCTGGCCCAGGATCTGCGGCTCGCCCACCACCAGCGAGTCCAGGCTGGAGGCCACCCGGAACAGGTGGCGCACCGCGTCCTCGCCCGCGTGCTCGTACACCGCGGCACGCAGGGCCTCGGCGTCCACGGGCCGGCCCTGGGCCAGCCAGCGCCGCAGCCCCTCGGCCGCGGCCTGGCCCTCGGCGGCCACCAGCACCTCCACCCGGTTGCAGGTGGAGACCAGGAAGGCCTCGTGCACCCCCTCTAGGGCGATGCACTCCCTGAGGCGCGCTCCCACCTGCTCCGGCGGCGGGGCCAGGCACTCGCGCAGTTCGATGGGCGCGGTCTTGTGGCTTATGCCCACCAGGAGCAGGTTCACGGGCGGACCCCCGTCAGCTCGGTGAGGGAGGTGAAGTTGTGGTAGCCGGGGAACAGAAGGCCCACGCCCACGAAGGTGAACACCAGGGCCGCGAAGGCGATGACGCTCAGCCAGGCCCCCCGCCGGCCGCGCCAGCCCTGCACCAGGCGCGCGTGCAACAGAGCCGCATAGAGTAGCCAGGTGATCAGGGCCCAGACCTCCTTGGGGTCCCAGCGCCAGTAGCTGCCCAGGGCGATCTGGGCGTACACCGCCCCGGAGATCAGCCCCAGGGTCATCAAGAGGAAGCCGGCCACCAGGGTCTGGTGGTTCAGGGTGTCCAGGCGGTTGAGGCTGGGCAGGCGCTGGAAGGAGGGCCCCAGGTTCTTGGCCCGGATGGAGCGCTCCTGGTGCAGGTAGAGCACCCCGCCCAGGCAGGTGAGGCAGAGCAGGCCGTAGCCCGAGAGCAGGGTGAAGACGTGCACCACTACCCACAGGCTCTGGAACACCTCGGTCTTGGCCACCGGCACCACCGGTAAGAGGCCCGCGGCCAACAGCAAGAGGGAGCTGAGCGGCGCGGCGAAGGCCCCCAAAATCATCACCTGCAGGTGCAGGTTGACCACCAGGGTGGCGCCCATCAGAGCCCAGGAGAACAAGTCCAGCGACTGGCGCAGGCTGGTGGCCGGCAGCACCCCGCTCTGCACCCAGGCCGCGGCCAGGGCCGCGCTGTGCAGGCCGAAGCCGATCCACAGCACGGCGAGGCCCATGCGGTACAGGCCCCGGCGCTGGTGCAGCAGAAAGCCCAGGAACACGAAGGTGCCCAGCAGGTAGGCGATCAAGGTGGCCCAATGCAGCGCGGTGCTCACCGGAGTTTACTCCCTTCCCCGGCCTGGAACTCGCCGGGCGCGATTCCCAGCTCGGCCAGGCCGCAGCCCGGCCCCAGGACCCGGCGCAGGACGGCCCCGGCCCCGGCCGCGTCCCCGGCCGCCACTGTTGCCCGCAGCTCCGAGTCCACCAGCCGGTAGAACAGGGGCCGGTTCTCGGCCGCCGGCCGGCCCAGGGCCGTGAGCCGGGCCCGGACGGCCTTGAGGATGCGCAGGTACAGGGCCCACTCCGGGCCCAAGCGCTGCTCCAGGTCCCGGCGCAGGCGGGCGGCCGCGGCCGGGCTGGCCCCGGAGGTGGACATTGCCACCACCAGGTCCCCGCGCCGGAGCACCGCCGGCACGATGAACGAGCACAGCTCGGGCACGTCCACCACGTTGACGAACAGGCCCCGCTTCCCGGCCTCGGCGGCCACGGCCCGGTTCAGGGCCTGGTCGTCGGTGGCGCTGATCACCAGGGCGGCGCCCTCCATATCCGCGGCCTCAAACCCCCGCTGGCGCAGCTCCACGCCGGGCTTGCCCGCCGCCGCCAGCGTCTCGGGGGCCAGCTCCGGGGCCACCAGGCGCACCCGGGCCCCGGCCTCGATCAGCGAGGCGATCTTGCGCGCCGCCACCTGCCCGCCGCCCACCAAGAGCACCAGGCGGCCGCTCAGGTCCAGTAGCGCGGGGTAGTAAGGCACCTCTCCCCTCCAGGCCGGTCCAGGGGCAAGGATATCATCTGGGGCCGCGGGGTGAAAGCTTGGGCTCCCCCGGCCGGCCTCAGCCCCCCACCTAACCGCCCACCAGCTTGGCCAGGTTGCCGGCCGTGAACTGGGTGATCTCGGCCAGGCAGGGGTGGATGTAGGGGATGGCCGCCAGGTCCGCGGCGGTGCCGCCCAGCTTCAGGCACACGGCCACGTCGTGGATCATCAGCGAGGCCTCGGGCGCCACCAGCTCCGCGCCCACCACGCGGCCGCTATTTTTTTCGGCCCGCAGGCACAGGTAACCGCGCAGGGCCTGGGGATAGGTCTTGGCCGTGCCCATGCCGCCCAGGTCGTAGTCCGCCTGCGCGCAGTCCAGGCCCGCGGCCGCTGCCTCGGCCTGGTTCAGCCCCACCCGCGCGAACTGCGGTTCGGTGAACACCGCCCTGGGCAGCACCTGGTCGTTGACCTCCCGCGGCTGGTCGTGGACGGCGTTGTGGCCCGCGGCGCGGCCCTGCTCCACGGCCAGGTTCACCACCATGGGCCCGCCGGTCACGTCGCCGGCCGCGAAGATGTGCGCCTGGCTGGTGCGCATGTAGCGGTCCACCTTCACCGCGCCCCGGCGGTCCAGCTCCACCCCGGCCGCGACCAGGTTCAGGCCTTCCACGTTGGCCTGGCGGCCCATGGCCAAGAGCAGCACCTCGGCCGAGAGCTGGCTCTCCTTGCCCTGCTGGCTGAAGCGCACCGAGACCCCGGCCCGCTCCCGGCGCACCTGGCTGATCTCGGTGCCGGTGTACACGGCCGCGCCCTCTTCGCTGAGCACCTGGGCCAACAGGCTGCCCGCCCTGGGGTCCTCCTTGCTCAGCAGGTGCTGGCTGCGCTGGATCAGGCTCACCGCCACGCCCATGCGGGCGGCGAACTGGGTCAGCTCCAGGGCCACGGCCCCGCCGCCCAGCACGACCAGGGAGTTGGGCAAATAGGACAGGGACAGGAACTCCTTGGAGGTCAGGTAGCCGGCCTGGGCCAGGCCTGGGATAGGCGGGGCCGCCTCCTGGCTGCCGGTGGCGATGACGATGCTGCCGGCGCTAATCTCCTGGCCGCCCACCGCCAGGCAATGGGGGTCCACGAAGGAGGCCGTTCCGCGCAGCACCTGCAGGCCGGCCTTGACCCGCTCGGCCACGGACTCCTCGCGGCCGCCGGCCAGGTAGTCCACCACTCTGCGGGTGAAGCGCTGAATCTCGGGGTAGGCCGCCGCGCCCTCCAGGCCTTCGGCGCGCACCTGGACGGCGCTGTGCAGCAGGGTCTTGCTGGGCATGCAGCCGGCCAGGATGCACAGGCCCCCCAGGCGGCCGGACTCGGCCATGCCCACCTTGGCCCCGGCCTTCATGGCCGTGGTGATGGCGGTGAAGCCGGCGCTGCCCCCGCCGCCGATGACGAAGAGGTCGAAGTCGTATGCGCTCATGGCGTGTCTTCCTCGCCCTGGGCCAGCATGGCCCGGCCCCGTCGGCGGGCCACCTCCTGCAGGTCCTCGTCTTGGTCGGTTTCGTCCACTATCTCCGAGCCCACCAGGGACTCGATCACGTCTTCCAGGGTCACCAGGCCCATAATGCCGCCGTACTCGTCCACCACCAGGGCCAGGTGCTCCCGGCGGCGCAGAAAGCCGCTCAACAGCAGCAGGGCGTTGGTGGACGGCGGCAGGAAGCGCACCGGCTTGGCCAGGCTGGCCACCGGCCGCTCCAGGGCCGGGCCCTCCACCAGACCGATGTCGTCCTTGAGCACGTAGCCCACCACCTCGTCCGGCCGGCCGCTGTACACCGGCACCCGGGTGTGGTCCCAGGCCCGGGCTTCGGGCTGCACCTGGCCGATGGGGCGGGAGCCGTCCACGCTGAGCATCACCGTGCGCGGGGTCATGATGTCGGCCGCCGACAGCTCCTCCAGGCCGATGATGTTGTTGATCAGGTCGGCCTCCAGGGAGCTGATCTGGCCGCCCTTGGCCCCCAGGCGGGCCGCGGCCAGGATTTCTTCTTCGCTTATCTTCACCGATATCTCCCGGCCCCGGGTGACCAGGCCGGTGACCATGCGGGTCAGCCAGATGATGGGGCTCAGCCCGGCCACCATCACCCGCAGGGGGTACACTGAGGGGCCCCACAGGCTGCGCCAGTACACGGCGCCCACGGTCTTGGGGATGATCTCGCTGAAGATGAGGATGGCCAGGGTGAAGCAGGCCGAGAACACCCACAGCGAGCCCGCCCCCCAGACCTCGGACGCGGCCCAGCCGGACAGGGCCGCGCCGGCGGTGTTGGCCGCGGTGTTGAGGATCAATATGGCCGCCAGGGGGCGGTCCACCTTGAGCTTCAGGGCCCGCATGATCAGGGCCACGCGGTTGCCGTGGATGGCCGCGGCCTCCAGGGTGACCATGCGCGTGGAGTAGAGCACCGCCTCTAAGAGGGAGCACAGGGCCGAGACCACGACGGACACGCTCACGGCCAGGATGAGGGTGGTCATTACATCTCCCCAGGGCCGGAGTGGGGCGCCGGCCCTGGCCCCAAGAATAGCATGACCAAAAAACAAGTAGCGCGAAAACCGGTTGACATATAACGCGTAACGTTATATGTTATAAAAACAGAAATGTTGAAAATGAAAATGTTCTGACCAAGAAAACATGAAGGGGAGGTAAAAATGATTAGAAGCTTCAAGTGCAAGGAAACAGAGAAGATTTTCAATAGAATCCCGAGCCGTAAATTCCCCCGCAGCCTGTACCGGCCGTGCCAACGCAAACTGCAGATGTTGCACCGCGCCGACGACCTTAGAGACTTACAGGCACCACCCGGCAACCGCCTGAAAGCGCTAACTGGCACTCGCCGCGGGCAACATAGTATCAGGGTGAATGACCAGTGGCGTATCTGTTTTGTCTGGTCGGAGGAGGAACATGCTGCCTTTGAGGTAGAAATGGTCGACTATCATGTATAGTCGGCCAAAAGGATGGCATGGTTCCTTAATTACCCGTTTTTTAATTACTGATTTTTTGAGGTCATGATTATGTCTGGCAAGAAGTTAGCACCCATCCATCCGGGTGAGGTTCTTTTTGAGGAGTTCATGAAGCCGCTGGGCCTGAGCCAGAACCAGTTGGGCCGCGACCTGGGAGTCCCACCCCGGCGGATCAACGAGATTATCCACGGCAAGCGCGCCGTCACCGCCGACACTGCCTTGCGCCTGGCCCGGCACTTTGGCACCTCTGCGAATTTTTGGCTCAACTTGCAGAAGGATTACGATCTTCAGACCGCCCAGGATCGCCTAGAGCAGCGCATAAAGCGCGAGGTCAAGGTCAACCCTATAGCTCTGCAGCAGGGAGCCGGAACTGTTTAGTCCGGGCTAACTACCGTATCTCCGCTCGCCCAGCGCTCCAGGCCCAGGCGGGCCGCCTCCTGCTCGGCCTCTTTCTTGGAGCGGCCGCTGCCCGCGGCCAGGCAGCGCTCGCCGATGAGCAGGTTCACGGTGAAGGTCTTGGCGTGGTCCGGGCCCACCGCCTCCACCAGCTCGTAGCGGGGGGTGACGTGCAGGGCCTCCTGCACCAGCTCCTGCAGGCTGGTCTTGGGGTCCTTGCGTGGCCGGCGGGCCAGGGTCATCTGGACGGCCGGGCCCAGCAGCCGCTCCACCATGGCCCGCGCCGCCTCCAGGCCGGCGTCCAGATACACCGCGGCCACCAGGGCCTCCAGGGCGTCGGCCAGCAGGCTGGGCTTGCGGCGGCCGCCCTGGCTCTCCTCGCCCCGGCCCAAGAGCAGGCACTGGCCCAGGTTCAGGCCAGCGGCGGTGGCGGCCAGGCGGCTCTCGTTGACCACCATGGCCCGGCCCTTGGACAGCTCGCCCTCGCTGGCCTCGGGAAAGGAGCAGAACAGCAGCTCGCTGATCAGCAGCTCCAGCACCGCGTCGCCCAGATATTCCAGGCGTTCGTAGGAACTCAGGCCCTCCTGGGGGTGCTCGTGCACGTAGGAGGCGTGGCACAGGGCCTGGTACAGAAGCGAGATGTCCTTGAATTCATGGCCGATGTGCTGGCAAAGTTGTTCCAGGCGCTGCCGCTGGTCGTCCTCCATGGGCCCTCCTAGGGCCCAAGTATCTGCCGCGGCGGCACATATTGTCAACGCGCCTGCCGGCGCGGCCGCTTGACGGGACCGCGGGCCTGCCGTATGAAGCACCTGATGGAGCCGCTGAACATAATCCACTCCGAGTGGTCCAACGGCTGGGGCGGCCAGGAGATACGCATCCTGGACGAGTGCCTGGGCATGGCCCAGCGGGGCCACCGGGTGGCCCTGTGCGGCTGCCCAGGGGGCCAGCTGCGCGCCGCGGCCCAGCGCGCCGGCCTGGTCTTCCATCCCCTGGCCATGCGCGGCCCCTGGGACCTGGCGGCCATGGTCCGGCTGGTGGGGCTCATGCGCCGGGAGCGCACCCAGATACTGCACACCCACTCCTCGGTGGACGCCTGGGTGGGCGGCCTGGCCGCGCGCTGGGCCGGGGTGGCCAACCTGCGCACCCGCCACCTCTCGGCGCCGGCGCCCCGCCATCCCCTGAACTTCGTCTACCGCCTGCCCCAGGCCGTGGTCACCACCGGCCAGGGCATCCGCCGCCACCTGGTGGAGGACCACGGCCTGGACCCCGAGTGGGTGGTCTCCATCCCCACCGGCATCGACTGCCAGCGCTTCGCCCCCCGGCCGCCGGAGCCGGGCCTGGCCGCGGAGCTGGGCCTGGGGCCCGGCGCGCCGGTGGTGGCCATCGTGGCCATCCTGCGCTCCTGGAAGCGCCATGACCTGTTCCTGGCCATGGCCCGGGCCCTGGCCGACCAGCGGCCCTCGCTCCGCTTCCTGATCGTGGGCGGCGGGCCCCAGGAAGAGGCGGTGCGCCGGATGGTGGCCGAGCTGGGCCTGGAGGGGCGGGTGGTGCTGGCCGGCATGCGGCCGGACGTGGAGCGCATCCTGCCCCTGTGTACGGTCTGCGTGCTGGCCAGCGACAAGAACGAGGGCGTGCCCCAGGCCGTGTTGCAGGAGTTGGCCTGCCAGCGGGCGGTGGTGGCGGCCCAGGCCGGGGACGTGGGCCAGGTCATTGAGCACGAGCGCACCGGGCTCTTGGTGCCCCCCGGCGACGCTGCGGCCCTGGCCGCGGCCGTGGGCCGGCTCCTGGACGACGAGCCCCTGCGCCGTGGCCTGGGCCGGGCCGGCCGGGAGCTGGTGCTGGAGCGCCACTCCCGCCAGGCCATGCTCTTGGCCACTGAGGCCATCTACGCCAAGGTGCTGGCCGGCCGGAGGCGGGCGTGAGCTGGTGGTGGCTGGCCGGGGCGGCCCTGGCGGCCCTGGGGCTCTCGGCCCGCTTCCACTGGTGGCGGCCCAGGCAAAGCGGCGCGCCCGTCCTCATGTACCACAGCATCAGCGACGACCTGCGCGGCACGCCCCTGCCCAAGCTCAAGGTCTCGCCACGGGCCTTCGCCCGCCAGTTGGACGCCCTGGCCCGGCGGGGGTACCAGGCCGCGACCCTGAGCCAGGCCCTGGGTCCGGACCGCCCGCCGCGGCCGGCGGTGCTCACCTTCGACGACGGCTTCGTTGATTTTTACACCACGGCCTGGCCCCTGCTGCGCCAGCGGGGCATGACCGCCACCGTGTTCCTGGTTACCGGCCAGATGGGCGGCCACAACGCCTGGGACCTGGCCAAGGGCCTGCCCCAGGAGGACCTGCTCAGCGCCGCGCAGGTCCGGGAGCTGGCCGGCCAGGGCGTGGAGTTCGGCGGCCACGGCCACCACCACCGCGACCTGACCGGCCTGGGCGATGACGAGCTGGCCGCGGAGCTGAGCGACTGCCGGCGCATCTTGACCGAGCTGCTGGGCCGGCCGCCGGCGGTCTTCGCCTACCCCTACGGCCTGCACGACCAGCGGGTGCGCGCGGCAGTGGCCGCGGCCGGCTTCCGCGTGGCCTGCACCACCCAGCCCGGCCTGCTGCAGCCGGCCCACGACCCCCTGGCCCTGGGCCGCATCATGGTCAAGCGCAGCGACACGAGCCTGGACTTCGCCCTCAAGCTCACCCGCACCCGGAGCCGCTGGTAGCCATGCCCACGCTTTCGGCGGCCATAATCGTGCTCAACGAAGAGGCCAACCTGCCCCGCTGGCTGGAGGCGGTGCGGCCGGTGGCCGACGAGATCGTGGCCGTGGACTCGGGCTCCACGGACCGCAGCGTGGAGATTCTGCGCCAGGCCGGGGCCAAGGTGGCCCACCGGGACTGGACCGGCTACGCGGACCAGCGCAACTACCTGGCCGGGCTGTGCGCCGGCGACTGGATTCTTATGCTGGACGCCGACGAGGTGCTAGGCCCCCAGAGCACCCAAAGCCTGCTGAGGTTCAAGGCCGACCCGCCGGCCGGCTGCGTGGCCTATGCCCTGCCCTCGCGGGTCTGGTACTTTGGCCGCTGGCTGCGCTTCGGCGGCTTTTATCCGGAGTGGAAGCTGCGCCTGTACCAGAAGGGCGCGGCCCGCTGGGTCTCGGGCGAGGTGCACGAGCGCCTGCAGACCGACGGCGCCCAGGGCCGCCTGCCTGGCCTCTACGACCACTATTCCTACGACAGCGTGGCCGACTATCGGGCCCGCGCCGCCCGCTACGCCCTGGCCGGGGCCAGGCGCATGCTGACCGCCGGCAAACGGGCCGGCCGGCTGAGCGGGGCCCTGCACGCGGCCTGGGCCTTTATTAGCAGGTACCTGATACGAATAGGCTTTTTAGATGGCACCGCCGGCTGGTGGGCCGCCTGGCTGGAGGCGGGCTACACCTATGACAAGTACGCCCGCCTGGCAGACCTGCGCCGGGGCGCCAAGACCTGAAATTGTCCCGGCGTAATGGTGGTAATTTGGGCTTGACACTGGCGGGCAGTCTCAATAGAGTACCCGAGAATCGGTATGTTTAGGCCATAGGCCAGTAAGGGCAAAGGGGGCCGCAGGGACTACATCGGCCGGCTTCGGGACCAGCAAGGTTGGGCTATCGCCGGCCCAGGACCACCCCGGTCCCCTAAGGTTTTGGCCTAGTAAGTGCCGACGGGCACAAGGTGCCGCGCTTGCGGGCGTGGCCCTCTAAAGTTAGAAAGCGACTCAACTACAGCCGCCGCTGCAGGCGGCGGGCGCCCCAGGCGGGGCGCGGGTAACTAGCTTAAGGAGGCTTAAAGAAATGGCACTTATCCAACCCCATGGCGGCGGACACCTGAAGCCGCTCTTTGTGATGGATGCTTCTCAGCGCGCCGACTTGGCCAAGGAGGCCATGAGCCTGCCCTCCATCACCGTCTGCTCGGCCGCGGCCGGCAACGCCGTGATGATGGGCGGCGGCTACTTCACCCCCCTGGACGGGTTCATGAGCAAGGCCGACGCCCTGGGCGTGGCCAAGGAGCTCAAGACTGCCTCGGGCCTGTTCTGGCCCACCCCGGTGCTGAACATGGTGTCCGACGCGGGCGGCATCAAGCCCGGCGACCGCATCGCCCTGCGCGACCCCAACGTGGCCGGCAAGCCGGTGCTGGCCATCCAGGACGTCAAGGCCGTGGAGACCTTCACGGACGAGGAAATGGCCTTGATGACCAAGAAGGTCTACCGCACCGATGACATGAACCACCCTGGCGTCAAGGCCTTCAACACCGTGGGCAAGACCTGCATCTCCGGCCCCATCAAGGTCCTGAACTACTCCTACTTCGAGAAGGACTTCCCCGAGACCTTCCGCACCGCCTATCAGATCCGCCAGGAGATGGAAAAGCTGGGCTGGTCCAAGGTGGTGGCCTTCCAGACCCGCAACCCCATGCACCGGGCCCACGAAGAGCTCTGCCGCATGGCCTACAACGACCTCAAGTGCGACGGCATCCTGATCCACATGCTGCTGGGCAGGCTCAAGGCCGGCGACATCCCGGCCGACGTGCGCGACGCCTGCATCCGCAAGATGGTGGAGCTGTACTTCGAGCCCAACACGGTGCTGGTCACCGGCTACGGCTTTGACATGCTCTACGCCGGCCCCCGCGAGGCCGTGCTGCACGCCGTCTTCCGCCAGAACACCGGCTGCACCCATCTGATCGTGGGCCGCGACCACGCCGGCGTGGGCGACTACTACGGCGGCTTCGACGCCCAGACCGTCTTCGACGAGGAGGTCCCCAAGGGCGCCCTGAAGATCGAGATCTACCGCGCCGACCACACCGCCTACTCCAAGAAGCTGGGCAAGGTCATCATGATGAAGGACGCTCCGGCGGGCCACACCAAGGATGACTTCGTCCTGCTGTCGGGCACCAAGGTGCGCGAGATGCTGGGCCAGGGCATTGCCCCGCCGCCCGAGTTCTCCCGCCCCGAGGTGGCCAAGATCCTCATGAACTACTACCAGTCCATAGACAAGAAGTAAGCCTGGCGGGGCCGGCCGCGGCCGGTCCCGTCTCCTGACTCTTCGCCCGCCCTCCGCGCCCTGGGAGGGCGGGCCTGCCTTTGGCCCCCGGCCCCCCTGGGGAGGGGCCGCAAAGCGCGGTTGCCAGGGCAGGGGTCGAGTGGGTAAAGTGGTGCATTCGTCCAAGGCAGCCACTCCCCCGGCCCCGGCCGGCGACGGCCCTCCGGGCCCTCTAAAGGAGGAATCGCAATGGGACTGGTACCCCCCCATGGCGCAGGCGAGCTGAAACCGCTTCTCTTGGAAGGCCAGGCCCTGGAGGCCGAGCGCAAGTCAGCGGAAAACATAATGAAGCTGGAGGTGACCAGCCGTGAGGCCTGCGACTGCTTCATGCTGGGCATCGGCGCCTTCACCCCGCTCGCCGGCTTCATGGGCCAGGCGGACTGGCAGGGCGTCTGCGCCGAGATGAGGCTGGCCAGCGGCCTGTTCTGGCCCATGCCCATTACGGTCAGCGCCGGCGACGAGGACAACATCGAGCTGGGCGACAAGGTGGCCCTCTACAGCCAGGAGTTCGGCGGGCTCATCGCCACCATGGAGGTGCAGGAAAAGTACCAGATCGACAAGCAGTTCGAGTGCAAGCAGGTCTTCACCACCGATGACCCGGCCCATCCCGGCGTGGCCAAGGTCCTGGCCCAGAAGAAGTGGAACCTGGGCGGGCCGGTCAAGGTGCTCAGCGAGGGCGGCTTCCCAGAAGAATACGGCGACCTCTACGCGCGCCCGGCCGAAACCCGCGCTCTTTTCGAGCAGTTGGGCTGGTCGCGGGTGGCCGCCTTCCAGACCCGCAACCCCATGCACCGCAGCCACGAGTTCCTGGTCAAGATCGCGGTGGAGGTCATGGACGGGGTGCTGATCCACCAGATCCTGGGCAAGCTCAAGGCCGGCGACATCCCGGCCGAGGTGCGGGTCAAGGCCATCAACGCCCTCATAGACAACTACTTCGTGCGCGGCACCGTGGTGTCTAAGGGCTACCCCATGGAGATGCGCTACGCCGGCCCCCGCGAGGCCCTGCTGCACGCCGTGTTCCGCCAGAACTACGGCTGCTCCCACCTGATCGTGGGCCGCGACCACGCCGGCGTGGGCGACTACTACGGCCCCTTCGACGCCCAGAAGATCTTCGACAAGATTCCCGCCGGCAGCCTGGCCCTGAAGCCCCTGCCCATCGACTGGACCTTCTACTGCTACAAGTGCGGCGGCATGGCCTCCCTGAAGACCTGCCCCCACGGCAAGGAGGACCGCCTGAACCTCTCGGGCACCATGGTGCGCAAGACCCTGTCCGAGGGCGGCGAGCTGCCCGCCGAGTTCTCCCGGCCCGAGGTGGTGGAGATTCTGCAGCAGTACTACCAGTCCCTGGACGACAAGGTGGAGATCAAGCTGCACGGCCACGCCACCGGGACGGCCGCCAAGAAGAAGAAAAAGAAGTAGCCCGGCTCCGACCCACCGCGCGGCGGGCCCTGACGGGCCGGCCGCGCTTTTTGGCGCCCGCCCCGGGGCAAGACGGTTGTAATCCGGCCCCAGGAAGGATAAGAAAAGGGCATCAGCCACCATCCGCCGCACAGGGAAGCAGGAGCCCATGCAGTTCATAGACCTGGCCGCCCAACAGAAGCGCATCCGCAGGAAGATCGAGGCCAACCTGGGCCGGGTGCTGGAGCACGGCCAGTACGTGCTGGGCCCGGAGGTGGGCGAGCTGGAGGAGCGCCTGGCCGCCCTGGTGGGTGCCCCCCACGCCCTGGGCTGCGCCTCGGGCACCGACGCCCTGCTCCTGGCCCTGTTGGCGCTCAAAATCGGGCCGGGCGACGCGGTCTTGATGCCGGCCTTCACCTTCTTTGCCGGGGCCGAGGTGGTCATGCTCCTGGGCGCCACCCCGGTGTTCGTGGACATCGCCAGCGACACCTACAACCTGGACCCGGTCAAGCTGGAGCGGGCCGCGGTGGCCGCGCGCACCGCCGACCCCCGCCTGCACCCCCTGCCCGAGCACCCCAGTGGCCCCCTGAGGCCCCGGGCCGTCCTGGCCGTGGACCTGTTCGGCCTGCCGGCCGACTACGAGGCCATCAACGCCCTGGCCCAGGAGGAGGGCCTGACGGTCATCGAGGACGCAGCCCAGAGCCTGGGTGGTCGGCGCCAGGGCCGCTGGGCCGGGGCCCTGGCCCCCCTGGGCGCCACCTCCTTCTATCCCTCCAAGCCCCTGGGCGCCTACGGCGACGCGGGCATGGTCTTCTCCAGCGAGGCCGAGTTGGACGCGGTGATGCGCTCCCTGCGCATGCACGGCATGGGCGCCCACTCCTATGATCACCTGCGGGTGGGGCTCAACGCCCGCCTGGACACCCTGCAGGCCGCGGTGCTCCTGGCCAAGCTGGATATCTTCGAGGAGGAGCTGGCCCTGCGCCAGGAGGTGGCCGGTCGCTACCAGAGGCTCTTGGCCAAGGCGCCGGGGCTGCGCCTGCCCCAGGTGCCCGCGGGCTCGGTCTCGGCCTGGGCCCAGTACTCGGTGCTGGCCGCGGAGCCGGCCCGGCGCCAGGAGCTGCGCGAGCGCCTGGCCCAGGCCCAGGTGCCCACCGCGGTGCACTATCCCAAGCCCCTGCATTTGCAGGAGGCCTGCGCGCCCCTGGGCTACCGCCCCGGCGACTTCCCGGTGGCCGAATACATTGCCGAGCGCATCTTCTCACTCCCCATGCACCCCTACCTGGAGGCCGCGGACCAGGAGCGCATCGCGGCCCTGCTGGCTCAGGAATAGGGGCGCTGGCGATTTTCCTTAGATAATCACGCAGGGGTGGCCCATCCCTGGCAGCGGGTCCGGGGACAGGTCTGCGCGTATGGTGGCGATCAGCTCCGCGGGCAGCGGCTCCATGGGCGGGCGCCTGGGCTTGGCCGCCGCCCGCGAGGTCAGCTCCGCGCTCAAGGGCGGCAGCGGGGCCTTCTTGGCCAGCCTGCGGGGGGGCGGGGAGGCCGGGCCGGGCTTGGTCCGGGGCAGGGGCTCGCCCAGGGGCCAGACCGGGTCACGGGTCCAGTCCAGGTCCTGGTCCGCGCCCAGCAGGTCGTAGAGGGTCCAGCCGCTGGCCTGGGCGTGCTCGGCCACCTCATGGGCCAGGGCCGGGCCGATGTTGCGCCGGCCGCCGGCGATGGCCTTGCGCAGGCACCAGCCGGCCAAGAGGCACACCCGCCGGGGCACGCCCTGGCTGGCCTGGTGGATCAGCTCCAGGGCCGGGGCCGCGAACAGCTCCGGGTCGCCGCCGGCCGCGGCCAGGCGCCCGCGCACCAGGCGCGCGGTGTCGGCCTGGCCCAGGGGCTCCAGCCAGCAGGAGCGCCGGAAGAGCTGCTTGATGCCGGCGGCCTCGTTGCGCTGCAGCAGGTGCACCAGGGAGAAGCGGGCCAGCAGGAAGATGTTGAGCACCCTGGGCGAGGATTCGTCGGCGTTGCCCAAGAGATACAGCTCCTCCAACAGCTCGGCCGGCGCGGCCTGGGCGTCGTCGAGCACCACCAGGATGACCTGGCCCTGCTCGGCGCGGCGCTGGATCAGCTCCCGCAGGTGGGACAGGAACTTGGCCTTGCCCCGGTAGGGGCCGGCCAGGCCCAGCTCCAGGGCCAGGCGGTTGATCAGCTTCACCGGGGTGTCCAGGCCGGCCAGGCTGAGCACCGCCGGGGCCACCTTGGGCTCCAGCTGCTTGAGCAGGGCCGAGGCGGCCATGGTCTTGCCCATGCCGGCCTCGCCCAGGAGCAGGGCCCAGCCCTCCTGCTGCTCCACGGCGTAGAGCAGAGTGGCCAGGGCCTCGTCCAGGGCCGGGTAGGCCACCAGGAAGCGGGGGTCGGGCAGAGGCGCGAACGGGTCCTCGCGCAGGCCGTACTGAGGGGCGAACATGATGTGCAACCTCTCCTGCGGCAGGGGCTAGATGACCTTGTACACCTCGTCGCCCTCGCGGGCCCGCTCGGTCACCTTGATGCCGATCTGCTGGCCGGGGCCAGCGCTGGTGATGGTTTCGTGCTCCTGCTGCATGGAGGCCACCTGGGTCTCGAAGTCCGTGGTGTGCCCCACGAAGTGCAGCCGGTCGCCCACGCTGATGGTCCCGGCCACCACGTCAATGGCCGCCACCATGGGCTTGGCGAAGAAGTGCATTACCTTGCCGACTCTCTCCTCGGGCATGGCGCACCCCCTTTCATTACTATAGATAAGCGCGGGTTGGGCGAGCCTGTCAACCTCTGATACGCGGATGAGGCCGTATTTCGCCCGCTTGGCGGCGGCGACCTCAGCCCCTATAATGGCCCATGCCCAGGCTGCGCCCGCTATTGATCGCCCTCTTGGCCCTGGCCGCCGCGCTGCTGCCCAGCGCGCTGGCCGCGGCCCCGCCGCCCCTGCCGCCCCCGCCGGGCCAGGTCATCGCCGCGGTCAGCGCCGACTTCGACCGCGACGGCCAGACCGAGACCCTGCAGGTGGTCATGGTCAGCGGCCGGCGCTGGCAGGACCAGGAGACCTGGTGCGGCCAGGGGGACAAGTGGTCGGGCCAGTTCGTGCTGCGCCTGTGGCGGGGCGGCCGGCTCTTGGACCAGCAGCCCTTCGCCAACCTGTTCTGGCCGCCGGAGCAAAGGGGGCAGGAGACCTTTTTCTGGGCCCCGCGCTTTGAGCTGGTCTTGGCCGACTACAACCAGGACGGCCGCCTGGACTTCAACCTGGGGCAGTACGGCACCTGCAACGGCAACATCTACCGCCTGTTCACGGTCACCCCGGCCGGCCGCCTGGCCGTGCTGCCCATTGAGGGCCGCTGGTTCCTCTTCGTGTCCCCGCTCAGCCGGGACAACTCCACCCAGGGCATAAAGGTGCAGGGCGGGGTGCTCAGCCACACCTTTTACGACAACACCCAGGGCCGCAGCATCACCTCCCGCTATCGCTGGGACGGCGCCCGCTTCGTCCCCCTGCCCGCCAAGGCCTCGCCCTGAAAAAGGCCGGCCGTCAAGGCCGGGCTGACCAGCCGCCAGAGGGGCATGAGGTTGAAAAAACCAAGGGGTGAATTCGTTTGCCAGCCTATGTCATCAATGACATAATAAACGCGTCCGGTCTGACCCCTGAACCAACGCGAACATGGAGCCATGAGCACCGAGGAAAAGCCCATCAGGCCGTTGCGGGCCCTGGAGCCCCAGGCCGAAGCGACCGGCGACCGCCCTTCCGGCCGGACCAAATTCGATGGCTACGGCGAAGAGATGATCGAAAAAAAGGTCAGGAAGAGCGGCAACTCGGGCCGGATCTATCTGCCGCCGGAGTGGGTGGGGAAAAACGTAAAGATCATCCGTCTGGATTGAGCCGGGTGTGAACCGGGGCGCCGTGGCCGAAGCAAGAGGCCCGGCCAGCCCCAGGTTTCAGAAAAGTTTCGGCGGGTGGCGGGTGGCGCCAGGCCCAGCAGGCGAACCCCTTACAATGCGCGGCTGCTTAATTCCAGCGCGAGCAAAGCCTGGACGGGAGCATATCTTCGGTACAACCCTCAGGCGCAGGCCATGGTCCCCTTTACCCCGTCCAGGGCCCCAGGGGTCAGCGCGCAGGCCATGACGTTTTCGTCGGGTATTTCCATTGCGTGCTTGACGCCGAAGCTGATGGCCGACCGGAAGCCGAATCTGTGGTAATAGGCCGGATCGCCCACCAAGAGCACCGCCTGGTGGCCCAGGGCCCTGGCCAGCCGGAAGCTCTCGTGAATCAAGGCCGCGCCCACGCCCTTACAGCGGTGCGCCAGCTTGACGGCGATGGGCGCCAAGAGCAGGGCGTCGAACTTGTTGCCGCTGCCGGCAATGAAGGTCTTGCTCAGCATGATGTGGCCGATCAACTCTTCGCCCTCCTCCGCCACCAGGGCCAGGCCGGGGATGTAATCGGCGCTGCTGCGGAGTTGGTTGATGAAGTCCTGCTCTTTGCCGTTGGAGACCTTGGCGGTCTGGAAGGCCACTTTGACCAGGTCATAAATTTGGCTGAAGTCCTTCTCAGCCTCGGGCCGGATGATCATTTGAGGTTTTCCTTGGGTTGGCCGCGAAATGGTAATACGAAAATGGCAATGTCCGTCGGAAAGTACCCGAACCGAAACTACCGGGCTCGGCGGCGGGAATCCACCCCCCTTCCGCCCGCCCTGTGCGCACGCAACAACCCCCGCTAACCAGAGACTATAAGCGCAGGATTATAGACGACTTCCCACAGGTGGCCATCAGGGTCTTGAAAGTATCCGGCGTACCCGCCCCAGAAGGTATCTGCGGCTGGCTTGACAATCCGCGCGCCTGCTTGTTCGGCTTGCCCCATGACCGCGTCCACTTCTTCTTTGCTGTTCAAATTGTGGCCGATGGTAAACTCGGTCGCGCTTGCGGCCGCTTGGGGCAGGCCGGCATCGTGCGCTATGCTTTTGCGCGGCCATAGCGCTAGTTTCAAGCCGTTCTGTAAGTCAAAAAAAGCCACGGCCCCGTATTCGAATTCTTGGCCGATAATACCGTCGGTGATAAGGCCAAGCGCGCGGTAAAATGCGACTGATTTTTCTAGGTCATCTACACCGATTGTGAAAACGGTTATACGAGGTTTCATGACGTAATTATCCCCCATTTCATATCGTGGCATACAGCAATCGCCCACTCTGCGCCCGCCTCGCCTTGCCTGCCCGACCGAAGCAATGCGCAGGCGGGAAGCGGAAGCGAATAGGACGATCTCATATTTTTCTTTGGCGGCAAATTCTAAAAAGATTATTTTCAACCAGAAACTTCTGCAATTGCGTCAATTTCAACAAGCCATTCTGGATTGCCAAGGCCAGCAACAAATACAACCGTTATTGCCGGAAACCCTTGTCTGTTGCCCCATTTTTGCTGAAAGGCTCGGAAGCCGTCCAGCGGATTTTGGCCTTGTAGAATGTGAATATTGAATTTGACAATGTTCTCTAACTTTCCATTGGCATCTCGCAATATTTTTTCAATGTTGGCTAAGACCTGTTCGGTTTGTTTTTTCAAATCACCCTTGCCGACAATATTTCCATTTTCATCAATAGCGTTTTGTCCACCGATATAAATCGTTTGGCGGTTACCAGACACAGACACGGCATGAGAGTAGCCTCTCGGCTTTGCCATATCGGTTGGATTAATGAAGTTGATATTCATAGTCGTAAATCCAATCAGTTGGGGTTTAATTATCCGGCCGCTTGCGGTGGGGTGGTTTATGCAATAAAAATTCGAAAAGCCCGCTTCTGGCGTCTCGCAAGGCGGGACAAAGACAAAAAATTCAATTTTGCGCCTAAAATCGACTGGCAAGCCCTCGCAGAGGGCCAGCCAAACCTTTCATTTTTCAACTGGCGGAGAGAGAGGGATTCGAACCCTCGGTACCCCTTTTGGAGGTACACACGATTTCCAATCGTGCCCCTTCGGCCAACTCGGGCATCTCTCCGCTGGCGGCGGATTCCACCGAAAGCAATGGCAGATGTACCCGATTGGCCGGGCCCTGTCAACCTTGGCTAAAGGCCGGGTTTTAGATGATCAGGGGCGGATGGCCGCCGTAGTCCGGGCCGCTGGTGCCGAAGGCCGGCGCGGGAGCGACCGGGGCCTGAACCGGCGCCGGGGCCGCGACCCCGGACAGGGTCGGCGTCAGGCACTCCAGCACCTGGGCCTTCCAGGCCGGGCGCAGGTCCAGGGCGGCCAGGGGCAGGTTGCCCCGCTTGACCGCCTCCACGGCCAGGATGGCCGGACCCCGCGGGTCGTCGCCGTACACGCTGGCGGCCAACCCCTCCAGTTGGGCCAGCAGGGCCTCGGCCGTGCCGGCATCGCCGGCCGCCATGACCGGAGCCGCCGCGGGCTCGAATGCCGGCGCGGCCGCGGGGGCGGCTGGGGCCAGGCTGGCCTGGTAGGCCCGGGCGGCCTCCTGGCCGTGCAGCTGGTTGGGCTGCACCTCCACCTGGCTGTCAATGCTCAGGCGCTGGAACTGGGCCTTGACCCACTGCTCGTAGTTGGCGCCCAGCTCGTCGGCCTGACGGCGGGCCTGGTTGAAGGCCTCCCACTGGGCGTACTTCCAGCGGGGCCGGAAGCTGGTGAAGAAGGTGCCCAACAGGCCCAGGTTGCGGCGGCGGGCGCGGTCCCAGACGTCCATAAGCTCCTGGGTGCGCTCATACCACTGCAGGTCCTGGTAGTCCGGGAAGGCGCTGCGGGTGAGCTCCTGCTCCAGCCTGGCCTCGGCCGCGGGCAGGGCCGGGGGCTCCTGCTCGGCCCAGGAGGCCAGGTCGGGCTGGGGAGACTCCAGCTCGGCGGCCAGCTCGGCCTCCAACTGGTCCAGGATATTCACCTGCTCCTGGGGGGCGGGGGCCGCCTTGGCGCGCGCCGGCCGCTGGGCCGGGGGCTCGGGCTGGTCCTGGGGACGGGACTTGACCTCGCTCAGGACCCGGCGCAGCAACTGCTCGGTCTGCGAGCGGTCCAGGTCCAGCAGATGGTCCTCCAGACGCTGGTAGAGGCGCTGGGCCAGTTCGTCCACCTCCTCGTCGCTGGGCTGCACCAGGCGGCGGGTCAGGGAAACGGGCCGGGGGGCCGGCTCCTCGCTGCGGCCCAAGGCCTTGAAGCCCTGGTTCGTGGGCAGAACCTTGGGGGGCACGCCGTTGTTGCTGTCCAGGTCCACCAGTCCCTCCCGCTCCAACTCTTCGAGGTAACCCTGCACCAGTTGCTGGCTGAGGCCGGTGCGGTCGCGCACCTCCCGGCTGCTGATCCAGTGATCCTCAGCCGCCAAATCCACCACCGCCTCCAGCACCTTGATCCGGGTGGGGTCCGTAGACTGCTTGGAGGCCAGCCAGGAGCTGATGCGCACCGGCTCCCTCTGCGGCCTGTCCTCGCTGTACTTTCTGCTCACCATAGCCTTCATCCCAGGAGAGTCTCCGGCGTAGTAAAAAGCAAATCCAATGCCAAAATCCCTCCTGCTCCCTCCTCGCGGCTGGCGCTCCCGGCGGACAACGTGTCTGGCCTGGAACGCAATTAGTAAACCGTCCGATCCGAAGTCTATAAGCTATATTATGGATTTTTCGCAGTTATTGTCAACAGCCCCAGGCAAGCTTTTTTAAAGTTACACACATGCCCATTATATTGGGTCGCCACATGTTGAGCACCACAAGCAGTGGTGCCAGGCATTAAAATCTGTTTTTATCCGTAGTTAGAAATTTGGGCCCCGGACGCAAAAAAATCTCAAAAAAAGCGCCCGGCCGTCCCCCACGGACCACCCCCGCGCCGCCCCGCCGCGCCCTCCGGCGGCCCGGTCCCGGCCTGTGGCCGGCCGCCCGCGCCGGGCCGGAGCCCGCCGAACTGGGCGTCAATATTTTGGCAATAGGCCAAAAACATGACGATTCGCCCCGGATGACCCTTTGGCTTTCCCTGCCTCCTTCCCCGCAGGCGGCCCGGGCAACTGGTTGTCCGGGCGCCGCAGGCGCAAGCGGTCTTCTTAAATCTTCGCTGCCTTGCGCCAAACCGTTCGCCGCTGCACGAACCAAGGACTGCCCAAGGCCTTGGAAAACGCTGGGACCAAGACTCAATGCAATCTTTTGACTTGCCTTTTCCCGGCCATTGTGATTAGTTTTTTCGAAATTTGGGGATGGAGTCCCCCTTCATAATTGCCCAAGCCGGGCTGATGACTCCTACTGTGCAGGCTTTTGCAGCGGTAGGAGCACAGGCCACGAAAAGCGACCCGCTGCAAAGCGGGTTGTTTGCATTTGCGCCACGGCTGGGAACGCATCCAGGAAAGGAGGACTCCTTTATGGAACACATCTTTACCCTGGCCGCCCTGTGGTTCGGGTTGGCCGTCATCTCCGCTATCGTCGCCTACCACCTGCGGATATCCATCGCCCTGGTTGAAATATGCGTTGGCGTGCTCGCGGCCGCTGTCGCGGGCTACCTAGGCAAGGGTGATGCCTTGGGCTCTAACTTAGAATGGCTGCGGTTTCTGGCAGCCTCGGGAGCGGTTCTGCTCACTTTTCTGGCCGGCGCCGAGCTCGAGCCAGAGGTGATTAGAAAAAAACTCAAGGAAGTAACGGCCATCGGTTTTGTTGGCTTCCTAGCCCCGTTCTTGGGGTGTGCGGCCATCGCGCGATACATTTTGGACTGGAATCTCCAGGCCAGTTTGCTTTGTGGCGTGGCGCTTTCAACCACCTCCATGGCGGTCGTTTATGCGGTGATGCTGGAAACCGGCTTCAACAAAACCGAATTTGGCAAAGGGATTCTGGGAGCCTGCTTCATTAATGATCTCGGCACGGTTATCGCGCTGGGATTGTTGTTCGCGCCGTTCACCTATAAAACCGTTATCTTCATCGCCGCCACGGTTTTTGTGCTGGCGATATTGCCTTTTACCAGCAGATGGTTGACCCGAGTCTACGCCCATCGGACCGCGGCTATCCGGACGAAATGGGTCATTCTGGTCCTTTTTGGCCTGGGCGCGTTGGCCCTTTGGTCCGGGAGCGAGGCGGTGCTTCCCGCCTATCTGGTGGGCATGGTACTGGCGGAGTTCTCCAACGGAGATACTTTCTGGGTTCGCCGTCTGCGGACCTTGACGGTTGGCTTTCTCACTCCGTTCTACTTCCTTCGTGCGGGAACGTTCGTTTCTCTACCTGCCCTTGTTGCCGCACCGACAGTTTTTCTGCTGTTGCTGGGAGGGAAGGTGATATCGAAGATTTTCGGCCTCTACCCGATTGTGGGGCGGTTCCGCCGCCAGCGCGACGAGCGATGGTATTACACCTTGATGATGTCCACTGGCCTGACCTTCGGAACCATCTCAGCCCTGTATGGCTTCTCGCACAACATCGTAACCCAGGAGCAATATTCCTTCTTGGTGGCGGTGGTCATCGCTAGCGCCGTGGTCCCAACGCTGATCGCGGGACTCGCTTTCTTGCCCCGCCATCTCTTGCCAAAGCCGGAGCAATCGACAGAGTCGCTGCCTCGCGAAGGTGGACTGGGGGAGGAGGGATAAGAGGAGTCACTTTGTGCCGGCGCGGGCGGCCCGGACAACTGGTTGTCCGGGCGCCGCAGGCGCAAGCGGTCATATCGCTTGTCGCGCCGCTACGCTCCGCGACCGGGACGGCGAGTTGTCCCGGCCACCCGCGGCGTGAGCCGCGACCAAGCAATTTCTGCCTTGGCGCGGCGGTTGGCGCGGCCTAAGCCCCACCACCCAGCTTCCCCTTTCCCCCTTGCCTCCCGGCCCCAATCCAGGCTACGTAAATAGATAGACCCCCCGCACGCCAACCCACAGGAGCCAGACATGAGCGACTACCCCCTGCTGCTGTCCTCCATCACCCTAAACCAGCTCCAGTTGCGCAACCGCATCGTCCTGCCGGCCATGCATCTCAACTACACCATGGACCAAGGCAAGGTCACTGACCAGTTGGTGGAGTTCTACCGCGAGCGGGCCCGGGGCGGGGCGGGCCTGGTGATCGTGGGCGGCTGCGCCATCAACGACCTGGCCGGCGGGCCCATCTTCGTGAGCATCAAAAAGGACGAGGACATTGCCGGCCTGGCCCGCCTGACGAGCGCGGTCAAGGCCGAGGGCGCGGCCATGGGCGCCCAGCTCTACATGGCCGGGGCCTACTCCCACCCGGCGCTAATAGGCACGGTGCCGGTGAGCAGCTCGGTGCACGTATCCGGCTACACCAAGGCCGAGTGCCGGGCCCTGAGCCTGGAGGAGATCGGCCAGGTGCAGGACGACTTCGTGGCCGCAGCCCGCCGGGCCCAGGAGGCGGGCATGGACATGGTGGAGATCCTGGGCTCGGCCGGGTACCTGATCTGCCAGTTCCTCTCCCCGGCCATCAACCAGCGCCGCGACCAGTACGGCGGCTCCCTGGAGAACCGCATGCGCTTCGGCCTGGAAGTGATCGCCAAGGTGCGGGCCGCGGTGGGGCCGGACTTCTGCGTGGGGGTGCGCATCGCGGGCAACGACTTCGTGCCCGGCAGCCACACCAACGCCGAGGCCGCCCAGTTCGCCAAGGCCTGCGAGCAGGCCGGCGTGGACCTGATCAACGTCACCGGCGGCTGGCACGAGACCAAGGTGCCCCAGATCACCCACGAGCTGCCGCCGGGCGGCTTTTCCTACCTGGCCCGGGGCGTGAAGCGGGCCGTGGAGCGGGTGCCGGTGGCGGCCAGCAACCGCATCCACTCCCCTGGCCTGGCCGAGGACATCCTGGCCCGGGGCGACGCGGACCTGGTGTGCATGGGCCGGCCGCTCTTGGCCGACCCCGAGCTGCCGGCCAAGGCCAGGGCCGGCCGGCCGGAGCTGATCCGCCGCTGCGTGGCCTGCAACCAGGGCTGCTTCGACGCCGTGGCCCTGCTCCAGCCCGTGGGCTGTCTGGTCAACCCCCGCGCCGGCCGCGAGGCCGCGGACCCCGGCCCCCAGCCTGCCGGCAAGGCCAAGAAGATAGTCGTCATCGGCGGCGGGCCGGCCGGCTGCCAGGCGGCCATCGTGGCCGCCGCCCGCGGGCATAAGGTGACGCTCCTGGAGGCCGCCGACTGCCTGGGCGGACAGCTGGCCTGGTGGCACCAGCCCCTGGCCAAGCGCGACTTCGCCTCCATCCCGGCCTGGCAGGCCGCAACCCTGGCCGAGGCGGGCGTGGAGGTGCGCCTGAACAGTAAGGCCGACGCCGAGGCGGTGGCCGCGCTCAAGCCGGACGTGGTGGTGCTGGCCGCCGGCGGCCGGCCGGCCGCGCCGCCCATCCCCGGCGCGGACCTGCCCCACGTGGTGCAGGCCTGGGACCTGCTCTGCGGGGTGGCCCGGCCCCAGGGCCGGGTGGTGGTGATCGGCGGCGGGGCCGTGGGCCTGGAGACGGCCATCGCCGTGGCCCGGCGCGGGGCCCTGAGCGAGGAGCAGACCTACTACCTGACCCTGTTCAAGGGCGAGACCCCGGAGGTGATAGGCCAGCTCATCGGCCAGGGCAGCCACCCGGTCACGGTGCTGGAGATGCTGCCCAAGATCGGCGAGGGCATCGGCCGCTCCACCCGCTGGATCGTCTTCGGCCTCCTCAAGCGCTTCGGGGTCAAGACCCAGACCAAGGTGCAGGTGAAGGCCATCGAGCCCGGCCTGGTGCGGGCGGTGGTGGAGGGCCAGGAGCAGACCCTGCCCGCGGACACGGTGGTCCTGGCCACGGGCTTTCGGCCCAACGACGAGCTGGCCGCGGCCCTGCGCGAGAGGGGCCTCACCGTGGAGGTCATCGGCGACGCGGCCGGTGGCGGCACGGCCCTCAAGGCTATTGCCCAGGGCTATGCCGTGGGGTGCAAAATGTAATTATACCCGGAGGGGCGTATGCAGGTCCTGGTCACCGGCGGCAGCGGCTTCATCGGCCGCACCTTATGCCGCCGGCTGATGGAGGGCGGGCACCAGGTCTCGGTGCTCAGCCGCAGCCCAGAGGCGGCGGCCCGCCTGCCCCAGGGAGCGCGGGCCATCATCGGCGACCCCAGCCGCTCGGGCGATTGGCAGGCCCAGGCCGCCGCGCACCAGGGCTTCGTCAACCTGGCCGGGGCCAGCATCTTCGGCCGCTGGAACCCGGACTACAAGGCCCTGCTGCGCTCCAGCCGCATCCTGACCACCCGCCACCTGGTGGAGGCCGTGGCCAAGGCCCCCGGCCCCAAGGTGCTGGTCTCGGCCTCGGCCGTGGGCTACTACGGCTTTCACCAGGACGAGGAGCTGGACGAGTCCTCCCCGCCGGGGGGCGACTTCCTGGCCCAGCTCTGCGTGGACTGGGAGGCCGAGGCCCTGCTGGCCGCGCGGCGGGGGGCCCGGGTGGTCATCACCCGCTTCGGCATCGTGCTGGGCCAGGGCGGCGGGGCCCTTAGCCAGATGCTGCCCCTGTTCCGCTTCGGCCTGGGCGGCATCCTGGGCAGCGGCCGGCAGTGGTTCTCCTGGATTCACCAGGCCGACCTGGCGGCGGCCATCGTCTTCTGCCTGGAGCGGGAGCTGGCCGGGGCCGTAAACTGCACCGCGCCTGCGCCGGTGACCAACCGCCAGCTCACCAAGGCCCTGGCCAAGGCCGTGCACCGGCCGGCCTTCCTGCCCGCGCCGGCCCTGGCGGTCAAGCTGCTGCTGGGCGAGCTGGGCACGGTCTTGCTGGAGGGCCAGCGGGTGCTGCCCCGGCGCATCATGCAGGCCGGGTTCCAGTTCCGCTTCCCCACCATCCAGGCGGCGCTAGAGGACCTGCTGGACTGAGGGCGGGCGGGAGGTGACAGCACGTCGCCTCGCCTGCGATCGCATAAAGATTATTCGTCATTGCCAGGAGCGCCGCAGGCAGCGGTTGTTGGGGAGTTACCCGCTTTGCGGCGCAGACCTGGCAACCCTCCCTTTCCCTCTCCCGGCGCGCCTGAAAAAATCTTTTCCCGGGTGGCCCGGACAACTGGTTGTCCAGGCGCCGCAGGCGCAAGCGGTTATACTGCTTGTCGCGTCGCTCAAGCTCCGCGACCGGGACCGCAAGCTGTCCCGGCCACCCAAGACAAAAGCAACGCCGCCGATGCCGTAACTGATTCATCAAAGTGTAGAGGAGGGGTTTATCCCCTCCTTTCTTTTGCACGCGGCAAAAACGGGCGGGGATGGTCCCCTCCCCTACACCCCGCAGAGACTAAGCAGCCGTCCCCTGCCGCCCCTTGCGCCAGACCAGAAAGGCCCCGCCCAGGCCCGCGGCCAGCAGGAAGGTGTCCTCGCGGATGCCCAGCTTGAGCGCGGCCGTGAAGCCGATGAGCGACCAGACCAGGGGCGCGAGCAGGGTGTACAGCGGCGGCCGCTCCCTGGTCCAGAGCAACAGGCCCCAGGTGAAGATGGTGGTGGGGCAGGGGGCCAGGCCGAAGGCCGGCGTGTAGGGCCAGCCGCGGCCCAGCAGAGGATACAGGATCAGGCCGTAGATCAGGCACAGGGCCCCGGCCCAGCCGGCCCAGCCGCCCTGGAGGCCCAAGCGCAGGCGGCCCCGCACCACTCCGGCCCACAGGAAGGCCAGCCCGCCCAGCAGGAACAGCCCGCCGAAGCCCCAGGCCGCTGGGTTGATGCGGGTGAAGAAGGCCATGTGGTAGGCTGCGCCGTTGACCAGCCACATGGCGGCCAGGATCGCCGTCGCCAGGCGGCTGCGCCAGGGCCGGCCGCCCAGGGCCAGGACCACGGCCAGCAGCCCCAGGGCGTAGGCCGCCACGTGCGCCGGCCACAGGGCCTGGTTGTAGGTCCGGAAAAGCTCCAGGAACTGGGCGCTGCTGAAGGGAAGCTCCATGCTCGTTCTCCTGCGGGGGCCGGGGCGGGCCGCCTAATCCGGCTGGGCCATGCCTTTCTCCGGCACCGGGGCGCGGCCCGAGGGCTTGATCATCACGATGGCCAGCGCCGCCACCACCAGCACCAGGGAGGTGATCTCGGGCCAGTCCAGGGGCTCGTTCAGGGCCCAGGCGCTGACGAACACCCCCAGCACCGGCGTGGCCAGCATGCCCAGGGCGGCCAGGCTCACCGGGAAGATGCTCACCAGCTTGTAGTAGGCCCAGTGGCAGAACAGCACCGGCAGGGCCAGGACGTAGGCCAGCACCAGGCCGCCGGTCAGGGAGAGGCCCGTCACCGAGGCCGGGCTCTCCAGGATCAGGGCGCCGATCAAGACCGGCAGCCCGCCCAGGAGGAACATCCAGGCCGTGGCCAGGATCAGGGGCATGGACCAGGGTCCGCGCTTGACCCACACCGTGCCCGCGGCCCAGCACCAGGCCGCGGCCAGCATGAAGGCCGCGCCCACGGGCGAGGCCTGCACCTGGCTCAGGTTGGGCCACAGCAGCACCAACAGCCCGCCCACCCCCAGCACCAGGCCCAGGATGCGCCGCGGCCCCAGGCGCTCGCCCAGCATGAACCAGGCCAAGAGCGAGGCCCACACCGGCATGGTGTAGCCGATGATCATGGCCCGGCTGGCCTGCATGTGGATCAGGCCGTAGGCCGAGGTCAGGTGCCAGCCGGTGATGTTGAACAGGGTGGCCCAGAACAGGGGCCTGAAGTTGGCGCGGGGGAAGGTGAGGGGCAGGCCGCCCAGGCGGCAGATGAACAGCAGGCCCAACCCGCCGCCGATCAGGCAGATGGTGCGGAAGGTCCAGGGCGGCAGCTCGCCCAGCACCACCTTCATGGCCGCGAAGTTCAGGCCCCAGAAGATGGTGACGGCCGCCAGCAGGAAGTAGCCCAGGCGGGGCGTGGATTCGGGGGCTTGCACGGCGTCCTCGCGGGTAATTGAACGTGCCGGCCATTATAGGGCATATGGCGGCGCGGGCCGAGGCAAAATCCTCAGACCAGGCTGATGGGGTCCACGTCCAGGATCAGGCGCACCCCGGCCGGGGGCGGGCCGGCCGTGTGCTGGGCCAGGCGCAGGATGGAGGCCGCCACCGAGGCCGTGGGGCTCTTGAGCAGGATCAGGTGCCGGAAGCGGCCCTGGGCCCGGGCCATTGGGGCCGGGGCCGGACCCAAGACCTGGGCCCTGGGCTCCACCTTGGCCCGCGCTTGGTCCATGGCCCGCGCCAGTGTCCCAGAATATTGGGACACCTTGTCCTCTACCGCCCCCTCCACCCGCAGGCCCACCAGGCGCATGAAGGGCGGATAGCCCAGATCGCGCCGCTCGGCCAGCTCTGTCTCGTAAAAAGATCGGTCGTCCTGGGCCAGGGCCGCGCGCAGGGCGTGGTGGTGCGGGTCATAGGTCTGCACGATCACCAAGCCGGGACGCCCCTCGCGGCCGGCCCGGCCCGCGGCCTGGGTCAGGAGTATATAGGCCCGCTCGGCGGCCCGGAAGTCGGGCACGCTCAGGGCCTGGTCGGCCAGGAGCACCCCCACCAGGCCGATGTCCGGCAGATGGTGGCCCTTGGCGATCATCTGGGTGCCCACGATCAGGTCCAGCTCGCGGCCGGCGATGGCCCGGAGCACCCGGCGCAGGCCGGCCGGGTCCGCGGCCGCGTCGCGGTCCAGGCGGCCCACCCTGAGCCCCGGCAGCAGCTCGCTGATGGCCGCGGCCACCTGCTCGGTGCCCAGGCCCAGGGGCCTCAGCTCGCTGCCCGGCCCGCCGCAGCTGGGGCAGGTCTGGGGCAGGGGCCGGGCGTGGCCGCAGGTGTGGCACAGCAGCTTGTTGGCCGCCCGGTGCAGGGTCAGGCTCACCGAGCAGGCCGGGCAGCCCACCCGCTGGCCGCAGTTGGTGCAGATCAGGGCCGGCGCGAAGCCGCGGCGATTCAGAAAGAGTATGGCCTGGCGGCCGCCGGCCACGGTGTCTTCTATGGCCTGCCTGAGCCGGGGGCTCAGGAAGCCGGCGGCCAGGCGGCCGGCCGTGCGCAGGTCCACCACCTCCATCGTTGGCAGGGCCGCCTGCTTCACCCGCTGGGGCAGGCTGAGCAGCCTGAGCTGCCCCTGCTGGGCCCGCCAGTAGGTGGTCACCGCCGGCGTGGCCGTGCCCAGCACCACCGGGCAGTCCTGCTCCTGGCCTCGTAAGAGGGCCAGGTCCCGGGCGTGGTAGCGCAGGCGGTCGGCCTGCTTGTAGGACTCGTCCTGCTCCTCGTCCAGGCAGATGACGCCGGGGTTGGTGAGCGGGGCGAACACCGCCGAGCGGGCACCCACCACCACCGGCGTGCGGCCCTGGGCAATGGCCCGCCACTGCCCCCGGCGCACCGCCGGGCTCAGGCCCGAGTGCAGCACCGCCACCTTGTCGCTGCCCAGGCGGTCTTTTAAGAGGCCCTCCAGGCGCAGGCAGAGGCCGATCTCCGGGGTGAGCACCAGGGCCTGGCGGCCGGCGGCCAGGGCGGCCGAGCAGGCGGCCACATACACCTCGGTCTTGCCCGAGCCGGTGACGCCGTACAGGAGGAAGGACTCAAAGCGCCCCGCCGCCACCGCCGGCAGGATGGCATTCAGCGCCGCCTGCTGGTCCGGGGTGTAGGCCGCCGGCGCCGGCTCGGGCAGGATGGGCCGGCCCAGGAGGTCCTTGACCAGGGGCCGGTGGCTGATGCTCAGCCAGCCCGCAGCCTCCAGCCGGGCGGCCAGCTGGCGGATGCGGGGAAACTCGGCCCGCAGCACGGGCAGGGGCAGCGGGCCGGCCTCCTGCAGCCGGGCCAGGACCTGGGCCGCCTGGCTGCCCGGCTTGGGCCGGGACTCGGCCGGTCCCTGCCGGAAGCTGGCCAGGGCCACCAGGGCCTCGGCCGGGCCGGGCGCGGCCGAGGCCCCGTGGCCGGCCAGGCCCGCGGGCAGGGCCCAGGCCAGGGCCTGGCCCAGGGGCGCCTGGTAGTAGGCCGCGGCCCGGGTGAAGAAGCCCAACAGCCCCGGCGGCAGAAGCTGGGCCTTGCCGGCCTCGTCCAGCACGTCGGCGATGCGCTTGAGCCCCTTGGCCGGGCCCTCCTGGGGCGGCCCCAGGGCGAAGCCCAGGCGCATCTGGCCGCGCAGGGGCACCAGCAAGCGCGTCAAGGGTTTGATAATCGCGGCTATTTCGCGCGGGGCCTGGTAGGTGAGCGGACGCCAGACCGGAGCGGCCACCGCCACTTCCACCCGGAGGGCCATGGGATTAAAGCTTGAGCCCGGTGAGGTCCTGGGCCCAGGCCAGGAAGCCCTTGCGCTTCTCCTGCTGGTCCATGGCCTCCAGGGCGGCGACGGTGTTGGCCCCGGACTTCCAGGCCTGGATGGGTTTGAGCTCCTTGCGCCGCACAAAGGCGGTGGGCAGCAGGAAGTTCAGGTCCCCCTGCACGGGCTGGAAGTACAGGCGGTCCTTCTTGACGGCCAGGGGCATGGACAGGCCCCGCTCGCGCAGGGTGAGCACCGCCTCCAGCGGCCGCGGGTAGTGGTTGATGTTCTTGTTCAGGTAGGCGATGGCCGCGTTGTCCACCCCCTTGAGCTGGAAGGACTCGATCATCACGTTGCGCTCCAGCTCCGGATCCCAGAACAGGGCCCCGCCCTTCTGGGGGTTGTCCGGGTGGTTGGTCACCACCTCCATGACCATGCGCGCGCCGGCCTCGCCCAGCTTGAGGGCCGCGGCCAGGCCGGGCAGGTCCAGGGACTGGCTCAGGTAGTCCAGGTCTTCGATGTTGAAGGATATCTTGTCCAGGAACCCCTGCAGGAGCTGCTCATAGGTCATAGAGCTCAGGCGCTCCTTGTTGCCCCGGTCCAGGCGGTAGAGCTGGTTGTCCATGGTGGTTTGCATGAACATCTGACCATGATTGTGCAGACGGGGCTCCGAGGAGAGATCGTAGAACCACTTGCCCTTGCGCAGGTTCAGGCCGTGGAAGGATTTTTGCACCATGAACAAGACCTTGGCCGGGTCGAAGCCGTAGAAGCCCGCCTCCAGGAAGTCCAGCTCCACCGCGTTGACCGAGGCCTCGTTGATGATGACCAGCAGGTGCTGGTTGTTCAGCACCCGGGCTGGGTCCTTTTTCTGCTTGCGGGCCAAGTGGCTAAGGTCCCAGGCCAGTTGCAGCATGTGCCGCCGGCCCAGGCTCATGGAGCGCAGGGCCCGCGGGTTCACCGGCCAGGATCTGCGGCCGGTCAGGCCCAGCATCATGTCCGCGGTCAGGTCCAGGCGGGGGTTGATCAGGTACTTGGTGCCCAGGCTCAGGCGGGTGGCCTCGCCGGCGCAGGCGTGCTCCAACAGCACCTTGCCCGAGAGCAGGGCCTGGGTGGCCCGGCTCAGGTCCCGCTTGGAAATCATTTTGTTATCAAGCACATGGATGCCGGTGGGCTCTTGCAGCTCATCCAGGCGCGGATAGGCGTTCAGCTCCTCCAGGTCCGCCGCCACCTTGACCATAGACTTGTAACCGGCCAGACGAGAGCTGGCCAGGTCGAGGCATGAACCAATATAACTAGTAAAATCGCTTAGATCAAAAGGTGTAGGCTGGGAGGGATCAAGCATGAGGCAATAAGGGTCCTCTCCGTTACCAGTGCAGCGCATGCTTCACGCTGCTACTTATATATCATAAGCACTGCCTCCTGCCAAAATCCTACTTTAGGCTGGGAAAAACCTCAACCCAAGTGGAGCAGTTCCGCTTGGTGGCTCAGCTCGTCCCGGAAATCCGGGTGGGCCAGCTCGATGATGGCCTGCGCCCGCTCCCTGGTGGACAGGCCCTTGAGGTTGGCCGCGCCGTGCTCGGTGACCAGGTAGTGGGTGTCCATGCGCGGCGTGGTCACCGCCGCGCCCAGCTCCAGCCGCGGCACCACCCGGCTCACCTTGCCGTCCTGGGCCGTGGAGCGGAAGGCCAGGATGGACTTGCCGCCGCGCGAGTCATAGGCCCCGCGCACGAAGTCCAACTGCCCGCCGGTGCCCGAGACCTGCACGCCCGCCAGGTACTCGGCGTTGCACTGGCCCGTGAGGTCCACCTGGATCAACGAGTTGATGGAGATCATCAGATCATTTTGCGCGATCACCGCCGGGTGGTTCACCCAGGACACCGGGTAGCTCGCCATGGCCGGGTTGTTGTTCATGAACTCGAGCATCTCCTTGTCGCCCTGCGCCACCGTATACACGTGCTTGCGCGGCTGCAGGGACTTCTTGCGGCCCGTGGCCACCCCGGCCTTGATCAGCCGCACCATGGCCGGGCCGAACACCTCGGTATGGATGCCCAGGTCCTTGCGGTCCAAGAGATACTCGGCCACCGCCCCCGGCAGGCTGCCGATGCCCAACTGCAAGGTGGCATGGTCCGGCACCAGCGCGGCAATGCGCCGGCCGATGGCGTGGTCTATCTCCTTGATGGGCGGCGTGGGCCACTCCTTGATGGGCCGGTGGTCCTCCACCAACCGGTGCACCTCGGATATGTGCAGCAGCGCCTGGCCGAACACCCGGGGCATGTTCTCATTCACCTCCACGATCAGCTTCTTGGCCTTGCGCGCCGCCGTGGAGGTGAAGTCATTGGCCGTGCCAAAGCTGAAGTAGCCGGCCGCGTCCATGGGCGAGACCATGGTCAGGCACACGTCCACCTCCGGGCCCTCCTCGATCAGCCGGGGCACCTGGTGGAAGTGGCAGGGGATAAAGTCCTCCAGGCCCTCCTCCACCGCCTCGCGGTCGCAGGGGCCCACGAACCAGGTGGCGGCCTGCACCTGGTCGGCCAGGCGCGGGTCCAGGATGGTGGAGCAGGCGATCTCCTGGGGCAGCAGGGAAAAGACCCGCAGCCGCCGCAGGTCCCCGGCCCGCAGGCGCTGGGCCAGCGCCGCCATCAAGGCCGGCGGCTCGGCCATGGTCAGGCCGTGGATCAGGGTGCCGCCCTCGGGAACCGCCGCCGCGGCCTGCTCGGGGGTGACCAGCTTGCGCTTGTACTCGGCTTGGTACATGGAGACCTCGCGGAGAGAGGTGAGCGGGTGTGGGGGTAGTTTAGCATGGGGGCGGGCGGCAGTGGCTTTACGGCGCGGCGGCGAGGTTGTTAAGCTGGGTGGGCTGGAAGAAGAAGAAAAGAGGGTTGGGAAAGGAAGGGGGGTATGGGTTCAGAGGAAATAGTTAGGAGGCCGAAGGGGTCGGAGTTTACGTGCGTGTGGAAAGGGCAGAAGCCAAGCGAGGAGGATCTGAAGCAGATACTCGCAGAAATTAAGGAGGCCCACCTTTGGAGCCACAACCTGAGCGGGGCCAACCTAAGCGGTGCCGACCTGTCGGGTGCCGATTTGAATATGACTTTGTTATTAAATGCCAATTTGAGCGCGGCCAGCCTGCGTGGAGCCGACCTGAGCGGTGCTTTCATGAGCGGTGCCAATTTGAGCAGTGCCGACGTGAGTGAGGCCAGACTGAGCGGTGCCCTACTGGACGGTGCCGACCTAAGCAGAGCAAAGCTAATCGATGCCGACTTGGACCATGCCGACCTGAGAAAGGCCAACCTGCACTGGGCCGACCTGAGCGGGGCCCGCCTGTTGGGTGCCAAATTGTGCGGGGCCAGCACAATAAGAGCTGACTTAAGCAAGGCCCAGCTGTTCGAGGCCGACCTGAGTGGGGCAGACCTTCGTCATGCCAATTTAAGCGATGCGGATGTTAACGGCGTCAAATACAACCGTAAAACTAAATTCCTTGGCGCCCGCCTGGCCACCTGTTACGGCAGCCCTAAGTTCGTAAGCTTTGCCCGGCACCAGGAATATCTGGAGGAGATGCGCCAGGGCATTGGAGGCTGGATCGCTTTCGCCCTCTGGTGGCTCTTTGCCGACTGCGGCCGCACCATCTGGCGCTGGATACTTTGGTCGTTGATATTTGCGGTGGGCTTCGCCTGCGTGTTCTATTACCTAAACCTCAACCCGGCTGCCCCGGCCTTCAAAATCCACCACGGCCTGCCCAATGACTTCCACACCATGCTCTATTACAGCGTGGTCACCTTCACCACCCTGGGCTTCGGCGACATAACGCCGCTCACACGCGAGGCCGCCTATTGGGTCATGGCCGAGGTGATCCTGGGCTACGTCATGCTGGGCGGGCTGATCTCCATCTTCGCCACCAAGCTGGCCCGGCGCTTCTAGGGCCGCGGCAGCACCGCCGAGTACGGCTCGCTAGGCCGCTGCTGGGGCTCGGCGGCCTCGCCCTCCTTGCCGTCGCGCAGCTCCATGGGAATGTAGGGCGTCTCGGTCTGGCCCACGTACACCTGCCGCGGCCGCGAGATGCGCCACTCCGGGTCCTGGACGCTCTCCTTCCACTGGGCGATCCAGCCCGGCAGCCGGCCGATGGCGAACATCACCGGGAACATGTTGCTGGGGATGCCCACGGCCCGCAGCAGGATGCCCGAGTAGAAGTCCACGTTGGGATAGAGGTCGTGGTCCTGGAAGTAGGCGTCCCCCAGGGCCGCCTCCTCCAGCCGCTTGGCGATGTCCAGCAGCGGGTCCTGCCGGTTCAGCTTGCCCAGCACCTTGTGGCACATCTCGCGCATGATCTTGGCCCGGGGGTCGTAGGTCTTGTACACCCGGTGGCCGAAGCCCATGAGCCGGAACTCGTCGCTCTTGTTCTTGGCCCGGGCGATGAAGGGCTTCACGTCCCCGCCGCCGGCCTTGATCTGCTCCAGCATCTCGATCACCTGCTGGTTGGCCCCGCCGTGCAGGGGGCCCCACAGGGCGGCGATGCCCGCCGAGATGGCCGCGTAGAGGTTCACCCGGGCGCTGCCCACCACGCGCACCGCGGCCGTGGAGCAGTTCTGCTCGTGATCCGCGTGCAGAATCCAGAACACGTCCAGGGCCTTGACCAGCTCGTCGTCCAGGACGTAGGGCCGCACCGGGTTGTCGAACATCATGTTCAGGAAGTTGGCGCAGTAGGACAGGTCCGGTCGCGGGTAGATGACCCGGTGGCCCAGGGAGAGCTTGTAGGACATAGCGGCCATGGTGCGCAACTTGGACAACAGCCGGGTCACGGTGATGTTGATCTCCTCGGAGGATGACAGCCCCACCAGGCGCGGGTAGAAGGCGCGCAGGGCGGTGACCATGGAGGCCAGGATCAACATGGGGTGGGACTCGCGCGGGAACAGCCGGTAGAACGAATGCAGGTCTTCGTGCACCAGGGAGTGCTCGTTGAGCAGCTGGGAGAAGCGCTTGAGCTCGGCGCGCTGGGGCAGCCGGCCGTTGATGAGCAGGAAGGCGGTCTCCACGAAGCTGGACTTGGCCGCCAGCTCCTGCACGGGTATGCCCCGGTGGCGCAGGACGCCCTTCTCGCCGTCCATGAAGGTGATGGCGCTCTGGCAGGAGCCGGTGTTGCCGAAGCCGGGGTCCAGGGTGATGTAGCCGGTTGTGGCGCGCAGGGAGGAGATGTCGATGGCCTTTTCGCCCTCGCTGCCCACGACCACCGGCAGCTCATAGGTCTTGCCCTCCAGAATCAGCTTGGCTACCTCGGCCATGGAACTCCTCCCGGCTTGCGGTCTGTGGCGGCGGCTGGGCCTCAGCGTGGCCCGCGCCATTAGTCAATATACGGCCTGGGCCGGCCCCATCCAAGGAAGTTTTATGGTCTCGGCGGTCTGTCCGGGGCGCTCAGAGACGGGGGAGCGGCCGCAGGAGGTCCACCTTGTTCTTGCGGCGCATCTGGATCATCCAGCCGGTCATCTCCTGGCCCTCGGGCGACAGGTAGAAGGTGGAGAAGGGGTTCTTCTGCATCAGGGCCACGGCAATCTCGATCTCGTTGAGGGCCTCGGCCGGTCGGCCCTGGGCGTCCAGCACCCGGCTGCGCAGGTAGTGGGCCTGGACCAGGCGGGGGTTCAGGCGCAGGGCCAGGTCCGCGTCCTGGCCGGCGCCGGCCACCTGCCTCAGGGCCAGGCGGGCCCGGCCCCGCAGCACCAAGGGCCCGGCCAGGCCGGCGGTGAGGGCCTTGCCCGGCGGGGCCAGCAGGCTTAAGGCCCGGTCCATGTCCTGGAGGGCCCCGGCCGCGTCGCCGCCGGCCAGCTTGATCTGGCCCCGCAGCAAGAGGCCCGAGGCGCTCTCGGGCCGCAGGGCCAGGGCCCGGTTCAGCTCGGCCAGGGCGAAGCCGCGGTTGCCCAGGCCCAGGGCGGCCCGGGCCCGCAGCTCCCGGGCCTGGTACTGGCCCTTGGCGTCCAGGCGGCCCAGGTGCAGGGCGCGGGAGCTGAAGCGCAGGGTCTGGTCCAGATCGCCGGCCCGGAGGGCCCGGCTGGCCAGGCTCAGGTCCCGGGTGGCGTCCACGTCGAAGATCATGACCAGCACCGCCGACAGGGCGGCCAGGAAGGTGGCGATGCGCACCCAGCGGATCATGAGGCGGCCTCGCTGCGGCGCTGCTTGGCCGGGCGGGCCTTGCCCGTGTGCCAGGGCATGGTCCAGAGGAAGAAGAACAGGATCAGCCAGTCGATGAGGTTGAACACCAGCCACCAGCCGCCCTTGGCCCCCAGGCCGAAGGAGCGGTGCACCGGCCCCACGGCGGCCACGCCGAAGAGGAACTCGCTGCTCTTGCCCTGCCAGACCCGGCCCAGCCAGCCCAGGACATCGAACCAGGGCTGGGCCAGGCCGTAGCCCAGGCCCTGGCCCAGCCAGAAGGCCAGCAACCACAGCGCCGCCGCGGCCAGGGCCGGGCGCAGGCCCGGATGCGCCGGCCCCTGGCCCTGCACCCGGCCGGCCCGGCCGGCCACATAGGCCACCAGCAACCCGCAGATGGCGCCCTGGGCCAGCACGAACAGGCCCACCCAGTAGCGCAGCCAGCCCGCGGCCAGGCCCAGGACCAGGGCCCAGAGCAGGCCGGCCAAAAGGACCCGCCCGTAGGCGCTACGGGGGGCCGATTCTTTTTGCGCGGGGGGCGTCATGGCCTGCCTGCCGTGGGTGGTGCGGTCCAGACGATTATGCGGCAGCCGCGCCGGGGGAGTCAATCGCGGCCGGGCCCTAGACCAGCTTGTCGCGCAGCCACAGGGGCAGGTAGATCTGCGAGCCGAAGTAGAGCATCAGCACCAAAAAGGCCAGGCGCAGCCACAGGGGCCGCGGCGCCGAGGCCAGCAGCAGGAAGAAGGGCCAGGCCAGGAGGTACTGCCGGTAGTTGGCCTCCAGGGAGCCGGTGAAGGGGCTGAACAGGAACACCACCGCCAACAGCGCCCACAGCACCGGCAGATAGCGGAAGGCGAACAGGGCCATGCCCAGCAAGAGGGTCAGGACGATCAGGTTCTCCGGCCGCAGGGCCGGCTCGCCGGCCAGGTGCTGCAGGATGGGCGCCGTGGGCCAGTCCAGGTGCCGGCCCCACTTGCCCATGCCGCTGATGGGCAGGAACAAGTCGTCGAAGTACCACCAGTGGTGCAGGCACACGGCCAGGGGCCCGGCCAGCACCGCGCCGGTGCACAGGGCCAGCCAGAGCGCCTCGCGCCAGGGCCGGGCCGCCAGCCGGATGCGCGGGGCCACGATGAACGCCGGCAGCACCGCGGCGACCACCGCCGAGGGGTAGCTCAGGCCCAGGGCGAAGCCCAGGGCCAGGGACCAGGCGTAGCGGCCGTGCCACAGGGCCAGGAAATAGCCCAGGCACAGGCACAGGGTCAGGCCGTAGGGGTAGCCCAGCAGCAGGAAAAACGAGCAGGGGTAGCAGGCCAGGGCCGCCAGGGCCCAGCGCGCCGCCCGCAGGCCGAAGAGCTGGCGGGCCGTCCGGAACAAGAGAAAGAAGGCCCCGGCCGCCGCGGTCCAGGCCGTGATGGACAGAAACCAGAGGTCCGGCACCCCGGCCTTGAACAGCAGCCGCGACACCAGGGGATAGAAGGGAAACCAGACGTAGTTGCCGGTGACCCGGGCGCTGTCGTGCAGGTTGAGGACGTAGCCGTACACGGCGATGCTGCGGTACCACTTGGCGTCGGCCTGGGGGCTGACCAGGTTGATCAGGCCCAGGCCGCCGTGCACTTTGATCAGCCACACGGTGTAGGCGAAGAAGGCGGCGAAGACCAGGGCCGGGGTGAGCCAGTTCTCCCAGGCCGCCAGCCGGCCCTGGATGCCCTCCGCCAGGCGGCCCGCCCGCTGGGCCAGCCCCGGCCGCCAGCGCAGGGCTGCGGCCTTGAGCCCGGCGCAGAGCAGCCCCGCCAAGAGGGGCAGCAGGATCAGCCGCCAGTAGGCGTACTCGAAGCGGTGGCCGATGGACCAGGGCAGCTGGCTGGCCAGGGCCACGAGCAGGCCGGCCACCATGGCCGGGGTCAGGTTGCGCTCCTGCCAGCCCTGGCGCAGGCGGGGGCCGTACCAGAACAGCAGGGCCGCCGGCCCTAAGAGCAGCCAGAAGAACAAGAGCGCCAGCAGGAAGCCGCGCCACTTGCGCAGCACCTCCTCTTGCTGGGGCCAGACCTGCCAGGGCTCGGGGTTGACGCCGGCCTTCAGGGGCAACAGGTCCAGGGGTATTCCGTATTCCCTGGTGCCGATCAGGTCCAGCACCGCCTCGCCCCGGCTGCGGCCGTACTCTATCTCCAGCACGTGCCGGCCGGCGGCCAGGCGGGCCCGGAAGGCGGCCCGCACCTTGCCGTGCTCGCCCCAGTCGCTGTACAGATGCCGGCCGTCCAGACGCACCCGGATGCCGTCGGCGGCCTGGCTGCGGAAGCGCACCTCCTGGGCCCGGGGCAGGACGAACCCGCCCACCAGGGCCACGCGGTAGTCCCGCTCCAGGGGCAGGGGCCCCAGGGGGAAGTTGGGCTGGGCCACGAACAAAAACTGCCAGCGGAAGCGGCTGGGGCGCTGGGCGTCGCGCCGCAGGCGGAAGACGGACAGGCCGTCGCCGTCCTTATCCAGGCTGCGGCCCACCTCCTCCACGTAGCGCGCCCGCTGGGCCCGCGAGGCCGCGTGGCAATAGACCAGCGCGCCGGCCGTGGCCAGCAGGCAAAAGAGCAGCCCCGCCGCCGCCCAACGCAACCATCTGGGAAAGGCGCCCACCAAGCCTGATCCACACCCAAGGGTCCAGAAAAACTCGGCGACTCAACCCGCTTGTCTGAGAAAGGTAAGGGATTCTAATACATAACTGCGGGCTTGTAAATAACTCTGGGCTTGTGAGCAGTGGCCTTAAGGGATTTTACGTTGCAATATTGGCCACTTGCGGGCCCGGCGTCCGCCTAGCCCAGGCCCAGGGGTGCAAAGGCGCCGCGCCCCCCTGCCAGCCGACGCCGCGGCGTTGCCGGCCTCCTCAGACCAGGCCCGCGCCCAGGGCCGCGGCCAGCAGCAGAAGCAGGACGCCCACCGTGTTCTGGATGGCCCGCATGGTGATCTTTTTGAGCAGGCGCGAGCCCAGGAAGGCCCCGGCAAAGGCGGACAAAGAGCCCGCCGCCACCAGCCTCAGGCCCTCCTGGCTTTGCAGCAGGGACAGGTCGTGAGGGATGAAGGTCAGGCCGTAGACCAGCATGCGGCTTACGTCCACCACGATGGCCGCGACAACCATGGTGCCGATGAAGGCCTCCTTGGCCAGCCCGGCGCGGATCAGAAAGGCGGTGCGCAGGGCGCCTTGATGCCCGGAGAGCCCGCCGAAAAAGCCCGAGATCGCCCCGCCCAGGGGAACGTAGCGCACCGGGAAGGAGAGCCTCTCCAGCCCTGGGGACAGCTCCACCACGGCAAAGCCCAGGATCAATATCGCAATGACCAGCTTGGTCCAGGTGATGGCGCACTCCCTGCCCGCCAGATGGTAGCGGGCCAGGGGCTCCAGCCCGCTGATCTGGCCCAGCAGCCAGGCCCCCAGCACGGCCGCCAGGGCGGCCGGCGCCGCGAACCGGAGCACCATGCGCCAGTCGGCGTGGCGGCCCACCAGGGCGGCTTTGAAGACGTTGTTGGCCAGGTGCACCGCGGCCGTGGCTGCCACGGCCACCTCCACCGGGAAAAACAATGCGAAGACCGGCATCAACAAGGTGCCCAGACCGAAGCCGGAGAAAAGGGTGAGTCCGGAAACCAACAGCGCGGAAACACAGATGATAAGGTAGCTCATCATTCCTCCAGCAGCTCCTGGTACAGCTCCTTGGTCTTGGCCCGCATGGCCCGCAGCACCCGCCGGCCCTGGGGGGTGATGCGGTAGTACTTGCGTTGCTTGTGACCCACGGCCCGGGGCCGGCAGGTCAACAGGCCCGCTCCCTCCAGCTTGGCCAGAAGGGGATACAGGGTGCCGGCGCCGATGGCGTAGCCATGGCGGGCCAGCTCCTTCATCAGCCCCACCCCGAACACCTCGTCCTGCTGGGCGTGGTGCAGTATGTGCAGCCTTATGAAGGCCAGCTCCAGGTCGCGCAGCACAGGTCCTCTCCAAAGAAGGTTGTATCGAAATATAATATCGATATACGATATTGTCAAGCGATAATACCATGACGGCGGACTGGGCACGAGGCGGGCCTACTTAAGGAGACGCGCGGTTGAGAGGCCGGGCCGCGAGGGTGCTCAGGCCAGGCCCAGGGCCGCGGCCATCAGCCCGTAGAGTCCGGTAATGGTCTGCGGCCGCTCTTCCGGCGCGGGCAGGCACAGGGCCAGGGCGCCCTGGGACCAATGGGCGCCGGTCAGGTGGCTGCGGCCGAAGACCTCCGGCCGCCCCAGGCCGGCCCGCAAGCTGTAGCCCGGCGCGGCCTCGGCCACCAGGTCCGGGGCCAGGTGGGTCCGGGGCCCGGCGTACAGCTCCAGCCCGCGGTGCACCCTGGCGATGACCGCCTGGCCCTGGTGGCGCAGGGACATGAGCCCGGCCGCGATGTCACTCAGAAGCGCCTCGGCCTTGGCCCCAGGCTCCAGGCCGCCCTCCGGAAAGCGGCCCCGCCAGTGCAAATAGATGCGCCCTGGGTCCAGGGCCAGGGCCTGGGTTCCGGGCAGGATGCGCTCGTGGGGCGGCGCGCCGGCCACGGCCAGCCAGCCCTGCTGGGCCAGCCAGGGGTTGAGGTACACCTCGCTCACGATAGGCCCGAAGGAGTGGTCCGCGGCCATGAGCAGGGTCAACTCGCCGGCCTCCACCCCAGGCCGGGCAAACTCCCAGACCCGGCCCAGAAAGCCGTCGATGCGTCCGTACGCGGCCCGGGCCGCCGCGGCCAGGGGGTGGCCGTCCTCCCACAGGGCCGGCCAGGCGAAGTGGTTGACCCGGTCCGTGTCGCTGACCACGGCCGCGTACAGGGACCAGTCCTCGGCCAGCATTTGTGTGAACAGCTCCAGGCGCACGGCCAGGGCCTGGTCCAGGTCCATGAGCAGGCCGGCCGCGTCCTGGCGGCCGCGCTCCAGCTCGGCCTCGGGCCGGTAGCCCATGGCCTGGAGCCGGGGCAGAAGCTCCAGGGGGTGCACCCCCCGGCTCAGCTCCGGGGTCACGAAGCCGCTGACCATCACGCCCTTGATGACCGCGGCCGGGTAGGTCAGGGGCACGTTGAGCACCACCGAGCGCAGGCCGGCGGCGCTGGCCGCGTCCCACAGCCGCGGCACGGCCACGCTGTAGGAGTCCACGGGATGGATGGAGTAGGCCCCAGGCCGGGGCTCGGCGAAACCGAAGACGCCGTGCTGGCCAGGGCCAACGCCGCTGAACAGGCTGGTCCAGCACACGGGCGAGACCTCGGGCAGGGGCGAGGCCGTGGCCCAGGCCGCCCCCCGCTCCAGCAGGCCGGCCAGGTTGGGCATCACCCCGCGCTGGGCCAGGGAGCGGGCCAGGTCCAGGCCCACCCCGTCCAGGCCGATGACCATCAGGCGTGGGGCCATCGCTCCTGGGCCTGCCGAAAGATGGCCCAGCCGCTGCTGGTGCCCAGGCGGGCGGCCCCGGCCTGGATCAGCGCCAGGGCTTGGTCCAGGGTCTTGATGCCGCCGGCCGCCTTGACCCCCAGGCCGCCGCCGGCCTCGGCCAGAATGGCCACCTCCTCGGCGGTGGCCGGGCCGAAGTAGCCGCTGCCGGTCTTCAGGTAGGCCGCGCCGCTGGTGGCCAGGGCCCGGGCCGCCTGCTCGCTCAGCTCCGGGCCCAGGGCGCTGGTCTCAAGGATCACCTTGGTGAGCGCCGGCCGCACGGCCGCGGCCACGGCCGCCACCTCGGCCGCGGCCTCCTCCAGCCGCCCGGCCAGCACCAGGCCCCGGTTGAGCACCAGATCCAGCTCCTGGGCCCCGGCCGTGGCCAGCTCCAGGGCCTCGTTCAGCTTGCTGCGGCCGGTGCTGGTGCCCAGGGGGAAGCCCACCACGCTGCACACCGCCACCGTTGAGCCGGCCAGCGCCTGCGCCGCCCGCTCCACCAGCCAGGGCGAGACGCAGGCCGCGGCGCAATTCATCTGCCGGCACTGGTCCAGGTGCCGCTCCAGTTCGGCCGGGCCGGCCTCCGGGGCCAGCAGGGTGTGCTCGAGGCGCCGGGCCAGGTCGGCCGCGCTGGCCACATCCTCAAAGGTCTGCTGGCTCAGGGCCTGGTCCAGTTCCTGGGCCCGGGCCAGGTCCTCCTCCTCCACGTAAATGACGCCCCAGCCCTTCTGGCTCACGTACAGGCCGTCGTAGGCCGTGTCCATGAAGCTGCGCACCCGAAGGGCGATGCCCTCGGCCTCCAGGGCCTGGGTCCAGACGTCGGCCTGAAAGCGGTTGTCCAGTACGCGCAGCTTTACCATGGCCATGGCAGGGTCCTTTCCAGACGGCGGGGTTTACTGCTGGCTGCGCCAGGCCCAGGTGGCGGCCAGGCCCGCGGCCAGGTCGTGCTGGGCCTGCCAGCCCAGGCCGGCGGCGGCCTGGGCGCAGTCCAGGGCGCTGTAGGCGATGTCGCCCGGCCGCACCGGGCCGAAGTCGTAGCCGCCGCGGCGGCCGGCCGCGGCCTGCACCGCCTCCCACAGGCTCAGGGTGTCAATGGCCAGGCCGGTGCCGATGTTGTACACGCCCTGGCCCTTGCTGAGCGCGGCCAGGTTGGCCCGGACCACGTCGCCCACGAAGGTGTAGTCGCGCTTCATGCCCCTGGGCATCTGAGGGCTGCGGTAGATGGTCACCGGCTGGCCGGCCAGCAGGCGGTCCATGAAGATGGCCACCACTCCGGCCTCGGCATGCGGCACCTGGCGGGGACCGTAGACGTTGGCGTAGCGCAGCACCACCGCCTCCAGGCCGTAGTGGGCCGCGAAGTAGTCCAGGTACAGCTCGCCGGCGCGCTTGCCCACCGCGTAGGGGCTCAGGGGCCGGGCCGGGAAGGTCTCGTCCACCGGCCAGCCGGGCAGCTCGCCGTACACCGCCCCGCCGCTGCTGATGAAGATCACCCGCCGCACCCCGGCCCGGGCCCCGGCCTGCAGCAGGTTGATCAGGCCCAGCACGTTGCTGCGGGCGTCGGCCAGGGGGTCGGCCACCGAGGCCGGCACCGAGACCTGGGCCGCGTGAAGGTTGATGACCTCGAAGCTGCCCTGGGCCACCAGCTCGGCGGCGGCCGGGCCGGCGATGTCCATCTGCTCCAGGCGGGCGCCGGCGGGCACATTTTCCGCCTTGCCGGTGGATAGGTCGTCCAGCACCACCACCTGGTGGCCGGCCTCCACATAGGCCTGGGCCACCTGGCTGCCGATGAACCCCGCCCCGCCGCTGACCAGTATCTTCATGGCTCCTCCCTAGGTGTGCCTGGCGGGATTTTACCACAGACCCGGCCACGCTTTTGTGCACCGGCTCCCTGGCCCAGGGGCGGGCGGCGCTCTAGCCTGGGCGCATGAACGCTGCCGCTGCCAAGCTGATCCTGGTGGAGTCGGACGAGCGCCTGAGTCTGAGCCTGGCCGGCTCCACGCTGTTTTACCGCCGCCTGAGCCTGGGGGCCCTGGCGGCCATCGAGCGGCAGCAGGCCCGGCTGCTCATGCCGCCCGGCAACGGCCGGCCGGCCCTGTGGCTGCCGCCCCAGGCCCTGCAGGCGGCCATTTGCGCCCACGTGCTGCTGGGCTGGCAGGGCGTCCGTGACGCCGCCGGCCGCGAGGCGGCCTATGGGCCCGAGAGCGCCGGCCGCCTGCCCGCCGGCGTGCGCCGCCTGCTGGTCAGCCGGGCCCAGCGCATCCACCCCAGCCAAGGAGAACCAAGGTGAGCCAGGGAATCCAGATCATCGACCCCGAGGAGCGCTTCAGCCTGGAGATAGAGGGCGCGACCTTCACCCTGCGGCGCATCGACTCGGCCGCCCTGCTGGCCCTGGAGCGCCGCCAGCCCGGCGGCGCGGCCGGACGCGAGGGTTCGCTCAACGACGAGGTGCTGGACTACATCCTGCTGGACTGGCAGGGCGTCACCAGCCCCCTGGGCCTGGCCGAGGTGCCCTGCACGCGGGAGAACAAGCTGCGCCTGCCCGCGGCGGTGAAGCTCAAGATCCTGGGCGCGGCCCAGGGCCCCCGCGCCGAGGCCGGCCCTGCCTCCTAACGCACCCATGCCCCGGCCGGGACGGGCGGACCAACCAACCTCCCCCGCCCCGGCTCCCGGCCGGGGCATTTGCCGCCCTTGCCCGCGCCCGGTCCTGGGATACAATGGAGGCCATGGAGGCGATGATGCTCCCCTACCTGGGCAAGCTGCTGTTCGTCTTGGGGCTGGTGCTGGCGGGCGTGGGGGCCCTGCTCTGGCTGGGGCCCAAGGTAAGCTGGCTGGGTTGGCTGGGGCACCTGCCCGGCGACATCAACTACAAGGGCGAGCGCTTCGGCTTCTACTTTCCCCTCGCCACCAGCCTGATCATCAGCGCCGTGCTCACCCTGCTGTTCTGGATCTTCCGGCGCTGAAAATTTTCGGGGGTCGTGCCGAGGCCACGGCCACGGACCGTCTGGTCCAGAGGGGCGGGCGGGCGGGGAGAGAGTCCGTGGCGGCTGGGCGCGGCGGGGCCGGCTCGGCGGCCATAATCGGCCGGGGTCGCCGCGCCATCCCTATTTTTCTTAAGGCGCACCGGCCCCGCGCAGCCGCGCTGCGTCTCAGTCCATAAAAAAGTAGTCGCGCATCTGGGGCGGCACCTGGGCCGGGTCAAAGTGGAACAGCTCCAGGAGCACTCCGTCCGGGGCCGGCACCATCACGTACTTCCACAGGCCATAGTCGCTGATGGGCTTCTTGAGGGCCACCCCGGCGGCCTTCAGGCGCTGCACCGTGGCCTCCAGGTCCTCCACCAGGATGCCCAGGTGGTGCACGGCCCCGCGGCCCTGGTCCTTGGGCGGCTGGTCGTAGAAGTGCAGGCGGCCGCGCCCCAGCTTCATGAACACGTTGCGCGCCCCGGCCATCTGCAGGTCCGCCACCACCTCGCCGCCCAGCAGGTCCCGGTAAAAGGCGACGGCCGCGTTGATGTCGCTGGCGAACAGGTGGGCGTGGTGCATGTGGGCGCTCATGGCTCCCTCCTCGGCGTGCGGCAAGTTTAGGTGCTGGGGAAGCTCTGGCCCTCGGCCTGGCTGGCCAGGGGCAGGCTGGCGTGGCTGAGCACGATCTTCCAGGCCCGGCCGCGCTTGACCAGCACGAAGCTGCCCCGCAGCCGGCCCCGGAACTCCCCGGCCTCGGTCTGGGCCCAGGCGCTGCACTCCACCGCGGCCCAGGCCACCTCGCCCAGGCCGTCGGCCTTGAACCAGTCCAGCACCACCTGGCGCTGGTTGCTCTGGGCCAGGTCGCGCTGTATCTGGGCGCGGTGCTCCTGCCAGCCCAGGTTGCGCTCGTCGGCCCCGGTGCCGAAGCCCACGATGGAGTCGTCCTCCAGGTAGTAGCTCATCACCTCGTCCAGGTCGCCGCGGCCGTAGGCCTCCAGCATGCTCTCCAGGGTGATGCGCACCTCGGCGCGCACCTCGGGCGTCAGGGCCATGTCTCGCCTCCTTTAGGTCTGCAGGCTGGCCACCAACTCATTCACCTCGGTTAGATTCTGTTCGGCGCAGAAGGCGGCCAGTTCCGCGGCCACCCGCCCGGCCGCGCCGGGCTCGGTGAAGCTGGCCGTGCCCACCTGCACCGCCCTGGCCCCGGCGATCATATACTCGGCCGCGTCCACCCCGCTCATGATGCCGCCGATGCCCACCACGTCCACCTGGGGATGGGCCCGGCGCAGGGCCGCGGCGGCCTGCCAGACCATGCGCAGGCCCACCGGCTTGATGGCCGGGCCGGAGAGCCCGCCCACCACGTTGGCCAGGCGGGGCCGGCGGGTGCGGGCGTCGATGGCCAGGGCCAGCAGGGTGTTGATCAGGCAGACCGCCGAGGCGCCGGCCTGGGCCGCGGCCAGGGCCATGGGCGTTGGCTCGGCCACGTTGGGCGTCAGCTTGACCCACACCGGCGTGGCGCCGGCGGCGGCCTTCGCCGCGGCAGTGACCCGGCCCACCGCGCCCGCGTCGCAGCCAAAGGCCATGCCCCCGGCCTTGACGTTGGGGCAGGAGACGTTCAGCTCTAGGGCGTCCACGCCGGGCTGTCCGCCCAGGCGGCCGGCCAGCTCGGCGAACTCGTCCTCGCTCTCGCCGTAGAGGTTCACCACCACCGCCGCCGGCTGCTGGGCCAGCCAAGGCAGCTTGTCCTTGATGAACTCCTCCACGCCCACGTTGGCCAGGCCAATGGCGTTGAGCATGCCGCAGGCGGTCTCCACGATGCGCGGGGGCGGGTTGCCCTGCCGCGGCCGCAGGCTCACGCCCTTGGTCACCAGCCCGCCGATGGCCCCTGGCGCCAGGTAGGGGCTGTACTCGCGGCCGTAGCCGAAGGTGCCGCTGGCGGCCAGCACCGGGTTGGCCAACTCCAGCCCGCCCACCTTTACCTTCATGCGCGGCGCGCTCACGCCAGCCTCCGCACCGGGCCCTGGGACTGGTCCCGCCAGGCCTGGAGGCCCGCTTCGCCCATGGTCTCCACCCAGGCCCGCCGCATCTCGGCCAGGGGCACCTCCCGCCGCCAACCGTGGTAGCGCAGATAGCTCACGTGCGGCCGGCCGGCCAAGTCCGTGGCCGGCAGCAAGAGGTCCTGGCCGGGCACGAACTCCACCAGCCGCCAGCCGCGCTCCTCGGTCAGCTGGCGGTCGAAGCTGGGTGTGGCCTTGCACCACTGTCCGCCGATCCACCACTCGGCGAAGCAGTGGTAGTAGAGCACGTCGCCGCCCAGCATGGCGGTCATGGCCGGGGGCAGGATCTGGTTTCTTATGTCGGCGTAGCCCAGGCGGGCCGGGATGCCCAGGGACCGGGCCAGGGCGCAGAGTAGGGCCGACTTCTGCACGCAGTAGCCCCAGCCCCTAGCCAGGGTGTTCAGGGCCAGATAGTCGGCTATGTCGTCGAAGGGCACCTGCACGCTGTAGCGCACCGTGTCGCGCACGAACTCGAACAGGCGTTGGGCCGCCACCACGTCGTTACGGCTGCCCCGGGCCACCTGCCGGGCCAGGGCCAGCACCTCGGGCTCCGCGCATTGGATGCCCTCGGCCGGCTCCAGAAAGCTCTCCAGGGGCTCGTCCATCCTCACCTCTCCGTGGCCAGCAGGGCCGCGCCGCCCAGCATGAAGACCAGGCCCAGCAGCCGCTTGGGGCCCAGGCTCTCACCCAGGAAGAACACGGCTAGGAGCACCGTCACCACCAGGTAAAGCTCACTCAAAGGGGCCACCAGCACCGCCGGGCCGCCCTCCAGGGCCTGCACGAAGAACACCGCGCCCAACGAGCCGCACAGGCCGTAGGCCAGGGCGGGCAGGGCCGGGCCCCAGCACCGCGGCGATCACCGCGGCCCCGGCCAGGTAGCCCAGCACCGCGGTCGTGGGCCAGCCCAGGCGGGTGGCGCTCAGCCGGCCCAGAAAGCCCCACACCCCCCAGCTCAGGGCGCACAGGCCCAGGGCCAGGCGCCAGTCCATGCCGCTCTTCACGCCTCGATCCTTTCCCAGTCCAGGGCCGCGGCATCCATCACCGGCCCTTCCTGACAGACCCGCACATAGCCGCCTGCGGCCGCGGGCAACACGCAGCCCAGGCAGGCCCCCACCCCGCAGGCCATAGGCGCCTCCAGCGATACCTGGCAGGGCACTTTCTTTTCGGCGCACATGCCCGCCACGGCCTTGAGCATGGGCAAAGGCCCGCAGGCCAGCACCGCGTCGGGACGGTATGCGGCGGGCAGGGAAAAAGAGTTTTGAAGGGAAAGAGTGACCATTCCCTTTTCGCCGTAGCTGCCGTCGATAGTCGTGCTAGTACAGGTTCCACTAAAAGGAATGGTCGAGGAAGAAAGGGAACCGGACGCTTTGGTTTTGGCGGCTACTAAGCTTCTTAACTTGTCCACCGGACCGCGCCCCAGCCTACCCCGCAACAAGGCCTCCAACCTTTTTTCCAAACCCTCTATGGCTTCCCGAGTGGCGCCGCCGGACAGGAGTTGGAAGGGGATACCTTTATCCTCTAATTTCCTTGCCACAAAACCCAATGGCGCGATGCCCAGGCCGCCGGCCACCAGGGCCGGGCGCCGGGCCTGCAGCTCGAAACCGCGTCCCAACGGCCCCCATATGACTAGCTCGTCGCCCGGCGCGGCCTGGCTCAAGAGCGCCGTGCCCCGGCCGCGCACCTGGTAGAGGACGAACAGGTCCTCGCCGTCCACGCCGTGCACCGAGAAGGGCCGCGCCAAGAGCGGCTCCGGGCCCGGCGCCACGCGCAGCATCACGAACTGGCCCGGCCGGGCCGCGGCCGCGATGGGCGCCGCACGCAGGCGCAGCAGATACACTTCCCGCCCCACCAACTCGTTGGCCAGCACCTTGGCTCGCAGGCTTGCGCTCACCTAATCCACCAACGCCACTACGGTGCCGAAGCGGCCGGTGCGGCCCTCGCGGCGAAAGGAGTAGAACTCGGGCTCGCAGACCGTGCACAGGCCGCTGACCTCGATGCGCTCGGGCCGCAGCCCCGCGGCCCTGAGCTGGGCTCGGGTGGCCGCCTCCAGGTCGAAGTGGTCTTCGTTCACCCGGAACTCCTGGAACCACGCGGGCAGCTCACGGCGCCAGTTGACGAACTGGCCGCAGCAGGCCCCCAGGCCAGGGCTGATGGCCGCGTACAGCTCCCCCGGCTCCACGCCGTAGCGCTCCCCTAGGAAGGCCACGCCCTTGCCCGGCAGGCCGGCCGCGTTGCCCCGCCAGCCCACGTGCAGGTTGGCGATCACCCCGCGCTGGGGCGCGGCCAGGATCACGGCCTGGCAGTCGGCCTGCTTTATCAAGAGCCCCACCCCGGGCTGGTCCGTGGCCAGGCCGTCGGCCTCGGCCGCCGCACTGGGCTCGCTGCCGTTCACGGCCACGATATCCGTGCCGTGCACCTGGCGGTTGAACACCAGGCGCCTGAGGCCCAGGGCCCGGCGCAGCCGCTCCCGGTGGGCCGTGGCCTCCGCGGCCAGGGGCGTGTCGCTGCCGCCCAGGTCCAGGCCGCCGGAGTCCGGGGCCCCGTTCCGGGTGCTCACCGCGTGCCGCAGGCCGGGCAGCCGGGCCAGGCCCGAGAACTGGTAGAGCTTGAGGCCGTTGAGGCTGAGGGACTGCATGGCTTAAAGATATGCCCCCTGCGCGCGCTCTGTCAAAATGCGCCCAAACCTAAAACTTGATGATGGGCTGGATGCGGGTGCACTCCACCCCGCTGGCCGCGCAGGCCTCGTGCACGTCCTGGAAGCGCTCCTCGGGCCGGGACAGGATGGCGATGAACACCCGCCGCACCTGGTGCTTGGCCGCCAGGGCCGGGATGTCGGCCCGGGTGCCCAGCACCTTGATGCCGTGAATCTCCAGCCCCTGCTTGGCCGGGTCGTCGTCCACGAAGCCCACCGGCAGATAAGGCAGCGCGGGGTTGTTGCGTAGCTCGCGCAGCAGCATCTCCCCGCCGTCGCCGGCCCCCATGATCAGCACCGGCTCGCCCTTCTTGTGGGCCACGGCCTCGGTGAAGATGCGGATCAGGAAGCGGCAGCCGGCCAGGAACATGAAGCTGAGCATGAAGTCGATGATCATGGAGGCGCGGCTGAAGCCCTGGAAGCGGTACAGCACCGCGATCGCCGCCACCACTATGAGCGATCCCACCAGCAGGGCCTTGGCCAGCTGGATCATGGCGTGCACGCTCACGTAGCGCCAGTCGCCGCGGTAGACTCCGAACAGGCCCAGGGCCAGCATCTTGGCCGCCAGCACCCAGGGCAGGGAGTGGGTCAGCAGGGCCATCTGGTCGCGGTACAGGTGGCCCTCGAAGCGTAGCAGCCAGGCCGCGGTGTAGGCCGCGGCGAACAGCAAGAGGTCGGCCAGGATCTGCAGGATCTGCTTCTTGTACAGCAGCACCCGGCCCAGCAGCGGGCTCCGCCAGCGGTGGGCCGGCTGGGCCTTGGCGTCGTAGACCTTCACCCCGCCCAGGAACACCCCGAAGAACACGAACACCACCACCGCCAGGGCCAGCACCACCGCCGCCACGGCCACGCTGACGTACTGCAGCCAGAACGAGACCAGGCCGCCGGCCAGGCTGATGAGTATCAAGACCAGCACCGCCTTGCGCTCGCTGAGGCCCAGGAACACCAGGCGGTGGCTGGAGTGGTCGCGGCCGCCCTGGGCGATGGAGCGGCCGTGGCTGGTGCGCTGGAAGGTGACCAGGGTGGTGTCGAAGATGGGTACCACCAGCACCCCCACCGGGATCAACAGGGACAGGGTCAGGTGGCTGGCTCCGCCGGCGCCCAGGATGGTGCAGCCGGCCAGGGTGAAGCCCAAAAACAGGCTGCCGCAGTCGCCCATGAAGATGCGGGCCGGGTTGTAGTTGTAGATCAAAAAGCCGCCCGCCGCTCCGGCCAGGGCCGCGGCGGTCAAGGCCACCTCCGGCGAGCCGCGCATCAGGCTGATCACCGCCAGGATGGAGGCGGCCACCAGGGTCACCCCCGAGGAGAGCCCGTCCATGTTGTCCAGGATGTTGACCGCGTTGGTCACCCCCACCAGCCACAGCAGGGTCAGGGGCACGTTCAGCCAGGGCCAGGGCAGGAAGGTGAAGCGCAGGCCCAGGGTCACGGCGGCGATGGCCACCAACAGCTGGCCCAGGAACTTCATCTGGGGCTTGAGGTCGAAGATGTCGTCGATGAGCCCCAGCAGGAACACGGCGCTGGCGCAGGCGGCCAGGGACAGGGAGAGGTGGTCGCGGGGGCCTACGGCCGCGAAGGTCACGATGAAGGCCAGGTAGATGGCCACCCCGCCGAAGACCGCAGTAGGCCTGCGGTGCCAGCGGTCCTCCCGCGGCTGCACCACCCAGCCCAGGCGGCGGGCTATCAGAACCATCAGGGGAGTGAGCCCGGCGGCCAGGGCCAGGGCCAGGGCGAAGATGAAAAGCTGTTTCATAGGCCGCCTGCGGCGGGCACGTCAGCTCTCCCGGTAGTGGCGGATCACCGACTGCACGATCTCGGTGATGCCCATCTGGGGCGTGAAGCCCACCAGGCGCTGCAGCTTGCCCACGTCGGGCACTCGGCGGGGCATGTCCTCGAAGCCCTCGGCGTAGGCCTCCTCGTAGGGCACCAGCTTGATGGGCGACTTGCTGCCCGCCAGCTTCTTGACCAGCTTGGCCAACTCCTTGATGCTGATCTCCTGGTTGGAGCCCACGTTGACCACCTCGCCCTCGGCCGCCGGGGCGGCGGCCAGGGCGGCCAGGGCCGTCACCACCTCGCCCACCTCGGAGAAGCAGCGGCTCTGGTTGCCGTCGCCGAAGACGGTGATGGGCTCGCCGCTCAGGGCCTGGCGCACGAAGGTGGGCAGCACCATGCCGTAGCGCCCGGTCTGACCCGGGCCCACGGTGTTGAACAGGCGCACCACCACCACCGGCAGCTTGCGCGCCCGGTGATAGGCCAGGGCCAGGAACTCGTCGATGGCCTTGGAGCAGGCGTAGGCCCAGCGGGCCTTGACCGTGGGGCCCAGCACCAGGTCGTGGTCCTCCTTGAAGGGCACCGCCTCGTTCTTGCCGTACACCTCGCTGGTGGAGGCGATGATGACCTTCTTGTGCTTCTTGTTGGCCAGCTTCAAGACCACCTCGGTGCAGCCCACGTTGGTCTCGATGGTCTTGACCGGGCTCTCCACGATCAGGCGCACGCCCACCGCCGCGGCCAGGTGGTAGACCACGTCCGCGCCGTCCACCAGCTCGGCCAACAGCGGCTCCTCGCGCATGTCGGCGATGGTGTAGCCGAAGTCGGGGTTGGCCTTGAGGCCCTCGATGTTGTCCATGGCCCCGGTGGACAGGTCGTCGATGATCTGCACCTTCTGGCCCAGGGACAGCAGGTGCCGGGCCAAGTGGCTGCCGATGAAGCCGGCGCCGCCGGTGATCAGGGCCCGGATGGGCTTGGGCTTGAGCTGATTGGTCATGCTATGCCTCTTTGGCCCTGGCTCATTGGCCGGGCCGCCAGAGCAGTCCGTCGTTTTGGCCCTTGGCCAGCTTGCTGCCCACCTCCTCGCCGCAGACCGCGCAGGTGTAGGAGTACTTTTCGCCGCTGGGCAGCACCAGTAGCAGGCGGCGGCGCACCGGCTGGGCCCGGCCGCAGCGGGGGCAGTAGAGGCGGGTGGCCTCCAGGTCCCCGTAGGCCTCTCCGCCGCCTGGCCCTGGACGCGCTCGTTCCCTCACGTTTTTATGTCCAGCTCGGCCAGCAGGCGGTCGGCGTAATCCAATAGCCACTGCCGCTGGGCCGGGTCCGCGTAGGCCGTGCAGGAGCAGTGCAGGCGCGCACCCCGCACCAGAAGCTCCAGCTTGAGCGCGTCCTCCTCCAGCACCAACGCCAGCCGGTGCGGGCCGCACTCGGCGTGGGCCGCCTGCTCGGCGCTTAAGAGCTCCGGGGGCAGCTCCAGCCAGAACACCTCCGGCAGGCCCGAGGCCGTGGCGTGCCGGGCCAGGTGCTCGCTCAGCCGCTCCATGTCCGGCGGCCGTATCTCGTCAAAGACCAGCGCGCGCATCTAATACCCCGTCCTCCCGGCCTCCTGGTCCCGCCGCTTGCCCCAGCGCCAGGCGTCCACCACCGCGAACAGCCACAGCACGGCCAGCAGCGCGAACAGCACCCACAGCCAGGTGGTGCCCTGACTGATGAGCTGGGCCCGCAGCGCCGCCCACTTGTCCACCGGGGCCTGGCCCTCCAGGGCCAGCACCGCCTTGCTCACCTGGTGGAAGGTTACGCCCAGTCCCACCATGAACAGCAGGCTGGAGGCGGCCACCAAGAGGGCCCCCTTGGCCACCTGGCGGTTGACGATCTGCCCCAGGCCCGGGATCACCAGGGCCGACAGCAGCGGCGCCACCACCGACCGCCTCACGGCCGCGCCTCGCGGCCGTACAGGGCCAGGTAGTCGTTGAACTGGGCCAGCAGGGCCTCGTCCAGGGGCCGGCGGCGGCCCTCCACCAGCACCGGCTCGCCGCTCTGGTGCAGGTAGGCCACCGCGGCCCGGATGCCTAAGAGGGGCCAGACCATGAGGCCGGTGCTCTGCGTGAAGGCGGCCAGGGCGTCGGCGCCCTTGACGCCTTGGATCACCTTGCCCTGGTCGTCGTACACGGCCTGGGTCTGCTCCCGGTCCACGGCCAGGGCCACGCCCAGCACCGAGAACTCCTGGCCCAGGCGCTGGCCCTCGGCCGTGAGCTTGTCCAGCAGCTCCACCTTGGTGGCCATGGAGGTGCCCACGTCGTCGATGATCAAGACCGGCCGGCCGGGCCGCAGGGCGCCGGTGACGAACAAGGCGCCCTTGCCGCTGGCCTCGCCGTGGGTCTTGGCCTCCTTGCGGTCGTAGTCGAACTCCAACTCCACGCCGTGGTCCTGCCACAGGGCGATGGCCGCGGCCTGGGCAATGGCGCTGCCCTTGTAGGAGGGGCCCAAGAGGACCGGGGCCTGGGTGGCCAGGCCGCTTTGCATCATCCAGTCGGCGAAGCAGCGGCCCAGCTCCAGCGACAGCCGGCCGCTCTTCAGCACGCCCAGGTTCACGAAGTAGGGCGTGGGCCGGCCGTCCTTGAGGCGCAGCCCCGGCGCGAAGAACAGGGCCCCGCTGGCGGCCAGCAGGCTGGCCAGTCTCTGTTGATAAGGCTGCAAACCTCGCTCCCCTGGCCCCGGACGGGCCCTTGCCTGTTGTGAGCAGGCTAATACAAAGCCGGGACGCGCGCAAGCTTCCCGGCCGGGCCTGAGCTAAATAAACTCCGGTGTGACCACGTACTTAGCCACCATGCGCGCCGGCAGATAGGACTCCTTGGCCTGGCGCAGGCCCTCCACCCCCAGGTCCTGCTCCCGGTTGATATAGGTCATCTCCGACCAGGCCTCTGCCACGAACAAGAGGTTGATGGCCGCGTAGATGCCGTCGAAGGCCGGGTTGCCCTTCTCGATGTGGATCACGGCCGTGTCCGGGTTCAGGGGCTCGCCCAGGCTGAAGGCCTCCACCTTGTCCGCGATGAGGATCACCCCGCCGCTGTAGTCCAGCTCGCCGAAGTGGCTCAGGGCCTCGTACACCGCCCGGTCCTCGCTGGCCAGGGACTGGTCCAGGTGGCACTCGCGCAGGGCGCACCAGGACTCCTGCATCTCCAGCACCCGGCCCACCAGGCCCGGCTCCAGCGGGCGATACTCGAAGCGGTAGTTCTTGGCGAACTTGTTGTAGTGGTTCTTCTTGCGGTGATAGCGCCGGCCGGGCAGGGTGGCCAGGTCCGCGGCCAGGTACACGTAGTCGCTCTGGTCGCGGTCCTCCTGGGCCTTAAAGCCGGCCGCGGCCAGGTCCGCGGCCAGCTCCGCGCCCACCCGCTGCAGGCTGGGCCGGACCCCGCCCCGCTGCAGGTCCGCGCACAGGGCCCGGGCCGCGCTTATCTTGTCGCCGGGGCCAATGGGCGGCAGGCCGAAGGGCGCCTGGCCCTGAGGGGCCAGCACCATGAGCAGGCAGCCGGCCTCGGCCCGCCACTGGGGCCGGTAGTGGTGCCGCCACATAAAGAGGTTGGTGAAGGTAAGCTCCGAGGTCCGGGGCGGGTCCGCCTGCAGAAAGGCGCCCACGGCCTGATGGTCATTCAGCTCCAGGTCTTTGTAGCCGGCCAGGGTCAAGGGCGGCCCTCCCTCCATGGTTGGCGTTGCGGATGATTCCCAGCCTATTTTTCTACCCTATATCCCGCGGCCGGCCAAGGGCGGGGGAGGGGGGGTACCAGCCCCAGAAATTTTGGTTTTGATTAACCGCTGTTATGCCGCCAGGGCATGAACGCCAAGATCTTTTCGCGCCGGGACATGAATTTGTGGTTTTCCTTTTTCACCAATCCCATTTCCAACAGCACGTTGAGGTCCCGGGTGGTGGTCTTGGTCGTTTTGCCGGCGTATAGCTGGGCCAGGTCCGGCGTCAGGGTGCGGATGGCATTTCTCCCTACGGCTTTTTCCTGCTCTGACAGGGCCAACGCCAGCACCCGGCGCCGGGTATCCGCAGAACTGTTTTTGCCCTTGAACTGCTCGTGTACGTAGTTGGTCCAGGCCACTGTCCATTGTTGGTTTTTGATCAGCTTTAGTTGGTCCACCAGACCTTCTAAAAAACCCCTTACGGCGTACTCGATGAACGCAACCACGCCCTTGTTTGGGTTGCGCGCCTGATCGAGCCGCCGATAGTATTCTTGCCTGGTCAAGTTGTAATGATTGCTCAACAGATGCCCGGTCGGCTGGGGGAAGCCGGACGAAAGCAGGATGTATAACTCTATCAACCGAGCGGTTCGGCCGTTGCCATCCGCGAAGGGATGAATCCAGACAAAATATAAATGAGCGATGATAGCCTTCAAGATAGAGTAAACGGGCAGCATCTCCGGGGGGGCCGGAAAACCGTTAATAAAATTTATAAATTTCTCGAGGAGAAATTCGCAGTCCTCGTATGGCGCGCATCTGTATCGCCCGACCACGACCGGGTGCCGCCTGATTTGGCCCGGCACAACGGATTCCTCAAGCTCCAAGCCATTGAGAACCTGTTTATTCATGTCTTTTAGCTGTTGAATGGTCAGGGGCTTGGGTCCCCCTTGCGCGATTTGGGCAATAATTTTATTGAACGCCGCAACTATGTTATCCAGCTCTTTGCCCAGATATTCCCTGGACGAAGGCAGATCGAGCTTACCCTCCAAATACGCCTTGGCTTCCTCCTCGGTGAGGGTGTTGCCTTCGATGGCTGTCGTCGCCAAGGCGCCTTTAGCTAGGTAGACCTGATTTATGTACCTGGCCACCTCTGGGTCCAGAGGCACCCCCGCCACGTGGTCGCACTTTGAGGCGACCTCGCCCAACAGCGCCCACAGATGCGGCGGGAGCGTTCTCAGGTCCAGGCTAAAAGTCAGCCAGGTATGTGTCCTTTCATATGTCCTCATGTATCACCATATATTAAGTTGATATTAATAAAAAATTATAAAATATTCAAATTAAATGTCCAAGAAGATGTCCCATTTGATGTCCCATTTGATGTCCCATATTGTGTCCCAGGTTATGTCCTTTGTCAATGGGCCAGGCCCGCGAGTCTCGGGATGGCACCGTCCTCACCGAATTCCAAAATACGCCCCCTAACGCGCCCCTCCCCCCACATCGTTGACAACCCCTGGGCCCTGTGCCATGTTTAAGCTTTCTTGCACCGGGCATTCAAGGATTCCGCCACCATGGATCAGTTGCACGCCACTGACCCCGAGATAGCCGGGCTCATAGACAAAGAGGCGCAGCGCCAGAAAAGCGTGCTGCGCATGATCCCTTCGGAGAACTACGCCTCGGCGGCGGTCCTGGCCGCCACGGGCAGCATCCTGGCCAACAAGTACTCCGAGGGCTACCCTGCCAAGCGCTACTACCAGGGGCAGGAGAACATCGACGGGGTGGAGTCCCTGGCCCAGGCTCGGGCGCGGGCCCTGTTCCAGGCCGAGCACGCCAATGTGCAGCCCTACTCGGGCAGCCCGGCCAACATGGCCGTGTACCTGGGCCTGTTGGGCAAGACCGGCCGGGTGATGGGCATGGACCTGGCCGCGGGCGGGCACCTGACCCATGGGGCCAAGGCCAGCTTCTCGGGCACCTACTACGATGTGGTGCACTACGGGCTCTTGAAAGGCAGCGGGCTGATCGACTACCAGGGCGCCCGCAGGCTGGCGCAGGAGTTCAAGCCCCAGCTCATCTTCACCGGCGCGTCCTCCTATCCGCGGGTCATCGACTTCGCGGCCTTTGCCCAGATCGCCCACGAGGCGGGGGCCTACCTGGTGGCGGACATCAGCCACATCTCGGGCCTGTGCATATCCGGCGACCACCCCCACCCCTTCCCGCACGCGGACGTGGTGACCAGCACCACCCACAAGCTGCTGCGCGGACCCCGGGGCGGCATGATCCTGTGCCGGGAGGAGCTGGCGGCCAAGATCGACAAGGCGGTGTTCCCAGGCCTGCAGGGCGGGCCGCACAACCACGCCACCGCGGCCATCGCCGTGGCCCTCAAGGAGGCGTCCGGGCCAGCCTACGCCGAGTACTGCCACCAGGTGGTCAAGAACGCCCGCGCCCTGGCCCAGGGGCTCATGGAGCGCGGCTTCACCCTGATCACCGGCGGCACCGACAACCACCTGGTGCTCATTGACTGCGGGGCCAAGGGGCTCACCGGCAAGCGGCTGGCCGTGGCCTTGGAGCAGGCGGGCATCGTGGGCAACGCCAACAAGATCCCCTTTGACCCCCGCTCGGCCAACGACCCCAGCGGCCTGCGCCTGGGCACCCCGGCCCTGACCACCAGGGGCATGAAGGAGCCGGAGATGGACCTCATCGCCGGACTGGTGGCCCAGGTGGCGGCCAACCTGGACAATGCCCCGACCCTGGCCAACATCCGGGAGCTGGTGGCCGACCTGTGCAGCAGCTTCCCGGCTCCGGGCATCGCGGCCTAGGACATACAATTTTTTGTACCCATTTTGTGTAAGCAATATCGCACTGTTAAATAGATGAGCCTGGCCAGGGGGGCTGCCGCCGGTTCAAATTTTTGTACCGGCGGGCAAAAAGCCGGTTGGGGCCGCGCCAAGGCCATAAAATGTAACATACTGAAATATTTGATCTAAAATCATCGTCCCCACCTTTATCCCCGTTTGGCATCCCTTTTGCTACTATTACTGGGCAACCAGCTTTCTTCAGCCTTTTCTCCTTTCCAAGAGGGCGCCGGCCATGTGGTCGGCGTCCTCTTGGATTTAGGGCTTTGCTTTCTGATTGCCATGCCTTAAGCCCTCTACCCCTTGCCCGGCCCCACCCCGGCCTTTGCCCCGCGCGCGATTTCGATTTTTGTACCCAAGCAAGAAGCAAACCACCATTCGGTGGTTCGCCGCGGGTGATTCCTACGTTTTTGGTGGGATGGGGCGAAGTCGGGGGCCTAGCTGCCTATGGCCCCCAAAACCCTCTGCAAGCCGCTGGTTTTCGGCTCTTTTTGCAGCAGGTACTCCAGGTCCGCGCCCTGGGCCAGTTCGGGCCGCTGGGCCAGGATCAGGCGGGCGGCCAGCTCGGCGGCCAGGCTGCTCAGCCCGGCGCACTGCGCGGTGTGCAGCTTGTTGTCGTGCTTGACCTTTTTGGTCAGGACCCGGCAGCAGGTGGAGCCTAGGCTGGCCTTGAAATCGTCGTGCAGGCAACGGGCGGCGGCGGCCAGGCGGCGGGCGCCGCGGCCATTCCGCTTGCCGTTGCCCAGGAACAGGCCCAGGGCCAGGTTGCCCCCGCTCACCGCCCCGCACAGACAGCCGGCCCCGCCCAGGCCCTGGTACAGGCCGCCGGCCAGGCGCAGCACCAGCTCCGGGTCCAGGCCGCCGCCCAGGCCCTGGTTCAGGGCGCTGAGCACCGCCGAGGTGCACAGCATCTGCCCCGAGGCGAACAGGTCCGCCGCCCGCTCGCCGATGAGCCGGATCAGCTCCTCGTTGCCGCCGGGCTCGGCTGTGGCCGGGGTCAGGTCCATGGGGCTCGGGCTCCAGGGTTGACAGAGTTGCGTCTTCTAAGCTTAATACCTTGAAACAATTAGTCAAATTGAAAATTTTGATGAAAAGGGCGGCTTGATATAGCCAGGCGTAATGGCGGGGCTCAGGGCCGGGGGGCCGGGCAGCGGGCCTCGGGCGGGGCCAGCAGCACCATGGTCTGCAGCCGGTGCAGCAAGAGGCCCTGGGGCCGGGCCAGGTCCGGCCGCTCCACGCCGGGGGTCAGGCTGGTGATCACCGTGCGGCCGATCAGGGTCCGGCCCTCGCCACACCAGGGGCCGCTGGTTTTGAGGCCCCAGATGCTGTGCAGCGCCAGGGGCCGGCCCTGGGGGCTGCCGATGTAGAGCATCACGTGGCCGGGCAGGTAGAGCAGGGTCAGGTAGGGCACCCCGCGCTCTTGGATCAGCCGCTCCTTGTCCGCGTCGCCCAGGCCGGCCAGGTCCACCTGCGTTGCGCCGGATCGGGCCTGGTCAGCCGAGTTGCGCGGCAGCCAGAGGCCGAAGGGAGCTAGCAGGTCCCTGGTCAGGGCCGAGCAGTCCCGGTCGCCGAACAGCCCGCCCCAGCCGTAGGCCTGGCCCATGAGGCCCCTGGCCAGGCGGGTGAGGTTGGCCAGGGTCAGTGGCAGGGGCTTGGCCGCGCCGGCCGCCCGGACCAGGCGGGCCTCCACGGCTCGGGCTCTGCCGTTGGCCGCCATTGGCGCCAGCACCCGCCATTGGCCGGCCGTGCTGCCCAGCAGGGGGAAGACGGCCCCCAGGTTGGCCGTGAACAGGGCCCGGCCCTGGGCGTCCCTGAGCAGGGCGTCGTCCTGGGTCACGGCCAGGTAGCGGCCCGACTGCCAGCGGGCCCGGAACGCGGCCCCGGCCTGGGCCACGGCCCCCACCGGCAGCCAGCCCGCGGCCAGGGGCGTCTCCACCAGGAGCCAGGCCCCGTTCCGGCTCTGGTGCCAGACCCGCACTGGCAGGCCGGCAGGCAGGGAGGTCTGCTGCAGGCGGTCAAAGGGGAAGCCGCTGCCCGGCTCGCCCCCGGCGAAGTCCGGCCGGGCCGTGGGCAGCACCCGCAGGTCGCAGGCCATGGTGGTCACCCCCCGCCAGTCCAGGCTGGGGTGGCGGGCCAGGTCGGCCTGGGCCAGGAGGGCCTGGTACCAGGCCAGGGGCCGGGGTTGCAGGTTCTGGCCCACGCCGGGCTGGGCCAGCATTGGCCGGGCCAGGGCCGCCAGGGCCGCCCGGTCTTCGGCCGGCGCGGCCCGCTGCCAGCAGGCGAAGTAGCGCCGGTCGAACTCCGCGTCCTGGGCGGCCTGAAAGGCCGGCCGCAGCAGGCAGGCGCTCTCGTCGGCCCCGGCCAGGAGCGCGGCCGGGTCCTGGGGGATGTCGCGCAGGTCGGCGATGGGCCCAGCCGGGCCCGCGCAGGCGGCCAGGGCGCCGGCCAGGGCTATTAAAAAGGCCCAGCCGGCCAGCCGGTTCATGATGCGATGGGAGGGCGCGCGCAGAGGGCATTCTCCGGTTGCTTGTGGTAATAGATTAGCATTTCCTCGGCACGCACCGCGGCGGCAAACCTCTGGGCGGAGGCACCATGGATACCGCGGCCCGACAGGCCCTCATGGCGGCGGCCGGAGCGGAGAACTTCTCCGACGCCGCGGTGGACCGCCTGCTCTACGCCTACGACGGCACCGTCTTTCTCTGGCACCGGCCCGAGGCGGTGATCCGCGCCGCGGGCACTGCCCAGGTCTCGGCGGTGCTGGCCGCCTGCACCGCCCACCGGGTGCCCCTGGTGCCCCGGGGCGCGGGCAGCGGCCTCACCGGCGGCGCCGTGCCCATTGCCGGCGGGGTGGTGCTGGACCTGAGCGGCCTCAACCGCATCCTCAAGATAGACAAGGCCGATCAGGTGGCGGTGGTGCAGCCGGGGGTGGTCACCGCCCGCCTGCAGGAGGCGGCCGCGGCCCAGGGCCTGTTCTACCCGCCGGACCCGGCCAGCGTGGGCTTCTGCACCGTGGGCGGCAACGCGGCCGAAAACGCCGGCGGGCTGCGGGCGGTGAAGTACGGCGTCACCAGGGACTACGTGCTGGGCCTGACCGCGGTGCTGGCCGACGGCCGCGTCTTCACCACCGGCGGGGCCAACTTCAAGGACGTGGTGGGCTACGACCTCACCCGCCTGATCGTGGGCAGCGAGGGCACCCTGGCCGTGATCACCGAGCTGACCATGCGCCTGCTGCCCCTGCCCGAGGCCAAGGCCACGGTAAGCGGCCTGTTCTGGGACCTGGAGCAGGCAGCCGCCGCGGTGCAGGCGGTGCTGGCCTCGGGCATCATCCCCACCGCCTGCGAGTTCATGGACGGGGCCAGCCTTAAGGCGGTGGAGGCCTACGCCCGGCTGGGCCTGCCCCCCCAGGCCGAGGCCATGCTGGTGGTGGACGTGGACGGCCCGCCCGAGGTGGTGCGGCGCCAGGCCCAGGACCTGGCCCGCCTGCTGGCAGGCGGCGGCGGCCAGCAGGTGCAGGTGGCCCACGAGGCGGCCGCTGCCGAGGCCCTCTGGCGGGCCCGGCGGGTCATGGGCCCGGCGGTGCGCACCCTGGCCCCCGGCATCCTCAACGAGGACGTGGTGGTGCCCCTGGGCCGCCTGGCCACCCTCATGGCCGCGGCCCGGCGCATCGGGGGGCAGTACGGCCTGGCCATCCCCACCTTCGGCCACGCCGGCGACGGCAACCTGCACGTGAACGTGATGTACGACCCGGCCGACCCGGCCCAGAACCAGGCCGCCCAGGATGCGGTGCGCGACATCTTCGCCACTACCCTGTCCCTGGGCGGCACCCTCTCCGGCGAGCACGGGGTGGGCCTGGCCAAGCTGGGCTACGTGGGGGCCCGGCTGGACCCGGTGGCCCTGGAGCTGATGCGCGGGCTCAAGCGCCTGTTCGACCCGGCGGGCATCCTCAACCCCCACAAGGCCATCCCCGGCCCCGAAATCCTGCCGTGAGCGCCAGCCCCTCCGCGCCCCTGGCCAGGGCCCTGGCCGAGGTGGCCCGCTGCTGCCGCTGCGGGGCCTGCAGCGGCGTCTGCCCGGTGTACGGGGCCCTGCCCCGAGAGGAGCTGTCGGCCCGGGGCAAGCTGCAGATCATCTCCTGCCTGGACCAGGGCCTACTCATGCCCCGCCGGGGCCTGGCCGAGCTGCTCAGCCGCTGCCTGCTCTGCGGCCGCTGCACGGCCAACTGCCCCAACCAGTCCGACGCGGCCCAGGCCATCGCCCTGGGCCGCCAGGCCCTGGCCCAGGCCGTGGGCGCGCCCGCGGCCAAGCGGTTGCTACTGGAGCACGCCCTGCCCAAGCCTGAGCGCCTGGAGCTGCTGGCCGCGGCCGGCCGCCTGGCCCAGCCCCTGCTCAGGGCCCTGCCCCGCCTGAGCGGCCTGCGCCTGCGCCTGCCCGGCCTCAGCGGCCTGGAGCGGCTGCCGGCCCTGGCCGCGCGGCCCTTCCTGGCCGACGCGCCGATAGAGGTGCCCGGCCCGGCCGGCGCGCCCCGCCTGGGCCTGTTCGTGGGCTGCCTGACCAACTACCTGCGGCCGGAGCTGGCCGCCAAGGCCGTGCGCCTGCTCAGCCGGCGCTACACGGTGGTGATCCCGCCCGGCCAGGGCTGCTGCGGCCTGCCCGCGCTGGCCGCCGGCCTGGCCGCGCCCGCGGCCGAGCTGGGCCGGGAGTTCCGGCGTCTGTTCAGCGCCGCCAGGGTGGAGCGGGTGGTCACCCTCTGCGCCTCCTGCGCCCACGGCCTGGCCGTGGAAGGCCCGCGCCTGGCCCCGCCCGAGGAGCAAGAGGCCGCCCAAGAGCTGGCCCACAGGGTGGTGGAGATCAGCCAGGTGCTGGCCGGGCACCCGCGCCTCTTGGCCGGCCTGGGCCCGGCCGCCGGGCCGGCGGCCCTGCACCACCCCTGCCACCTGCGCCAGGGCCAGGCCCCCCGGCCCGAGACCGCGGCCATGCTCAGCGCGGCCGGGGTGGAGCTGGCGGAGATGAACGGCGCGGACCAGTGCTGCGGCGGCGGCGGGCTGTTCAGCCTGAGCCAGCCCCAGCTCAGCCAGGCCATCTTCGCGCCCCGGAACGCGGCCCTGGCCGCCAGCGGCGCGGCCGTCCTGGCTACCAGCTGCTCGGGCTGTTATTTGCAGTGGCGCCGGGGCCTGTCCGCCCAGGTAAAGGTGGTTCATCCCATAGAGTTAGTCGGGGATCAGCCGCCCCAGGGGTAGTGTCTCAGTTCGATTCTTTAAGCTGGCTTCGCACTGATCTATCAGGGCCGCCAAATCCTCAAAGGTCATTAGGTGGTCAATATCAGGTTGGCTTCCATTGCCGGGCGACCCGTTGCGTCTTGTGTGTCCGAATAAAGGGGTTCATAGTTGACAGAGCCTCTTAACCGTGAAACGATACTTTCACTTACCCAGCTACATTTTACAACCGGATAAGGAAACCGATGCTATGGTAGAAATCATTTACTCTACCGTTGTGGATATTCTGCAATATATCAGCAGAATTGATACCGAATATAGCAACTGGTGCGTAGGGCTCACTAAAGACTCTCAAAAACACGAATCTAGAGGTAATGAGAATTTCCGCGTGTTCCGTTCCAGAAATCCTAGAGAAGCAAAAGAAGACCTCCAAGCACTCATCAAGATGGGTTTCAGAGAAGATGCCAATTCTGATGAAGATTCTTCAGTATGGCTTTTCGTATATAAAATACCTGGGCGCATCTTTTCCTAGGCTGCAAAGCTAACTCAATTTGCCTTCTGAATCAAACGCAGCAGCATAACCGGGCAGAGCAACCGTCAGCGTACCATCCGGCTCAATTCTGGCAGCAGCAGTTTTGCCCCTCGTAAGGGGATCGTTTAACCACCAACATAAGTCAGTATAATCAACGGCCACTTTTTCTCCTTACTCAAACTGAGACACTATCGCCCCTGGGTTGAAATCGCCGATAGCCCTGAGTTATTCTAAATTACACATGGACTGCGGTTCCCTAGGCCGGATGGGACCAATCCGTAGCGGCTAAAAGAACGCTCAGCCATGATTCTGCTTCCCGCCCTGCCTGCCTGCCCGCCCTGGCCGGCCGCCGTCGGGTTGATGGCCCCCGCCCTGGGCAACCGCTGGCAAAAACCAAAACCAAAATAGAAAAGAGCATATGTCCGCCCGAGGCTGGGCGCCGACTATGGCGGTGGTGGCTTTTCCTTAAGTCCTGGGGATAGAGGCCGGGGGCTTCTCGTCCCTGGCAGCTTCTCGTTCCGGCGCCTGGGGCTGGCAAGGAGGTTGCTCATGGAGGTGATGGAGAGCCTTAAGTCCTACGGCGGCCAGCAGGCGGCGCAGATAATAGCCTCGCTGCTGGGGCGGGTGTCCGACGAGGGCCTGGTCAGGATGGTCAAGCTGGCCCGGCACCTGAGCGACGACCCCGAGGTGCTCACGGCCCTGGACCACACCCAGCGCATGCTGCAGAGCGACCACCCGGCCAGGCGCCTGTTCCGCCGGGTTCTGAGCCAGATGCCTCCCCCCAACCGCGCCCGGCTCTTTCAGACCCTTTTCTACAACTGCTTCTTCCAGGGCGGCAAAAAGCGCGACCAGTGCCAAGAGGTGCACGGCTTCCGGCCGCCCATGATCATGATCCTCTCGCCCACCCTGCGCTGCAACCTGCGCTGCAAGGGCTGCTACACCCTGGGTTACGGCATGCGGCCCCAGCTGGACTACGAGGTGGTCCAGGACCTCCTGGAGCAGTGCCGCGAGCTGGGCATCGGCTTCATCACCATCCTGGGCGGCGAGCCCCTGGTCTACCCGCACCTGCTGCGCATCATCGAGGAGTACCCGGAGATATTTTTTCAGGTCTACACCAACGGCACCCTCATGACCGACGAGTGGGCCGTGGCCTTCCGCCAAGCCGGCAACGTGTTCGTGGTGGTGAGCATCGAGGGCGGCCAGGCCGAGACCGACGCCTGGCGCGGACCGGGCGTACACGCCAAGATCATGCGCGCCTTCGAGATACTGGGCCGCAATCAGGTCTGCTTCGGCACCTCGGCCACCGTCACCCGCCACAACGTCGATCAGGTGGCCTCCCTGGAGTTCGTGGACCAGATGATGGCCCTGGGCTCCCTGGCCCAGATGTACTTCCTCTACATCCCGGTCAACGGCCAGGCCGACTTCGACTTGATGGTGCTGCCCGAGCAGCGCGACCGCCTGCGCCGCCACGTCATCGAGGTGCGGGCCACGCGGCCCATCTTCGTGCTGGACTTCTGGAACGACGGCCCGCATGTCAACGGCTGCATCGCCGGCGGCCGGCGCTACTTCCACGTCAACGCCCTGGGCGACGTGGAGCCCTGCGTGTACACCCACATCGCCACCCACAACGTCAAGGAGCACACCCTGCTTGAGGCCCTGGACAGCGACCTGTTCCGGCACATCCGCGCCTGCCAGCCCCACAACCACAACCACCTGCGGCCCTGCATGATCATCGACAACCCTGAGGTCATGCGCGAGGTGATAACCACCTGCCGCCCGCGCTTCACCCACCCCGGCGCCGAGGAGATCTACCAGCAGCACCAGGACCGGCTGGACGCCTACGCCGCGGGCTGGGCCGCCCTGGCCGACCCGCTGTGGGAGAGGGATTACGGCGGCGGCCAGTGGACCACCCCGCCGGCCGAGGCGAGCGACCAGCGCCCGGTGCAGGAGGCGGCAGGGTAGGCTAGGCAAAAGCATAAGAATCGTGTGGGTTGGGTTGAGCAGAGCAAACCCCAACATTTTCCTGGCGATTTTTCCTTTCCCAATTCTGCGCGGGCACCGCAGGAAAGGGAGGATTGCCACGGCGCGGCGGGAGGAGCCATCGTGCCGCTGCGGACCGTCCCGGCCGCCGCGCCTCGCAACGACGGCTATGCTTTATGGGGTGGCCCGGATAACTCGTTATCCGGGCGCCGCAGGCGCAAGCGGTTTTATCTTCAAAACCCCAGCGCCGCACCGCTTGTCGCGTCGCTCAAGCTCCGCGACCGGGACAGCAAGCTGTCCCGGCCACCCAAAATACAGCGCTCGCGTGGGTTGGGTTGAGCGCAGCGGAACCCAACATTTCCTTCCCATGCCGCGGCCGCCCGCTCCAGGCAGAGATTGCTTCGTCGCTGCGCTCCTCGCAAGGACATTGGCTTTTTTCTAGCGTCCTCCTGCGCACCGACCGCGGGTGGCCCAGACAGCTCGCCTGTCTGGGTGCCGCAGGCACAAGAGGTTCAACACGGCCGCCCCGCCCTGCTCAGACCCTCCGCTTAAACTCAACCCGTCTCGCCGAACCTCTTGTTGCTCCGCTTCGCTACCCAATCTCGACAACGAGTTGTCGAGGCCACCTAAAGATACTTTAGATACTTTCCTTCCCAACTCCTCCCGGATGGCCTAATCGCCGCAGGCGGGTTACGCTGCGCTAACCCGCCCTACGCCAACCTGGACCTGTGCTAACATTAGGCCGCCCGCACCCCAGGAGAGAGCTATGCGCCGCATCGTGGCCATCTACGGCAGCCCCCGCCGCCAGGGCAACACCGCCCTTCTGCTGGACCAGGCCGTGGCCGGGGCCCGCGCGGCTGGGGCGGAGGTGGAGCCCCTGGTGCTGCGCGACCTGAAGATGTCGCCCTGCCTGGAGATCTACGGCTGCAAGCAAGACGGCCGCTGCGTGATCAACGACGACTTCCAGCGGGTCTATGACCTCTGCCTGGCCAGCCAGGGCCTGATGCTGGCCTCGCCCATCTTCTTCTACGCACTCAGCGCCCACACCAAGATCATGATGGACCGCTTCCAGAGCCTGTGGGTAAAGAAGTACTGGATCGAGCACACGCCCTTTGGCCAGCGCGACTATAAGCGCAAGGGCCTGTTCATCTCCGTGGGCGCCACCCACGGCGCCAGGCTCTTCGAGGGGGCGCTATTGAGCGTGCGCTACTTCATGGATACCCTGGACATGGAGCTGGTGGACTCGGTGCTCTGCCGGGGCCTGGACCTGGAGGGCGACGTGAACCAGCACCCCGAGCACCTGGAGCGGGCCCGCCAGGCCGGCCTGGACCTGGCCCGGGCCCTGCAGCTAGGTTGCTAGCCTAGTCGTCCCGCCGCCAGGGGGTGCCGGGCAGATGGGCCACGCCCTGGAGCACGTGGTTGATCAGGCGGCGGGCGATGGAGCTATCCGGCGGGAGGGCGGGCATCTGCTGGGGCCCGTACCAGCCGGCCTCCACGATCTCCTGGCCGTCGATGGTTATCTCGCCGCCGGCCCACTGGCAGGTGAAGCCGATCATCAGCGAGTCCGGGAAGGGCCAGGGCTGGGAGCCGAAATAGCGGATGCCCGTGACCTGCACCCCCACCTCCTCGGCCACCTCCCGGGCCACGCAGCCCTCCAGGGTCTCGCCCGGCTCCACGAAGCCGGCCAGCACGCTCATGCGCCCGGCCGGAAAGCGCGGGCTGCGGGCCAAGAGCAGCCGGCCCTCCCGCTCCACGGCCACGATCACCGCCGGGGAGATGCGCGGGTAGGCGGTGAGGCCGCAGGCCGGGCAGCGGCGGGCCCGCTCGTCGGGCGCGTCCTGCATGGGCTGGCCGCAGGCGCCGCAGAAGCGGTTGCGCCGCTCCCAGGCCAGTATCTGCTTGGCCCGCGCCCCCAGGGCGAACAGCTCCTGGGGCCAGCCCAGGAACAGGCCGTAGAGGCCGTGCCAGGCCATGCCCGCGGGCGCGGCCGCGCTCTCCTCCAGGGCCCAGGCCGTGAAGCAGGGCCGGCCCTGCCAGCGGCCCAGGTAGTGGGCCGGGCCCAGCCCCAGGCCCAGCGCGGCCGCCTCTACGGCGCGGGGGGGCAGGTTGTCCGCGTCCACCAGCAGCTTGCTGCCGGCCGCTATCAGCCACCAGGCCGGCTGGCCGTCGGGCGGCGGGGGGATGTGTCCGGGCTGGAATGCGCTGACCATGAGTTGCTTCCTCGTTGCGTACCGGGCTAGGGCGTGTCCGGGCTAAACCTAACACAGGCCGCGCCGGCGTGCATGCGCCCGGTGCTTGCCGGCCGCTCGGGGGAGGGATAGGATAGCCCGATCGCCTCAAGGGAGTCTCAGCATGTTCAGACGTTGGATGGACTACACCCGCCAGATGGGCCCGGCCTGGATCGTCAGCGCCGTGGCCTGCGGCCCGGCCACCCTGGCCAGCGTGGTCATGGCCGGGGCCTCCTACGGCTACGGGATGCTGTGGGTGGTGGTCTTGAGCGCCGTGTTCGGCACCACCGCTCAGTACCTGGCCGCCCGGGTGGGCATCCTGGAGGGCCGGGGCATCATCGCCGCCACCCAGGACCGCCTGGGCCGGGGCTGGGCCTGGCTGCTGGCCCTGGACGCGGTGCTGGCCACCTATCTGGCGGCCATCGTCTTGATGAATGCCCTGGTGGGGGTCACCTCCCTGATCACCGGCATCCACACCCCCTGGTGGGGCCTGGCCTACGCGGTCCTCTTGTCGGCCTCCCTGCTGCACGGCGGCTACCGCTGGTTCGAGAACCTGTGCAAGGTGCTGGTGCTGTTGGTGGTGGCCTGCTTCATGGTCACCGCCGGCCAGGCGCACATAAGCTGGGGCCAGGTGCTGGCCGGGCTCATGCCCAGCCTGCCCGGCGGGGTGCAGCCGGCCCTGATGGCCGCGGCCATCATGGGCGGGGCGGTGCACATCACCATCATCGGCATGCACACCTACAACACCAACGCCCGCGGCTGGCAGCGGGCCCAATTGCCCCTGGCCCGCTTCGACACCGTGGTCTCCATGGGCCTGGCCTTCGGGGCCTACAGCCTGGCCATCTTCCTGGTGGGCGCGGCCCTGCTGCACCCGGCCGGGGTAGTGGTCCAGGGACCGGCCCAGGTGGTGCCCAGCCTGCGGCCCCTTTTGGGCGGGGCGGCCCTGGGCGTGTTCCTGGCCGGGCTGTGGGCGGCCACCTTTTCCACCATCATGCCCACCTATCTGGCCGCGGCCTACTTCATCTTCGACAAGATGGGCTGGCCCGCCCAGCGCAGCAGCGCCCGCTTCCGCCTGGTGCTGGTGGGCGGGGTGCTGCTGTCGGCCCTGGGGCCTTTCCTCAAGGGCGGCTTCTTCTTCCTGCTGCCAGTGATGCTGGCCCTGGGCCTGTGCGGCACGCCCCTGATCATCGCCATCATCCTCTACCTGCTCAACCAGGGCCGGCTTTACGGCGGCCGCGGCGTGTCCTGGCCCCTGAACCTGCTGGGCGTCCTGACCCTGGTGATCACCACCCTCTTGGCCGCCCGCTTTATCCTGAGCATCCTGAGGCTGTGGTGAGCCCGGCCAGGCACATCGTGCTGCCCGCGCCCGCAGAGCTTAAAGGCCGGCGCACCCTGATCCGCGGCGAGGTGAACACCGGCAAGACCCTGCTCCTGGCCCAGGTCCTGCAAGGCCTGCTGGCCGAGGGCGAGGCGGACCTGGCGGTGATCGACATGGCCCCGCCCCTGACCAAGGGCGTGGGCGGCAAGATGGGCGGGCCCTGGCCAGCCGCGGTGCGCTACTTCGCCGCCGAGCTGGTGGCCCCCCGCCTCAGCGGCCGCAATCCGGCCGAGGTGCTGACCCTGGCCCAGGACAACGCCCGCCGCCTGGAGCAGCTCTTCGCCCAGTACCTGCGGCGGCCGGCGCGCACCCTGTTGATCAACGACGTGTCCATGTATCTGCAGGCCGGGGAGCTGAGCCGGCTCAAAGAGGTGCTGGCCGCCAGCCGCACGGTGGTCATGAACGGCTACTACGGCCACAGCCTGGGCGGCGGCGAGCTGGGGAGGCACGAGCGCGACCAGATGGACGCCCTGGCCCGGCTCTGCCGGCGGGTGATAAACACCGGCTGAAAAACAGGCCCCCCGCCAAACCAGGCAGGGGGCCGTCAGTGGTTAGGGACTAGTTTGGGGCCGGGTTCAGCACTCGAAGGTCACCTCCTGGAACCCCTCGATGCCGCCCGCGGTGGTGTGGGCCAGCCAGAAATCCTGCACCCGCTTGGCCAGGTCCACGAACTCCTCCCGCTCATGCGGGCTGCGCTCCACATAGGCCGACACGGCGTCCACCGGCGAGAACTCCCACTCACCCGTAATCAGGTTCCGGTAGCCTTTGTCCGGCTCCCAAACCAGGATTGCGTCTCTATATCTGAAGGTGGCCATAGATAACCTCCTTCCTACATCCTCTCTCTAAATAAAAAATAATCATCGCATTTATCGGCGGCAAGGAAGGCGGCGTGGCTAGGCCCCGCACCAGGCGCGGGCGATGGCCAGGTACATCTGGGCGGCCTGGTCCACCTCGGCCGCGGCGCACCACTCGTCGGCGGTGTGGGCCTGCTCGGCTCGGCCCGGTCCCAGCAGGATGGTGGGCGCGCCGCCCAGGGCCCGCTGCAAGGCCGAGCCGTCGGTGAAGTAGGCGGCCCCGGCCGGCTCCAGCCGCTGGCCCAGGAACTGAGCCGCGATCTCCACCACCTGGGCCGCCCAGGGGTCGCTGGCCTCGGTCCAGATGGCCTGGGCGTCCATGAGCCGCTCCAGGCGGGCCTGGGGCAGCAGGCGGCCCACCGCGGCCGCCAGCCCGTCGTGGCTCAGGCCGGGCAGGGTGCGCAGGTCCACGCTCAGGCTGGCCTGGTCCGGCACCATGTTCACCTTGTGGCCGCCGCTGAGCAGGCCCACGTTGATTGTCAGGGGGCCCAGGATGGGGTGGGGCGGGGCGCCGAAGTCGTGCTCGCTCAGGGCCAGGGCGGCCCGGGCCGCCTTGAGGGCCGCGTTGTCGCCCAGGTGGGGCATGGAGCCGTGGGCCGCCCGGCCCTTGAAGCCGGCCCGCAGCCACAGGGCGCCCTTGTGGCCCAGGAGCGGCCGGTTGCCCGTGGGCTCGCCCACCAGCACCGCCGCGGCCCCGGCCAGGGCCTGGGGCTGCCGGGCCAGGGCAAAGGCCCCCTCGCAGCCGGTCTCCTCGCCGGCGCTGAGCACCAGCACCAGGCCCCCGCGCGTGGGCTTCAGGGCCGCCAGTCGCCGGGCGGCCGCCACCATGGCCGCCAGGCCGCCCTTCATGTCAGTCGCCCCGCGGCCGTAGAGGCGGCCGCCTTCCACCTGGCCGCCGAAGGGGTTGCGCCGCCAGGTCTCGCTGCCCAGGGGCACCGTGTCCATGTGGGCCGAGAAGCACAGGGGCGGCTCCGGCCCCCAGGACTGCCGGGCCACCAGGCTGGGCCGGCCCGGCGCCAGCTCGTAGCGGGTAAGCTCATAGCCGGCCTCGGCCAGCAGCGGAGCCAGGAAGGCCGCCACCTCCGCCTCGCCGCCGGGCGGATTGCAGCTATTGATCTGGATGAGCCGGGAGGCCAGCTCCAGGGGCGCGGGCTGTCGGGGGTCCATGCAGGCTCCTGCTGGTCGGTTGCCTCCATCACAGCATAAAGCGCCCGCTTTGCCAAGGGGCCTCCGGCTTCGCCAGCCCCCGGCATACTGCGTTGCCAGCTTCGCTCGCGCCTCGATGTAGTTTCAGCTACACCTGCGGCGCTCGCTCATTGGCTGCCTTGTCTGCAGGCGGCTGGCTGTGCCGGCCCAAGATGCAAACCGTACCCGCCCCGTGAAATACCTGAGCTAGAGGCCGCGGTCCGTCCGCAACAGCGGGGTCAGGGCCGCGCCGGCCAGGATCAGGCCGCCCACCACCGCGATGCCCAGGCCAAAGGAGTAGTGCTCGCTTAAGAGGCCGATCAGGGCCGGCAGCGCCCCGCCGCCCAGCACAAAGGCCGGCGGCGAACACAGGGACACGGCCAGGCCGCGCTGCTCGGGCGGCACCGCGGCGCTCAGGACCGCGAAGCCGGCCGGGAAGAAGCACACCGCCAGGGCCGGTTGCAGGAACAGGGCCGCGGTCAGCCATCCTTGGGTGGCCAGGCCCAGGCAGGCCGTGGCCAGGCCGCCGGCGGTCAAGACCATGGCCAGGGTGCGGCGGGCGCCCAGGCGGTCGTAGGCCCAGCCCGCGACAAAGGCCATGAACAGCCCCGAGACCCGCGACAGGGACAGCAGCAGGTTGGCCTGCTCCGCCGGCCAGCCCCGCTCCAGGGTGAGGTACAGGGGCAGCATGGTGAATACGCCCAGGCTGGAGCCGATGCCCAGGGAGAACAGCGCCACCATCAGCCAGAGCTGCGGCCGGCGGGCCAGGGCCGCCACTGCCGAGGGGCTGGGGGCCTGGCCGGGAAAGCGGCCGCCCCGGCCCCAGCGGGCGAAGGCCAGGCCCAATACCAGCGCGCCGCCGCCCAGCAGGCCCAGCACCCCGCGCCAGCCCAGGGAGCGCTGCAGCAGCTCGGCCAACAGCGGCGCGGCCACGAAGCCCAGGTTGGGGGCCAGCTCGTGCACGGCCATGGCCTTGCCCCAGTCCGCCGGCCGCACCAGGGAGGTCAGGGAGGCCAGGCCCGAGGGCAGGTACAGGCCGGAGGCCAGGCCCAGGGCCACCGCGCCCGCGGTGAGGCCCCAGCGCCTCGGCGCCAGGGGCAGAGCCAGCATCACCGCCCCCACCGCCAGGGCCGACAAGAGCACCGTGCCCCGGTGGCCCAGGCGCTGGCTGACCAGGCCCGAGCCGGCGATGGCCACGAAGTAGCCCAGGGAGATGAACAAAAACAGGCTGCCGGCCTGGGCGTGGGTCAGGCTCAGGTCGGCCTCCATGCCCGGCAGCAGGGGCGCGATGGCCACCCGGGAGATGAAGTTGATGAAGAAGATGCCGGTGAACAAGAGCTGCGGCCCCAGCCACTGGCGGAATCCCACCGGCTCCATGCTTTCCTGCGCCACGATCCTGCTCCCCGCCCCGGCGCTGGCGGCCCGGGCCAGGGCGCATTGTCCCCCAGGGGCCGGGCCCTGTCCAGGGCCGGGGGCTTGTGCCGGGCGCGCCTAAGGTTTAATGTGGTGGGTAAACCAGGCGCCCGCCGCTCCGCGCCCGCCGGCGGGGCGCTGCCCCTGTTCCCTAACGCGAGGCGGATCATGCTTCGGCGTGTACTAGCCGTGTGCTCGGCGGCCGCCTGTCTGGCGGCCGGTTTAGGGCTGGCCGTCCTGCCGGCCGCCCGCCTGGCCCAGGCCGAGCCCAGCCCAGGCCCGGTGTTCGTGGCCCGGCCGGCCCAGCAGGTGCAGACCCTCACCGGCTTCACCCGCGAGCGGGCCCGTCTGCGGCTGGTCAGCGAGGTCTCCGGCCGCTGCCAGAAGGTGCTCTACGACGTGGGCGACACCATGGGCCCCAAGGGGGTGTTTGCGGTCCTGGATGACACCTTCGTGGCCCTGGAGCTGGAGGCCAATCAGGTGGAGCAGGAGCGCCTGGCCAGCCGGGTGGCCTACCTGAGCAAGGAGGCCGGCCGCTACCGGGCCCTGGTGCAGAAGCACTCCGAGGCCCCCTCCAAGCTGGACCGCCTGGAGGACGACCTGGCCCAGGCCAGCCTGTCCCTCAAGGCCCTCAAGACCCAGCGCAAGGTGCTCAAGGAGCGCCTGGCCCGCCACACCATCAAGGCCCCGGTGGGCTGGAAGGTGATCGAGCGCCAGGTGGAGCCGGGCCAGTGGGTCAACGTGGGCGCGCCCGTGGCCCAGCTGGGCGACTTCCGCACCCTGATGGTGCCCCTGGCCCTGGACCCCCAGCAGTACCACCTGCTGCGCCGGGACCCCGGCCCCCTGACGGTGTATTTGCCCGACCAAAAGCTGACCCTGCCCGCCCAGCTCAGCCGCCTGTCGCCGGCCTTCGACCCGGCCACGCGCAAGGTGGCCCTGGAGCTGGAACTGAGCAAGGGCCTCAAGGAGCACCGCGGCGGCCTGCGCGTGGAGTTCCAGCTCAGCGCCCCGGACCCCTCCGGCGCGGTGCTCTTGCCGGCGGCGGCGGTGCAGGAGCGCTATCAGGAGCACTGGCTCACCCGCGAGGGCGGGGCGCAGGTGCGGGTGGTGCTTCTGGGCCCCGGCCCCCAGGGCACGGTGCGCGTCTCCGCGCCCCAGGTAAAGCCCGGCCAGCGCTTCATCGCCCCCGGCTCGAAGTAGGCGGCCCATGAAAGGCCTGGTCCGCTTCACCCTCACCGAGACCGTCCTGGTCAACCTGCTGTTCGTCATCCTGATGGTAGTGGGGGCCTTCGCCCTGCTGGCCCTGCCCGTGGAGCGCTACCCCAACGTGCAGTTGGGCAAGGTCTGGGTGGAGACGATCTACCCCGGCGCCTCGCCCGAGGAGGTGGAGGCCCTGGTCACCAGGGAGATCGAGGAGGCCCTGGACGACCTGGAGAACGTGGAGTTCACCCGGTCCACCTCCTACCGCCAGCGCTCCAGCGTGGTGGTCAAGTTCATCGACGACACCGACTACCGCCACGGCCTGGACGACCTGCGCTTCAAGGTGCTGGGCCGGCTCAAGGAGCTGCCGCCGGAGGTGGACCCGCCGCGCTTCAACGCCATCGACGTAAACGACTGGCTGCCGGCGGTGACGGTGAACCTGGTGGGCGAACGCAGCAACCGGGCCCTGACCCTGATGGCCAAGCAGATGAAGATCGCCCTGCGCCAGCTGCCTGGGGTCAAGGAAGTGAAGCTGGTGGGCGAGCGCACCCGGGAGTTCCACGTGCTGCTGGACCCGGCCCGCCTGACCCGCTACGGCGTCACCTTCGACCAGGCCGCCGGCGCCCTGGGCCAGAGCGGCGTGGCGGTGCCGGCCGGGGAGTTCACCACCCCTGGCGGCGAGTTCGTGCTCAAGGCGGACGAGCGCTACCGCAGCCGTCAGCAGGTGCTGGACGCCATCGTGCGCACCGATATGGACGGCAGCTTCGTGCGCATCCGCGACCTGGCCAGCCAGGCCGAGCTGTCCTACCGCGACGCCTACGTCTTGACCTCGGTCAACGGCGCCGACTGCGTGGCCCTGCAGGTGATCAAGACCCAGCAGGGCAACGCCCTGGACATCGTGGAGGCGGTGCGCGAGGTGGTGGAGCGCCACCGGGCGGAGATGAAGCGCGAGGGCGTGCGCCTGGTGCTGACCCAGGACAGCACGGTCAAGATCGGCGACGCCATGCACACCATGGGCTGGAACCTCTTGGTGGGCGTGTTCCTGGTCTGCGCGGTGATCACCTACTTCATGGGCTTCCGGAACGCCCTGATCACCACGGTGGGCATACCCTTCTCCTTCCTGCTCACCATGGTCTTCATGTGGATCACCGGCAACTCGCTCAACGAGATCACCCTGTTCTGCTTCGTGCTGGTCAGCGGCATCATCGTCGACGACGCCATCGTGGTGGTGGAGAACATCTTCCGCCACCGCCAGTCCGGCGAGCCCATGGTGGAGGCGGTGATCAACGGCACCTCCGAGGTGTTCTGGCCGGTGGTCAGCGCCACCAGCACCACCGTGGCCGCCTTTTTGCCCATGCTGATCATGACCGGCTCCACCGGCGAGTTCTTCGCCCTGATCCCCAAGGCGGTGGCCTTCGCCCTGGGAGCCAGCCTCTTCGAGTGCCTCTTGATCCTGCCCCTGCACTACCGCGACTGGGGGCCCAAGCAGGTCAAGCAGCAGATCAACGAGCAGGAGCTGGACTTCAAGGGCGAGAGCGTGGCCCTCAGGGCCTGCCGGGCGGCGGTGAACTTTCTGCTCAGGCGCACCATAGCCCACCGCTGGCTCACCCTGGGGCTGGTGGGGGTGCTGTTCCTCACGGCCCTGGCCATCGCCGGCGTGAGCCTCAGCGGCCGCTGGCCCTTGATCAAGGTCAAGTTCTTCCCCGACGACTACTCCCTGTACTACCTGCAGGTGGAGCTGCCGGTGACCACGCCCATCGAGCGCACCCAGGAGGTGCTCAAGGAGCTCTCCAAGGCGGTGATGGCCCAGGGCCCGGGCATGAGCGAGTCGGCGGCGGCGGTGGCCGGCTACTACATCAGCGAGGACTACGAGCCCGTCTTCGGGGTGAACCTGGGCCACGTGGCGGTCACCCTGCCGGGCAAGGACCAGCGCCACTTCGCCGACTACCCCACCAACGACCCGGTCAAGCACATAGAGTGGCTGCGCGAGCAGCTCAAGCCCCTGGCCAAGGACGGGGTGAAGATCAGCCTGCGGCCGGAGAAGGACGGGCCGCCCACCGGCAAGGACGTGACCGTGCGCGTGGTGGGCAGCAACCCCAGCAGCGTGGAGGGTCTGGCCCGGGACATCAAGTCCTTCCTGAGTCAGGCGCCGGAGCTAAAAGGCTCGGTGGTGGACGTGGCCGACAACCTGGGCCAGCCCAGCCGGGTGTTCCGCTACCAGGTGATCCCCGAGCGGGCCGCCGAGTACCAAGTCACCCCGGCCCAGGTGGTGCGCCTGGCCGGCACCGTGCTGGGCGGGCGCTACGTGGGCACCTACCGCCTGGTGGACGAGGACGTGGACCTGAAGGTGAAGCTGGACCCGGAGCTGGTCAAGACGCCCGAGCAGGCCCTGCAGGTGCCGCTGCTGGAGCATCCCTCGGGGCCGGTGCGCCTGCAGGACCTCACCCGGGCCCGGGTGTACATGGAGAGCGGCCAGCTCAACCGCTTCCAGGGCGAGCGGGCCATCACCCTCACCGGCAACGTCCCCACCGGCGCCCCCCTGTCCACCCCGGCGGTGGTGGCCCGGCTGCGCGCCTACTACGAGAGCATCAGCGCCAAATACCCCGGGGCCACCCTTAGCTTCGCCGGCGAGTTCGAGACCACGCGCAAGTCCTTCCAGTCCCTGTTCTACGCCTTCGGCGTGGCCCTGCTCTTGATCTACGTGATCCTGGCCGTCCAGTTCAAGTCCTACCTGCAGCCGCTGATCATCCTCACCTCGGTGAGCTTCGCCCTGATCGGGGTGATCTTCGGCAAGTTCTTCACCCAGACCATCTTCACCATCAACAGCTTCGTGGCCACGGTGGGCGTGGCCGGGGTGGTGGTCAACGACGCCCTGGTGCTGATCGACTTCCTCAACCGCCGGCGGCGCTCGGGCCTGCCCCGGGCCCAGGCCCTGTGGCAGGCGGTGAACATCCGCCTGCGCCCCATCCTCTTGACCACCGTCACCACCGTGCTGGGACTGTTACCCATGGCCGTGGGCTTCCCCGAGTACTCCATCGTCTGGGGCACCATGGCCAGCACCTTCGTCACCGGCCTGGCCACGGCCACCTTCCTGACCCTCTTGGTGGTGCCGGTGATGTGGGACCTCTTGGAGGGCTTCCTGGAGCGCCACCGGCAGCGCCAAGAGCAAAAGGAGGCCCGCCGCCGGGCGGCGGCTGCGGCCTCCTCGTAAAGGCGGGTGAGGGTGCTAGCGGGTTAGGCGCCCAGCTTGAATAGGGAGCTGAGGCGTTGGGCGGCCATGAGGTCCCCGCCCACCTTGAGCTTGCCGGCCATGAAGGCGCTGATGGGGCTCAGGGTGCCGGCGATCACCTGCAGCCAGTCCTGGTCGCCCACGGTGATGGTGGCCGTGGGGTTGTCGTGCACGCCCGAGGAGGACTGGCACTGGCCGCCCTTTATCACCACCTGCCAGTCGCCGGCCTGCTCGCCGGTGATGTGGAACTGATAGACCACCTCCTGCCCCTGGGCCTGGTCGGCCAAGAACTTGGCCGGCATCTGCGAGAAAATCTCTGCCACCGTGGCTGGACTCATGCTTCATACCTCCGTCTAGGGGGGCGGACGCTTATGAACGGTGGTTCATTCTAGCCTCGGCCGGGGCTCGGGGTCCAGCCCTTTCCGGGCGGCTAGGCCTGGGCGGGCAGGTAGCCGGCGGTCTGGGCCAGGTGGGTCACCCGGGCCCGCAGGTTGAGCAGGTAAGCCGGCAAGGGCTGGCGGTGGCCGGTGCGGGTGTCGTACTCGCCGGCCTTGACCAGCTGCATCACCCGCTCCACATGGCCGCCCTCCTGGGCCAAGAGGGCCAGCACCCACTCCCGGAACTCCTGGGCCGCGGCCAGGCTGCGGGCCAGGAAGCGCCCCACCTCCGGCCCGCGGTAGCACTGGTGGTGCCCCTGGCAGTACAGCTCCACCTCCAGGCCGGCCAGGCGGCGGATGGCCTGCAGGTAGGCCTGGTAGTCCACCAGGAACTCGGTGACGACCTGGCCCTCGGGCAGGCCGGTGCCCGCGGCCTCGCCGGCGATGAGGATGCGGCGCTGGGGGATGTAGAAGCTCAGGCTGTCCCAGGTGTGCCCCGGCGTGGCCAGCACCCGCAGGCTGAGGTCCGGCCCCAGCTGGATCTCCTCGCCCTCGTCCACCGCCCGTTCAATGGCGAAGGGCTTGAAGGGCGTGCGGCCGGCCAGGCCGCCGGTGGCCTGGCCGATGGCCTCGGCGGCCGCGTCGTTTAGCTCGGCGATCATGCGCAGGGCGTTGGGACGCTTCAGCACGGCCTGGGTCTTGGGCGCCGCTGCGGTCACCAGGCCCGGGTAGGCCTCCAGCAGCCAGGCCCCGGCGCCCAGGTGGTCGAAGTGGGAGTGGGTGAAGAAGATCATCTCCGGCGCGCGCTGGCCCAGGCGGGAGCGGGCGTCCTGCAGCACCAGGCGGGTCAGGCAGGAGAAGCCGGCCTCGAAGATCACCGGCCGCGGGCCGTCCAGGAGAAACACCGGGCTGGCCTGGTGCCCCAGCAGATAGAAGTCCTCGGCCAGCCGGCCGGGCCGCCGGATGATGTCGCCCATGCTGCCTCCCAGACAAAGGGCCGCGCTGAGGCTCCAACTCTATGCCAGGAGCACGGGCGTGGCAACCCGCGACAAGACCGAGCAACGAGTGGTTGGCAAGGCCGTGGAGTTAACGCGGAAAGCGGGCCAGCAGGAAGGTCAGCATTCTTGCAACAGGCGGAAATATTCTTCCCGACTTATTCCGGCCGTACGCAGGTTGGACTTAATGATAGCGACCGTTATTTCGCTGTAAGTGGGGATGATCACCGAACGCAGACAGCCGGGTTTGGCTTAGGAGCGGTGGCCCCCGACTTGGCGCTCAAAAACGAACCCCGCCTTTTGAAAGACACACTCCAGCGTTTTCCAATGGACGGGGTTTAGGCGTGGCACGACTCGGGATCGCCGGTGTTGACCAAGAAGGGAATGGGAATATCCAAATAGTCGGGTCGCGGTTGGCGCGGCTGGGCTGGGCCGGCGAAGTCTTGCGGGCGATGGGTCTTGAAGCCGCACTGCTTGAACACCGCGTCCAGCGTGCCGCGCTCGATGCAGGAGGTCAAGAAGGCGGTCAGCGCCTCCACCAGGTTGTCCTTGGCCTTTTCCGGGGTCTCGCCTTGCGAGTAAACGTCCAGCACCGGGCAAGAAGCCACATACCACTTGCCCTCCTGAGCGATCTCATAGGGAAGCTCCAGGCGCATTTCAACCTGGAAGGTCATACACTTCTCCCCAGGCGTTTTCTTGATGTCATGTGCCTTTATTATAGGCACCCTCTCTCTGTCAAGCAATAGCGCCCCATATAACGGCAGCCGAGGAAGATGTTTCACCGCGGCAGACGATGGCTGTATGGCGGGGTCCGCGGCCGGCCTAGCCGCCGGCCTGGGCCTGGCGGGCGGCGCGGCGCGCGGCCTCCAGGTCCTTGAGGGCCCGGGCCGCGTTGCGGGCCGTGGCGCTCTTGGCCGGCGCCTTCTCTAGGGCGCGGGCGAATGCGGCCTGGGCCAGGTCCAGGCGCTCGGCCTGCCAGGCCGCGTAGCCGGCCAGCAGGCTGCGGCGGCCCTGGGGGTCGCCCAGGGCGGCGGCCTGGGCAAAGGCCTCGTGGGCGGCCAAACAGCGCCTGGCCTCCAAGAGCAGCCGTCCCACCAGGGCCCAGCGCTGGGCGCTGGGCTGGGCCTGGGCCGCCCGCTGGGCCCAGGCCAGGGCCTCGGTCGGATAGCTGCCCTGCAGATACGTCTGGGCCAGGGTGTCCATCTGCTGGGGCTCTTTTATCTGCGGGCCCCAGGCGCGCTCATAGCAGCGGGCGGCCTGCTTGGGCACCCCGGCGGCGCGGTAGAGGTCGCCCAGCTGCCGCCAGCCCTGGGCCTCCGGCGGCCGCAGGCGATGGGCCACCTCCAGGGCCGCGGCCGCCGCGGGCCAGTGCTCCTGCAGCGAGGCCAGGCTGGCGGCCAGGCGCCAGTAGCGCTCCTGGCCGGGGTGGGCGGCCAGCAGCCGGGCCAGCACGGCCTGGGCCTGGGGGTACTGCTTCAGCTCCATGTGGGCCCGCAGCAGGGCGCTTAGCCACTGCTCCTGGGGCTGGGGACGGGCGGCCAGCTCCAGCAGCCAGGGCAGGGCCCGCTTGGTCTGGCCGGCGGACAGGGCGAACACCGCCGCCTCGTAGAGCAGCCCCGGCCGCGGCGGCTTGGCCAGGTGGTAGGCCTTGAGCGCCAGGTCCGCGGCCAGGGCCGGCTGCTTCTGCTCGAAGTAGACCAGGGCCAGGTTGCGCAGGGCGGGCACGAAGCAGGGCCAGAGCTGGACGGCGCGGGCGAAGTGCTCGGCGGCCGCCTTCCTGTCCCCGGCCTGGTAGGCCAGCACCCCGCGCATAAAGGATAGCTGGTGGTGGGCGTCACCGGGGTTGTCGGCGGCGTAGCGGGCCAGGTCCTGGGCGGCCTGAGCGTCCTTCTTTTTCTCCATCTCCTGCTGGGCCTGGTACAGGGCCTGCTGCAGGGAGCGGCTCATACTCGGCTCGGCCGGGCAGTCGGCGGCCGCGGCCGGCCCGGCCGGCCCGGCCGGCGCGGCCAGGCCCAGCACCAGCAGGCCTATGGCCAGGGCGCGTCTCACCGGCCCTCCAGCTTGAAGCGGATGGTGGTCTCCACCCAGGCCTCCACGGCCTGGCCCTGGCGCAGGCCGGGCCGGAAGCGCCAGTGGGGCACGGTGCGCAACACCGTCTCCTCGAAGACGCCGGGCGGGTTGGCCCCCAGCACCGATAGATGCTGCACCCGGCCCTGGCGGTCCACCAAGAAGCGCACCGTCACGGCGCCCTCGATGCCCCGCCGCCGGGCCAGGTAGGGGTAGGGCGGCGGCATCTGGGCCGCCACCAGGGGCTCGCGGTCGCCAGGCCCCAGGGCCGGCGGCCCCGGCGGACCCGGCGGGGCCAGCACTGGGCCCAGGCTCAGCTTGGGCCCCAGCTCCAGGGCGATGGGCGGGGCCTCGACGGCCGGCCGGGCCTGGGGCGCGGCCTGGAGCTGGCTCAGCCTCAGGGGCTTGGGCGGCGGCGGGGGCGGCGGCTCCTGCTCCTCCTTGGGCGGCGGGGGCGGCGGCAGGGGCAGGAAGGCCGACACATGGTAGGCCTCCAGCCGGGGCCGCGCCGGCTCGCCCTGCAACAGGAGCGCCGCGGCGCCGAAGATAACCAGGTTCAGCACCAGGGAACCGGCCAGGGCCAGGCCCCAGCGGCCGCGCAGGGGCGCGTGGGTCAGGGCCAGGCTCATTGGTCCGGCCTCTGCGCGGCCACGGCCACGTCCTTGGCCCCGGCCAGGCGGCACTGGTCCAGCACCTCGATGGTGCGGCCGGTGAGGCTGTTCTTGTCCGCGGCGATGATCACCACGCCCTCGGGGTCCTCGGCCAGGAAGCGCTCCACCAACCCGCGCACCGAGCGCAGGTCCACCTGCCGGCGCTCGATGTAGATGCGGCCGTCCACGGCCACGGCGATTATCAGGGCGCCCTTGGTCTTGGCCGCAGCGCTGGCCGCCTGGGGCCGGGCTACCTCCACCCCGGCCTCGCGCACGAAGCTGGTGGTGACCAGGAAGAAGATCAAGAGCAGAAAGACCATGTCGATCAGGGGGGCCATGTTCAGCTCGGGCTCGTCGGCCCGCTGGCCGTCCAGGTCCCCCAGGCGTCCGCGCAGCCTCAGCATGCCGCCTCCTCCCGGGAGCGCAGCCAGCGCCCCACCGCCTGGGCGAAGCCGAACAGGCCCTGCTGAAGCTTCTGCACCTGGCGGCGCAGCACGTAGCCGGCGAACAGGCCGGGGATGGCCACCAAGAGCCCGGTCTCGGTGGTGATCAGGGCCTGGCGGATGCCCCCGGCCATGGCCTGGGCATTGCCGGTGCCGAAGTCGGCGATGACGTGGAAGGTCTGGATCATGCCCGTGACCGTGCCCAAGAGGCCCAGCAGCGGGGCCACCGCCGCCAGCACCAGGATGGTGTCCAGGTGGCGCCACAGCCCCGGCCCCTGGCGGCGCACCGCGGCCTGCCACAGGCGGGGGTCGCTGCGCGGGTTGCGGCCGGGCTGGCCCAGGAAGTGGGCCAGGGCCGCGGCCCGGGGGCCGTCGCCGGCCGGGGCGGCGCCCCCCAGCAGGCAGGCCACGGCCTGGGAGGGGTCCAGGGCCTCGCGCCGCACCCGGAGCAGCCAGGCGGCCTTGTACAGCACCAAAAACCACAGCCAGCCCGACAGCGCCAAGAGTGGCCACATCACCGGACCCCCGGCCAGCAGAAACTCCCAGGCCGCCGACAGCGCCCGCACGCCTAGCCTCCGGCCTTGATCAGGGCCGCGGACAGGGCCATAGCCTTTTCCTCCATGTCCGAGGCGATGCGCTGGGCCTTGCGGCTGAGCAGGGCGGCCAGTACCAGGATGGGGATGGCCACGGCCAGGCCCAGCTCGGTGGTAACCAACGCCTCGCTGATGCCCCCGGCCATGAGCCGCGGGTCGCCGGTGCCGAAGACGGTGATCACCTGGAAGGTGTTGATCATGCCGGTGACGGTGCCCAACAGGCCCAACAGCGGGGCCACCGCCGCCAGCACCTTCAGGGCGGTGAGGAAGCGCTCCAGGCGGGGCAGCTCGCGCAGCATGGCCTCGGACAGGCCGCTCTCGATCACCTCCGGCGAGTTGCCCCTCAGCGACAGGCCGGCCTGGATCACGTTGCTGGTGGGCCGGCCCGGCTGGGCCTCGGCGGCGCGCAGGGCCCCGGCGATGTCGCCGGCGGCCACCATGCCCGCCACCTGGCCCATCATCTCGTCGGTGTTGGCCCGTACCCGGCGCAGGAACAGCAGGCGCTCGATGATCAGCACCAGCGCCGCCAGCCCTACTAAGAGAATGGGCCAGACCAGGGGCCCGCCCGAGAGCAGGTGCTCCCACAGGCTCTCGCGCCGCGAGAGCTGGCGCAGGGCCCCGCCGCCGGAGATGTCCATCACCACCGAGGCGGATCGGCCGTCCAGGTAGTGGTCGATGTTGCGGCGCACGCTCCAGTCCGGCCGGCCGGCGATGGCCAGCAGCCGGCCGCTGCCCGCGCCCAAGGTGGCGAAGCCCACCTCGCCGTTCTGGCGGTAGAGGGTGGTGAAGGGCCCCAGGCGCAGGAGCTCGGCCTGGACCTGGCGGCCGTCGCGGGCCACCAGAGGCCCCTGCCGCCGCTTGACCTGGCCGCTGTCCACGATCTCTTGCAGGTACAGGCCGCACAGCCGCTCTATGTCCTTGAGCCCCGGAAAGCGCGACTTGCTCAGGTAGGCCCGCAGCTCCTCCAGGCGGCCCGGCTCCTCGGCCGTGACCGGGCCGTGCTCGGCCAGGGAGAGTAGGTCGCGGGCCGCCGAGCGCACGTGGCCGGCCAGCTCCTTGAGGTCGCCGAAGGCCGCGGCCAGGCGCTGGCTCAGGGCGGCCTTCTGCTGGCTGGCCTGGGTGAGCTGGCGGCGCACCTGCTGCAGGTGCTGGTTCTCGGCGGCCAGAGCCTTGGTCAGCTCCTGCAGCCGGGCCTGCAGCCGGGCCTTTTCCGCGGACACCTCTTGGGCGGTCTGGGCCCGCTCGGCCTGGGCTTGGCCCAGGTCGCGCTGCACCTGCCCCGCGGCCTGGGGGAAGTCCGCGGCCAGGGCCGGGGCCGCCCCCAAGAGGGCCGCCAGGCACAGGATGGTCAGCGCCCGCCTCATGGCTTCTTCTCCGGGGCCGGGGCCTGGCCCAGGGGCAGCTCCACCAGGCTCACCACCCGCCGGCGCTGGGCGATCTCGGCCGCCTGCTGCAGCTCGCGGCTGAAGCCGTCCAGGGGCAGGTACTTCTTGGCCGAGGGGTCGTAGCGCCAGGCCCGGCCGCCCTGGGGCTCCAGGGCGAACAGGCCCAGGCGGCCCAGGCGCAGCAGGTTCACCTGGCGGGTGTGGCCCTCCAGGGGCAGCTCCGCCTGGCTCACCGACACGGTGCTGCCGTAGCGGGCCTCGATGGCCAGGGCCTCCAGCAGGCGGCGGGCCTTCTCGGCCAGGCCGGCGTCGTAGTCGTTCAGGGTGCGCCTGAGTTCGGCCAGGCGCTGGGCGCGCTCGCCGGACAAGAAGGGCAGGTCCGCGGTCACCAGGGCCTGCAGGCGCTGGTAGGTCTGGTCCAGCACCGGCTCCAGGCCGGCCCGGATGCGGGCGATCTCGGCCAGGCGGCGCTCCATCTCGGCGATCTTGGCCCTCTGGCCGGCCAAATAGGCCTCGGCCTTGGTCCGCTGGCGGCGCACCAGGGCCAGCTCTTTTTCCAGCCGCTCGGCCTGGTCCATCAGCTTGCTGCGCTGGGGGGCCCAGGCGTCCACCAGGCCTTGGGCCTGGCGCCGGGCGTCCACGGCCTGCTCGGCCTGCCTGCGCACCGCTTGGGCGCTGGGCCCCGCGGCCCAGGCCGCGCCGGCCGCGGCCAAGAGCAGCGCCGCGGTCAGCCAGCGGGCCAGCCATCTCTGCTTCATGGTCTCCGCCCTCCCGGCCAAAAATAAAACCCCCGTCCTTGTCGGCAAGGCCAGGGGTTCGTCCCGTCGGTTAGGTTATGCTTGCGGCCCAAACCCGCGCCCTGCCTGGGCGTAGCAGACCGGGCGGCCTAGGCGGCTCCAGCCGCCGGGCATGCCGGCTGCTATTCTACCGCGCCGGCACCTTGGCTCCCAGCCGTTTCCCCGCCCGCGATGGGCCATTTCCGGGCGGGGCCGTTTCGGTGATCATGTCTGGGATGACATATTCCGCGAGACTTTGACAATTGTCAAGCGAAACTCCGGCCGCGCGGGGCCCGGGGGGCTGGACAGACGCCCGGACGGGGCTAATATAAAAATGTATCTGCCGCCGCGCCCGTACCCGCGGACCCCCAGAGAGGAGCAACCATGGCCAGCCCCAAGCAACCCGTCCCCCTGCACCTGATCTGCGGCTTTTTGGGCGCGGGCAAGACCACCCTGCTGCGACGCATCCTGGCCCAGCAGCCGGCCGACGAATCCCTGGCGGTGCTGGTCAACGAGTTCGGCAAGCTGGGCATCGACGGCGAGCTCTTAAGCGGCTTCTCCTCCCAGGTGCGCGAGCTGCGCGCGGGCTGCATCTGCTGCGAGCTGCGGGTGGACTTCGTGCGCACCCTGGGCGATCTGCTGACCGGCTTCGGGCCCCAGCGGGTGGTGGTGGAGACCACCGGCGTGGCCGACCCCAGCCACCTGATCGACGCCGTGCAGGAGGTGGCCAAAGAGCGGCCGGTGGCCCTGGCCTCGGTGGTCACGGTGGTGGAGGCCGAGATGTTCGGCATGCGCAAGATGTTCGGCCCCTTCTACCAGAACCAGATCCAGGCGGGGGACTTGGTGCTCCTGAACAAGACCGACCTCATCGCGCCCCAGCAGGTGGAGCCGGCCCTGGCCGCCCTAAGCCAGATCAACCCCGGCGCCCGCCTGCTGCCGGTGGTGCACTGCGCCGTGGAGCGCGAGCTGATCCTGAACCCCCAGGGCCGCGGCCGCCGGCCCGCCGGGGCAGCTAACCTGGACCTGCGTCCCATCACCTCCCTGGCCGAGGGCCCGGACCACCGGCCGGGCGGCGACGGCTTCGTCTCCTTCTTCTTCGAGAGCCAGTCCCCCCTGCGCCGGGCCTGCCTGGATGAGTTCCTGGCCGCGCTGCCCTGGGAGATGTTCCGGGTCAAGGGCTTTGTGCGCACCGAGGCCGGCCCCCTGGCCCTGAACTACACCTATCGCCGGCCCTCCTGGGAGCCCCAGGAGTTCAGCGGGCCCAGCCGCCTGGCCTTGGTGGGCTGGCGGCTAAAAGAGGCCGACTTCCTGGCTCGGCTGCAGGCCTGCTGCCAGTAGCGGGCCTCCGCCCTGCAAAAGACGCCGAATTGTCACGATACAAATCCCGCCCCGCGCGTCAGAATTAAGTTGCCGAGCCATGACCCGCAGCGGAGGGAAGAACATGCCTGGCATCAAGGTGTTGTTCGTGTGCACCCACAACAGCGCCCGCTCCCAGATCGCCGAGGCCTACATGAAGCAGATGGGCGGCGACCGCTTCCAGGTGGAGAGCGCCGGACTGGAGCCCGGCCCCCTCAATCCCTTGGCGGTGGAGGTGCTCCGGGAAGAGGGCATCGACATCAGCGGCCAGAAGCCCCAGAGCGTTTTCGAGCTGTTCAAGTCCGGCCGGGTATATCAGTACGTGATCACCGTGTGCGAGGCCTCCCGGGAGAGCCAGTGCCCCCTGTTCCCCGGCATCACCAGGCGCCTGCACCTGCCCTTCCCGGACCCGGCCGCCCTCACCGGCAGCCATGAACAAAAGCTCGCCGCCGCCCGCCAGATACGCGACCAGATCAAAGAGACGGTGGCCAAGCTGGTTGAGGATCTGGCCTGAGCCCCGGCGGCGCTTTTTTATTAAGGGGCAATTCGTCATGTGGCGAAGTATAATATCGCCATGGAACAGATAGCCGCCATAAATAAGGCCCTGGGCGAGGAGAACCGCCTGCGGGCGGTGATGGCCCTGCAGGGCCGGGCCCTGTGCGTCTGCCAGATCACCGAGCTGCTGGGCCTGGCCCCCTCCACCGTGTCCAAGCACATGGCCGTGCTGCGCGCCGCCGGGCTGGTGGAGAGCTGGAAAGAGGGCCGCTGGGTCCACTACCGCCTGGCCGGCCGGGGCGCCTCCCCGGCGGTGCGCCAGGCCCTGGCCTGGGCCGCCAAGTGGCTGCAAGGCTCGCCGCGGGTCCGCCGTGACGCGGCCCGCCTGCAGAAGATACTGCGCCTGGACAAAGAGGCGCTGTGCCGTCAACAGGGCCGCTGTCGGGGCTGAGCCCTCGTGCCCCCAACCCGGAGACCGGTTCATGCCCCCGACCGCCGTCAAGAAGCTTTCTTTCCTGGACCGCCTGCTGACCCTGTGGATCTTCCTGGCCATGGCCCTGGGCGTGGCCTGGGGCTACCAGTTCCCGGGGGTGCGCACCTTCATGGACCACTTCTCGGTGGGCACCACCAACCTGCCCATCGCCATCGGCCTGATCCTGATGATGTACCCGCCCCTGGCCAAGGTGCGCTACGAGCAGCTGGGCCAGGTGTTCAAGAACACGCGGGTGCTGGCGCTGTCCCTGGTGCAGAACTGGGTCATCGGGCCCATACTGATGTTCGCCCTGGCCGTGGCCTTCCTCTCCGGCCAGCCGGCCTACATGGTGGGGCTGATCCTGATCGGCCTGGCCCGCTGCATCGCCATGGTCATCGTCTGGAACGACCTGGCCCAGGGCGACCGCGAGTACTGCGCCGGGCTGGTGGCCTTCAACTCCATCTTCCAGGTGCTGTTCTTCTCGCTCTACGCCTGGTTCTTCATCACCGTGCTGCCCGAATGGCTGGGCCTCAAGGGCATGGAGGTCAACATCTCCATCGGCCAGATCGCCCAGAGCGTGTTCATCTACCTGGGCATCCCCTTCATCGCCGGGGTGCTCTCGCGGGTGCTGGGCCTGAAGCTCAAGGGCCGCCAGTGGTACGAGGAGCGCTTCATCCCCAAGATCAGCCCCATCACCCTCATCGCCCTGCTGTTCACCATCCTGGTGATGTTCAGCCTCAAGGGCCAGTACATCGTTGAGCTTCCCCTGGACGTGCTGCGGGTGGCCCTGCCCCTGTGCATCTACTTCGTGCTGATGTTCTTCGTCAGCTTCTGGCTGTCCCTCAAGGCCCGGGCCACCTACGAGCAGGCCACCACCCTAAGCTTCACCGCGGCCTCCAACAACTTCGAGCTGGCCATCGCCGTGGCCGTGGCCGTGTTCGGCATCGACAGCGGCCAGGCCTTCGCCGCGGTGATCGGGCCCCTGGTGGAGGTGCCGGTGTTGATCAGCCTGGTCAACGTGGCCCTGCGCCTGCGGCGGCGCTACTTCCCTTATGCCAAACAGACCCCCACCGGCGTCTGCCACCTGACCTGCGAACCTTGAACCAGGCCTAAAATTTTGGGGTACAATGGGCGCGTCGCGCGGCTGCGGCCGCCTGCCTCAAGGAGCGCCCTTGCCTGACCGCCCGCCCATGAAGCACCTCTACTACCCCCAGGAGCGCCACGGCCTGGTGCAGCGGCCGGGCCTGGGCCTGATCCACGTCTGCTTCGGCCAGGGGGTGGGCAAGTCCACCCGCAGCGTGGGCCTGGCCGTGCGGGCGGCCTCGGCCGGCCTGCGCGTGTTCTTCGTGCAGTTCATGAAGTCCGGCGACTCCTCGGAGGTCAAGCTGCTCTCCCACACCGAGAACATCATCTACCGCTGTCCGGGCAAGCACCCCTTCATCCTCTCCAAGGGCCCCCAGGCCGTGCACTACGAGCACGCCGAGGAGGCCCTGTGGTACGCCCGGCGGGCGCAAAAGGAAGGGGCCGAGGTCATCATCTGCGACGAGATGCTCTCGGCCCTGGTGTTCGAGGTGTTGGCCCTGGAGCGGGCCCTGGAGCTGATCGAGAGCTGCCGGGGCAAGACCGAGCTGGTGCTCACCGGCATAGACGCGGCGCCGGAGATACTGGCCGCCGCGGACTACGCCACCGAGTTCAAGGCCGTCAAGCACCCCTATTATAAGGGGCACCTGGCCCGCAAGGGCATCGAGTACTAAACGGGGCCGCCCCGCTCAGGGGTTCACGGCGTAGCGCACCCGGTACAGCTTGCCTCCCTTGAGCGCCAGGCAGGACAGCTCCTTGGCCGAGTCGAACCTGGGCCGGTACACGGCCTCGTACACCGGCGCGCGCAGCTTGCCGTTGATCACCATCTGGGCCCCCTGGGCGGTCTTGACCGCGTAGGCGTAGTGCTTGCCGCCCGGCGCGGCCATCAGGGGGCTTTTTATCTCGGCGTAGGGCCCCTCCTGGCGGCCGGCCACCACCATGAACGACTGCTTGTCCTTCTTGACCACGCCGCACACCTTGCCGTTCAGCAGCACCGCCGTAAAGGGGTCGCAGGACGATTGGTCCCGCTCCAGCAGGGCCTGCACAAAGGCCTGCCGGTCCCCCAGCAGGGGGCCCATCAGGCCCGAGCCCACGATCTGCCCCCTCTCGCCCTGGATCACTGCCAGGGCGAAGGTGTGGGGGCCTCGGGCGGGCTTCACCACCTGGCCATTGAGGGCCAGCACCGGCTTGTCGCCCTGGCGGGCGTAGTAGGCGATGTTCTTGGCGTCGGTGCTCCAGAAGATGTGGTAGAGCTCCGAGCCGGCCTGGTAGAGGTAATATCCGTCCCAGGCCGGGTGGCGCTTGTCATCGGCCACCAGGTGCCAGGTCTTGCCCTGGCGGGCCCAGAAGGCGATGCGCTTGCCGTCGGGGCTCACCTCGGGGTAGCGGATCTCGTCGTAGGTCCCGGGCAGGTCGCGGTCCCGGAAGTTCAGCTTGAACTTGCCCCCTTCCTTGTAGGCGTAATACATCTCCCCCTTGGGGCCCAGGCCGAAGTTGCCCATCTCTTTTTTCCTGGCCACCACCTTGCCGTTTTTCACCAGGACCTGCTGGCCTTCCTCCTGGGCCATGAAGCAGGTGTACTCGCCGTTGGTGGAGTATTTGTTGTTCCAGGTGTCCTTGTAGGGGCCCAGCACCTTGCGGCCGAACACCTTGACTATGCCCTTGTCGGTCCAGGCGGTGTAGGAGATGGTGTCGTCCACGAATTGGATGTCCACGCCCACGTTCTTGTACTCGGGGCCCTGCTTGCCGTTGATGAACACGGCCCACTTCTTGTTGGCCAACTTGGCCTGATAGGCGAAGCGGTCGCCGTCGCGGGAGAAGGCCGCGATGGGGGACGAGGTCTGCATGGTGACCGTGTTGCCGTCCAGGCTGGAGGTCCAGGAGCGGCGGACCCAGCCCAGGGCGGCGTGGCACCATTTCTTGCGGCCGTCGATGTAGACGCACCACTGGCCTTTTTCCTGGGCCACGAAGGCTATGTGGCGGCCATCCTCGCTGCGGGGGAAATAGGTGGACAGGAGCGTGAACGGCCCCAGGCGCTTGCCGTTGAGTTCCACGTAATAGAGCTTGGTCTTGGGGTCTTTCTTTTCCTCCTGCGCATAGGCCACCCAGATGGGCGTGAAGCCGCCCAGGGCCTTGGCGCGGTGCTCGCAGAGATATTGTTCCTGGAAGCCCTGGGAGGCGGCCTGGGCGCCGGGCAAGCAGAGCAAAGGCCAACTCAACAGGCAGATGATCAGCAGCAACCAGCCAGTGCGGACAGAGCTAAGCAGTCTTTGCGCACTCATCTTCTCCTCCTCTGGGACCAGTCTTCGGTTTCAGAGGGCATTACTGGCTCTGATGACGCCAACTCGGGATGAGGCCAAGCCCAGATTTATTCGGGAGATTATAAAACAAGACAATGCGCCGGGGCAGGATATTCTTCGGCCCCCGGCGTCAGGCCAGGGAGGGGCCCGCGGGCCCCTCACCGTGTGAATGGCGGTGGTTCGGCGCCGGGCCTACCTGCCCAGGTTTTTGGCCGCGAAGTCCCAGTTCGCCAGGTGCTGGGCCCAGGCCTTGAGATAGTCGCCCCGGCGGTTCTGGTAGTCCAGGTAGTAGGCATGCTCCCACACGTCCACGGTGATCAGCGGCTTCATGCCCTCCACCAGGGGGTTGAGGGCGTTGCTGGAGCTGACCACGGTCAGCTTGCCGTCCTTCATGGCCAGCCAGCCCCAGCCCGAGCCGAAGCGGCTGCCCGCCGCCTTGAGGAGCTGATCGATGCAGGCCTGCATTGAGCCGAAGCCGGCCTTCATCTTGGCCGCCAGCTCGCCCGCGGGCTGGCCGCCGCCGGGCTTCATGCTCTGCCAATAGAAGGTGTGGTTCCAGACCTGGGCCGCGTTGTTGAACACCGCGTCGTTCTTGCCGTAGGAGGCCTTGATGATCTCCTCCAGCTTCATCTTGGCCCAGGGCGTACCCTTGACGAGCTGGTTGAGGTTTTTCAGGTAGCCGGCGTGGTGCTTGCCGTAGTGGAAGCTGATGGTGCGGGCCGAGATGTAGGGCTCCAGGGCCTTCTGGGCCCAGGGCAGGGCCGGCAGCTTGAACTGGTCGGCCCGGGCCGCGGCAGGCAGGCCCAGGCCCAGGGCCGCGGCGCCGGCCGCGGCGGTGACGAGGAACTGACGGCGGGGCATGCCCGCAGGCTTGGCGCTCGACATGGCTTTCCTCCAGCGCAGGTTGGACCCGTCCGCGCGGGCGGGCGCTGAGAAATGTTCCTATTTTTTAATTCTAAGGCCGGCCGGTCCAGTGGCAAAGGCCTATTTGGGCCGGCGGCGGGGGCGGGACAGGCGCTGGGTGCTGGGCGGGGAGGGCAGGCGGGCCAGGCCGCTGTGGGTCAGGGCATGCCAGAAGTTGGCCCGCACCTTGCGGTTTTCCTTGAGCAGCTCATCCAAGAGCCCGCGCACCCGGCCGCGGCGGCTCTGGCCGGCGCTGGGGCAGCAGGCCGGCTGCACCGGCAGCTCTTTGTGCTGGGCAAAGCGCCGGGTGATCTCGGCGCTCATCAGGCTCAGGGGCCGGATGATGGTCAGGGCGCCCTTGAACAGGGGCTGCACCGGCAGCATGGTGGAGAGGCTGCCGGAGTACAAGAGGTTCATCAGGGTGGTCTCGAAGATGTCGTCCTGGTGGTGGGCCAGGGCCAGCTTGTTGCAGCCGACCTCCCCGGCCAGGCGGAACAGCTCCTGGCGGCGGTGCAGGGCGCAGAAGAAGCAGGGGCTGTTCTCGCGGTTCTCCGGGGTGTGGGCCCGGGGACCGTAGTCCGTGTCCAGCACCCGGAACTCCACGCCCAGCTCCGCGCAGAAGCTCGCCAGGGCCGCGTGGTCCACGGTGCGGTAGCCCATCTCGATGTGAAAGGCGACGAGGTGGAAGTCGATGGGCACCCGCCGCCGGCGCTCGGCCAACAGCCAAGTGAGGCTCAGCGAGTCCTTGCCGCCGCTGAGGCCGATGGCCACCCGGTCGTGGTCGTGGATCATGGACCAGCCGTGCACGGCCTTGCCGCAGAGGCTTATGGCCTGGCGCTCCACAAAGGCCAAGGGCGTTACAGCTCCAGCACCCGCCCGGCCTCCAGGTGGCGGAAGCGCGGGCCCAGCGCCGCCTGCAGGCGGCCGGCCATGCTCAGGCCCGTGCAGTGGCCCGCGGCCACCTGCAGCCCCGGCGCGGCGGCCAGGGCCTTGAGCGAGGCCTCCTGCTGGTCGGCCGGGGCCGGGCCCAGGTGGGTGCCGCCGGCCAGCAGGGCCGGGGGCCGGCCCGCGGCCTCCCTGGCGGCGGCCAGCACGTTCAGGGCCCCGGCGTGGGCGCAGCCGGTGAGCACCGCCGGCCCCTTGGTGCCCAGCACCAACAGGGCCAGGTCGTCCTCCAGGGGGTCGGGTATCAGCGCATCGCCCCGGCGGGTGAGCAGCTCCGGCGCCGGCGCCTCGAAGGCAGTGCGCCGGGGGATGTCGGTCAGCAGGGTGACGCCCGGCCAGGGCTGGGAGTTTCCGCGCGCCCAGCGGAACACCGCGCCCAGGTCCTGGTACTGGGCCTGGCTGAGCAGCGGGCCGATCTCCTTGGTCTGGCCGTCCCGGTACTGCTTGAGGTGCAGGCCGAAGGCCGCCGGGTGGCACCAGACCGGCGTGGGCCGGCCCCGGAGCTTGAGCAGCTCGGCCAGGCCGCCGCTGTGGTCGTAGTGGCCGTGGCTGAGCACCACCGCGTCCAGGGCCGCCGGGTCCAGGTTCAGGGCCTCGAGGTTGGGCAGCAGGGCCCGGCCCCGGCCAGTGTCATAAAGCAGGTTCACCCCCTGGTGCTCCAGCCACATGCTCAGGCCGTGCTCGCCCAGCAGCAGGGAGGCGGGGGTCACCGAGTTGTCCACCACCACCGTCAGGCGGCTCATGACTGCCGGTCCTTGATCTGCTGGGCCTGGGCCAGGGCGTCCAGCACCCGCTGCAGGCGGCCCTTGGGCGGGGCCAGGAACTGCTCCCGCTGCTCCGGGGTGTAGTGCTCGTTCAGGAAGGCCTCCACCGGGAAGTGGGGGCTGAAGCAGATGACCACCCGGTGGCAGGGCAGGCCCTCGGCCACGCGGCGGCAGTAGCCGAAGTTGATGGTCTGGCCCAGCATGGGGCACCAGAAGTGCTGCACGGAATCGTATTGGCCGATGTCGCTCACGCCTCGTCCTCTCCGGGCCGGTCCAGGCGGGGGATGTAGGGCTTGATGTCGATGACCGGCGTGCCCTCCAGGGCCTCCAGGCCGCGCACCGTGAGCCGGCCGCCCTCCCTGGCCTCCAGGCGCACCAGGCTCAGGGCCAGGTGGTTGGGCCGCACCGGAGCGCGGGTGTTGAACACGCCGGTCAGGGGCCGGCTGGGGTCGCCGCGGGGATGCACCTTGAGCTTGGGCCCGCCCGCCCGGTGGAAGTGGTAGATGATCCACAGCCAGCGCCCCGGCTCCAGCCCCTCCAGGCCGGGGATCCAGTCCGGGAATATCTCGATCTGGGCCGTGAGGCCGGCCTCGCGGCCCTGGCGGGGGGCCTGGTCCGGGCTGGCCAGGCCGGAGTGGATCAGCCCGATGGGCTCCAGCCTGTCTCCGGCCACGGCCGCCGCCTCCTCAGCGCTGGGTCCGCAGGTGGGCCTGGGCCCGGGGGCTGTCCAGGGGCACCCAGTCCAGGCTGCCCGGCGAGTCGCAGCCCGGGATGAAGCTCTTGCCCGGCGCGCCCTGCACCGGCACCAGCACCTGGGCCCGAGCCCGCAGGTCTTCCATGAAGCTCTGCAGCACCTGGCGCCTTTGGGCGGCCAGTAGCTGCTCCTGGAACCCGGCCCGCTTGGCCTCGATCTCCTTGGCCGGGGCCTCCTGGCGGCCGGCCAGCACCGCGGCCACGAAGCCGTCGCCCACCTCCAGGGGCGCGGGCAGCACCGGCCTCTTCAGCGGCTGCAGCAGCAGGGCGTGCACCATCTGTGAGGAGCCGGGCAGGTCCTTCACCTGGTCCTCGCTGCCCAGCCAGCCGGTGCGCACCGCCTGGGGCAGGCGGGCCATCTCCGCGGCCGGGTCCTTGGTGGCGGCCAGGTCCTTAAGCAGCTTGGCCGCCTCGGCCTTGGCCTTGTCCTGGGCCAGGCGCTCGGCCACCGCCTTGCGCACCTTGTCGCGCACCTGGGCCAGGGGCTTGGCCTTCTCCTCAACGCGCTCGGTCACCACCGCCAGGATGCTGCCGCCGTCAAAGCCCAGGGCCGGCACCGGCTGGCCCGGCTTGAGGTCCTGGGCCGCGGCGAAGATGTCTTGCAGGCCGGGCAGGCCCTCCACCTTCTGGCCCTGGCTCACCCGCGGCGAGCTGGTCACGGTCTTCTTGAGCTGCTGGGCCAACTCTTTGAGCTTGCCGCTGAGGGCCAGCTTGTCAAAGGTCCGCTCGGCCGCGGCCTGGGCCAGCTCCCGCTCCCGGCGCCGGGTCAGGGAGGCGCGGATGTCGTCCTTGACCTTGTCCAGGGGGGTCACCGAGGCCTGGTTGTGCTCGTAGACCTTGACCACGTGCCAGCCGAAGCGGGTCTGCACCAGGCCCACCCCGCCCACGGGCAGGGAGAAGGCCAGCTTCTCGAAGGAGGGCAGCATCTGCCCGCGGGCGAAGCGGCCCAGGTCGCCGCCGCGGTCCTTGGTGGGGCCTTGGGAGTACTGCTTGGCCAGCTTGGCGAAGTCGGCCTTGGGCCGCTTGGCCAGGGCCAGCACCTTCTCGGCCTTTTCCTTGGCCGCCTTGACCTCGGCCGGCGAGGGGTTCTCGGGCAGCTTGAACAGGATGTGGCGGGCGGCCACGCTCTCGGGCTGGGAGTAGCGCTGCCGGCCGGCCTCGTAGGCCTCGCGCACCTCCTGGTCGGTCACCTTGGTCTGGTCGCGCTGCTCGGCCAGGGGGAAGACGATGTAGTCGAAGCGCAGGGTGGCCGGGTTCAGGTACTGGGCCTTGTTGGCCTGGTAGTACTTTTCGATCTCCTGGTCCGTGGGCTTGACATCCTTGGTGTAGGCCGCGGGCTTGAACACCACGTACACGCCCTTGACCTTGGCCAGGGTCTGGCTCAGGGCCAGGTCCAGCTCCAGAGGCGTCACCTGGGCCGTGCCCGCCACCAGGGCCGACAGCTTGGCCATGCGCAGCTCCTGGCGCTGGCTGGCCTCGAACTGCTCGGGGGTCAGCCGGCTGCGGGCCAGGATGCGGCGGTACAACTGCACGTCGAAGCGGCCGCCCTGCTGGAACACGGGCATGGCTGCCAGGCGCTCTTGCACCTCCAGGTCGCTGACCACCACGCCCATCTGGTCGGCGGCCTGGGACAGCAGCACCTGGTTGACCATCACCTCCAGGGCCCGCTGGCGCAGGTTGAGCATGGGCGCCACGCGCTCGAACTGGGCGCCCAGTTGCTGCTTGGCCTCCTCCACCAGGTTGGCGTACACCTCCGACACCCGGCTCTCGGCAATGGCCTCGCCGTTGATCTTCACCGCCGGCGGCCGGCGGTCCTGGCCGTATTGCGAGACGCCCCAGGACAGGGCGAAGGCCAGGGCGATGGCCCCCAGCAGGATCTTGATCATCCAGCTTCCGGCGTGCTTGCGCATCAGGTCCAGCATCTCTGGTCGCTCTCCGGGATGATTTTAAAGCTTTGACAGGGACATAAGCACAGGCCGCAAAATTAACACGCGTCCGGGCCCAAGTCAACGAGGCGGCAGGGAGTAGTGGGGTGGTTTGGAAATAAATATTGTTGGGGGGGCCTCTTGCACAGTTCAAAGTTTTTGGTTGACAAGGCACAACTACAACTTTATATTTCAGCCTACAGGCCGCTCGAATAAGGGCTTCCTGCAACCATGATCATCTTGCCCCGCGTTGGCCCGGGCTTCGGCACCGGTAACTGACGTGGGGTTTTTATTGTGGGGGGAGACGATGTCCGACAAAGCCTGCGTATTCATCGATGGCGGCTATCTTTTCAAGGTCCAACGCGACCTTGGGCTTCGCAGTTTGGACCTCTTGCGGCTATCTTCAGATATTGTCGGTAATTATCAGCGTATGCGGACGTATTTCTATGATGCGGATCCTTACCAGTCAAACCCGCCTACAACTGATGAGAAAGAGCGGCTGCGCAAAAAACAAGGGTTTTTTGACCGCCTTAATCGTCTAGACAACTTTGAGGTCCGTAAAGGATACCTTCGCCTGAAGGGCACGGATGCATCATCGGGCAACAAAATTTTTGAGCAGAAAGGTGTTGATATAAAGCTTGCGGTGGATTTATTGCGGCTGAGCCTGCGCGGTGGCATCCAACTGGCTTGCCTAATTGCCGGCGATGGCGATTTTGTTCCTATTGTAGAAATTGCAAAAGATGCTGGCGTGGAGGTGCGTTTATATTATGGTAACGGGGCGAATAGTAAATATTCCCAACAGCTTTGGGATTGCTGTGACCAGCGGACCCTAATGGACCGGGCATTTTTATCAAAATTTCAATTGCCTTAGAACATGGTTATCCAGTAACCCCGCTACTTCTTCCAGGCTCCGACCACGGCCACGGATACCCGCCTCCCTCGCGGGGGTCTCGCTGAGCGCCCCGTGGCTACCGGCCGATTTTTTAGCGCCCCGAGCGCAGGCTCCCGGCGGGGCCGGGTTTTTTCTACCGCCGGCCGGCCGGGGCCATTTGTCTGCTTGGCAGCCGCGGCAAATGCCCATATAATAAAGAAAACCCGCTGATTGGAGAACGTTGTTTGCTGTCACGACGCCGGGATATCTGCCAAAAAGCGCTGCCCAAGCTGGATTTTTGCCTGGTGGAGGTCGAGGGCTTCGCTCCCCTGACCTCTTCGGTGCAGGTGGGGCTCTACGAGGTGACCAAGACCGGCGCCGTGGTGATCATGGCCCGGCCCTTCATAGACGGCGTGCACGTGCTCATGGACGTGCACAACACCACCCAAAAGCTGGTGCAGGTGACGCTGCCCGGCGAGGGCGGCGAGGCGCCGGAGGGGCTCAGGCTGTGGGGCGACATCGTGCGCTTCAACCGCCTGGACGGCGCCAGCGGCCCCTGCTTCTTGGTGGAGCTGAACTGGATCCGCACCCAGCCCCTCAAGGAGGCGCGCCAGCGCATCCTGCGGCGGCTGGGCCGTCTGGCCAAGGGCCAGTCCGCGGAGTGACCCCCTTGACCCGCCAGCGCCTGCTGCGCCTGCTGGGCCTGGGCCTGGCCCTGCTGCTGGCCGCCTGCGCCTCCCGCGCGCCCCAGGCCCCGCCCCCGCCGCCGCCCAAGGTGCCGGACCAGCCCCTGAGCTTCCGGGTGCTGGACGCCCGCGACCGTCCGGTGACCGACGCCCGCCTTACAGTGGAGCCCCTGGCCGGCCGGCCGGCGGCCCGCGGCCCTTATAAGGCCGACGACGAGGGCGTCATCCACCTCAAGTGGCATCCCCTGGTCAAGGACGAGATGGGCCCGCAGGTGAGCGACCGGGTGTACCTGGTGCGCTCCTCCCTGAACTGGCGGGTGGAGGCGCCGGGCTGCTTCCCGGCCCTGGGCACCATCGACCTGCGCGACAAGGCCCGCCAGGTGGCCTCCCCGGAGCTGAAGGCCCTCAACCGCTCGGCCAAGATATCGCCCTACGGCACGGTGGTGGTGCTGCGGCGCCTGCGCGACGCCTGGGGCGGCGGCCTGGCCCAGCGCCCGGACAGCGACCCGGTGAAGCGGGCCTGCCTGGCCTTTGCCCAGAGCCACGGTCCGGTGGCCAACCGCCTGGGCGCGGCCTGGGCCTGGCCGGCCTTCAGCCTGGAGGGCCGCACCCTGACCCTGAGCCTGGACTGGCTGGGCGCGCCCTGGCGCGGGGCCGAGGAGGCGCCCCTGACCGCCCGCGTGGGTCTGATGGCCGGTCTGCCCCTGTTCGTGGCCGCCGGCCAGGAGCTGCTGCCCCTACCCGGCGTGGACGCCCTGCGCCTGGTCTTCAACAACAAGCTCTATCCGGGGGGCGACGAACACGCTGCGGCTCAGCAGGCCCAGATAAGCCTCACCGCGCCCGCGGCCAGCGTGCAGGCCCTGTCCCAGGGCCGCATGAACGCCGGGGCCCTCCTGGCCGCCCACCCGCCGGTCATGCGCAAGCTGGGTCCGGGGGGACGATGAAGAACGACCTGCTGCAAAAGGCCCACCTGCTCTACGACCTGGAGGGCGAATACCTGGAGCGGCTCCTGGAGCAGGACCCCACCTACGCCGGGCTGCTGGAGCGCCTAGAGCGCCAGGAGCGGGCCCTGGCCGGCCGCGACCAGCGCGCGGCCGAGTCCCTGGCCACCGCCCGCCGGCTGCTGCTGGAGATGACCCGGGAGACCTGCTTCAAGATGGGCTACCTCCTGGCCCACAACTACCCCCTGGAGCAGGTGCCCAAGTTCTAGACCGGCCGGGAGGCGGGCGCGTGGATTACCAGCTAGAGCCCATGGGCGACCAAGACGGCCCGGCGGTGCTGGCCATACTCAACCAGCACATCGCCAGCGGCTTTGCGGCCTACCCCAGCCAGCCCCATGGCCCGGAGTTCTGGGGCTATTTGCGGCGCCTGGCCGCCGGCTACCCGGCCTACGTGGTCAAGCTGCAGGGGGCGGTGGTGGGCTACGGCCTGCTGCGGCCCCACCTGCCGCCGGACACCATGGCCCGCACCGCCGAGGTGAGCTACTTTCTGCGGCCCGAGCACACCGGCCGCGGCCTGGGCGCCCGGCTGCTGGAGCGGCTGGTGGAAGACGCCCGGGCCAGAGGCGTGGACAACCTGCTGGCCAACGTGTCCAGCGGCAATCCGGGCAGCCTGCGCTTCCACCAGCGCCACGGGTTCTCGGAGGTGGGCCGCTTCGTCCGGGTGGGGCGCAAGTGGGACCAGGACTTCGACGTGGTCTGGCTGCAGCGCTTCATCTGAGCCGCCGGCTGGCGAGGACGTTTTGCAACACTGCGGCCCCCAGGTCCGGCAACCTGGTCCGGGCTTTTGGGGGCCAACCCCAACCAAAGGAGCGAGCGTGGGAATCAGCATCGATCTGGAAAAGTGCCGCCAGGACGGCTTCTGCAGCCAGGTCTGTCCGGCCAGCATCATCGCCATGGAAGGCCCCGACGGCACGCCCAGCCCGGTGGCCGGCTTCGAGGAGATATGCATCCACTGCGGCCACTGCCTGGCCGTCTGCCCCCACGGCGCCCTGAGCCTGGACGGCGTGTCGCCCGACCAGGTGGCGCCGATCAAGAAGGAGCTGGCCATCGGCCCGGCCCAGGCCGCCCAGTTCATGAACGGCCGCCGCTCAATCCGCCGCTACCAGGACAAGCCGGTGGACCGGGCCCTCTTAGAGCAGGCCCTGGACGTGGCCCGCCAGGCCCCCAGCGGCCACAACGCCCAGCCCGTGGAGTGGGTGATCTACTCGGGCCGCGAGCAGGTGGGGCGCATCTCGGACCTGGTGGTTGCGTGGCTGGCCTGGGTTTGCGAGCACAACCCCGAGATGGCCGGGCCCCTGCACCTGGACCTGGTGGTGGCCCAGTACCGGGCCGGCCACGACCGCGTGTTCCGGGGCGCGCCGCACCTGATCCTGACCCACGCGCACCAGGACAACGGCTTCGCCCAGTCCTCCTGCACCATCGCCCTGGCCTACCTGGAGCTGGCCGCCTACTCCCTGGGCCTGGGCGCCTGCTGGGCAGGCTACTTCCTCCGCGCCGCGCAATACTACAAGCCCCTGCAAGAGGCCCTGAACCTGCCCGAGGGCCACATCACCTTCGGCGGCATGATGCTGGGCTATCCCCAGTACCGCTACCTGCGCATCCCCCCGCGCAAGCCGCTGCGGGCCCAGTGGCGCTGAGGCGGACGGAGGGCCGATGACCAGCCGCTGCGGGCTCATCGAGCACACCGCGGACCTGGGCCTGTGGGTGGAGGCCGAGGGCCTGGGGGAGCTGTTCCAGGCCGCGGCCCTGGCCCTGGCCCAGGTCATGGTCACTGGCCCCCGCCAGGGCGAGCCGGCCTGGCGGGAGCTGGACCTGCAAGGCGGCGACCTGGCCGAGCTGTTGGTGCAGATGCTGGGCGAGGTGGTCTACCTGTGGGACGCCGAGGGCCTGCTGGTGGCCGCGGCCCAGGTGCAGGAGGTAGCTCCGGGGCGGCTGCGGGCGCGCCTGGGGGTGGTCCCGGCCGGCCCGCAGCAGCACGCGCCCGGCGAGCCGGTCAAGGCCGTGACCTACCACCGGGCCAAGGTGGAGCCAAAGGACGGCGGCTGGCGCGCCGAGGTGATCCTGGACGTGTGAGGGGGGTAACCCAGATAAAGCAATCGCCGTGTTTTTTCTTGGGTGGCCCGGACAATTTCGGCGAGCTGTCTGGGCCACCCGACACCCATCGATCAGCAATCGCGTAGGTCGAGTTAGGGGCTTTAGCAGGGAGGGTTGCCACGGCGCGGCGGGAACGCACTCGTGCCATTACAAACCATTTGGTCGCCTCGCCTCGCAATGACGGCTATGCTTTAGGGGTGGCCTGGCGATTCGTTGTCGGGTCTTCTGATTTCATGTAGGGGAGTGGTTTATCCCCTCCCGACAACTTGCCGGCGCAAAGAAGAGCGGGGATAAACCCCGCCCCCACACCAAGAGAAGGACCTCTTGGGTGGCCCGGACAACCGGTTGTCCGGGCGCCGCAGGCGCACGCGGTTTTTCTTTACGTCCAAACCCCCGCCAAGAACCACTTGTCGCTGCGCGACCTGGAAAGTAAGCTGTCCAGGCTATCGTAAAAATTTTTAAAGGGATGACTTTAAATGCCGCAGCCACGTAAACATCATTATCTTCCTCAATTCTATCTGCGAGGTTTTTCGCCAGATGGCAACTCGGTTCACCAAATTGAGAAGCCTTCACTGCGGAGTTATGTTTGTTCTATCCGCGACGCAGCAGCCATCCGCGACTACCATGAACTCGATTACGCCCACTCGGAAGACTCAAACGGCCTTGAAAAAGAGTTAGCAAAGATTGAATCTAATCTCGCGGTTACTTTGCGGCATGTTGTCGATTATGGAATAGACTCAACAAATATTTTTTCCGAACTTATTCAACTCGTTTCTCTGATGCGCGTTCGGATCCCCGCATATAAGAAATTTATCGAGGACTCCCTCCGTCAGCAGGTGCGCTCGACCGGGATGATTCTGGAACGGAGTGGTGCGCTACCTCCTGTGCCGAAAGGCTATGAAGATGAGTTGCGCATGGATAAGCTCGTAATTTCTATCTCTAACTGGATATGTCTTTACTTCATGTTTCGCTTGGCGGGAGATCCGGCCATCTTAGGTATGCTTGCGTCCATGAAGCCATCTGTTCTTCATGCCCCAGATGGTGAATCTTTCCTAACCTGTGATCAGCCCGTAGCCGTTTACAACCCAGATGCTTCCCCATCCGACCCGTTTGGAACCGGACCGGCGGACTCGCATAGCGAGATATCTCTTCCGCTTTCTAGTCGGGCATTACTACACCTCACCTGGGACAAGCGTGGACCACGAGAACGGATTTTGAGCTCTTCTGAAGTGGAAGAGTTCAACAGGCGCACTATTGTAATGGCGGATTCTTTAATCTTTGCATCAGAGTCTAATGAGGCCACAAACGCTTTAGTTGCGCGTTACGCTCATTGTTCGGCGAATCATGAGGTAGAAGTACTCAATAGAGGGAAAGGGTACTTACACGTAGCCCGGTTTCGTCCAGTGATGGCTCCTAACCGATATCCGAAAAGCCCTACAGGACCGTCTCCTAGTCCGATTAAGAATAAATGAGGGCCGCTTTTATGTATGCCTCTACTCCTGCTTGTACATCTCCTCGTACTTCAGCTCCACCTTGGGCTCCTTCACCGGCTGGTCCAGGTGCAGGTGCAGCTCCACCACGCCCCGGCTCACGGTGCCGCTGACCGCATAGCCCATGGACTTCAGCACCGACAGGCTGGCGGTGTTCTCCGGGGTCACGTAGGCGCTGGCCAGCTTGTGGCCGCGGTCCCGCGCGATGGTGAGCAGCGCCGTCATCAATGCCCGGCCCAGGCCCTTGCCCTGTAGGCCGTGGCGCACCGCGAAGTCCACCTCGGGCACGCCGTCGGGGCCCAGCACGTAGCGGGCCACGCCCACCATCTGCTCGGCGCCGAACTCGCCCATGAAGGCCAAGAGCGTCATCTCGCGGTGATAGTCGATGTTGACCATCTTCTGCATGTCCTTCTTGGGGAAGGCCTTGATGGCGTGCAGGAAGCGGTAGTACACCTCGGTGTCGCTCATGGCGTAGAAGAACTCCTGCACCATGCGCTCGTCGGTGGGCTTCACCGGCCGGATGAAGACCTTCTGGCCGTCCTTGAGCACCACCTCCTGCTCGTAGCGCTGGGGGTAGATGCCGGTGAACAGGGGCACCAGGATCTGGTGCTCGGCGATGAGCCCGGCCTCGCGGGCCGCGCCCAGCAGGGCGTCGCGGTGGTTGGGGTGGGCGATGTCGATCAGGGCCACCGCCCGCTCCCGGAGCGACAGGCCGTGCAGTTGCACGGCGCCGTACTCGGTGGCCACGCTGCGCACCCCGGCCCGAGTCACGCTGACCCCGGCTCCGGGGCTGAGGCTGGGCAAGATGCGGCTGGAGCCGTCGCGGCGGGTGGAGGGCAGCACCACGATGCTGCGGCCGCCCTCGCTCTTGGCCGCCCCGCGCAAAAAGTCCACGGTGCCGCCCAGGCCGGCGAAGATCTTGCTGCCGATGGCCTCGGAGCAGACCTGGCCGGTGAGGTCCAGCTCCAGGCCCTCGTGGATGCTGATCATGCGCCGGTTCTGGCCGATGAGGGCCGGGTCGTTCACCACCCGGGTGGGCTGCATCTCCACCATGGGGTTGTTGTTGACGAAGTCGAACAGGTCCCGGCTGCCCAGGCAGAAGGAGGCCACGATCTTGTGCGGGTAGACGGTCTTGGCCGCGCCGGTGATGGCCCCGCTGGCGATGGGGGCCAGGTAGGCGTCGGTGAGCACGTCGGTGTGCACGCCCAGGTCCTGGTGGCTGGTCAGCTCGGCCAGCACCGCCTGGGCCACCGCCCCCAGGCCGCAGTGGACGGTGGCGCCGTCGGGCACCAGGCGGGCCACCTGGCGGGCGGCCTGGCGGCCATCCTCGTCCGGCGGGGGCAGGTGGAAGGCCAAGAGCTCCTCCTCGGCCTCCACCAGGTGGTCGATGAGGCTGACGTGCAAGAATCCGTGGCCCAGGGTGCGGGGCATGGCCGGGTTCACCTGGGCGATGACCAGCCGGGCCCGCTCCACCGCCTCCAGGGTCACGTCCACGGCCACCCCCAGGGACAGGTAGCCGTGCTCGTCCGGCGGGCTCACCTGGATCAGGGCCGCGTCCAGGTTCAGGCGGCCGCTCTCGATGAGGCCGGGCAGGTCGCTCAGGTAGATGGGGGTGTAGTCGGCGCGGCCCTCGCTCACCTCCTGGCGGGCGCCGGCGGCCACGAAGTAGCGCTGGGCGCGCAGGCTCTCGGCGTAGCGGGGGGCGGTGTAGTCCTCGCTGGCCACGCTGATGGCCTGGATCACGGCCACGTCGCGCAGGTCCTGGCCCCGGCGGGCCAAGGCCGCCACCAGGTGCTGGGGCTCGCCGCAGCCCGAGCCGATGAACACGCCCGAGCCCGAGCGCAGCTCGGCCACGGCCCGCTCGGCCGTGGTGCGGCGCTGGTTGTAGAGCTCCTGCCAGCCCAAGGCCGGGCCTACTCCGGCTTCTTCCGGGGGCCAGGGCCGGGGTCGCGCTGGCAGGCCTCGTCCACCAGCTTCTCCACCGTCTCCAGGCAGGGGGCCCCCTGGCGCAGGATGTCCTCGGCCAGCCGGTCCCAAAGCTCGGCGGTGGTGTCCGGCTCCGGGGGCGGGGCTTTTTTGCGGGGCTGGTCGCTCATGGCACCTCCTGGCCCCACTATCACACGGGCCCACGCAACGGTCAAGCAGGGCCGGGCTTGGCAGGGGCCGGGCCGCCGTGCTACAAAGGCGGCAAGGAGTTCTTATGAACCGCTACACCGTGTTCCTGATCCGGGCCGGGCTGGGGCTGCTGGGCGGCTGGCTGCTGTGGCACTTCTTCTTCCGCACCACCACGCCCTGGTGGGTGGCCCTGGTGCTGGCGGCCATCGTGGTGCTGGCGGCCTACGCCTCCGAGGCCTGGCGCCGGCGCAGCAGCGGCCGCAACTAGGCCGCGCCCGAGGGGGTTCTAAAAACCATAGGGGGGATTAGAGGGACAAACCGGGTCCCGAAGTCTTAGGGCAGTTCATTTGGCCAGGGTCAGGGTTACCGGCCAGCCTTTGGGCACCACCTGGCCGGCCGCTGGGGACTGGCGGGCCACCCGGGGCGTCTTGCCGCCGCGGCTGGCTTTGATGATGGCCTGGGACGGTTGGTCAAAACGGCTGCCCAGCCCCGCCTTCTTCAGGGCGTTGGCGGCCGCGAACAAATCCAGGCCCGCCACGTTGGGCACCACCACCTTCTGGCCCGCAGTCTTGCCCTGTGGGGTGATACTCTTGACTACGGCCCGGCCCGGCGGCGGGCCGGTGGTAGCGGCGGCCCCGGCCAAGGCGTAGAGCCACAGGTTCACCGTGAAGCCCCGGGGCACATGCTGGCCGGCCGCGGGTTGCTGCCGGGCCACCAGGCCTTGCTTGGAGCGGTCGCTGACCGCAATGCCCTGGGCTTGGCTTTGCGCGCGCAGCCCGGCCCGGCTCAGGGCAACGGCGGCCTGCGCGGCGGTCAGGTTCAGCACATTGGGCACGGTGACCGTGGCCAGGGCCGGCAGCTTGACGTACTGCACCAGGCTCACCTTGGAGCCGGGGGGCAAAAGGGAGCCCGCCGCCGGGCTTTGGCGGGCGATGGTCCCGTTCTGGGCCTGGTTGCCGGTGGCCTGGTTGGTCAGGGAATAGCTCAAGCCCAGTGATTGCAGGGTGTGCATTGCCTTGGCCTGGCTCATGCCCACCAGGTTGGGCACCTGAACCATCCTGGGCTTGACCACCCCCCAAGGCCAGGCCGCCCCGGCAGTGTCCGCGGTCAGGAGGCCCAGGGCCAGCCAAGCCAGGACCATCATCACCAGGCTATCCGGACGTGGAAGCATCCCCCGCATGACTTCCCTCCCTTCTAGGCAAAGGAACTGTCAGCCATGCACGCTCCGCCGCCCCGACCGGCTGGGTCGCCGGTGGGGGGCGGCCGCTCCCCAGGCCCTATTACATTATAACTCCATATTAGGCGACAACCGCGGCGCCTCGTCTCTTTTTAGGTCTTCTGGTGCTTGGCGCCGCCGCCGGGCCCGGACCGAGGCGCGCCAGCCCTAGCCCCGCATGCGCTGGGTCACCGCCCGGGCCATGTCCATGGTGGAGAGCCTGCCGCCCAGGTCCGGCGTGGTCTGGCCCGCGGCCAGGCAGGCGGTGAGCGCCGCCTCCACCCGGTCCGCCTGGTCGCGGTGGCCCAGGTGCCTGAGCAGCATGGCGCCGCAGAGGATGGCCGCCGAGGGGTTGGCCTTGCCCTGGCCGGCGATGTCGGGCGCCGAGCCGTGCACCGGCTCGAACAGGGCGTGCTCGGGGCCCAGGTTGGCGCTGGGGCACATGCCCAGCCCGCCGATGAGCCCGGCGGCCAGGTCGCTGAGGATGTCGCCGAAGAGGTTGGTGGTGACGATCACCTGGAAGTCGGTGGGCCGGAGCACCAGGCGCATGGCCGTGGAGTCCACCAGGGCCTCGTCGTAGGCGAGCTGGGGAAACTCGGCCGCGGCCCGGCGGCAGGCGTCCAGGAACACCTGGTCGGTGATCTGCAGCACGTTGACCTTGTGCACCGCGGTCACCTTCTTATAGCCGTTTTCCAGGGCGAACTGCAGGGCGTAGCGGGCGATGGCGTAGGAGGCCTGGTCGCTGATCTCGCGGATGGCCGTGGCCAGGCCCGGCTTCACCAGCTCCTCGCGGCCAACGTAGAGGCCCTCGCTGTTCTCGCGCACCACCATCAGGTCGGTGTCCGGGTGCAGGCAGGGCACGCCGGCGTAGGCCTTGGCCGGCCGCAGGTTCACGTTGGTCTTTAGCTCGGCGCGCATGCGCAGGATCACGTCCTTGGCCGTCTTGCCCGCGGCCCCGAACACCACCGCCGTGGCCGCCTTGGCCGCGGCCAGGGTGGCCGCGGGCAGGGCCGCGCCGCTGCGCGCCAGCTCGGCGTCGCCGGCCGGGTACTCGCTGAAATCAAAGGCCACGCCGCTGGCCTTTAAGACCAGCAGCTCGGCCTCCACCACCTCCGGGCCGATGCCGTCGCCGGGAATGACCGCGATGGAATAGGGCTGGCCGCTCATGAGTGCACCTCCGGAGCCCCGGCCTGCCAGGGCTTGGTGTGGGCCTTTTCGTAGGCCGCGATTTGTTCCTCGTGCTCCAGGGTCAGGCCGATGTCGTCCAGGCCGTTCAGGAAGCAGTGCTTGCGGTGGGGGTCCACCGCGAAGTAGCAGGCGAAGCCGTCGGAGCCGGTGAGGGTCTGGTTGGCCAGGTCCACGGTGATGGTGTAGCCCGGCTGGCTGGTGACCCGCTTGAACCACTCGTCCACCAGCTCGCTGGACAGGGCGATGGGCAGCAGCCCGTTCTGCAGGCAGTTGTTCTTGAAGATGTCGGCGAAGCTGGGCGCGATGAGCACCCTAAAGCCGTAGTCCATCAGGGCCCAGGGCGCGTGCTCCCGCGAGGAGCCGGAGCCGAAATTCTCCCGGGCCAAGAGGATGGAGGCGCCCCCGTAGCGGGGGTGGTTGAGCACGAAGGTGTCCACCACCTGGCCCGCCTGGTCGAAGCGGTGGTGGTGGAACAGCACCTCGCCGTAGCCCTCGCGCTGCACGCGCTTCATGAACTGCTTGGGCAGGATCTGGTCCGTGTCCACGTTGGCCATGTCCAGGGGGACCACGATGCCGGTGAAGGTGGTGAACTTTTCCATGGGCGTCTGTTCTCCCGGGTGGGGTGGTTTTCTGGGCAGGCTAGGCAAGCAAGGCTAAGGTTACATCAATTCGCGCAAAAGGGGAGGGGGTTGTCCCCTCCCTGTTCCGGCGCCTCATCCTGGGCAAGCGGGTATGATCCCCGCCCCCATGTAGAAGATGCTTATCACTTCTCTGGCCCCGCCCCGCGCCGGCTCTACATGAACTCCCGCGGGTCGCTCAGGCGGCCCTTGACGGCGCTGGCCGCGGCCGTGGCCGGGCTGCACAGATGGGTGCGGCCGCCCTGGCCCTGGCGGTGCTTGAAGTTGCGGTTGCTGGTGGAGGCGCAGCGGGCGCCGGCCGGCAGCACGTCCGGGTTCATGGCCAGGCACATGGAGCAGCCCGGCAGCCGCCACTGGCAGCCGGCCTGGGTGAACACCCGGTCCAGGCCCGCGGCCTCGGCCTGGGCCTTGACCTGCATGGAGCCGGGCACCACCAGGGCGATGATCCCCGGCGCCACCTTGCGCCCGCGCAGGACGGCCGCGGCCTCGGTCAGGTCCTCCAAGCGGCCGTTGGTGCAGGAGCCGATGAACACCCAGTCGATGGGCACCTGGCTCAGGGCCTGGCCGGGCCTCAGGTCCATGAACTCCAGGGCCTGGGCCGCCTCCTTGGCCTGGTCCGGGTCGGCCATGGCCGCCGGGTCCGGCGCCGTGCCGCTCACCGGGGCCACCTGGCCGGGGTTGGTGCCCCAGGTGGTCAGGGGCTCCAGGCCGCTCAGCTCCACGGTCTCCTCGCGGTCGTAGCGGGCGCCCTTGTCGCTGGGCAGGCTCTGCCAGTAGACCAGAGCCTGCTGCCAGTCCGAGCCGCTGGGCGCGTAGGGCCGGCCCTGCAGCCAGGCGTAGAGGGTCTCGTCCGGGGCGATCATGCCGGACTTGGCCCCGCACTCGATGCTCATGTTGCACACGGTCAGGCGGCCTTCCATGGTCAGGCCGCGGATGGCCGGGCCCAGGTACTCGACGGCGCAGCCGGTGCCCCCGGCGGTGCCCAGTTGGCCGATGGCCCGCAGGATCAGGTCCTTGGCCCCGCAACCCTTGGGCAGCTCGCCCTCCACGTGCAGGGCCAGGCTGCGCGGCCGGTCCTGGGGCAGGGTCTGGGTGGCCAGCACGTGCTCCACCTCGCTGGTGCCCACGCCGAAGGCCAGGGCCCCCAGGGCGCCGTGGGTGGCGGTGTGGCTGTCGCCGGCCACCACCACCTGGCCGGGCAGGATCAGGCCCAGCTCGGGCATGGTCACGTGGATCACGCCCTGGTGGGGGTCGGTCTGGCCGAAGTAGGTGATCTTGGTGGCCGCGGCGTTGGTCTCCATGGCCGTCAGCTGTTCCTCGGCGATCGCGTCGGCCAGGGGCCGGTCGCGGTTTTCCGTGGATACCACGTGGTCGCAGACCGCGAAGGTCAACTCCGGCCGGCGCACCTTGCGGCCGGCCTTGCGCAGGCCCTCGAAGGCCTGGGGCGAGGTGACCTCGTGCACCAAGTGGCGGTCGATGTAGAGCAGGTCCGGCTGGCCGTTGCCGGGCCGCACGACGTGGCTCTTCCAGATCTTGTCAAGCAACGTAGGCATGTTCGGCTGTTTTCTCCGCGCCCTGGCTCGCCCGGCTGCGCAGGCGGATCAAGTGGTTTATGGCGGCGATCAGGGCCTCCACCGAGGCGCGCACGATGTCCACGTGGGCGGCCTGGGCGCTGGCCCGGCGGCCGCTGTCGTCGCTGACCGTGATGCTCACCCGCACCGTGGCGTCGCTGCCGCCGGTGACCGCATCCACGTGGTATTCGGCTATCTCCACCACCGGCTCGCCGCCCAGCATGCGCCGCACGGCCCGGCAGGCGGCGTCCACCGGCCCCACCCCGGTCTGCGCCTCCACCCGGCTCTGGCCGCGCACCTGGGCCACTATGGTGGCCGTGGGCTCCATCTTGTCGCCGGTGGTCACCACCAATTGCTGTAATACTATAGCACGAAGGTTTGTAGGTGTATCGGCCATAACGCTTTCGGCGATGGCGAACAGGTCGGCGCTCATCACCTGCTTGCCCTTGGCCCCCAGGCTGCGCACCCGGCTGGTGATCTCGGCCAGCTCCTCGGGGTTTGCCTCCAGGCCGGCCTCTTTAAGGGCCTGCTGGATGCCGTGCTTGCCCGCGTGCTTGCCCACCACCAGGCGGCGATGGTGGCCCACCATCTCCGGGGTCATCAGGCCGGGCTCGAAGGCCCGCTGGTCGCGGCTCATGCCCGCGGCGTGGATGCCGCTCTCGTGGGCGAAGGCGTTAGAACCCACCACCGGCTTGTTGGGCGCCACGGCCACCCCGCTGAGCCGCTCCAGGAAGCGGCTGGCCTGGTACAGGCGGCTGGCCTCTACGTTGGTGCGCAGGCCGTGCAGGCAGGCGAGGGCCATCACCACCTCCTCCAGGGCCGCGTTGCCCGCCCGCTCGCCCAGGCCGCCCAGACAGACCTGGACCATCTGGGCACCGGCCTCCACCCCGGCCAGGGTGTTGGCCGTGGCCAGGCCGAAGTCGTCGTGGCAATGGATGGACAGGGGCAGGCGCACCGCCTCCCGGACCGCCCGCACCATGGCCGCGATGGAGCTGGGCGTGGCCACCCCCACCGTGTCGGTCAGGCCGATCCAGTCCGCCCCGGCCTCGGCCGCCGCCGCGCAGACCTCGCGCAAAAAGGGCAGCTCGCTGCGGGTGGCGTCCATGGGCGTGAACATGGCCAGGCGGCCGGCGTCCTTGACCTGGGCCATTGCGGCCACGCTCTGGGCTAGCACCTGCTGGGGCGTGCTGCGGGAGGCCGCCTGCATGTGGATGGGGCTGGTGGAGCAGATCACGTCCACCATGCCCGCCCCGCTGGCGATCACCGCCGCCACGTCCGTGGGCACGGCCCGGGCCATGCCGCAGACCGTGCAGCCCACCTCGCCGGCGATGCGGCGCATTGCCTCGGCCTCCTCGGGCGAGTTCACCGGGAAGCCCGCCTCGATCACGTCCACCCCCAACTGGTCCAGGCGCTGGGCCAGGGCCAGCTTTTGCTCCACGGAAAAGGCCAGGCCCGGCATCTGCTCGCCGTCGCGCAGGGTGGTGTCGAATACCTTCACCTCGTTGTCTCGAAGCGTTAAATCCCCATGGCAGCAAAGTCCTCCTTTATGTGCGGCCGCCCGGCGGCCGGCTTCGCCAGCCCCCGGCATACTGCGTTGCTGGCTTCGCTCGGGCCTCGACGTAGTTTCAGCTACGCCTGCGGCCCTCGCTCGCTAGACGCCTTGTCTGCCGGCGGCTGGCTGTGCCGGGCCGTGGTGCAAACCATGCCCTGCCGATTACAAAGATTTTCCCTAACCACCGCTTGAATAAAGCCTAGATAACGATACCGCTCAGCCCTCATGAAATATCCGGGCTAATCTTCCAGCCAACCCATCATGGAGCGCAGGCGGGCGCCCACCTCCTCCAGTTGGTGCCCCTCGTCGGCCCGGAGCAGGGCGTTGTACACCGGGCGGTTGGCCTGGTTCTCCAGGATCCACTCCCGGGCGAAGCGGCCGTCCTTGATCTCGGCCAGGATCTCGCCCATCTCCTCTTTCACGTACTCGTCCACCACGCGGGGCCCGCGGGTGATGTCGCCGTACTTGGCCGTGTCGCTGATGAAGCGGCGCATTTTCTTGAGGCCGCCCTGGTAGATGAGGTCGATGATCAGCTTCATCTCGTGGATGCACTCGAAGTAGGCCATCTCCGGGGCGTAGCCCGCCTCCACCAGGGTCTCGAAGCCGGCCTTCATCAAGGCGCTGAGCCCGCCGCAGAGCACGGCCTGCTCGCCGAACAGGTCGGTCTCGGTCTCCTCGGCGAAGCTGGTCTCGATGACCCCGGCCCGGGCCCCGCCGATGCCGGCGGCGTAGGCCAGGGCCTTCTGCTTGGCCTGGCCGCTGGCGTCCTGGGCCACGGCCAACAGGCAGGGCACGCCCTGGCCCTGCTCGTAGAGGTCGCGCACCAGCTTGCCCGGACCCTTGGGAGCCACCATGATCACGTCCACCTCCGGCGGCGGGGCGATCTGGCCGTAGTGCAGGTTGAAGCCGTGGGCAAAGAGTAGCGTGGCCTCGGGCTTCATATTGGGCGCCACCACGTTCTGGTACACCCCCGGCTGCGCCGGGTCGGGCAGCAGGAAGCAGATGATGTCCGCCTGGCGCACCGCCTGGCTCACCTCCACCGGCTCCAGGCCGTCGCCCTTGACCAGGTCCCAGCTCCAGGACTTCTCGCGCAGGCCCACCACCACCCGGCAGCCGCTGTCGGCCAGGTTGCGGGCATGGGCCCGGCCCTGGCTGCCGTAGCCCAGCACGCAGATGGTGTAGCTGCTCAAGAGGTTCAGGTCGCAGTCTTTCTGATAATAAATGTTCAGGCTCATTGCTTTGTCTCCTCCCGTAAAAGGGCGTGGTTTACTCTTGGTCCCAGTTGGGGTCGCCGGTGCGGCTCAGGTTGAAGGTGGCCTCCTCATCGGCCGGCTCCAGGGCGCCGGCGGCCCAGTAGTCGGCCATGGGCCCGCGGCCGCGGGCCATGGCGATCTGGCCGGTGCGGGCCATCTCCAGGATGCCGTGGGGCCGCATGATGTCGATGAAGGCCTCCACTTTCTCCCGGTTGCCGGTTACCTCCAGGATCAGGCACTCATTGTCCACGTGGTCCACCCGGGCCCGGAACACGTTCACCAGTTGCAGCAGCTCGCCGCGCTGGGCCGGCTCGGCCTTGACCTTGAGCAGGGCCAGGCCACGCTCCACCCTAGGCTTGTCCGTGAGGTCGCTGACCTTGATCACGCTCACCAGGCGCCGAAGCTGCTTGACCACCTGTTCGATGATGGGCGGGTCGCCGGCCACCACCACGCTGATGCGGCTGACCTGGGGGTTGTCGGTCTCGCCCACGGCCAGGGAGTGGATGTTGAAGCCGCGGCGGGCGAACAGCCCCGAGACCCGGGAGAGGACCCCGGTCTCGTTACGCACCAGCACCGATATGGGGCTTATGCTTTCCATGGCCTAGTCTTCCTTCTCCTGTCCGGGGCAGGGGATGAACTCGGCGTTGGCCCCGCCCGGCGGCACCATGGGCAGCACCAGGGCGTCGCGCTGCACGGCCACGTCCAGCACCACCGGCAGGCGCTTGGCGGCCGCCTCCCGCCGGGCCCAGGCCAGGGCCGGCTCCAGCTCCTCGGCGCTGGTCACCTCGCGTCCCAGGCCGCCGAAGGCCTGGGCCACCTGGGCGTAGGGCGGGGGCTGCAGGTCGGTCTCGGCCAGGCGCTTATCGTAGAACAGCTCCTGCCACTGGCGCACCATGCCCAGGAAGTTGTTGTTGAGTATCACCGCCACCACCGGCACCCGGTAGCGCACCGCCGTGGCCAGCTCCTGGATGGTCATCAGGAAGGAGCCGTCGCCGTCGATCAAAAACACCTCGGTCTCGGGCCGGCCCAGCTTGGCGCCGATGGCCGCGGGCAGGCCGAAGCCCATGGTGCCCAGGCCGCCGCTGGTGATCAGGGTGCGCGGCCGGCGGAAGGGATAGAACTGGGCGGTGTACATCTGGTGCTGGCCCACGCCGGTGACGATGATGGCCTCCTCGGGCAGCATGCGGCCCAGGGTCTCCACCACCCGCTGGGGGGCCAGCTCGCCGGGGGGATCAACATAGGTCATGGGGTAGCGCTTCTTCCAGCCCTCGATGCGCTGGTGCCAGGGCTGGTAGTCGGGCTTGGTCTCCCAGTCCGCCGCGCCCTGGGCCAGGGCCTTTAGGACCGGCTTGGCGTCGCCCACGATGGGCACCGCGCAGGGCAGGTTCTTGCCTATCTCGCTGGCGTCCACGTCCACGTGGATGAAGGCGGCCGAGGGCGCGAAGGCCTCCAGCTTGCCGGTGATGCGGTCGTCCAGGCGGGTGCCCACGCAGAGGATCGCGTCGGCGTGGTACAGGGCCAGGTTGGCGTAACCGGTGCCGTGCATGCCGGGCATGCCCAGGAACAGCGGGTGGTCCGCGGGCAGGGCGCCCAGGCCCATCAGGCTGGTGGTCACCGGGATGCCGGCGGTCTCGGCCAGGTCCTTGAGCTCCTCGTGGGCCCCGGCGCTGACCACGCCGCCGCCGGCCAGGATCACCGGCCGCCGGGCTTTCTGGAGCATCTTCAGGGCGCGGCCGATCTGCAGGGGGTGGCCCCGGTAGGGCGGCTTGTAGCCGGTGGGCGCGCAGGGCACGGCCAGGGCCCGGGAGCAGGCGGCCACGGCCACGTCCTTGGGCAGGTCTATGAGCACCGGCCCCGGCCGGCCGGACAGGGCCACGAACAGGGCCTCGGCCAACACCTCGGGCAGCTCCTCCACGCTGTTGATCTGGTAGTTGTGCTTGGTGATGGGCATGGTGATGCCGCGCATGTCGGCCTCTTGAAAGGCGTCGTTGCCCAGCAGCCCCGAGGACACCTGTCCGGTGATGGCCACCATGGGCGTGGAGTCCATGAAGGCGTCGGCCAGGCCGGTGACCAGGTTAGTGGCGCCGGGGCCGGAGGTGGTCAAGACCACCCCCACCTTGCCGGTGGCGCGGGCGTAGCCCTCGGCCATGTGGGCCGCGCCTTGCTCGTGGCCCACGATGATGTGCTTGATGCCGCCGTCCTTGAACAGGGCGTCGTAGACCGGCATGATCTGACCGCCGATCATGCCGAAGATCATGTCCACGCCCTGGTGCTTCAGGCCGGCCACCACCGCGTCGGCGCCGGTGAACTGCAGGCCGTGCTGCTGCGGATCCATGGGTTTGGCTGGCGTGTTCATTTGCCTATTCCTCGTCTAGTTTCCTTGCAGGACGGCGCCTTGGGCCGCGCTGCCCACTTGGGATGCGTAGCGGGCCAGGGCGCCTCGGGTGAAGCGGGGCTGCGGCGGCCGCCAGGCGGCGCGCCGGGCGGCCAGTTCCTTGTCCTCCACCTGGAGCGACAGGGAGCGGCCGGGGATGTCCAGGGCGATGCGGTCGCCGTCCTGGACCAGGGCCAGGGGCCCGCCGGCGGCGGCCTCGGGGGATACGTGGCCGATCACCGCCCCCCGGCTGCCGCCGGAGAAGCGGCCGTCGGTGACCAGGGCCACCTGGCCGTTGAGCGGGCCGCCGGCGATGAGGGCGGTCAGGGCCAGCATTTCGCGCATGCCCGGCCCGCCGGCCGGCCCCTCGTAGCGCACCACCACCACCTCGCCGGGGACGATGGCCCCGGCCTGGTAGGCGGCCACCGCCTCCTCCTCGCGCTCGAAGACCCGGGCCGGGCCTTCGAATACGCGCATGGCCGGGGCCACGGCCGCGGCCTTGACCACGCCGCCCTCCGGGGCCAGGTTGCCCTTGAGCACCGCCAGGCCGCCCTGGGGGCTCAAGGGCGCCTCCAGGCTGGCGATGACCCGCCGGCCCAGGGCCTCGTACTCGGAAACGGTGGGCGGCAGGTAGTCGGCGATGCTGCCGCCCACCGCCGGGCAGTCCAGGTGCAGCATGGGCTCCAGGGCCTTCATCACCGCGCCCACCCCGCCGGCCGCCTCCAGGTGCTCCAGGCGGTGCTCGCCGGCCGGGCTCAAGAGGGCCAGGTGCGGGGTGGTCCGGCTCAGGCGGTCGAAGTCGGCGAGAGTGAAGTCCACCCGCGCCTCGTGGGCGATGGCCGGCAGGTGCAGGCAGGTGTTGGTGGAGCCGCCCAGGGCCAGGTCCACCCGGCAGGCGTTCTCGAAGGCCAGCTTGGTCAGTATCTGCGAGGGCCGGCGGTCGGCTGTGAGCATCTCCATGGCCGCCCGGCCCGAGGCCACGGCCAGCTCGGCCCGCCTATTGCTCTCGGCCAGGGCCGTGGCCCCGCCGGGCAGGGCCAGGCCCAGGGCCTCGGCCAGGCAGGCCATGGTGTTGGCCGTGAACATGCCCGCGCAGGAGCCCGGCCCCGGACAGGCCGCGCACTCCAGGGCGGCCAGGCCCTCGGCGGAGAGGGCCCCGCTCTGGGCCTGGGCCACGGCCTCGAAGACGCTGATCAGGTCCACCAGGCGGCCCTGGTGCCGGCCGGCCACCATGGGACCGCCGGTGAGCATCACCGCGGGCAGGTCCAGGCGGCAGGCGGCCATGAGCATGCCGGGCACGATCTTGTCGCAGGAGGCCACCAGCACCAGGGCGTCGAACCCGTGTGCCTTGGCCATCAGCTCCACGCTGTCGGCCACCACCTCCCGGCTGGGCAGGGAGGCGTACATGCCCGCGTGACCCATGGCCAGGCCGTCGCAGATGCCGATGGTGTTGAACTCCAGGGGCGTGCCGCCGGCCTGGCGCACGCCCTCGGCCACCAGCCGGGCCAGGCGGTCCAGGTGCATGTGGCCGGGCACCACGGTGTTGTAGGAGTTGGCGATGCCCACCAGGGGGCGGGCCATCTCGGCCTCGCCCAGGCCCAAGGCCCGCAGCAGCGAGCGCTGGGGCGCCCGCAGCAGGCCCTTTTTCACCTCGTCGCTGGGTAGAGACATGATCTACGAAATCCTTTGCCCTCGAGGGGCTGGCTGGGGGCCCCGCCTGGGGGCCCGGCGGCCGGCCGGGGGCCCAAAACGATTTGCCCGCGGCCCGGCGGCCTTTAGTTACGCGCTAAGTTGTCTAAGAGAGAATTTGCGGCCCCTACAGGGGCAGGAGAATCAAGGATACTACTACGCCGAGGATGGCGATAAGGCAGGAGGCGGGACGGCAGGAGAAGGACGTGGCAGCCATGGCGGCCTGACTAGCTCGGGTTTTTCGCCTCATGAGTATCCTCCTTGAAATCGGAACGATAAACCTCTATCACCGCCCAGGAGGCTTGTCAACTGAGGCCCCGCGTTTTTTTGGCGGTCCCCAAAAGCAAGGCGCCCGCCGATTGGCGGGCGCCGCGCGCGGCCGAAGCCGGGCTTAGTCCACGTTCCAGCCCACCAGCCGCGGCAGCCATAGCACCGCGTCTGGCCAGTAGGTCATGAGCATCAGCACCGCAGTCTGGATGGTGATCCAGGGCAGCACCGCCCGCGAGACGTAGACCAGGTCCTTGTTCACCATGGCCCCGGTGATGTACAGGCTCACGCCCAGGGGCGGCGTGCAGTAGCCGATGGCTAGGTTCACGGTCATCAAGAGGCCGAAGTGCACCGGGTTGATGCCGTAGTGGCTGAGCATGGGCAGGAAGATGGGCCCCAGGATCAGGGTGGCGCTGATGATGTCCATGAACATGCCGATGATCAGAAGCAGGATGTTGATCACCAGCAAGAACATCCAGGGCTGGGTGATGGAGGCCACCACCGCCTCGCTGATCTTGGCCGGGATGGCCTCGAAGGTCAGGTAGCGGCCGAAGCAGGTGGCCCCGGCCACGATGATCAGCAGGGTGGCGCTGGTCACCGCCGAGTTGATCATCACCTTCTTGACCGTGGTAAACTTCATGTCCTTGTGGATGAACAGCTCCACGATGAAGGCGTAGACGCAGGCCACCACCGCCGCCTCGTTGGCGGTGAAGGCGCCGCTGAAGATGCCGCCGAAGATGATCACCGGCAGCATCAGGGACCAGAAGCCTTCCTTGAAGGTCTTCCAGGCCTGGTTCCAGGTGGGCTTGGGCGCTTGGGTGAAGCCGGGGTGGCGCACCGCCCAGATATAGGAGTAGGCGCACATGCCGGCCATGATCAGGACGCCGGGCACGAAGCCGGTGAGGAACAGGCCCTCCAGGGACACGGCGCTGATCATCGAGTAGAGGATCATGCTGATGGAGGGCGGGATGATGACCCCCAGGTTGGGGGCCGAGGTCATTACGCCCACCGAGAAGCGCAGGTTGTACTTGTTGCTTATCAGGGCCGGGATCATGAACCCGCCGATGGCCACCACCGTGGCCACCGTGGAGCCGCTGATGGCCCCGAACAGGCCGCAGGCCAAAACCCCGGCCATGGCCAGGCCGCCGGGCAGCCAGCCCACCACCACGTTGGCGAACTTGATCAGCTTGTCCACGATGGAGCCGCTGGTCATGATGTTGCCGCAGAGGATGAAGAACAGCACCACCACCAGGGCGAAGTTGTCCATGGAGCGGAACAGGCTCTGGGCCAGCACCAGCAGGGGCAGGTCGGTGAAGAGCAAAAACCCCACCACCGAGGTGAAGAACAGGCAGAGGAACACCGGCACCGTGGCGGCCATGGCCCCCAGGAGCACCAGGATGACGATGGCGTAGCTGATTTCCATGGTAGCCCCCGCTCCCTAACCGCTCACCTTAGCCGCGGACCGGTTTTTCTGGAAGTCCCACCACAAGACCTGGATGGTGCGGATGCCCATGGTGGCGCCCATCAGGGGCAGGATGCAGTACAGCAGCACCAGGGGTATCTCCATGATGATGGTCTTCTGGAAGGTCTGCTCCTGCATGATGGCCATGTCCACGCCCAGCTTGGTGATGATCACCGAGAACAGCAGCACCGACAGGTGGCTGAAGTAGACCAGGGGCTGGCGCAGGCGCGGCACCAACTGCACCAGGGCGTCGATGGTGATCATGGAGCGGTTCTTGATGGCCGGGGCCAGGCCGATGAAGGTGGTGTAGATGATGATCTCGCGGATCATCTCCTCGGACCAGGCCAGGGAGTAGTGGAACAGGTAGCGCAGCGCCACGTTGACGAACAGCGAGATCAGGCCGATCATCACCGCCATGTACAGCGTCCAGTCCTCGAACCAGCTCAGGCCCCGGTCCTGGAACAGCAGAAAGCGGCTCCAGTTGCCCGTGAAGGCCGCCAGCAGCATGAACAGGAGATAGACGCCGATGGCCGACCAGGCCAGGCCCTCCAGGCGCTGGAAGAGGAAGCCCAGCGCCCCCGCCGCCACGATGCAGGCCGCGGCCGCCCAGCCGAACCAGAAAACGCGCTCTTGACTCATCGCCGTTCCTTCCCCGCGAGGCCCCCTTGTCTGTCATCCTGTCTCGGCCGCAGGCCGCAACCGGGGGGTAAGTAAGGCCCAGGCCGGGGCGAACCCCGGCCCGGACCTGGCCTTGGACGGGTTTAGGGCTTGTAGCCCAGGAAGCTCTGCACCTGCTTGAGGTAGTCGGGACCGATCTCCTTGGCGAACGCCTTGTGCACCACATCGCCCTGCTTGCGCAGGATGTCCAGATCCTTCTTGCTCAGGTCCCAGAACTTGACGCCCTCTTTGGCGATGGCGTCCTTCTTGCACTGCTCTTCCTGCGCCTTGGTCTGGGCGCGGTAAATGGCGGCCTGCTCCACCACCACCTGCACGAAGGTCTTCTGCAGGTCGGCCGGCAGGCTCTTGAACCACTTCTTGTTGAAGACCCAGATGAACAGGCCCTGGGCGTAGTTGATGGGGGTGAAGTTCTTGGCCACCTCGAACTTCTTGGTCAGGTAGCACACCAGCAGGGTGTGGTCCAGGCCGGTGATGACGCCCTGCTTGAGGGCGGTGGGCACGTCCGGCCAGGGCATGACCACGGGGTTGAAGCCCCAGGCCTTGTAGATGTCCTTGTTCACCGCCGCCTCGGCGATGCGGAACTTCACCTTCTTGGCGTCGGCGATGTCCTTCACCGGGATGGTGGTGGCCCAGCCGTACTGGCCGTAGCCGGTGATGGACAGGCCCATGATGCCCTGGTGCTCCATGCCGTCCAGGAAGTGCTGGAACAGCTTCTTGTTGCCGATGTACTTCTCCAGCTTCTCGTAGGTGTCCACCAGGAAGGGCAGGTTGACGATGCCCATGCGCGGGCCCAGGTTGGTGGAGGCCACCGAGGACACGCTCATGCCCTGGATGGCGCCCATCTTCAACTGGTTGAGCACCTCTACCTCGCCGCCCAGCATGGAGAAGGGCAGGTACTCGAAGTAGATCTGGCCCTTGGTAGCCTTCCAGAGGGCGTCGCGGATGGCAAAGCCGGCGTACACGCCCTTGATGGCGGGATGGCTGACGTTGCTGACCTTGATCTTATATTTGGCCTTGGAGTAGTCGAAGGCCGGTTTCCACTTTTCCAGCGAGGGCTTGGCCGCCATGACCGGCATTGCCAGGGCCACGGCCACCAGAACCGCCACCAATACCAACAGAACCTTGGATAGACGCATAACCCCTCCCTTTTGCTAGGCTGTGCATTACGCTGCTGTTGCCTTAGGCTCCCCTGCCTGGCCGGGCCTCCCGCCCCTGGCGGGCTCCGGCCCTGGCGGCCGGCAAGGCAGACACCCCGACGCCGCCTTCACCTCCCTTCCGGGTCTGCAAACGCCTAAGGGATTTTCATAACCTAAGCCCCGGCCTGGGTCGTCCAGGCGGACTAACGGGGCAGTAGTTCGCCTTCGGCCAGCTTCTTGCGCTGGTCCTCCAGCCGCTCCGCAGAATGCTTGACCAAGAGCACCGGCGTGGAGCACTTCCACAGCACGTTGTGCACCACGCTGCCGCCCAGGATCTCTTCCAGCTCGCTGTAGCCGCTCTGGGGCAGGATGACCATCTCGTAGCCGCCCTCGGCGGCCACCCGGCAGATCACCGCCGCCGGGGCGCCCTCCTCAATCATGGTCTCGTATTCCACGTCGGCCTTCTGGAAGGCCTCGGCGGCCTCGGCCAAAACGCCCTCGGCCCGCTTGCGCATGGCGCTCTTGATGCGCCCCTGGTCGTCGGGGCTGATGCCGTGCTGCTCCAGGCGGGTGGTGTTGAGCACGTTGAGCAGGGTCACCTGCAGGGGCAGGCGCCAGTTGAGGCGGATGGCGTACTCTTCGGCGGTCAGGGAGTTGCGGGCCGTGTCCACCGGAATCAACACCTTGCTTTTCATGGCATCCCTCTAAGCGCAGGCCTGGTAGCGGGGGGCCTTTTGATTCTGCCCCGTGGCTTATGGATTTGCAAGCCCTTGTTGCGCGCGGCCGCCTGCCCAGGACCCGGCGCGGTCCCGGCGCCGACGGCGCACTCTTCCCCCCGGGGTCAGTGTCCAGTGTCGATTCATAATAGCTATAAGAAAGCTGCGATCGTCTGCACGTTAGCAAATGCTTGCTCGCCAAGTCAAGGACCTAGCTGGCGGTTTTGCCTATAAATTACCTGCCGGAGCTGGGGCCGACCGCCGGGCCGGGCCCCAGGCTCAGCTCCAGGTGATCGCTGGCCGCCCAGACCGCGCCGGAGAAGTGCTCCGCGGCCGAGGCCGCGGCCTGCTCCGGGTCCACGTCGCAATAAAAATGGCTGAGCAGCAGGGCCTGCGCGCCGGCCTCGGCGGCCAGGCGGCCGCAGGCGGCCGGGTGCAGGTGGCCGGGCTTGGGGCTCCGGTCGCTGCCCGCGCAGTGGCACACCAGAAGCCCGGCCCCGGCCGCCAAGGCCGTCAGCTGCGGGCTGGCCTCGCTGTCGCCCAGGTAGACCAGGGCCGCGCCGCCGTGCTCCAGGCGGAAGGCCAGGCTGTGCGGGTGGTGGGCCGCGGCGGCGGTCTTGATGGTCACCGGGCCCAGGCTGGTCTCCTGGCCCGGAGTCAGCCAGCGCCGCTCCAGGGCCCCGGCCGGCGGCTCCACCCACTTGCCGAAGGCCGCGCTGAAGCCGGCCAGCACCTGCTCCAGGCCGGGGTGGGCCAGGAGGGCCAGGCGCGCGCCGGCCAGGTGGGGGTCATAGTTCAGGGCGAACAGCAGGGGCAGCAGGTCGCCGAGGTGGTCCGGGTGGGGGTGGGAGATGAGCACCCCGGCCAGGGCGGCCGGGTCGCGGCCGGCCTGCAGCAGACGGCGCCAGGCCCCCTGGCCCAGGTCCAGGAGCATGGCCGAGCCCCCGGCCTCCACCAGGTAGGCCGGCGAGGAGCGCTCGCGCCGCAGCTCGCAGGTGCCCGAGCCCAGCACCCTGATGATCATCGCCGCCTCCGTTGGGGGCCTTGCGGATTCGTCTTTTATGTTAGAGGAGCCGGCCGTGGCCGCGCAAGCCGCGGGGCCTATGCCGGCCCCGGCCGGGCGTGCTAGTCTGTTCTGAAGACGAACCAAGGAGGGCGGGCCATGAAAAAGCTAGTCTGCATTCTGGCGCTGAGCCTGGGCCTGGTCTGGCCGGCCGCGGCGGCGGGCACCGGCGGCCACATGGTGGACCTGCAGGGCCAGCGGATCGAGGTGACGCAGTTCGTCGACCTCATGGAAACCTTTTTCTGCCAATACCAGGACGCCGAGCTGAGCATGCCCCTGAGCGAGGTGAAGAGCCTGACCCGCCAGGCCGACGGCGACAACCTGGAGCTGGTCACCACCAAGAACGAGCGCTTCATGGTCATGGGACCCATGGCCGTGGGCCAGGGCGAACGCATACAGTTCCGCCGGCGCAACCCGGCCACCGGCCAGGAGCAGCAGGACTCCATCGACCCCATGCTGCTCAGGCAGATCGTCTTCGAGTGGAAGAACTGAGCCCGCCTATCGCGCCGCCAGCATGCGCCGGCGCTGGGACTTGAGCCCGGCCAGCAGCGCGGCCGGCACCCGCAGGGTGCCCAGGCCAGTGCCCAGGCGGATGTCGGGCTTGAGCCCGCCGTGGAAGTCGCTGCCGCCGCTCACGGCCAGACCCAGGCGGGCGGCCAGGCCCAGCAGGCGCCGCTCCAGGGCCGGGTCGTGCTCGCTGTAATAGGCCTCCAGGCCTTCCAGACCCAGCTCTTTCAGCTCCCTGACCAGCTCCGCCAGGGCCGCCGGGTGCATCTCCAGTAGCCCCGGATGGGCCAGCACCGGCAGGCCTCCGGCCGCCCGGATCAGGGCCAGGCCGTCGGCCGGCGCGAAACGGTCTTTTTCCACGTAGGCCGGGGCCCCGCGCCTCAGATAGCGTCCGAAGGCCTCCTGGCGGTTGGCCGCCGCGCCCTTGGCCACCAGCACCTGGGCGAAGTGGGGCCGGCCCACCTGCCCGCCTGCGGCCGCGGCCTCTACCTCGGCCAGGGTCAGGGCCAGGCCCAGGTCGTTCAACCGCGCCACGATGCGCGGGTTGCGCTGGGCACGGGCCTGCTGCAGCCAGGCCAGGCCTTGCTTTAGCTCCGGGTTTTGGTGGTCCACCCACAGGCCGATGAGATGCATGGAGCCGCCGCCGGGGCGCTCCAGGCTTATTTCCACCCCCGGCACCACCTCCAGGCCCCGCTCCCCACCCGCGGTCAGGGCCTCGTCCAGGCCGGCGACGCTGTCGTGGTCGGTGACGGCCACCGCGGCCAGGCCCGCCGCCTGGGCCGCGGCCACCAGGGTGCGGGGGCTCAGGCTGCCGTCGCTGGCCGTGGTGTGGGTATGCAGGTCGATGAGGGTCATGGGGCTAAGGCTAGCGCCCGGGATGGGGCGGGTAAAGGGGAAAAGGGGGGGTGCTAAGGCCGGGCTCGCCGGGTGGCCCAGACAGCGTGAAAGGCGGGTTACGCTGCGCTAACCCGCCCTACTGGCTCCGCAACCTCGACAACGAGTTGTCGCGGCCACCCAAGAGTTCTTTGTAGAGGCGGGGTTTATCCCCGCCCTGATTTGTCCGCCGCCGCCGGTGGACCAGCCATCAAGCATAGTTGTCATCGCGAGGAGCGGCGCAGAAAGGGGTGGTTAAGGAATGGTCGCCCCTCGCGCCGCGACGTGGCGATCTAGTATGTTTCTAACCAGGGTATGGCAGACTGCCACGATCTCGGGACCAATGAAACCCGTAGGGAAGTCTTAGTCGTCATACCCTTGCTTCCTTTAAACCCGGACAGTTGCAAGGGACGTTTG
>JBFMFU010000071.1:0-100496 GCA_040751985.1 Thermodesulfobacteriota bacterium | reverse complement strand
CCCTGCAGCATCTGCAGGGCCACAGCGTCCTGGGCCGCGGCCGGCTCCGGCGCGGCCGAGGCCTGGCCCAGCAGGTAGGTGCGGCGCCGCAAATAGGCCGTGGCCTCTTGGGAGTTGCGGCGGGCGGCCAGGCGCTTGTAGGCGATGGGGTTGCCCACCTTCAGCTCCAGGCAGCGGCCCTGCTTGTTCACCAGCTCCCTGGCCAGCAGGGCGGTGCGCAGCCGGGGGTGGATCAGGCCGGCGACCTGGAACAGGGGGCCGTTGTGGCCGGCGAAGAACATGGGCAGCACGTCCGCCCGGGTGCGCCGGGCGATGCCCGCGGCCATGGGGCTCCAGGCCGGGTCCTGCACCCGCCGGTCGCTCCAGGTGCAGTGGGCCACCTCGCCGGCCGGGAACACCGCCAGCAGGCCGCCACCCTCCAGCCAGCGGATGGCCTCGCGCAGGGGCCGCAGGTTGTTCTCCAGGGAGCGGGCCGCGTCAAAGGGGTCCACCAGGATGAACAGGTCCCTCAGCTCCGGTATGCGCTCCAGCAGGTAGTTGGCCATGATTTTGACATCCGGCCGCAGGCCCAGCAGCAGGCGGGCCAGCACGATGCCCTCCAGGGCGCCGTAAGGGTGGTTGGCCACCACCATCAGCGGGCCCTGGCTGGGGATGCGCTCCAGCTCCAGGGGCGGCACCCGGTAGCTGACGCCCAGCTCGGCCAGCACCCGGTCCAGGAAGGCCAACTGCCCGCCACCGCCGCGGACTCGCTGGTACACGCCCTCCAGCCGGGCCAGGGATGACACGTGACTGAGCACGGACTCCAGCCCGGCGGTGAGACGGGCCGGCAGGGGCCAGACGGGCTCCAGCCGCGGGCGGAATATGGATGCAACCTGGGTCTGAGGCATAAGACGCTCCTCCAGCCTGGCGGGGTCCTGGCCAGTGGCGGGCGGCAATGTCCGTTTTGGACATGCCTGCCCTGACTTTGCCTTTTTTTATTAGATGGGCCGTGTGGCGATTTGGCGTAGGCTGGGTTGCGTTTTGGCAACAATTGGCCGCCGGGACCGGAGGCACCCAGCGGCCTGGGCCGGCAGGGGCCCGCATTGGCGGTCGGTTACAGCGAGCCCTTCCTGAGCAGCTCCCGGGCGATGATCAGCTTGCGTATCTCGGTGGTGCCGGCCCCGATCTCGAACAGCTTGGCGTCGCGCCACAGCCGCTGCACCGGGAACTCCAGGCAGTAGCCATAGCCGCCGTGGATCTGCACCGCCTCGGCGGCGATCTGGCTGGCGGACTCGGCCGCGAACAAAACCGCGGCCGCGGCCATGCGGGTCAGGTCCGTGCCCTTGCCGCCGCGCTGGGCGCCCTCGGCCAGCATGGCCGCCCGGTAGGTCAGGCTGCGCGCCGCCTCGTAGAGGGCGTACATCTGGGCCAGCTTGGCCTGGATCATCTGGAACTCGGCGATGGGCCGGCCGAACTGCTCCCGCTCCCGGGCGTACTTCAGGGAGAGGTCAATGGCCGCCTGGGACAGGCCCAGGCAGCCGGCCGCGCAGACGATGCGCTCGATGTCCAGGCCGCGGGTCATCACCGCCACGCCCTGGTTCTCCTGCCCCACCAGGTTCTCGGCCGGCACCAGGCAGTCCTCGAAGCGCAGCTCGCCGGTGGGCGAGCCGCGCATGCCCGCCTTCTTGAGCTGGCGCCCGGCCGAGAAGCCGGGGAAGCCCTTCTCCACGATGAATGCCGAGATGCCCTGGGGCCCCCGCTCGGGCGCGGTCTTGGCGTAGACCAGCACGATGTCGGCGATGGGGCCGTTGGTGATGAACATCTTGGTGCCGTTCAGCAGGTAGTGGTCCCCCCGGCGCTGGGCCCGGGTGCTGATGGCCATGGCGTCGGAGCCGGCTCCGGGCTCGGTCAGGGCCAGGGCCCCCACCTTCTCGCCCCGCACCAGGGAGGGCAGGTACTTGGCCTTGAGCGCCTGGCTGGCGTTGCGTTGGATGTTGCCGGCGCAGAGGTTGGAGTGGGCCCCGGCCGACAGGCCCAGGGCCGGCGAGACCCGACCCAGTTGCTCGCCCACCAGCACCTCGGCCATCACGTCCAGGCCCAGGCCGCCGTAGGCCGGGTCGATGGCCACCCCCAGGGCCCCCAGCTCGCCCAGCTGCCGGAACATCTCCGGCGGCAGCCAGTCCTGTTCGTCCACCTTTTCCAGCAGGGGGCCCAGCTCGCGGGAGGCCCACTTGTACACGGCCTCCTGGAGCTGCTTCTGCTCGGGCGTCAGCTCGAAGTCCATGTCTCTCACCTCTCCGGCGGCGGCATGACCAGGGCCGTGCCGAAGGCCACCGTCTCGCCGCGCTGGTTGGTCCAGGTGCACTTGAGGCGCACCCACTTCTTGTCCTCGAGCTTCTCGCTCACCTCGGCGGTGGCGGTGATGGTGTCGCCGAAGTAGGTGGGGGCCACAAAGCGGGCCTGCTTCTCCAGGGCCACGGTGCCCAGGCCGGGCAGCTTGGTGCCCAGCACCGGGGCCATGAAGCCCTCCACCAGCGAGCCGTGGGCGATTCGTGAGCCGAAGCGGGTGCTCTTGGCGTACTCCTCGTTCACGTGCATGGGGTTGAAATCGCCGGTGACGCCGGCGAACAGGTACACGTCGCTCTCGCTGACCGTCTTGCTCAGCGAGGCCTTCATGCCGATCTTCAGCTGGCTGTAGCTGTAGCCCAACTCGATGTCCATGTCCTACCTCCCTCAGGTGTGCCGCAGGCCCAGGCGCTGGCGGCACAGCTCCACGCCGGCCACCTCGCGGCCCTGGTCGCGGATCATGCGCGCGGCCTTTTCCACCAGCTCGCCGTTGGATTTGGCCATGACGCCCGGACTCAGATAAAAGTTGTCCTCCAACCCCACCCGCACGTTGCCGCCCAGGGCGATGGCCGTGGCCGCCAGACGCCACTGGTCCTGGCTGACCCCGATCACCTGCCAGTCGCTATTGGGCGGCAGGATGCGCGCCTGGTGGGCCAGGTTGTCGGCCGTGGGGGGCATGCCGCCCAGCACGCCCATCACCAGGCTGAACTGATAAGGCGGCTCTAAGAGGCCCATGTCGATCAGGGGGAAGCAGTTGCCGATGTGGCCGGAGTCGAAGCACTCCATCTCCGGTTTGACCCCGGCCTTCTGCATGGCCTGCACCAGGGCCGTGATCTCGGCGAAGGGGTTGGCGAAGACGAAGTCGAAGACGAACTGCTTGCGCTGCGGGTGGTACTTGGCGTAGTTCATGGAGCCCATGTTCAGGGCGGCCATGGCCGGCTTGATGGCCACCACCGGCGCGATCTTCTTTTCCACCGGGATGCCCACCGCGCCGGTGGAGAAGTTGATGATGATGGGGCAGGCCGCGGTGACCGCCTGGTATATGTTGCGGTAGTCCTCCACCTCGTAGCTGGGCGCCCCGGCCGGGGTGCGGGCGTGGATGTGCACCACCGCCGCGCCGGCCTCGTAGGCCCGCTTGGCCTCGGCCGCGTACTCCTCCGGGGTGTAGGGGATGGGCGGGCACTGCTCCCGGTTGGCCACCACCCCGGACAGGGCGCAGGTGATCATGCAGGGCCGCTGAAAGTCGTGGTTCTCGCTCACCCAGAATGACCTGGCCATGTCTTCCTCCTCAGCGCCCTTTGAATTCCGGACGCCGTTTCTCGACGAATGCCTTGAGCCCCTCGGCCGCGTCCTCGGTTTGCACGGCCCGGGCCAGGTCCGCGGAGAGCATGTCCAGGGCCTGGTCCAGGGGCAGGCCCTGCAGGCGGCGGAAGGCGTCCTTGCCCAGGCGCAGGCCGATGGGGCTGGCCGCGGCCAGGCCGGCCAGGACCTGGGCCGTTACCTCCTCGAAGCTCTCCGGCGCCACCGCCCGGCTGATCAGGCCCATGGCCTCGGCCTCGGCGGCCGGCACCCGGCGGCCGCTGAGGGCCAGGTCCATGGCCTTTTTCCAGGCCACGTCGCGCCAGAGCAGGGCCCCCACCATGTAGGGGAAGATGCCCACCTTCACCTCGGGCGCGCAGAAGTATACGTCGCTGCGGGCGATGGCGATGTCGCTGGCCAGCACCAGGCCCAGGCCGCCGGCCAGGCAGGGCGCGGCCACCTTGGCCAGGAGGGGCTTGGCGTGGCCGGCCATGGCCTTGAGCAGCTCGGCGTAGAGCTGGGCGCCGCCGGGCCGGCCGGCCTGGGGTACGGCGCTGCTCAGGTCGCCGCCGGCGCAAAAGGCGGCCTCGCCCGCGGCCTGCAGGCATATCGCCCGCACCGCGTCATCTTCACCAGCACGCGCTAGCCCCGCGAGCATGGTCTCTAGCATCTCCTGGTTCAGGGCGTTGCGCCGCTGGGGCCGGTTCAGGGTCAGATAGGCGATGCCGCCCTCGGCCGCGTAGAGCACCGTCTCGCTCATTGCTCAGCCTCCACGATCTCCACCAGCACCTCGCCGGGCGCCACCTTGGCCTCCAGGCTGGTGTTGATCTTGCTCACGATCCCGGCGTAGGGCGCGCAGAGGGTGGTCTCCATCTTCATGGCGCTGACCACCACCAGGCCCTGGCCCTGGTCCACGGCTTGGCCCTCCTGCACCAGGATGCGTACCACCACGGCCGGCGTGGGCGGGGTGACTACCCCCGCGGCCTCGCCGGCCCCGCCCCGGCCGCGGCGGGGCAGCTTCTGCTCGTCCTGCACCAGATAGCTACGGCCTTCGATGAAAACCTGGCGGCCGCCCGCGGCCGGGGCCAGGAAGGCCCGCACCTGGCGGCCGTCCAGGTTTAAAAGCAGGCGGCCGGGGCCGGTCTGCTGCCAGGACAGCTCATGCTCTTGGCCGTCCAGCCCGGCCCGGCCCGTTGCTGGGTCCAGGGCCACCTCTTTGCTCTCCTCGCCTATGCGCAGGTGGTACTTGATCATGATCGCGCCCTCACATGCGCCAGGCGCCCAGACTCTGCCAAGGGCTGGGCCAGCCGGCCGGGCCGGAGGCGGCGACCGGGGCCGCGGCCGGCATAGCTAGCTCCGCCGCCGCATAGGCCAGCCGGGCCAGGTCCGCCTGCTCCAGGCTGGGCTGCCAGCCGGCCAGGTGCCTGGCGATGAAGTCCGTGTTGGTGCGGCCGGCCGCGAACTCGGGGTGGGCCAGCACGTCCACCAGGAAAGGGATGATGGTCTGTACGCCCAGCACCGCGAAGCCCCGGAGGGCGCGCAGCATGCGCTGGCGGGCCTGCTCCCGGTCCGGGGCCCAGGCCACCAGCTTGGCCAGGATGGGGTCATATTCCATGGGCACCGCGCTGCCCTCACGGACGCCGCTGTCCAGGCGCAGGCCCGGCCCGGCCGGCGCCTGCCACAGGCTGATGAGACCCGGCGAGGGCAAGAAGCTTTTGCCCGGGTCCTCGGCGTAGATGCGGCATTCTATGGCGTGGCCACGCGGGCTGATGTCATCCTGGGCAAAGGGCAGGGGCTGGCCCGCGGCGATCATGAGCTGCAGGCGCACCAGGTCCAGGCCGGTAGTCATCTCGGTGACGGGGTGCTCCACCTGCAGGCGGGTGTTGACCTCTAGGAAATAGAACTTACCCTCTGCGTCCAGCAGGAATTCCACAGTGCCGGCGTTGACGTAGCCGGCGGCCTGGGCCGCGGCCACGGCTGCCGCGCCCATGCGGGCGCGCAGCTCCGTGGTCAGGGCCGGGCAGGGCGTCTCCTCGATGATCTTCTGGTGCCGCCGCTGGATGGAGCACTCGCGCTCGCACAGGTGCACTGCGTGGCCCTGGCCGTCGGCCAGGATCTGGAACTCCACGTGCCGGGGCGAGGGCAGGCATTTTTCCAGGTACAGGGCCGGGTCGCCGAAGGCCTTGGCCGCCTCGCTGGCGCAGGTCTGGCTGGCCTCGGCCAGCTCGGCCGGGCTCTCCACCACGCGCATGCCCTTACCGCCGCCGCCGCCCCGGGCCTTGAGGAGCACCGGATAGCCCAGGGCCTCGGCCTCCCGGGCCAGCTGGGCCGCGTCCATGCAGGGCGCCAGCATGCCCGGTATCACCGGCACCCCGGCGGTCTGCATCAGCCGCCGGGCCGCGGTCTTGGAGCCCAGGGTGCGGATCACCGCGGCCGGCGGGCCGATGAAGACCAACCCTGCCTGGGCGCAGGCCTCGGGCAGGGCCGGGTTCTCGGCCAGGAAGCCGTAGCCGGGGTGGATGGCCTGGGCGCCGCTGGCCTGGGCCGCGGCGATGATGGCCGCCACGTTCAGGTAGCTGGCCGCGGGCTCGGCCGGGCCCAGCAAGACGGCCTGGTCCGCCTCCTGCACGTGCGGTGCGCCCGCGTCGGCCTCGGAGTACACGGCCACCGTGGCCAGGCCCATCTCCTGGCAGGTGCGCAGCACCCGCAGGGCGATCTCGCCGCGATTGGCTATGAGGACCTTGTCGAACATGGCCGCCGCCTTCACATGCGGAAGGTGCCGTAGCCCAGGCGGTCGTCCCTGAGCGGGGCGTTGAGGGCCGCGGAGATGGCCAGGCCCAGCACGTCGCGGGTCTGGGCCGGGTCCAGGATGCCGTCATCCCACATGTTGGCCGTGGAGTGGTAGGCGTCGCCCTCCTTGCGGGCGGCCTCCATGATGGGCCCCATGATCTGCTGCACCGCCTCGGCCAGCAGGGGCGGCTGGCCCTCCCGGGCCAGTTGCTCGTTCTTCACCGTCACCAGCACCTGGGCCGCCTGCTCCCCACCCATGACCCCGATCTGGGCGTTGGGCCACATCCACAGGAAGCGCGGGCCGTAGGCCCGGCCGCACATGCCGTAGTTGCCGGCGCCGAAGGAGGCGCCGATGATCACCGTGAACTTGGGCACACTGGCCGTGGCCACCGCGTTGACCATCTTGTGGCCGTCCTTGGTGATGCCCCCGCGCTCGTAGTCACGGCCGATCATGTAGCCGCTGATGTTCTGCAGGAACAACAGCGGTATGCCCCGCTTGTCGCAGAGCTGGATGAACTGGGTGGCCTTGAGGGAGCTGTCGGAGAACAGCACCCCGTTGTTGCCCAGGATGCCCACCGGGTAGCCGTGGATGTGGGCCCAGCCGGTGACCAGGGTGGGGCCGTAGAGGGGCTTGAACTCCAGGAACTCGCTGCCATCCACCATGCGGGCCAGCACCTCGCGCACGTCGTAGGGCGTGGACAAGCTGGGCGGCAGGATGCCGTATATCTCCTGGGGGTCGTACAGAGGCGGCCGGGGCTCCTGGCGGCCGATGTCGGTCTTGGGGTTCGGTGGCAGGTTGGCCACGATCTGGCGGATCAGCTCCATGGCGTGGGCGTCGTCCTGGGCCATATAGTCGCTGACCCCGGACTCCCGGCAGTGCACCTCGGCCCCGCCCAGCTCCTGGGCGCTGACCTCCTCGCCAGTGGCCGCCTTGACCAGGGGCGGCCCGCCCAGGAAGATGGCCCCGCTGTGGGCCACGTGCACCACCTCGTCGCTCATGGCCGGGATGTAGGCCGCGCCGGCGGTGCACAGGCCCAGCACCCCGCAGACCTGGGGCACCCCCAGCTTGGAGAGCACCGCCTGGTTGTAGAAGATGCGCCCGCCGTCGTCCACGTCCGGGAATATCTCCGACTGCAGGGGCAGGAAGGCGCCGCCCGAGTCCACCAGGTAGATCAGGGGCAGGCGGTTCTCCCGGGCGATGGTCTGGGCGCGCAGGGCTTTCTTCACGCCCATGGGGTAGGTGGTGCCGCCCTTGATGAGCTGGTCGTTGGCGTGCACCAGCACCTCGCGGCCGGCCACCACGCCGATGCCGGCCACCACGCCGGCCCCGTGCACCCCGCCGCCATACATGCCCCGGGCGGCCAGGGGCGAAAGCTCCAGGAAGGGCGTGTTGCGGTCCAGTAGCAGGTCCAGGCGCTCACGCACGGTCAGCTTGTTCTGCTCCTGGTTGCGGGCCAGGGAGCGCTCTGAGCGCTGGTCGCGGGCCGTGGCCAGCTCGGCCTTGAGCTCCTCCACCAGGGCCAGGTTGTGCGCAAAGGTGGCCTTGTACTCAGTGCTCTCGGTGTCCACCCGGCTTTCTAATACTTCCATGGCTCCGTCTCCGCCGGCTCGCTCAGTAGGCCGCCAGCACTGCCTCGCCCAGGTGTTGGCGCGAAATCTCGGCCGAGACCCCGGCGATGGTCAGGTACTTGGCGTCGCGAAAGGCCTCCTCCACCGGGTTGCCTCGGGCAAAGCCGGCCCGGCCCAGCACCTGCAGGGCCTCGCCGGCCACCCGCTGGGCCGCTTCGCAGCAGAACACCTTGGCGCAGGCCGCCAGCGCCCCGGCCTCGCGCTGGCTGGCCTCCGCGGCCCAGGCCGCCTTGTAGGCCAAAAGCTGGGCGGTCTGCTGCAGGGTCAGGCTCTCGGCCAGCTTGAAGCCCACCTCCTGGTACGCGATGATGGGCTTACCGCCGCTCTGATGGGCCTTGGCAAAGGCCACCGCCGCCTGCTGGCAGCGGGCCAACACCCCCAGGCCGGCCGCGACCATGAGCTCGTCCTCCCAGGCCCGCACCACGGTCAGAGAGCTGCGGTCGGGCAGGGGGCCGATGACCATCTCCGTGGGCACCGCGCAGTCATGAAGCTCCAGGCCGCCGAAGGCCGCGCCTTCCAGGCCCAGGGTGGCCGTGCGCGGCCCCAGGCTGAGGCCCGCGGCCTCGCGGGGCAGCAGGCACCAGACCAGGCCGTCCGGGCTCTCGGCGGCCACGGCCAGCCAGTCGGCCAGGGGCCCACCCAGCAGGGGGCCCTTGCTGCCGCTGAGCACATAGCCACCGCCTTGGGGGGCGGCCAAGGTCTGCAAGGGGCCGCGCTCCACGCTGGTGCCGCCCTCGCCCAGGGCCACGGCGCCCAGGGCCCGGCCCTGCTCCAGCGCCGGCAGCAGCCGCTCCTGCTGGGCCGGCGTGCCGTAGTGCGCCACCAAACGGCCCAATAGCTGCGGGCTCCCGGCCAGGCCCAGCAGCAGTGATGGCGAGGCCGCGGCCAGGGCCTCCTGGGCCAGGAGCAGACCCAGGCCGCCCGCGCGGCAGGCCGCCAGGAACCCGCTGTGGGCCAGGCGGCCGGCCCAGACCAGCAGTGCCTCTTTTAGCTGCCCCGCCTCCAGGCCGGCCAGGTCCGGGACCGGAGCCTCCTTGAGTGCCTGTCGCACTTTATCCCGCAGGGCCGTCTGCTCGGGGCTGAAGTCATAGTCCATGGCTCGCGCTCCCGCTGTTCACAGCAGCCTGGAGATGATCATCTTTTGTATCTCCGAGGTGCCGCCGCCAATGGGGGCCAGGCGGCAGTCCCGGAACACCCGCTCCACCTCGTACTCGTGGCAGTAGCCGTAGCCGCCGTGCAGGAGTAGGGCCTCGTTGGAGGGCCCCAGGCTCCAGTCGCCCACGAACAGCTTGGCCACCGCCGCCTCCAGGTGATTGAGAGGGCGGCCCTGGTCCTTGCACCAGGCGATGCGGAAGACCAGGTTCTTGGCCGCCTCCACGAAAACCTTCATCTCGGCCAGCTTGTGCTTGATGGCCTGGAACTGGGCGATGGGCCGGCCGAACTGGCTGCGCTGCTTGGCGTAGGCCGCGCACTTGCCCAGCACGTACTCCATGCTGCCCACCATGGGCGCCAGTAGGGTGGAGCGGTCCCACTCCACGGTGCGCATGGCCATGTTGAAGCCCTGGCCCTCGCCGCCCACCAGGTTTTCCAGGGGGATGCGGCAGTCCTCAAAGAACAGCTCGCTGGTGGGGGAGGCCCGCACGCCCATTTTTTTGAGCGGCTGGCCGGCGCTGAAGCCGGGGGTGCCCTTCTCCACGATGAAGGCCGAGATGCCGGCGTGCTTTGCCTGGGGGTCGCTCTTGGCGTAGACCAGGGCCACGTCGGCCACCGGGCCGTTGGTGATGAACATCTTGGCGCCATTGAGCACCCAGCTGTCGCCCTGCTTCACGGCCCGGGTGGTCATGCCGGCCACGTCCGAGCCGGCGCCGGGCTCGGTTAGGCCCATGCAGCCCACCCACTCGCCCGAGGCCAGCTTGGGCACGTACCGGCGGCGCTGCTGGTCCGTGCCGTGGGCGAAGATGGTGTCTGCGCACAGGTAGGTGTGAGCCCCGTAGGACAGGGTCAGGCCGCCGTCCACGCCGGCCAGACCCAGGGCATAGCCGGCCAGGGTGGAGGTGACCACGTCCGCGTTGCTGCCGCCCAGCTCCTCGGGGAAGTGCAGGCCCAGCAGGCCGAAGCGGCCCAGGCGGCCGAAGGCCTCGCGGTCGAACTGGCTGTTTAGGTCGTGCTCGGCGCAGCGGGGCACTATCTCGGCCTTGGCGAAGCGCAACACCTGCTCGGCGAACATCCGCTGCTCGCTGCTGAAGGCGAACTCCATATCCTCACCTCGCCTGGTCCCGGCCGGCCTCTAACTGGGCCAGCCGGGCGTACATCTTTTTCTCGACGCCCTTCATCTCCCGGTGCATGGCCTTGAGATCCTGCAGGCGGTGCTCCAGGTCAACCAGGATTTCCTGCCCGTAGCTCAGGGCCTTTTTGATCTGGGAGGCCTCGTCCGGCTCCAGGGCGGCCAGGCCCAGGATGTCGGCGCACTGCTCCAGGCTCAGGCCGAAGCGCTTGCCCCGGAGGATCAGCTTGAGGCGGGTGCGGTCGCGCTTGCAATACAGGCGCTGGCCGCCGTTGCTGCGCTGGGGGCTGAGCAGGCCCTTTTCTTCGTAGAAACGTATGCTGCGGGTGCTGACGCCCATTTCCTGGGCCAACTGCCCGATGCTCCAGATGTGTTCTGGCTTCACGGCTTGCCAAATCCAATTATTATCGTTTACGTTAAGGTCAAGCTAGCACCGTCCCGCCGGAGCGGTCAAGGGGGGTGTTGACCCCGGCCGCGCGGCGGGCCTAGCCTGGACAGTATCCTACAGACAACCAACCCAGGGGGTGCCCATGAACGTTCTGGTGGAGAAGCAGGGCCCGGTGACGACCGTGATCCTCAACCGGCCCCAGGCGCGCAACGCGGTCAACCCGGACACGGCCCAGGAGCTGCGCCAGGCCTTCCGCGCCTTCGAGGACGACCCCGAGGCCCTGGCCGCGGTGCTGTGGGGGTCCGGCGGCTGCTTCTGCGCGGGCTATGACCTCAAGAGCGCGGCCGCCAGCGCCGCCGAGGTCTACGAGCCCGAGGGCGAAGGGCCCATGGGCCCCAGCCGCTGGCTGCTGACCAAACCGGTGATCGCGGCCGTGGAGGGATACGCCGTGGCCGGCGGCCTGGAGCTGTCCCTGCTGTGCGACCTGCGCGTGGCGGCCCGCGATGCTGTGTTCGGCGTGTTCTGCCGGCGCTGGGGGGTGCCGCTGTTGGACGGCGGCACCGTGCGCCTGCCGCGGCTCATCGGGCACAGCCGGGCCCTGGACATGATCCTCACCGGCCGGCCGGTGGGTGCCGAGGAGGCCCTGTCCTGGGGCCTGGCCAACCGGGTGGTGGAGCCGGGCCAAACCCGGACCGCGGCCGAGGCCCTGGCCGCGGAGATCGCCCGCTTCCCCCAGATGTGCCTGCGCGCCGACCGCCTGTCCTCCTACCGGCAGTGGGACCTGGACCTGGTGGCGGCGCTCAAGAATGAGGGCCGCGAGGGCCTGGCGCCGCTCTTGGCCGAGGCCCGGCAGGGCGCGGCCCGCTTTGCCGGCGGCAAGGGCCGGGGCGGCTCCTTCCGCGACATCTAAAGCCCCACGGATGGTGGGAATATTTTTGGGCTTGACTTCCGAAGCCCATTTGTGAAAACGAATAGTATTTATATCTCTGAACTAGGTTCGTATAAGGGTGGGTTTTAAGTCAGTCCGGTGGACATGGCCTCTTCGACCCGCAAAGAACGCGAAAAGCAGGTGCGCCGCCAGGAAATCCTGGAGGCGGCGCGGGCGGTGATCGCCAGCAAGGGCCTCTCTGGGGCCACCATGGAGGAGATCGCCGACAAGGCCGACTACAAACCGGCCAGCCTGTACCTGTACTTCGGCAGCAAGGACGACCTGCTGGCCAGCCTGTATTTGTCGGCCATGCAGTTCGTGGTGGACGAGATAGAGGCCCTGGCCCAGCAGTCTGAAAAAGACATCGTGTGCAAGCTCAAGAAGCTGCCCGAGCTGCTCTGCCGGGTGTATCGCTTCGACCCGGCGGTGCTCATGAGCCTGTTCTACATGCAGGCCGGCCAGAGCTATTCCAACATTGCGCCCGACACCCTGGAGCAACTGAACCAGCTGGCGCAGCGGGGCATCCGCGGCCTGGCCGGGGTATTCGCCGAGGGCATGGCCCAGGGCCGCCTGGAGCCGGCCTCGCCCATGGTGCTGGCCGACGCGGTGTGGTCCCTGTTCGCGGGCGTGGTGCTCTGGGAGGAGAGCAAGCGCTTCTTCCACCCCGGCAAGGACCACGTAGAGTCCACCTTGCGCGCGGCCATGGGGATTTTGTTCAAGGGCATGACCAAACATCCCGCCGGCTGAGAGGCCGGCGGCTTTTTTTCGCGAGGACTCGGATGCAGATCAAGGATTCAGTGGCGATCATCACCGGCGGCGCCTCGGGACTGGGCGAGGCCACCGCCCGGCGCCTGCTCAAGCTGGGGGCCAAGGTGGCCCTGTTCGACCTGGCCGGCGAGCGGGGCCAGGCCCTGGCCCAGGAGCTGGGTCCGGAGGCCGTCTTCTGCCAGGTAGACGTGACCGACGAGGCCCAGGTGGACCAGGGGGTAAAGCGCGCCGTGGAGGCCTTCGGCTCGCTGCAGGTGGCGGTCAACTGCGCGGGCGTGGGGGTGCCCTTCAAGGTCCTGGGCAAGGAGGGGCCCATGGACATGGGCCGCTGGATCAAGACCCTGAACATCAACCTGGTGGGCACCATGCAGGTGATCCGCCTGGCCGCCCAGCGCATGGCCGCCAACCAGCCCAACGCCGACGGCGAGCGGGGGGTGATCATCAGCACTGCCTCCATCGCCGCCTTCGAGGGCCAGGTGGGCCAGACCGCCTACGCCGCCTCCAAGGCCGGCATCGTGGGCCTGACCCTGCCCCTGGCCCGGGAGTTCGCCCCCCTGGGCATCCGGGTGCTGACCATCGCCCCGGGCCTGTTCCAGACGCCCATGATGGCCAGCCTGCCCGAAAAGGTGCAGCAGTCCCTGGGCCAGAGCGTGCCCTTCCCCAGCCGGCTGGGCCGGCCCGAGGAGTTCGCCATGCTGGCCGAGCAGATGATTGTTAACCCCATGCTCAACGGCGAGACCGTCCGCCTGGACGGGGCCCTGCGCATGGCTCCCCGCTAGGGGCCGGCGCGGGGGTAAAACTCTAACCAGACCTGGGAGCGCAGGTTCATGGATTTCACACTGAGCGAGGAGCACAAGATCCTCAAGGACATGGCCTATAAGTTCGCCAAGCAGGAGCTGGGGCCCCTGGCCGCCCGTTGCGACCTGGAGGAGTGCTACCAGCGCGAGGCGGTGCAGAAGGCGGCCGAGCTGGGCATGGTGGGAGCCTGGGTGCCCGAGGAATACGGCGGCGCCGGCGTGGGCTGCCTGGGCAACTCTCTGATCGTGGAGCAGCTCTCCCGGGTGGACATGGGCGGCTGCCTGAACATCACCGCCGCCGCCTTCGGCTGCGAGGCCATCTGGCTCTACGGCTCCGAGGAGCAGAAGCAGCAGTACCTGCCGGCGGTGTGCCGCGGCGAAAAGATCAGCGCCGGCGCCTTCACCGAGCCCGACGCCGGCACCGACGTGGCCGGCTACAAGACCAGGGCCGTGCTGGACGGCGACCACTGGGTGATCAACGGCAACAAGATGTTCATCACCAACGGCACCGTGTGCGACTTCATGGTGGTGCAGTGCATCACCCAGCCCGAGGCCAAGCGCCACGCCCGCTTCAGCCAGATCATCGTGCCCGCCGACGCGCCGGGGGTGACCCGCAACAAGATCAAGGGCAAAATGGGCATCCGAGCCAGCGACACCGCGGCCCTGGCCTTCGAGGACGTGGCCGTGCCCAAGGGCAATCTGGTGGGCGAGGAGGGCCGCGGCTTCTACCAGCTCATGCACTTCTTCGACACCACCCGGCCCATGGTGGGGGCCCAGGCCCTGGGCCTGTCCCAGGCCTGTCTGGAGGCCAGCCTGCGCTACGCCAAGGAGCGCAGCGCCTTCGGCCAACCCATCGCCGCCTTCCAGCTCACCCAGCAGAAGCTCACCGAGATGGCCATACGCATCGAGGCCCTACGCGGCCTGGTGTACCGCGCGGCCTGGCACATCGACGCCGGCCAGCCGGACTACACCCTGGCGGCCATGGCCAAGTACTTCGGCGGACAGACCGCGGTGTTCTGCGCCAACGCGGCCGTGGAGATCCACGGCGGCTACGGCTACATCCACGAGTACGAGGTGCAGCGCTACTACCGCGACGCCAAGATTCTGGAGCTTTACGAGGGCACTAAGGAGGCTGAGGTGTCCACGGTGGCGGGAGTGCTCTTAAGGGGCTAGAGCGGGGAGAGCCAGGTCCATGGCGCGCAGATGGCTGGATCAGGAGCACGAGATATTCCGGGACGCCTTCCGGCGCTACGTGCAGGATCAGATCGCGCCCCACATCGCCGAGTGGGACGATCAAGGCCTGGTGCCTCGGCAGGCCTGGCTGGCCCTGGGGGAGCAGGGCTACCTCTGCCCCTGGCTGGAGGAGGCCTACGGCGGCAGCAACGCCGACTTCGGTTACTCGGTGATCATCATCGAGGAGATCGCCCGGGCCGGGGCCCTGTCGTTCATGGTGGGGCTGCACTCGGACATCGTGGCACCCTACCTGGACACCTTCGGCAGCCCGGAGCAGAAACAGCGCTGGCTGCCCGGCGCGGCCAGCGGCCAGTGCATCCTGGCCGTGGCCATGACCGAGCCCGACGCGGGCTCAGACCTACAGGCCATGCGCGCCACGGCGGTCAAGGACGGCAACCATTACGTGCTCAACGGCAGCAAGACCTTCATCTCCAACGGCCGTAGCTGCGACTTGGTGATCGTGGCCGCCAAGACCGACACCCAGGCCGACCCGGCCCGTGGCGGCATCAGCCTGCTGGCAGTGGAGGACGGCACGCCGGGCTTCCTCAAGGGCAAGAGCCTGAAGAAAATGGGGCTGCACGGCCAGGACACCTGCGAGATGGTCTTCACGGACTGCCGGGTGCCTGCGGTCAACCTGCTGGGCCAGGAGGGCCGGGGCTTCGCCCACCTGATGGAGAAGCTGCAGCAGGAGCGCCTGGTCTGCGCGGTGATGTCGCAGGCCGCGGCCGAGGCCATGCTGAAATGGACCCTGGACTACTGCCGCGAGCGGCGGGTCTTCGGCCGGCCGGTGGGCCAACACCAGCACAACGCCTTCAAGCTGGCCGAGATGGCCACCGAGGTGGAGCTGGGCCGGGCCTTTCTGGAAGAGTTGATCCAGGACCATATGGCTGGCCGGGACATCGTGAGCAAGGTCTCCATGGCCAAATGGTGGATATCCGAGATGGCCAACCGGGTGGCCTACCACGGCGTGCAGCTCCACGGCGGCTACGGATACATGGAGGAATACCCCATCTGCCGGGCCTACCGCGATGTGCGCGTGCACACCATCTTCGCGGGCACCACCGAGGTGATGAAGTCCATCATCGCCCGGCGCCTGGGGTTGTGAGCCGAGAAGGCAAGGAGGAGGACATGGACTATCTGCTCAGCCCGGAGCAGTTGGCGGTGCGCGACGAGGTCCGCCGCTTCGTCAAGGAGCAGGTGCCCAGCCGCATGGTGCGCGAGATGGACCAGGGCGAGCTGGAGTCGGGCCGCTGGTTCGTGGAAAAGGCCGGCGCGGCCGGCATCCTGGGCCTGCGCTTTCCCAAGGCCTACGGCGGCCGCGGCCTGGACTGGGTGACCGACGTGGCCTGCATGGAGGAGGTGGGGGTGCTGGGCACCTCCCTGGGCTGCGCCTATGCCATGCCCAGCATCGTGGGCGAGGCCTTGGTGCGCTTCGGCACCGAGGAGCAGAAGAAGAAGTACCTGGCCCCCACCCTGGCCGGCCGGCTCTACAGCGCCGAGGGGCTCACCGAGCCCAGGGGCGGCTCGGACTTCTTCGGGGCCACCACCACCGCCGTGGCCGACGGCGACGAGTTCGTGCTCAGCGGCCAGAAGCGATTCGTGGTGGGCGCCCGGGACTCCGACTGGTTCCTGGTCTACGCCAAGAGCGATCCCCAGGCCCATCCCCACCAGTCCATGAGCTGCTTCATCGTGGAGCGGGACTTCGGGGTAGAGGTGCAGAACATCTACCAGCTCATGGGCACCCGCGGCGGCGGCACCGGCCGCCTGGTTTTCGACCAGGTGCGGGTGCCCAAGGCCAACCTGGTGGGCCGGCTGCACGGGGCCTATGACATCTTCAACCGCATGATGGTGCCCGAGCGCCTGACCTCGGCCGCCGGGGCCCTGGGCAGCGCCCGGGCGGCCCTGGAGGTGGCCACCCGCTACTCCACCCGGCGCAAGGCCTTCGGCCAGACCATCAACCGCTTCCAGGCGGTGGGCTTCATGGTGGCCGACAGCGTGGCCCTATTAGACGCGGCCCGCGCCCTGTGCTACGTGGCCGCCCGAGCCGCCGACGGCCAGGACGACCCCCGCCGCATCGTCTCCGAGGCCAAGAAGGTGGCCACCGAGAACGGCTGGCAGGTGATCAACAACGCCATGCAGGTCATGGGCGGCATCGGCTACACCACGGTCTACCCCATCGAGCGGCTGATGCGCGACGCCCGGCTGTGCATGATCTGGACCGGCTCCAATCAGGTGATGAACCTGCTCATACAGCACGAGTGGTACAAGCAGGTGATGCAGGACCAGGGCGCGGCCCGCGACATCGAGGGCGACGCCCTGACTCCCGACGAAGAGGAGAAGGTGTACCAGTAGCCTGCGCGCCGAGGGCCGGCGGGGCTCTGGCCATGGCTCGCCGGTGGACGCAGGCCGACCCGGAAACGATATGGCCCAAGGGAGGGAATGGCTGTGACTCTGAAAAGAATGATGGTCTTTTTGGTGGCGCTGGCCCTGCTGGCGCCGGCCACGGCCCTGGCCGCCAAGGTGCCGGGCGTGACCGACAAAGAGGTGGTGATCGGCTTCAGCACCCCGCTGTCGGGGCCGGCCGCCCTGTGGGGCGTCACCGCCCTGGGCGCCAAGGCCTGGGCCGACTACATCAACAGCAAGGGCGGCATCCACGGCCGCAAGATCAAGTGCATCATCAAGGACGACGCCTACAACCCGGCCCGCACCCTGGCCAACCTGCAGCAGATGAAGAGCGAAATCTTCGCGGTGCTGGCCCTGCTGGGCTCGGCCCCCAACGCCGCGGCCAAGGACTTTTTCCCGGACAACAAGATTCCCCTGATCCTGCCCTACGCCAACTCGCGCATCTTCGCCAACCAGCCCCAGGCCAAGCACAAGTGGTACTTCCTGGCCTACCCGGACTATGACGACGAGAACCACTACCTGGCCGGCTACGCCATCAAAAACCTCAAGGCCAAGAAGATCGCCCAGTTCTACCAGAACGACGACTACGGCCACCTGGCCTGGGCCGGCATCGAGAGGGCGATCAAGGAGGCCGGCGGCAAGGCCAAGGTGGTGGCCAAGGTCCCCTATGAGGTGACCGAGCGCAACCTGTCCACCCACGCCCTGAAGCTCAAGGAGTCCGGCGCCGACACCCTGATCATCACCGCCAACCCCCTGGCCACGGCCAACATCGTCAAGGAGATGGCCAAGGTGGGTTACAAGCCCACCATCCTGACCAACTTCACGGTGGCCGACCCCATCATGCACAAGCTCTGCGGCCCCACCTGGGTGGGCACCTACATCACCATGGCCGGCATCATGTCCATGCCCGGCTTCGACAAGGAAGCCAACCAGGTGGTGGACATCCTCCTGAAGCAGAACCCCAAGTTCAAGGGCAAGGAGTACCTGGCCGTGTTCGGCGCCGTGTCCATGATGCACCTGGCCAAGGGCCTGGAGCTGGCCGGCAAGAAGCTGACCCGCGAGGGCCTGATCAAGGCCATGGAGCAGATCAAGAACTGGAAGCCCATGGGCATGGGCGCGCCGACCACCTACAGCTCCAAGTTCCACCACGGCAACAACTCGGTGCGCATGACCCGGGCTCAGAAGGACGGCCTGAACCACCCCATCGGCGACTTCGTCGTCTTCGCGCCCCGGTTCTAACAGGAGCACCATGGCACTGCTGGAGATACAGGACCTGAACATCAGCTTCGGGGGCATACAGGCCCTGGCCGGAGTGGACCTGGCGGTGGAGCCCGAGGAGATCCTCACGGTGATCGGCCCCAACGGGTCGGGCAAGACCACCTTGTTCAACTGCATCTCCGGGGTCTACAAGCCCACGGGCGGAGCGGTGCGGTTCGCGGGGGAGAGCCTCTTGGGGCTCTCCCCCGATTCCGTGGCTCAACGGGGCATCGCGCGCACCTTCCAGAACCTGCGCCTGTTCATGCACATGACCGTGCTGGACAACCTCATGCTGGGCCGGCACATCAAGTTCAAGAAGAACCCCCTGCACGCCTTCCTGCGCATACGCAGCGAGGAGCTGAAGCACCGTGCGGTGGTGGAGGAGCTGATCGACTTCCTGGAGCTGCAGGCCTGGCGCTCGGCCCGCATCTCCGATTGCCCCTACGGCATTCAGAAGCGGGCCGAGATGGGCCGGGCCCTGGCCCTGGAGCCCAAGCTGCTGATGCTGGACGAGCCCATCAGCGGGCTCACCGCCGAGGAGAAGCAGGAGACGGCCTACCTGATCACCGAGATCAAGGGCCGCTTCAAGCCGGCCATCCTGCTGGTGGAGCACGACCTGCGCATCGCCTCGGCCCTGGCCGACCGCATGGTGGCCATGGACAACGGAATCAAGATCGCCCAGGGATCGCCCGAGGAGGTGCAGCGCCACCCCGAGGTGATCCGCGCCTACCTGGGCGATGAATAAAGGCGCGCTGAAACCGAGGAGGTAAGGCAGGCCTTGGAAGCCAACAAGCCAGTGGCCGCGGCGGCGGACAAGCCGCCCTTGCTCAAGATCGCCAACATAGAGACCCTTTACTTCGACCGCATCTACGCCCTGCACGGCCTGACCCTGACCATCCGGGAGGGGGAGATCTTCGCCGTGCTGGGGCCCAACGGGGCCGGCAAGACCACCCTGCTCAAGACCATCGCCGGCCTGCTCAAGGACCAGCCCAACAAGGGCACCATCGAGTTCCAGGGCCGGCGCATCCACCGCCTGGCCCCGGAGCGCGTCTCCAGCCGGGGCATCGTCTACGTGCCCGAGGACCGGGGCTTGTTCCGGGAGCTGACGGTCAAGGAGAACCTGGAGATCGGCTGCTGGGGCCGCCGGGGCAAGCAGGTGCGCGACGACATGGAGTTCGTCTACAACCTCTTCCCCATCCTGGCCGAGCGCGGCGAGCAGCAGGCCGAGACGCTCTCCGGCGGCCAGCAGCAGATGCTGGCCATCGCCCGGGCCTTGTTGCGGCGGCCCAAGCTTTTGATGCTCGACGAGCCCTCGCTGGGGCTGGCGCCCCTGGTGGCCCGCACCGTGTACGAGGCCCTGCTCAAGATCGCCCAGACCGGCGCCACCATCCTGCTGGTGGAGCAGAACGCCAAACTGGCCTTCTCCGTCGCCGACTACGGCTACATCATGGAGGCCGGCCGCATCGTGCTGGAGGGCACCGCCGCCGAGCTGCAGGAGAACCCGGACGTGCAGGAGCTATACCTGGGCCTGGGCGGCCAGGACGCCTCGCCCAAGGGCTGGCGCCTGTACAAGAAGAGGAGAACCTGGTGAGCACCGTCAGCGCCTTGCGTTTTCCGGATCTGTTCTTCGGCCAGGTTGAGCGGCTGGGCGACAAGATCGCCCTGCGCCACAAGGACTACGGCATCTGGAACCGCATCACTTGGAAAGAGTACGGCCAACTGGTCAAGCAGGTGGCGGCCGGTCTTCTGGCCGAGGGCCTGCAGCCCGGCGACCGGGTGACGGTGCTGGGCGACAACCGGCCCGAATGGCTCGTCTGCCACATCGGCACCATGACCGCCGGCGGGGTCACCGTGGGCATCTACCCCACCTCCGCGCCCGAGGAGATCGCCTACGTGGTCAACCACTCCGAGGCCAAGCTGCTGTTCGTGGAGAACGAGGAGCAGGTGGACAAGGTGCTGGAGATCATCGACAGCCTCAAGGTGGCCAAGGTGATCATCTGGGACCCCAAGGGGCTCTGGGGCTTCAGCCACCCGCGCCTGAGCTTCTTCAGCGAGTTCATGGCCCAGGGCCAGCGCTATCTGGAGGAGCACGGCCACGAGCTGACCGCGCGCACCCAGGCCATCGAACCCGACGACCTGGCCATGTTCATCTACACCTCGGGCACCACCGGCCGGCCCAAGGGGGCCATGATCAGCCACAGCAACATCCTCAAGATGACCGAGTCCTTCGTCAGCGTGCTGCCCACCAGCGACAGGGATGAGCTGTTGTCCTATCTGCCCCTGGCCCACATCTACGAGAACCTGATCTCGGTGCTGCAGGCGGTGCGCACCGGCGCCACCGTGAACTTCGTGGAGAACCTGGAGACCCTACCCCAGAACCTGCGCGAGGTCTCGCCCACCATCTTCGCCAGCGTTCCCCGGATCTGGGAGAAGTTCGTTAGTAACATCGAGATCAAGATGTCCGACTCCACCCTGCTCAAGCGCCTCTGCTACCGGGTGGCGCTCAAGGTGGGGTTGGCCTACACCAGGGCCCGCGAGGTGGGCCGCTTGTCCTGGTGGCTGCGCCTGGCCTATCGGGCGGCCTACTGGGGAGTGCTGTACCACCTCAAGCGCATGATCGGCATGGAGCGCATCCGCTACGCCATCTGCGGCGCGGCCCCGGCCAGCCCGGAGCTGTTCCAGTGGTACAACGCGGTGGGCGTGAACCTGCGCGAGGGCTACGGCCAGACCGAGTCCACCGGCGTCATCGCCGTCACGCCCCTGGACGCCCCGCGCCTGGGCTACGTGGGCAAGCCGGTGCCCGGGGTGGAGGTGAAGATCGCCGAGGACGGCGAGATATTGGCCCGGGGCCCCAACGTCTTCAAGGGCTACTTCAAGAATCCGGAGTTGACCGCCGAGACCGTCACTGAGGGCGGCTGGCTGCACACCGGCGACGTGGGAGCCCTGGAGGACGGCTACCTCAAGATCCTGGACCGCAAGAAGGACATCATCATCACCCGCGGCGGCAAGAACATCACCCCGGCCTTTATCGAGAACAAGCTCAAGTTCAGCGTCTACATCCAGGACGCGGTGGTGATCGGCGACGGCCGCAAGTTCCTCACCGCCCTGATCCTCATCGACGAGGACAACGTAAACAAGTACGCCCAGGACAACCGGATCCCCTTCACCACCTTTGAGGACCTGACCAAGAACCCGGAGATCATCAAGCTGATCGAGAAGGAGGTGACGGCGGTGAACAAGACCCTGGCCCGGGTGGAGACCATAAAGAAGTTCAGGCTGCTGCCCCGACGCTTCTACGAGGAAGACGGCGACGTGACCCCCACCAAGAAGGTCAAGAGGCGCTCCCTGGAAAAACGCTACGCCAACCTGATTCAGGAGATGTACGGGAGCTAGTGGCCGTATGGACCTGATCCAATCTTACGCTGAAGAGCTGAAGCTGATCCGCAAGCCCTTCACCAAAACATGGGTCTGGGGCCTGGTGCTGGCGGTGTTCCTGATGCCGGCCTACACCGAGCAGTCCCTGGTCTACATCGCAACCCTGGTGTTCATGTTCACCATCGGCACCATGGGCCAGAACCTGCTCATCGGCTTCACCGGCCAGATATCCTTCGGCCAGGCCGGGTTCCTGGCCATCGGCGCCTTCACCTTCGGGCACCTGGTGCGCATGGGAGTGCCCTGGCCGGTGGCCTTGCTCTGCGCGGGGCTGATGGCCGGGTTCTTCGGCCTGCTGGTGGGCTTCCCCTCCCTGCGCCTCAAGGGGCCCTATCTGGCCATCGCCACCCTGGGCTTCGGCGTGGCGGTGTACCAGATCTTCGCCAACTCGCCGGTGCTCTCCGGCGGGCGCATGGGCCTGACCATACACAAGCTGGAGCCGTTCTGGTTCCTCAGCACCGAGCAGACCTACTTTTACCTCTACTTTTTCATCGCCGGGCTGTTCACCCTGCTCACCTACAACATCGTCTCCTCCTATATGGGTCGGGCCTTCATCGCCGTGCGCGACAACGACATCGCCGCCGAGGTCCTGGGCGTGAGCCTGACCCGCTACAAGCTGCTGTCGTTCGCCATCAGCTCCTTCTACGTGGGCGTGCAGGGCGGGCTGCTGGCCTTGCTCCTGGGCTACCTGGAGCCCAACATGTTCACCTTCCTGATGACCGTGGACTTCCTGGTGGCGGTGATCGTGGGCGGGCTGGCCCTGGTGGAGGGTTCCATCCTGGGCGCGGCCTTCGTGGTGCTGGCGCCGCAGGTGCTGGCCGAATACAAGGCCCTGGTGCCCATGATCTACGGCCTGGCCATCATACTGGTGCTGATCTTCGAGCCTCTGGGCCTGGCCGGCCGCTGGCTGAAGATGAGGCTCTATTTCCGCAACTGGCCGTTCCGCTAGAGAGAGCGGGGAAGAAATGGACTTCATAGATATTCTGCAGTACGCGATCTCCGGTCTGTCCCAGGGCAGCCTCTACGCCCTGGTGGCCCTGGGCATCGTGCTGGTCTACCGGGCCAACCGAGTGCTCAACTTCGCCCACGGCGACGTGACCACCGCCGGGGCCTTCGTGGCCTTCTACCTGATGGGCGCCGGGCTGTCCTGGTGGCTGGCCTTTCTGCTGGCCATCGTCTTTGGGGCGGTTATAGCCATGCTGTTCTATTTCGGGGTGCTGGTGCCGGCCCAGCGGCGCGAGGCCAGCCACCTGGGCATGGTCATCCTCACCCTGGGCTTCGGCCTGGTCATCCAGTCGCTGGTGCTGGAGTTCGGCACCCTGGAGCCGCAAACCTTTCCCTTTCCCCTGTCGGACCAGCTCACCTTCAACGTGGGCGGGGTGATCATCAGCCAGCTCAGCCTAGGCACCCTGGTCTTCGGCATCGCGGGCAGCATCTTGTTCTATCTGCTGGTGCAGAAGACGCCCATCGGCCTGGCCATGCGGGCCACCAGCGAGAACCTGCCCGCGGCCCAGACCCTGGGCATCCCCACCCGCCGGGTGCTGGCCCTGTCCTGGGGCATGGCCGCCGGCCTGGGCGTGCTGGCCGGCCTGTTCCTGGCCGCGGTGCTGTTTCTGGATCCCAACTTCATGCTGGAGCCTTTTCTCAAGGGCTTTGCCGCGGCCATCCTGGGCGGCCTGAACAGCCTGCCCGGAGCCATCGTGGGCGGTCTGGTCCTGGGCGTGGCCGAAGCCCTGGCCGGCGGCCTGATCTCGGTGGCCTTCAAGAACACCCTGGCCTTCTTGATCATCATCTTCGTGCTGCTGCTCAGGCCTGAGGGCCTGCTGGGCACCGAGTTCGTGGAACGGGTTTAGCCACGCCGGAGGAGAGAGATGCCCAAGCCCAGCTACCCTACCAAGGAAGGCATCTGGTCCCGCGGCCAACGCTCGGAGCCGGGCTACGGCCGGGTGCGCCTGGGCCTGCCCTATAAGGAGGCGGTGGCCAGCCTGCGCGGGGCCCTGACCGGCAGAGAGGACTTCGACCCCGCGGTGCTGTTCGTCTGGGGCACCATGCAGGCCACCGGCGTGCTCAACATCCTCAAGGCCGTAGAGGAGGCCTTCGGCCAGGAGGGCCAGGAAGTGGTGCGGGGGGCCATCAACAAGGCCGGGCACGAGGCCTGCTCCCAGATGCTGGACAACTCCGAGCTGCCCCAGGACCTCAGCGAGGTGGAGCTGCTCAGCTACGTCGTCACTGGACTGAACACCATCCTCTACGCCTCCCTGGAGCGGCCCTGGATCACCTCCGACGAGCGCTGCGAGTTCGACATCCTTTGGTGCCCGCACCAAGACCGCTACAGCGCCTTTGACTGCCGGGTGCAGCGCTACTTCGTGGAGGGCATGATCCACGCCATCGAGGAGCGCGGCCTGGGCCACTTCACGGCCTGGGTGGACAAGCTGATCCCCCATGGCGGCGAGTGTTGCCACTTCGTGGTCCAGCGCCGCCCCGCCGACGGCAGCCGCAACCCCTGGGAGGACTACTCTGACCACATGGGCCGCCGGGCCCTGGAGCAGGTCAAGGCCCAGGACTAGCGCCGGCCGGCGCGGCCCGTGGTTTTAGGCCGGCTTTTTGGGCCGCCAGAAGGGCCCGGTCTTGCCTATCTCCTGAATGGTGGCGCCCATGGCCCGGGCGTACTCCCGGCTGTGGCTCACCCAGTCCGGGTCCAGCCGCCGCCGGAAATAGGGTCCCGAGAACATCTTGAGTAGGTCCTCAAGTGACAGGAGGCCCTCCTCGCTGCCCGGCGCGAATCCCCGCCAGTTCTTGGCGTGTTCTTCCGACCGGAAGAAATTCATGGTGCTTCAGGCGAAGGGTATATCCTGGCGCCACTGCCAGAGAGGGACCGCCACGTAGCCCACCAGGCCCGCGGGTTCGGCCTTAAGTATCTGCCCGTCGCGCATCTCCACGCTGATGGGCTCGCCGCAGTCCAGGCAGGGCGCCAGGACCTTAACCAACTTGCCCGGAAACAGCCAGCTGACCGCCAGCGACTCGAAGGCTCACTGGCCGAACCACTTCTGCTGGCCGTCCACGCTGATGCGGTACTGGGTGGGAAGATTGTTGAAGGGCGCGAAGGAGCAGATCAGGTCGGTGTTGGGAAAGAGCCAGCCGGGGATGCCGGCGTTGAACAGCTCGTGCAAGGCCAGGCGTCCCTGCTCCACCTCCACGCCCAGCTCTGCGGCCAGCTCCGTGTAGTGCGGCGCCTGGCCGGTGTCCACCATGCGCCGCATGATAAGGCTGAAGGTGCGGTCCAAGGCGCTGATCTCTGCCATAATCATCTCCTCTCTATGCCGATAGCGGCGGCCGCCGACCGGCCCAGGGCCGCGCCTGCTCCAACTGCGCCGCCAGCCGAAACAGGGTGGCTTCGTCGCCGAAGCGGCCCACGAAGTGGCTGCCGATGGGCAGGCCCGCGGCGTTCCAGTACAGGGGCACGGACATGGCCGGGTGGCCGATAAGGTTGCAGATGGCCGTGAAGGGCGCGAACTGGGCGCTGCGCCGCCAGCCGCGCAGGGGGTCGTCCGGAGTCGGGTCGTGCCAGCCCAGGGGCTGGGGCGGCAGGGCCAGGGTGGGGGTGAGCCACAGGTCGTAGCCCGTGAAGAAGGCGGCCATCTGCCGGCTCACCCGCTGGGCGGTGGCTATGGCCAGCAGGTAGTCGGCGGCGCTGTGCTTCTGGCCCCGCTGGTACAGGGCCCAGGTCATGGGCTCCACCTGCTCTTCCTTTATGGGCTGGCCGCTGAGGCGGGCGATGCCCTCCAGAGTGCAGGCCAGGCCGCCCGCCCAGATCACCCCGAAGATCAGGGGCAGGTACTCCTGCTGGCCCAGGCGGGGGTTGGCCTCCTCCACCGCGTGGCCCAGCTCGGCGCAGAGTGCGGCCGCGTCGCGCACCGCAGCCTGGCAGTCGGGGTGCACCTCGAAGCCGAACAGGTTCTGGGTGCTGAAGGCGATGCGCAGCTTGCCCGGGTCGGCGCCCACCTCCTGCAAAAAGGGGCGCGCCGGCGGCGGGGCCCAGTAAGGGTCGCCCAGGTCCGGGCCGGAGGTGGCGTCCAGCAGGGCGGCGCTGTCGCGCACCGAGCGGGTCAGGGCGTGCTCGATCACCAGGCCGCTCATCATGTCGCCGAATCCGGGGCCCAGAGGGTTGCGGGCCCGGGTGGGCTTGAGCCCGAACAGCCCGCAGCAGGAGGAGGGTATGCGGATGGAGCCACCGCCGTCGTTGCCGTGGGCCATGGGCACGATGCCTGCGGCCACCGCCGCGGCCGAGCCGCCGCTGGAGCCGCCCGGTGTCAGCGCCAGGTTCCAGGGGTTGTGGGTGGGGCCCCACAGGCGGGGCTCGGTGGTGGGCATCAGGCCCCACTCGGGGGTGTTGGTCTTGCCGATGATGATCAGGCCGGCCTTTTTCTGGCGCACCACCAGTTCGCTATCGCGGTCGGCCACGAAGTCCTTGAGCAGGGCGCAGCCGGCGCTCATGTGCACGCCCTTATAGGTGGCCAGCAGGTCCTTGAGCAGGAAAGGCACCCCGGCGAAGGGGCCGTCGCCCAGAGGCTCCTGGGCCGCTGCCCGGGCCTGCTCGTACATGGGCGTGATCACCGCGTTCAGCCGGGGGTTGAGCGCCTGGCAGCGGGCGATGGCCGCCTCCACCAGCTCCAGGGGCGTCACCTCCCGCCGGCGCACCAGCTGCGCCAGGGCCGTGGCGTCCAGCCAGGCCAGCTCCTCCAGGCCGCTCATACCGTCCTCCTCTCGCGCGGGTCAAGCACATACTAGCAGACCGCGCGCCCAGGGAGGAAGACTGGTCAGGCAGCCTCCAGCCGGCAGGGCACGTAGCGGTGCAGAGGGGTGCCGGCCAGGCGGTCGCGGTTGGTGTTCTTGGTCAGCCGGTTCACGTTCACGCCGTGCTTGTGGCCCTCATAGACCAGGCCGAAGCCATGGGCGATGAGCACCGTGCCCGGCCGCACCGCCTTGTCCACCGCCAGCTCGCCGGTCTCGCTGCCGGCCTGGGTGGTCACGCGCACCGGTTGGCCGTCCTTCAGCCCCAGCTTTTCCGCGTCCTGGGGGCTGAGGGCCACGGTGCCGGTGCGCTTGCCCTTGTTCCAGGCCGGGTCGCGCATCAGGCTGTTGGCGTTGAAGTCCATGTGCCGGCCGGCGCAGAGGATCAGGGGCCAGGCCGGGTCCGGGGCCAGGGCCGCGGCCTCGCGGGCCGGCTCCACCTCGCGCAGCCAGTCGGCCATCTCCGGCGCGTAGACCTGCAAGCGGCCGTCCCCGGTGCGCACCGCGGGCCAGTTGTTCTCTTGGTCGCAGCGGCCGATCCAGAGGCCCTCGGGGTGGTCCAGCAGGGCCTGGAAGATGGCCTCACCCTGGGCCGGCCCCGGCGCGAAGCCGGCCCGGGCCGCGTTGGCCTGGAAGTCCTTGGGCGCGGTCATCAACAGACCCCACAGGGTGGCCAGGTTGCCCGAACCCAGGGCCGGGCCCAGGGTCTGGGCCAGCACAAAGGGCAGGGCCTTCATGGCCGCGGGCTCGCGACGGGCAAAGTCCATCAGGGCCATGCCGTAACCCAGGCGGTCGCCCTGGGCAGCCTGGTGCAGGGCAGGGGGTATCTTCGGCAGCAGGCCCAGGCGCTGGACCAGCTGGGTCATGACCCAGCCCACCTCGCGGCGCTCGCCCTCTGGCTCCAGCACCGGCCGCCGCAGCTGGAAGTAGATGTCGGGCCAGGTCCAGGCGAAGAAGGTCGCGTCCCAAGACTCATAGGCCGAGCGCGCCGGCAGCACGTAATGGGACAGCACCGCGGTCTCGGTCATGGCCAGCTCGCAGGTCACCAGCAGGTCCAGGCGGGCGAAGGCCTCCTCGTAGGCCGTGGTGTCGGCGTAGGAGCGCAGAGGATTGGACTGGCTGCAGATCACCGCCCGCAGGCGCTGCGGGTGGTCGTTCATGATCTCCTCGGGCATCACATTGGGCGGAAACACGCCCATGATGGCCGGGTAGTCGGTGGTCATGGTGCGCCAGGTGCGCTGGTCGCGCTCGTCGGAGTGGGCGCCCAGGGGCATCAAGGTGCCGGGCAGCAGGTTGCCGCCGGGCACGCAGAGCATTCCGCAGATGGCCGGCAGCAGGTGGAGCAGATAGGAGGTGAGGGTGCTGTGCCGGCCCATGTACACGCCCAGGTCCGGGTGCATGGCCCAGCGCCGGCTGGTGAGCAGGCGGCAGAGCTTGCGCACCTGCTCATAGTCCAGGCCGCAGACCTCGATGGCCGCGCGGACGTCGAAGCCCTCGAACCAGGGCCGTACCTGGTCGAATCCGCTCAAGTGGGCGTCGATGTAGGCCTGGTCCTGCCAGCCCTCGGCCAGGATCAGGGCGATCATGGCCTTGAACAGCAACGCGTCGCTGCCCGGCCGCAGGGCCAGGTGCATGTCGGCGCGGGCTGCGGTCTCCGAGCGGCGCGGGTCCACCACCACCAGCAGGCGCTCAGGGTCGTCGGAGATGGCCTGCAGCACCCGCCGGGCCTGGGGCATCTGGTGGCTCATCCAGCCATTCCAGCCCACGCCCAGCAGCAGGTCGCAGTGGTGCTCGTCCGGGATGCAGTGCAGGTACTGCTTGCCGAAGAAGCGTCCGCTGGCCCAGAAATGGCCGGTCAGCTCCTGGGCCAGGGCGTTGTAGTGGTAGTGGGAGCCCAGGCCGCGCAGCAGGCGCACGCCGAAGGCCGCCTCGGCATGGCAGCCCTGGCCGCCGCCGCCCATGTAGGCCAGGCAGCGGGGGCCGTGCTCATCCACCAACGAGCGCAGCTTGGCCGCGATCTCGTCCAGGGCCTGCTCCCAGGACACGCGCTGGAAGTCCCCGTTCACCCGCTTGAGGGGGTGGTTCAGGCGCTGGGTGTGGTGCTGGTAGTGGGCCACGTTCAGGCCCTTGCGGCAGGCGTAGCCTTGGCTGCGGGGATTGTCCTTGTCCGGGCGGGATTTGCTGATGCGGTTGTTATCCACCAGCACTTCCAGCCCGCAGTTCTGGGCGCAGAGCACGCAACTGGTCTTGAGCCACTCAGCCATGACGCACGCTCCTTTGCAGCGAAGCAGGTCCTTGATGAAAACCCAACCGTCCCCTCACCAGACCATGGGCGTGTAGCCCTGGTTGATCAGGTCGGAGATGATGCGGCCCACGTAGACCACGTCCACACCCAGGGCCTGCAACTGATCCGAGGTGCCCTCGCGGTCGGAGATGGCCTTGCAGGCCAGGGGGGTGGTGGCGGTCTTGATCTGGGCCACCATGCCCTGGATATCCTGGTTGGCCAGCAGGGCCTTTTCCGCGGGCCCGAAGAAGATCAGGCGGATGTCCTCCAGCCAGCCCTCCTGCAAGGCGCGCATGGTGTACATCACGCCGGTCTTGGCCTTGGCCGCGTCGGCGGTGGCGATGATGGTCACGACCTTGCCTGCCATGTTCCCACCTTTCTCGGTTTGACTAAAGTTCAGGGCCAACCTTGCCTGCCGAGTTGTGTTTAGCATACAAACTAAATTTGGGCGCCGGCTCAGGCCTGCAGGTCCCGGAGCAGGCGCTTGAGCAGCAGCTTTTCCTCCAGGGAAAGACGCCCTAAAATTTGCTGGTTGGTCTCCTGGCGGGCCTGGCGCAGGGCCTCGATCAGACCCCGGGCCTTGGCCGTCAGGTGCACCCGCAGCATGCGCTTGTCGCTGGGGTCGCTCTCCTTGCGCACCAGGCCCTTTTCGGCCATGCGGTCCAGGGTACCCGAGAGCGTGGCGCCGTCCAGGACTAGGCGCTTGCCGATCTCGGCCGCCGACTGCCCTTCCTCTTGCACCAGGACGGCCAGGATCAACTGCTGCAGGGGGGTCAGGCCGAAGGGCTCCAGCCGCTTCTTTAGCTCCGCGTGCCCCCGCTGGTAGGCCTTGGCCAGCAGAAAGATTATGCAGTCTTCGTAGGAGTCCACTCTGCGCCCCAGATATCGTTAGCATACAAAATAACTCCAAAGGCCGGGCGGAGTCAAATTTTTTCCGCAGCAGAGCCTGCGCAGCGAGGCCGGCGAAGTCCTTGAGGAAAAAAGTGAACAAACGTTCAAAATTTGGTTGACACAGCGCGGGGCCGCGTTGTTGAATCGCAGTGAACCGCCTGTGTAGGATGATCACTACATGGCGCCATTGTTTGGTGAGTCACAGAGGCTTGCGTTGCAGATTACCTCGCCGCCTTTTTTGCGGGTCTGCCGCTTCCGCTCAGACCCCCCCATGCCTCCCCGTTGGCCCGTGTTGCGTTTCGGCGGCGTCCTTGATCTGCGCCCAAGCCGCGGTTTCGGTTCTTCTCCCTTGCTGCCGATCCCCTGCACCCTCGGGCGCAGGGGTTAGTCGAGACAATGTCCGGGGCCCACTTCTGGCAGAAGCTCCTCGCGTGAGGTCTTCTCGCGAAGCCAGAAGTAATGAAGTTGGCCCAGCCGTGGCGTCAACAACGCCTCAGGCCCGGCGGTTAGCTCCTGGTTAGGACACCTTGGATGGCGGGGCCTCCCGCTGAGACTGGGCGGCTGACATTTCTTTAAGGGAGGGGTTCATTATGAGAAGGATCGGAGTCTTAGGTCGCATACTGCTGGCGGCGGTTCTGGTGGTGGGTCTGTGTGGCGCCGCCCAGGCGGTGCAGCCCATCAAGATCGGCGTGGCCGGCCCCATGTCTTTCACCCAAGGTGAGGGGCACTGGAACGGAGCCACCCTGGCCGCCATGGAGATCAACGCCAAGGGCGGCGTCAAGGTGGGCAACGTCAAACGGCCCATCGAGCTGGTCAAGGTGGACACCAACGAGTTCATGTCCATCCCCGATGCCACCAACGCCATGGAGCTGGCCATCACCCGGCACAAGGTAGACTTCATCGTGGGCGGCTTCCGCAGCGAGGCGGTCCTGGTGATGCAGGACATCGCCATGGACAACAAGAAGATCTTCCTGGGCTGCGGCGCGGCGCACCCGGAGCTGTGCACGCGGGTGACCAAGAACTACAACCGCTATAAGTATTGGTTCCGCATCACGCCCATCAACTCCAAGTTCCTGGGCAAGGTCATCTTCATCCAGCTGGGCACCGTGGCGGCCATGATGAAGCAGGCCTTCGGCCTCAAGGAGCTCTCGGTGGCCATCATCGCCGAGAAGGCGGCCTGGAACGAGCCCATCGTGGCCGCGGCCAAGGCCATGCTGCCCAAGATGGGCATCAAGGTGGCGGGCGTGTGGCGGCCCTCGCCGGTGGCCAAGGATGTTACTGCAGAGTTGGGGGCCATTCAGCGCTCGGGGGCCAACATAATTTTCACCAGCTTCTCGGCCTCGGTGGGCATCCCCTTTGCCAAGCAGTGGGGCGAGCTGCAGGTGCCGGCGCCGGTGGTGGGCATCAACGTGGAGGCCCAGAAGGACGGCTTCTGGGCGGCCACCGGCGGCAAGGGCGAGTACACCCAGACGCTCAACACCTACGCCCCGGTCAAGATGACCGAGCACACCATTCCCTTCTACAATGCCTACAAGAAGAACTTCAAGGAGGCGCCCAACTACACGGCCGGCACCTATGACGCGGTGCACCTGCTGGCCTGGGCGGTGGAAAAGGCCAGCACCGTGAACTCGGACAAGCTGGTGCCGGTCCTGGAGAAGTCCAAGACGGTGGGCACCGCCGGCTTGCTGGCCTTCAGCAAGGACCATGACGTGATCTGGGGTCCCAAGTTCGTGACCTCCCTGGGCACCCAGTGGCAGGGCGGCAAGAACATGTGCGTGTGGCCCTACAAGTGGGAGGGCGTCACCTATGAGGGCACCGTGCCCGTGAAGTTCCCGCCCTGGGTGATCAAGCGCTACAAGAAGTAACCCAACCCGTTCCCCGCCCGGCGCCGGCTTCCTGCGGCGCCGGGCCGGGGCAGGGGGACGCCATAGGGCGGGCGCCCGGCCCTTGCCCGGCCTGGCCGCCGCCGATGTGTAAACCTGCTGCTGCGGGAGTGGCCGCATGTTAATGGACATTCTCATCAACGGCCTGATCAACGGGAGCGTCTACGCCTTGTTGGCCATCGGCTTCTCCCTGGTGATGGGCGTGGCCCGCATCGTCAACATTGCCCATACCGCCTTTTACATGGCTTCGGCCTACTTCATCTACATGGGCTTCAGCTACGCGGGGCTGTCGCCTCTGTTGGCCATGCTCTGCGCCCTGCCGGTGACGGTGGCCGTGGGCCTGGCCTGCTACCGGCTGTTCATCAAGCCCATCCAGGAGCACGAGGCGGCGGTGCTCATCGGCACCATCGCCCTGGCCATGGTCATCCAGGAGGCCTTTCTGATGGCCTTCGGTGGGCACTTCCTGGGGGTGCCGCCTTTGATCAAGGGCTACACCTGGCTGCTGGGAGTCAAGGTCACCTGGCAGCACCTGCTGGCCCTGGGGGTGGCCTTGGTGGTGCTGCTGGCGGTGCGGCTGTTCTTGATGAAGACTTCGGTGGGTCTGGCCATCCGCTCCACGGCCCAGGACCGGGAAGTGGCCAACCTCATGGGCATGAACGTGACCCGGGTGGCCATGTGGGCAATGGCGGTGTCGGTGGGCCTGGCCGCCATCGCCGGGGCCATCGTGGTGCCCCTGGTGGTGTTGGACCCGCACATGTGGATGCACCCGCTGATCATGATGCTGGCCATCGTGGTGCTGGGCGGCTTGGGCAGCATCGAGGGCAGCTTCGTGGGGGCCTACATCATCGGCTTTACCGAGGCCCTGGTGGTGTTCCTCATCCCCCTGGGCGCCTTCCTCAAGGACTCGGTGGCCCTGTCCATCATGATCCTGGTGCTGCTCATCCGGCCGGAGGGGCTGTTCGGCGTGGTTTTTGAGGAAGAGAGATAGCCATGGGCCTGCTGACCGCGCATCTGAGAAGAGTCGGCGTCATCTTCCGCAACGAGGTGCTGGTGTTGCCCAGCCGCATCGCGGTGCTGGTGTTCGTACTGGCGCTGCTCTTGCTGCCGGTGTTCACCCAAGACAGCTACATCCTGCGCATCCTCATCCTGACCTCGATCTTCGCTCTCTTGGCCGGGAGCTGGGATTTTCTTTCGGGCTTCACCGGGCAGATGAACTTCGGCCACGCCCTGTTCTTCGGGGTGGCGGCCTACGCCACGGCCCTGCTGAATATGCACCTGGGCCTGCCGCCCTGGGGCTCCATCCCCCTGGGCGCCCTGGGCGGTGTGCTGGCCGGGCTGATCGTGGGCATCCCCTGCCTGCGGCTGCGCGGGGCCTACCTGGCCCTGACCACCCTTTCCTTCCCCATCATCCTGATGGGCGTGGTCTTCGCCATACCCGACATCAGCGGCGGCGAGCTGGGCATCTCCGGCCTGTCCCGCCTGTCCACCTCGCACGTGGCGGACTACTACATCGCGGTGCTGGTGATGCTGGTCCTGAGCTTCGCCATGTGGAAGGTCACCGACTCCAAGACCGGCATCATCCTGCACGCCATCCGCGAGGATGAGCTGGCCTGCCGGGCCTCGGGCATCAACACCACCCGCTACAAGCTCATGGCCTTCTGCGTCAGCGGGTTCCTGGCCGGCATCTCCGGCGGACTCTACGCCCACTTCATGCGCCTGGCCGGCCCCTCCACCCTGGAGGTGGCCATGTCCTTCCAGGTGATCATCTGGGCGGTGTTCGGCGGCATGGTCTCCATCTACGGGCCCATCGCCGGGGTGTTCATCCTCTTCCCGCTGATGGAGCTGCTGCGCTTCATCCCCCAGGCCCGCATGCTGGTCTTCGCGGTGCTGGTGCTGGTGACTCTCCTGTACATGCCCGAGGGGTTGATCCCCTGGATACGCGACAAGATCGAAACCATATGCCCCCGCTGCAAGGCACGCAACGTGGCCTCGCGCAGCAACTGCCGGATCTGCGACGCAGTGTTGGACTAGGCGGGGCGACCTCGCCCCCTATCATCCTTTGAGGTGACGCGCATGGAAGCCAAAGACTACTACCTCTCCAAACCTTGGTTGAAGTTCTACCCCCCGGGCGTGTCCGCGGAGATGGATATCCCTCTGAAATCCATCCCCCAGATTTTCGACGAGACCGCGGCCCAGTGGGGCAGCAAGCCGGCCCTGATCTTCTACGGCAAGAAGATCAGCTACCACGAACTCAAGGAAGCGGCCGACCGCTTCGCCACGGCCCTGGCCGACCTGGGCGTGCAAAAGGGCGACCGGGTGGCGTTGTTCCTGCTCAATTGCCCACAGTACGTCATCGCCTACATGGGCGCCCTCAAGGCCGGGGCGGTGGTCACGCCGGTGAGCCCGGTCTACACCAGCCGGGAGGTGGCCCACCAGCTCTCCGACAGCGGGGCCCAAGCCGTAGTCTGTCAGGACATCCTCTACGACAACGTGGCTAAGTCCGGCGTGAAGGTGAAGAACATCATCATCACCAGCGTGGACGAGTACCTGCCGGCGCTCAAGAAGATGTTCGCCAAGAAGGTCATGGCCAAGGCCTACGGCGGACTGCAGGTGCCCGACGCGGCCCAGATCAAGGCGGCGGGGCTCTTGCCCTTCCAGGAGCTGCTTAAGAAATACCCGCCCCAGCCGCCGGCGGTGCAGATCGACCCTCAGAAGGACCTGGCCGCGCTGCCCTACACCGGCGGCACCACCGGTCTGCCCAAGGCGGCCATGCTCACCCACTACAACATGATCGCCTGCCAGGCCCAGGCCCTGGCCTTCTGGCAGGGCGAGTTCGAGGACGGCAAGGAGACGGCCATCGCCTTCCTGCCCTTCTTCCACATCTACGGCCAGGTGGTGCTCATGCTCACCGGCCTGATCCACGGCTTCACCCTGGTGCTGTTCACCACCCCGGACATGGACGACATCCTGGCCGCGGTGGAGCGCTACGGCGCCTCGGGCTTCTACGGGGTGCCCACCCTGTACGAGTACCTCAAGGAGTACGACAAGACCGACCGCGTGAACTGGAAGCGCCTGAAGCTCATCGTCTGCGGCGCCGACACCCTGCACGAGTCCACGGTGCAGGGTTGGGAGCGGCGCACCGGCAGCCGCATCATCGAGGGCTACGGCATGACCGAGACCAGCGCCGTGAGCCACACGAATCCCCTGGCGCGGCCCAAGCAGGGTTCCTTCGGCCTGCCCATCCCCAACATGTACGCGGCCATCGTCAACCACGAGGGCACCGAGTTCATGCCCGTGGGCGAGGTGGGCGAGTTGATCCTCTCCGGCCCCAACATCATGCAGGGCTACTGGCAGCGGCCCGAGTCCAACGCCGAGACCATGATCCAGCTGGAGGGCAAGATCTGGCTGCGTACCGGAGACCTGGTGAGCATGGACCAGGAGGGCTACTTCCACTTCTTCGACCGCAAGCGCGACCTGATCAAGCACAAGGGCTACTCGGTGTTCGCCAAGCACGTGGAGGAGGTGCTCTACGGTCATCCCCAGGTCAAGGCGGCCGGGGTGGTGGGTGTACCCGATCCCAAGGTGGGCAACCGCATCAAGGCCTACGTGGTGCTGCAGCCCGAGGCCCGCGGCAAGGTCTCCGAGGAGGAGCTGATCAAGTACTGCGCCGAGAAGCTGGCCCATTACAAGGTGCCCCAGATCATCGAGTTCCGCGGCGAGCTGCCCAAGACGGACGTGGGCAAGGTGTCCCGCCGGGAGCTGAGGGAAGAGGCGGAGGAGGCCTAGCATGACCGCCCCCTTCTTGGACATCAGCGGCCTGACCAAGGACTTCGGCGGGCTGCGGGCCATCAACAACGTAACCTTCGCCATGGGCCGCCAGGAGATGGTGGGCCTGATCGGGCCCAACGGGGCGGGCAAGACCACTCTGGTGCGCCTGATCTGCGGCATCCTCAAGCCTGATCAGGGCAAGGTGCACTTCAAGGGCCGCAACATCACGGGCCTGAAGACCTGGGACGTGGTCAACCGCGGCATCGCCGCCACTTTCCAGAACATGCGCCCCTTCCGCCGCCTGCCCATCATCGCCAACGTGATGGTCTCCTGCCTGAGCCCGCGGGCCATGAAGCGCGGCGAGTGGGTCAAGCGGGTGGAGGCCAAGGCCATGGACGCCCTGGAGTTCGCCGGCATCTCCGACATGGCCCTGGAGAAGGCCTCCACCCTGTCCCAGGGGGACCTCAAGCGCCTGGAGGTGGCCCGGGCAGTGGCCACCGATCCCGAGCTGTTGATCCTGGACGAGCCCTTCGGCGGCCTGAGCCCGGCCGAGACCGACCTGATGGCCAAATCCATCCAGCGGCTGCACAAGGGCGGCCGCTTCGGCCGCCTGCATAGTGAGGGCCCGGCCATGATCATCATCGAGCACAAGCTGCAGCAGCTCATGAAGATCGTGGACCGCATCATCGTGCTCAACTTCGGCACCGTGATCGCCGACGGCACGCCCGAGGAGGTGGTGAACAACCGCGAAGTCATCGAGGCCTATCTGGGCGAAGGAGGTGCCTGAGGTGCTGCTGGACGTAATCAACCTCACGGTCTGCTACGACAAGGCCATGCTGATCAACAACATCAGCCTGCACGTGGACCGCGGCGAGCTGGTCAGCCTGGTGGGGCCCAACGGCGCGGGCAAGTCCACCATCCTGCGGGCCATCACCGGCCTGGTGGCTTGGGAGAAGGAGAACCTGCGCGGCACTGCCGGTGGCGACGTGACCATCGAAGGCCAGGTGAGCTTTGACGGCGTGCCCATCGAGCACACGCCGGCCCACGAGATCGTTAGGCTGGGCCTGGTGCACTGCCCGGAGCGGCGGCGGCCTTTCCGGGAGATGACGGTCCTGGACAACCTGCTGGCCGGCGCCTATCTCAGTAAGGACCAGGCCAGCAAGGCCCAGAACCTGGATAAGGTCTACAAGCTCTTCCCGGTGCTGTCCCAGCGCTCCAAGCAGGTTTCGGGCACCCTCTCCGGCGGCGAGCAGCAGATGCTGGCCATTGGCCGGGCCCTGATGTCCCAGCCCAAGCTGCTACTCATCGACGAACCCTCCACCGGCCTGGCGCCGCTGCTGCGTGAGGAGGTGTTCCAGACGATCATGAAGATACGCAAGCTGGGCATCACCATCCTGCTGGTGGAGCAGGAGGTGGCGCGGGTATTCAAGATGGCCTCGCGCAACTACGTGCTCTCCTCGGGCAAGATCATCGCTGAGGGTCAGGGCGAGGAACTACTGGCCGATGAGGTGATCCGCAAGACCTACCTGGGCCTGTAGGCGCCCGTCCAAAAAAGCCACCCGGCCGGAGCGCTCCGGCCGGGCTTTTATTTCCTCCGTATGCTCAACCCAGCAGGCCGTGTCTCTGCACAAACTCCATGATGGCCGCGGTGGTTTCCGAGGGCCGCTCCATAGGCACGAAGTGGCTGGTGTTTTCCAGGCCTATCATCTGGGCCTGGGGGTTCAGGCGAGCGAAGCGTTGCACCGCGGCCGGCAGGAAGGTGTCGGACTCCTTGCCATACAGGACCAGGATCGGGCAGTGCACTCGGGGCACGTAGCGCCAGATGTCGTGGGAGCAGTTGGCGAACACCGCCGACTCCCAGGCCGGATCGCAGCAAAGCTCCACCCGGCCGTCGGGCCGCAGGCGGCTGCCCTCATTCACGTAGGCCTCCAGGAAGCCCTCCTGCCAGGCCGGGAAGGGGCCCTTGCCCTGGTAGCTGGCCAGCATCTCCTCTCGCGAGGCCCATCCGTTGCGCCGCCGGGCTGCCTGGCGGGCGATGGGCACCAGGCGTGAGGCGCCGGTCTTCTTGGCCAGGTACCACCACCACATCCAGCTGAGGGGCAGGATGGTGGGGTCGATGAGTACCAGGGCCCGCACCAGCTCCGGCCAACACGCGGCCACCAGCATGCTGGCCACCCCGGCCCGTGAGTGCCCCACCGCGATCAGCGGCCGGCCCAGGCTTCGGAAAAAATCACGGAAGTCCTCGGCGAAGACCATCCAGTTCTTGATGCGCCGGGGGTCGGCCGGGGCAATGCTCTGGCCGTGGCCGCGGTCGTCCATGCCCAGCACCTGGAAGCTCTGAGTCAGGCGCTGGGCGAGGGGCGTGTAGGCCCCGGCGCAGAAGCCGGTGGCGTGGCCCAGGTGCAGCAGGGGGCCGGAGCCGCCCCAGTCAATGTAGTGGAAGCGGCCGCCGGCCAGCTCCGCGAAGTGGTCGCTGCGCATGGCCGCTACACCGGCTTCAGGCGCGCCGTGGCGATCTGGCGGCGTTTTCGCTGCGCGTGCATGCCTCCCCCGCTCGGGACCCATGTCTGAGCTGGGGCGGGCTCAGGCGATGTCCAGCAGGCTTTTGACCTGGGCCACCTTGTCTTCCAGGTTGGCCTGGCGGCTGATCATGATGCGCTGGGCCGTGGGCGGCCCGGCTCCGTGCATGGACTCAATGAGATAGCCCACGGCGCCGGCGCCGGCCACCAGGTTCTCGATCAGACGCAGCACCTTGATGCGGTCCACCACCTCCACCCCCGGCGCGGCGGCCAGGTACTTCTTGATGTAAGGGCCGGCCACCGGGTCATCCAAGTCCGCGGCCGAGGGCATGGTGCCCAGGAGGCCGCCGGCGATGTCCGTGGCCAGGCGGGCCAGCTCGTAGGGGAAGCGGGTGACGTTGAGCTTGCACACGTTGGCCAAGAGCAGGTTCACCTGATAGTTGCCGGCCGGCATGCGCTCGCCCAAGGCCGAGCAGGCGATGCCGCAGGAGTAGATGGTCTCATTGAGGTGGATCATCTCCACGATCTTGTCGCGGATGTGGCTGGCGCCCGCCACGCCGTTCATCTGGGCGATGAGGGCGGAAGCGCCGATCAGGGCGTCGCCCACCCCCACCTTGCAGCCGCCGTAGCTCTGGCGGTGGTAAGAGGCGAAGCGCTCCACCATGGTGCCCGAGAAGTCCACCTCGCCGTCCAGGAACACCCGCTCATTGGGCACGAACACGTCCTCGAAGATGGTCATCACCTCCTGGCCGCCAAACACCGGGTTGCCCACGTCCAGGCGGTGGGCTTCCAGTTTGCGGGTGTCGCTGGCCTGGCGGCCGTAGATATAGCGCACCCCCGGCGCGTTGGTGGGCACCGCCGCGCAGATGGCCCAGGCCTCCTCGCCCGGGCGCATGGTCAGGGTGGGCATCACTAGTATCTCGTGCGAGTTGAGCATGCCGGTCTGGTGCAGCTTGGCTCCGGAAATCAGCACCCCGTTGTCGAGCCGCTGTTTGACCCGCAGGAACAGGTCCGGGTCGGCCTGATCCTTGGGCCGCTTGCCGCGGTCGCCCTTAGGGTCGGTCATGGCCCCATCCACCACCAAGTCCTCCTGCTGCACCCAGCGCCAGTAGTCCTGGAAGCGCTGGTGGTAGCTGGTGCCGTGCTTGGCGTCGCACTCGAAGGTGGTGGAGAAGATGGCGTTGGCCGCGTCCAGGCCCACGCAACGCTGGAAGCAGCAGGCGGTCTTGGTGCCGCAGTAGCGCTGCATCATGACCTTCTTCACCAGGTCCTCGGCCGACTGGTGCAGGTGGGTGAAGCGGTTCACCTCGGCGTTGCACAGGTTGCTCTGGGCCCGGAAGATGCCCCCCGCCTCTGGGTCGTGGGCGCCGTCGAAGGTGAAGGCCACCGCCTCCTGGGAGGGCGCCACCAGGCCGTGCCGGGGCAGGTCGCCCACCTTCTGGCCCATGATGTGGGCCTGCAGGTCCAGCTCCGCGATGGATTTCAGGTACTGTTCGCCGGTCTTGAGCGCCATTTGCCTGCTCCCTTTAACCATGCTGAGTTGAGGGCCGGCCTAGAACGCCTCCTCTGAGAGCTCCATGGCCGATAGGTCCTCCTGCTGCAAGGCCAGGTGCCTGCCGAACACGTTGGTCAGGGTGTTGCGGCAGAAGAACTTAGCCGAGGCCACCTTGCCGGCGTAAAACATGCCGTCGCTGGAGGAAGCCTCCACCTGGGCCAGCTTGTCCCGGGCCAGGAGCCCCTGCTCCAAGAGCAGCTGCGCCATGGCCGTCTCCGCGAAGCAGTCCAGGAAGCGGGTGGCGTACATGGGCACCAGGGAGAAGCGGCCGGCCTTGAAATATTGCAGGAAACGCAGGGCAAAGTCACCCACCGCCTGGCCGGCCTTGAACAAGAGCTTCATGTCCCCGGCGAAGTCGGGGTCCTCCTTGTACTTGGCGGTGAAGGCCATGATTTCGCCCACCCAGTCCTGGAATACCTTGCCGCCCCTTATGGAGAGCTTGCGGCCCACCAGGTCCAGGGCCTGGATGTAGTTGGTGCCCTCCCAGATGCCTACGATCTTGCTGTCGCGGGCGTACTGTTCCACCGGGTAGTCGCTGCAGTAGCCCGCGCCGCCCAGCACATGAATGGCGTCGCGGATCAGGCTGTAGGCCAGGTCCGAGTTGTAGGCCTTGATCAGGGGCGTCAGCAGCTCCACCAGGTCCTGGGCCTTGAGGCGCTCCTCCTCCTGCGGGTCGTGCTCGGCCACGTCGATCAAAAACAGCAGCCGGGCGATGAAGGCGCGCATGGCCTCGCAGCCGGACTTGAGATTCAGGAGCATGCGCCGCACGTCCTCGTGGTGGATGATGGTCACCCGCTGGCCGTGGCGGTTGCTGATGGGCGCGCCCTGCACCCGCTCCTTGGCGTACGCGCGGGCGGTGTCGTAGGCCGAGGCGGCCAGGCCCAAGGCCTGAATGCCGCAGCCGATGCGGGCGTGGTTCATCATCTGGAACATTTTGGCCATGCCGGTGTGCGGCTCACCCAACAGGATACCCCGGCACTTGTTGTTCTCCCCGAAGCTGAGCGAGCAGGTGGAGGAGCCGTGGATGCCCATCTTGTGCTCGATGCCCGTGCAGAAGACATCGTTGGGTTCGCCCAGGGAGCCATCCGGATTCACCCAGATATTGGGCACGATGAACAGGCTGATGCCCTTGGTGCCGGCCGGGGCGCCTTCGATCTTGGCCAGCAGCAGATGGATGATGTTCTCGGCCAGGTCGTGCTGGCCGCAGGTGATGAAGCGCTTGGTGCCCTGAATCTTGTAGATGCGCGGATCGCCGGCCTCAGGGTCGGGCACGGCCCTGGTAAGGATGCTGCCCACGTCGCTGCCGGCGTCGGGCTCGGTCAGGCACATGGTGCCGGACCATTGGCCGGTGTACATCTTTTCCACGAACAGAGCCCGGTCCTGGTCGGTGCCGAAGTTCTCGATCAGGTGTCCGTTGCCGGTGGTCAGGCCGGGAAAGGTCATGAAGGCCATGTTGGCGCCGGTGAAGATATCGCCCAGGATGCCGCCCATCACCGCGGGCAGGCCCATGCCGCCGAACTCGGGGTTGGAGGTGGAGGCGGCCCAGCCGTTTTCGAACAGCACCCGCCAGCAGTCCTTCCAGGCCGCCGGGGTGGTGACGGTGCCGTCGGTGTTATAGGTGCAACCCTCGCGGTCGCCGTCCTGCAGGCCAGGGCCCAGGACCTCGCGCCCCACCTTGAGGGCCTCGTCTATCATCATGCTGAAGTCCTCGGCCGAGAACTCCTGATAGGGGGGGTAGCTCAACAGCCGGGCAAGGTCCACGTGCTCGGTAAGCACGAATTTCAGGTCTCGGTCCTCGCGGCGGAAGTAATTGATGCCCATGCTGTTCCTCCTGGCGGGCCCCGCCTGGCCGCGGGTCCTCAATTGAAAGAGGTTTGACCACTAGCCAATAAAGCAGTTGCGCGGATGAGCGTCAAGCAAGTAGTGGGGCCGGGGATTGAATACAAACGATTGCTCGAACCGCGCGGTTTTCCTTGCGCTGGCCGCTCGTTTCGCGCACAGTCTTGCGCCTCGCCCCGCGGTGCCAGGCCTGCCGGGAGACGGTGCCACGCTCGATCAGCCACCATAACACGGTTCAAGCTTCACTAGAAAAACAAAATGAAAAATAAACTACTAATGTAAAAATTATGCTTGTCATATTGTACAACATCATAAATAGGTATTAATTTGCACCTACCCTGAAATGACTCTTGACAGGCGAAATTCGCTTTTTGTACAGTTGAAAAAGTCTTCGGCAGGTCGGAGTAACCCAGTACAGGCACCATCTGGCTGGGCGTGGCGCAAATCAGTTGTAAATAAATCAGCTAGTTAGCTATGCCTGGCTTTGGTGGGGGCCAGCGTCGCGGTGCGGTCTTGAGCAGCCGCGGCGAGGGAGGCGGTGATTTGCAGCAGCGGCCCTGGACTCGACACTACGACACCTGGGTGCCCACTACCCTGCGCTATCCCCGAGTGCCGGTGCAGGAGCTGCTGCGCGGCATAGCCAACCAATTCCCGGACCGCGCCGCGGCCGTGTTTTTCGGCGGCCGGACCAGCTTCCGCCAGCTCCGGCAGGCCTCGTTGCAGATGGCCGCGGCCCTGTCCGGGCTGGGGGTGGGCAAAGGCGACCGGGTGGCCCTGCACCTGCCCAATTGCCCCCAGTACCTCATCGCCTTTTATGCTGTGCTGCACCTGGGGGCCATCGTGGTCAATGTCAACCCCCTGTACACGGTGCCCGAGCTGAAGCACATGGCCCAGCTCACCCAGCCCAAGGTGCTCTTCACCTTCGACCTCTTCCTGGACAACATTCGCAAGATGGTGCGGGAGGTGGAGCCGCCTCGGGTGGTGGTGACGGCCATCACCGACTTCATACCGGGTATGAACCGCAGCACGGCCCAGAGCCTTAACCTGGAAGAGGGCTGGTTGCACTTCGGCGACCTGCTGGAGGGCGCGGCCGGCCGGAAGCCTCCCCGGGTGCAGATAGGCGCCGACGACCCGGCGGTGATCATCTTCACCGGCGGCACCACCGGCGTGCCCAAGGGCGCGGTGCTCAGCCACTACAACTACGTATCCTCGGCCACGGTCTGCGCGGCCTGGGGCGAGGGTACCAACCGGCTGTTGCCGGTGGAGCGGCGCAGCGTGATGTCCGTACTGCCCTTCTTCCACATCTACGGCCAGATCTGTTGCCTGCAGTACGCCATGGCCACCGGCGCCACCATGTACCTGGTGCCGCGCTTCGACCTGGACGAGTTCATGAACACCCTGGCGGCCATCCCCGAGATCACCTTTTTCCCGGCCGTGCCCACCATGATCAACGCCATCGTCAACCACCCTCGGGCCGGCGAGCTGGGACTGGACACCAAGATCAAGCTGATCAACAGCGGCGCCGGGCCCATGCCCGTGGAGCTGATCGGCCAGGTGGAGGACCTGGGCATCGCCTACTCCGAGGGCTGGGGCATGACCGAGACCACCTCCCTGGGCGCGGCCAACCCCATCATGGGCCTGAGCAAGCACGGCTCCATCGGCATCCCCTTCATAGACGCCGAGATCAAGCTGGTGGACGTGGAGAGCGGCCAGCAGGAGGTTCCGCCCGGCCAGCCCGGCGAAATGATCATCCGCTCGCCCTACGTAATGCAGGGCTACTGGAACAACCCCCAGGAGACCGCCGGCCAACTCAAGGACGGCTGGCTCTACACCGGCGACGTGGCCATCGCCGACGAGGACGGCTACCTGTTCATCGTGGACCGCAAGAAGGACATGATCATCGCCGGCGGTTACAACATCTACCCCCGGGAGATAGACGAGGTGCTCTACCAGCACCCCAAGGTGGCCGAGGCCGTGGCCCTGGGCGTGCCGGACGAGTACCGCGGCGAAACGGTCAAGGCCTTCGTGGTGCTCAAGCCCGGCCAGACCGCCGACGCCGAGGAGATCATCGCCTTCTGCCGCCAGCACCTGGCCGCCTACAAGGCGCCCAAGCTGGTGGAGTTCCGCGCCTCTCTGCCCAAGAGCGCGGTGGGCAAGCTGCTGCGCAAGGTGCTGCGCGCCGAGGAAGAGGCCAAGCGCAAGGCCCAGGACAAGTCCTGAGCCGTTTAGATATCCACCAGCGCCCCCTGATATGGACCCGAGACTGAGAGAAGAGGGCTATGCAGACCGATTTTAAGTGGCTCAAGGTCGAGGTTGCCGACGGCGTGGCCGTCATCGCCTTTAACAACCCCCCGGTGAACCAGCTCTCCGAGCACATAGTGCTGGAGCTGGTGGATGCCGTGCAGCAGGCCTGGAACGACGCAGGCGTCAAGGTCATCGTGCTCACCGGCACCGGCAAGAACTTCGTGGCCGGGGCGGACATCACCCAGTTGGTCAAGATCACCGACAAGCAGCAGTTCCTGCCCCTCTTGCAGAAGAACCACGAGTTCCACAACGCCCTGGAAATGAGCCGCAAGCCCATGATCGCGGCCATCAATGGCAACTGCCTGGGCGGCGGCCTGGAGCTGGCCATGGCCTGCCACTACCGGGTGGCGGCCGCGGGCGTGAGCTTGGGCCTGCCCGAGGTGAAGCTGGGCCTGCTGCCCGGCGCCGGCGGCACCCAGCGCCTGCCCCGGCTCATCGGGCTGCCCAACGCCATGGACATGATCACCACCGGCAAGTTCATCAAGGCCGATCAGGCTTTTTCCTATGGCCTGGTGGACGAAGTGGTGCCGGCCGAGGGGCTCATGAAGGCGGCCCTGGCCGCGGCGGGGAAGTTCCTCTCCGGCCGCCTGCACACCGCCACCCGCATCGCCAGCCAGCGCTTCACCCGCCTGCCTAGCGCGGCTGAGAAAAAGGCCCTGCTGGCCTATGGCCGCGGCATGATGGCCCAGAAGGCCAAGGGCTACATCGCGCCCTGGAAGATCATGGAGTGCTTCGAGCGCGGGCTCACAGCCGACTTCCTGCAGGACATCCAGGTGGAGATGGACATGTTCGGGGACTGCCTGGTCTCCGACGTGGCCAAGAACCTCATCGGCATATTCCTCAACGAGCGGGCCGCCGGACGCCTGCCGCGCATCAAGGGTCTCCAGCCGGCCGCCATCAAGAAGGTGGGCATGCTGGGCGGCGGGGTCATGGGCTGCGGCATCGTGCACCTGCTGCTGTCCAACGGCTTCGAATGCGTGCTGTGGGACATCAACGACCAGGCCGTGGCCAAGGGCGTGGAGTCGGTCAAGAAGACCTTCGCCTACAAGCTCAAGAAGAACAAGATCACGCCCAAGGCCCTAGAGGAGCTGCTGGCAACTAAGCTCAGCACCACCACTCGCCTGGAGGAGCTGGCCGGCGTGGACCTGGTGATCGAGGCCGTGCTGGAGAATATGGAGGTCAAGCAGAACATCTGGAAGAAGCTGGAGGGCATCTGCCGGCCGGACGTGGTCTTCGGCACCAACACCTCGGCCCTGCCCATCACCGAGATGGCCAGCGTGCTCAAGGACCCCGGCCGCATGATCGGCCTGCACTTTTTCAACCCGGCCGAGCGCATGCCCCTCTTAGAGATCATCTGCGCCCAGCGCACCAGCGACCAGACCCTGGCCACCTCAGTGGCCTTTGGCCGGGCCATCAAGAAGGTCCCGGTGGTGGTCAACGACGGTCCCGGCTTCTATGTCTCGCGGCAGCTGGGCGGCCTCATGGGCGGGGCGGTGTTCCTCATCGCCGACGGCGTCAACGGCGCGGCCATAGAGCAGGCCATGATGGACTTCGGCATGCCCATGGGCCCGGCGGTGCTTTCTGACCTCACCGGCATCGACATCAACTACCACGTGAACAAGACCTTCGAGAAGCGCCTGGGCCCGCGCTACGCGGTGCACCCGCTCACCGAAGCCATCTACCAGGTGGGCGACTACGGCCGCAAGACGGGCCGGGGCTATCTGGACTACAGCCAGAACCCGCCGGTGCCCAACATGCGCGTGGTGCAGGCGGTGATCAAGTACTACCAGGAGCACAAGGTGCAGCCCCGGGAGATGAGCCAGCAGGAGATCATCGACGTGATGCTGGCCGGCGGCATCAACGAGGCCGCCTACATGATTGAGGAGGGCATCTGCGATCGGCCGGCGGACATGGACCTGGCCATGATCTACGGCACCGGCTTCCCGCCCTACCGCGGCGGCATCCTGCGCTACGCGGACAAGTGGGGCCTGCCCAAGGTGGTGGCCAAGCTCAAGGAGCTGGAGGCCCGCTACGGCGTGCGCTACACGCCGGCCAGGCTCCTGGAGGACATGGCCGCCAGCGGTAAAACCTTTTACCAGAGCTAGGGAGAAAGCATCGTGGCCTCTCGCTACGTCAGCCTGCGCAACCTGAAGTTTCTGCTCTATGATGTCCTAAGGGCCCAGGAGCTGACTGCCTGCGCCTACTTCGCCGATCACGACCGCCAGGGCTTCGACCTGGTGCTGGACACGGCCCTGCGCCTGTCGGACGAGATGCTCTTCCCCCACTTCGCGGACATGGACCGCAACCCGCCCCGTCTGGAGGACGGGCAGGTGAAGGTGCAGCCGGCGGTACGGGATTTCCTGCAGGCCTACGGCGAAGGCGCCTGGTTCGGGGCCAACTTCCCCTATGCGGTGGAAGGTCAGCAGCTGCCGGTGACCATCACCACCGCGGCCCACTTCATTATGGGCGCGGCCAACTTTCCGGGCTCGGCCTACACCGGCCTGACCACCGGCGCCGCCCACCTGATCCTGAGCTTCGGCAGTGAGGAGCTGCAACAGACCTACGTGCCCCACATGCTCTCCGGCGCCTGGCAGGGCACCATGGCCCTCACCGAGCCCCAGGCCGGCAGCTCGCTGTCGGACGTGGCCATGCTGGCCGAGCCCACGGACCAAGGCTACTACCTGCTGCGCGGCCAGAAGATCTTCATCTCCGCCGCCGACCACGACGGCGCGGACAACATAGTGCACCTGATGCTGGCCCGCATCGCCGGCGCGCCGCCAGGGGTCAAGGGCATCAGTCTGTTCGTGGTACCCAAGCTGCGGCCCGAGGCGGACGGCCTGGTGCCCAACGATCTGCACTCGGCCGGCGTCTTCCACAAGCTGGGCTACCGCGGCTGCCCCATCGTGCAGCTCAGCCTGGGCGAGGAGGGCGACTGCCGCGGCTGGCTGGTGGGCGAGGCCAACCGCGGCCTGGCCTACATGTTCCAGATGATGAACGAGGCTCGCATCAGCGTGGGCATGCAGGCCGCGGCCTGCGCCTCGGGCGCGTACTACGCCTCCCTGCAATACGCCCGCGAGCGGCCGCAGGGGCGCAAGGTGGAGTCCAAGGACCCCAGCCTGCCTCCGGTGATGATCATCGAGCACGCGGACATCAAGCGCCTGCTCCTGTTCCAGCGCGCGGTGGTGGATGGCTCCCTGGCCCTGCTGCTGCAGGCAGCCAAGTACAGCGATCTGAGCCATTACGGCTCCGAGGAGGAGCGGGAGCGCTACGCCCTGCTGCTGGACCTGATCACGCCGGTGGTCAAGAGCTACCCCTCGGAGATGGGCATCCTCTCGGTGAGCGCCGGCCTGCAGATCCTGGGCGGCTACGGCTACTGCGACGAGTTCCCCCTGGAACAATACTACCGCGACGTACGCATTCACCCCATCCACGAGGGCACCACCGGCATCCAGGCCATGGACCTGCTGGGTCGCAAGGCGATGATGCACCAGGGTTGTGCCCTGAAGCTGTTCCGCGAGGAGGTGGAGGTCACCCTGCAGGCGGCCGCGGAACAGGCGGAGCTGAAGCCATACGCCCAGCGCCTACGGGAGGCCCTAGGCCTGCTGGAGGAGGCCACCCAGGCCAAGCTGGCCCTGGCCGCCAAGGGCCAGATCGAGGTGTTCCTGGCCGACGCCACCCTGTACCTGGAGCTGTTCGGCCTGGTGGCCATCGCCTGGCAGTGGCTCAAGCAGGGCCTGGCCGCGTCCGCGGGCCTGGCCGGCGGCCCCAGCGCCGGCGAAGCCGAGTTCTACCGCGGTAAGCTGATGACCATGCGTTACTTCTTCCACTACGAGCTGTCCAAGGCCGCCGGCCTGCACACCCGCCTGCTGGAGGATGATGGACTCACCGCGGCCATGACAGGCCAAATGTTCGCGGACTAGGCCCGGCGCCAGAAAAGCCAGAAAAGAGGGAGCCGTGAGCGGCCAGAACAAAAGCGAAGAGCGCAAGCAGCGCATCCTGGACGCGGCCCTGAAGGTCTTTGCCGAAAAGGGTTTTCAGGACGCCACCGTTGCGGCCATCGCCCGCCGGGCCCGGGTCTCCGAAGGCACCATCTACGAGCATTTCTCCAACAAGGAGAACCTGCTCTTCCACATCCCCAAGGCCTTCACCGACCGCTACGGCGAGGTGGTGCGCTTCCACATTGAGATTATTAAGGGCGCGGCCAACCGCCTGCGGGCCATAGTCTATTTGTATCTGCACATGTGGAAGAACCACCCGGACTATGCCGTACTGAATCTGGTGATACTCAAGACAAACCAGAAGTTCCGCGAAACCGAGGGCTATCGCCTGATCCGCGAAGGCTTCCAGTACATCTCCGGGATCATCCAGGAGGGCATCGACAACGGCGAGTTCCGACCGGACATCGATCCCTACATCATCCGCTCGGTGCTCATGGGCGCCGTGGATCATGTGACCGTGAACTGGCTGCTCTCGGACCGCAAGCGCGATCTGTTGGCCACGGTGGACCCCATCGTGGACGTGGTCATGGAAGGAATTCTCAGCCCAGAGACGCCTGGGGCCGAGGCCCCCCGCCCGCAGTGGAGCCGCAGGCGCAGACCAGGGGCCAACCGCCCCGGGAAACCCAAAGGAGATTGACAAATGCAAGAAGTGGTTATCGCTGGCTACCTGCGTACGGCCCAGTCCCGCTCCCGTCCCCGCGACCCTGGCCGCGACTGGTTCCACGCCATGCGGGCCGATGAGCTGCTGGCCAAGCTCCTGCCCGAGCTGATCAAACGCACCGGCATCGAGGCCAAGGAGATTGACGACTTCCTGCTGGGCTCGGCCACCGGCGTGGGCGAGCAGTGGGCCTACGGCGGCCGCACCCCCATCCTGCTGGCCAACCTGCCCGAGACCATCGCGGCCAAGTTCGTGGACCAGCAGTGCGGCTCGGCCATGGCCGGCGTGCACATCGGCTTCATGGAGATCGCCCAGGGCTACGCCGACGTGGTGATGGTGGGCGGCATGGAGCACATGACCCGGGTGCCCATGGGCGGCGTCACCACCGACCGCGGCCTGGTGGCCCCCAACATTTCTTTGTTCTTGGCCCCCGAGTACAAGCACTGGGACATGGCCACGGCCATGAATATGGGCCTCACCGCCGAGAAGCTCTTCGCCCAGACCAGCTACACCAAAGAGGACATGGACAAGTGGGCAGTGCGCTCTCACCAGCGGGCGGCCCAGGCCCAGGCCGAGGGCTTCTTCGACGGGGAGATACTGCCCATCGAGGCGCCCCAGTTGGATGGCAGCACCATGACCGTGGACAAGGACCAGGCGGTGCGCGGCGACACCAGCCTGGAGGAGCTGACCCAGCTGCGGCCGGCCTTCAAGAAGGACGGCGTGATCACCGCGGGCAACTCCTCGCCGCTCAACGCCGCCGCCACCGGCATGATCCTAATGTCCAAGGAGAAGGCGGCCGCCAAGGGCATCAAGCCCCTGGCCACCATCCGCTCCATCGGCTTCGCCGGCGTGGACCCCACCATCATGGGACAGGGCCCGGTGCCCGCCAGCCAGAAGGCCCTCAAGGCCGCCGGACTCCAGGCCAGCGACATCGACTTCTGGGAGATCAACGAGGCCTTTGCCATTGTGGCCCTGAACTGCATCACCGAACTGGGCCTGGACCCGGAGCGGGTCAACGTCATGGGCGGCGGCCTGGCCATCGGGCACCCCCTGGGCGCCACCGGCAACCGGCTGATCGGCACCCTGGCCCGCATCCTGGCGACCAAGGGCGGCCGCTACGGCTGCGCCAACGCCTGCGTGGGCGGCGGCCAGGGTGTGGCCACCATCATCGAGTACGAAGGCTAGAGACTAATCCAGGCACCACCCGCCACCGGGAGACGCTCCTCCCGGGGCGGGGCCGGCATGGCCGAGGCGAGACATGAGGCTCAAGGACAAGGTAGCCATCATCACCGGCGCGGCCCGGGGCATCGGCGCGGCCACGGCGCGGGCCCTGGCGGTCGAAGGCGCGGACGTGGCCCTGAACGACCTGGACCAGGCGGCCCTGGCGGCGCTGGCCGTCGAGATAGAGAAGATGGGCCGCCGATGCCTGGTAGTGCCCGGCAACGTGGCCGAGCGCAGCTTTGCGGCCAAGATGGTGGCGGACACCGTGCAGAACCTGGGCGGGCTAGACATCCTGGTGAACAACGCCGGCATCACCCGCGATGCCATGGGCCACAAGATGACCCCGGAGCAGTGGGACCAGGTGATCGCCGTGAACCTCACGGGCGTTTTCAACTGCCTGCAGGCGGCCATGATCCCCATGCGCCAGCAGGGCCGCGGCGCCATCATCAATGTTTCCTCCACCTCCCGCTACGGCAACCCCGGCCAGCTCAACTACTCTGCCTCCAAGGGCGGGGTGGTGGGCCTGACTCGCACCGCCGCTATGGAGCTGGGCCCCAAGGGCGTGCGGGTCAACTGCGTCTCGCCGGGCACCATAGACACCGAGATGCTCAAGACGGTGCCCCAGCAAAGCCTCGCGATGTTCATGCAGTTCTTGGTGCCTCTGCGACGCCTGGGCCGCCCCGAGGAGGTGGCCAGTCTGATCGTGTTCCTGGCCTCGGAAGAGGCCTCCTACATCACCGGGCAAACCATCAACGTGGACGGTGGGGCCCACACGTCTTGAGCTAAAAAAAGGTGTTCTAGGTGATTGACACGGCGTACGCGAATGGGTTAAAAAGTTTCCTAATAGGAAACCAACGCGCCGCAGCACAATCATCGGGTTTTTTCCTCTATTTCAAGGAAGACGCCTTTCTACGCCTGGGCCGTCGCAGTTTCCTATCGTCAAATAATGGCCTGTCCGGGGCTATGTCCAGGACTCCGGTAACGCAGGCTGCCACGCCACCGGCGGGAGATGAAGTTTCCGATATGCTGCCCGAATCGGAAATAGGTAAAAACATCCGCCGCATCCGCAAGGCCAAGGGATTCACCCTGGAAGGCCTGGCCCAAAAAACCGGCATCAGCAAGGGCTATCTTTCCAAGCTGGAAAACTCCCGCAAGGCCCCGCCGGTATCCACTCTGCTCAACATAGCCAAGGGCCTGCGCGTAAACATCGCCGAGCTGTTCGGGGAGGACCAGGCCGGTACCAGCGCCTCCCTGGTCAAAAAAGGCGAGCGCCAGTTGATGGCCCGGGACGGCTCGGTTTTCGGCTATGCCTATGAAACTCTGGCTCACAAGTTTCCCCACAAGCACATGGAGCCCTATCTCCTGACCATCCCGGCCAAGGTCAAGCATCAACCTTTTTTCCAACACAAAGGCGAGGAGATGCTCCTGGTGCTGGAGGGGACCATGCGCTTCGAGATAGGCGGTCAGGAGTACATCGTGGAGGAGGGGGATTGCATCTACATAGATGCCGACGTTCCGCACCGCGGTGTAACGCTGAACTGCCCCCGGGTTAAATGCCTAATCGTGATCTTCACGCCTTGATATAAAGACCGGCCGCGGCCGGTTCGCTGGGTACCCTCAGGGAAGGCTGCAACATATGGCCCTTGATTTAACGACCATCCTGATCACCTGCCTGCACGGACTGGTCTACGGCGTGCTGATCTTCTTGGTGTCCTCGGGCCTAAGCATCGTATTCGGGATGATGGGCATGCTCAACCTGGCCCACGCCTCCTTTTACATGCTGGGCGCCTATCTGGGTTACAGCGTGCTGGGCATCACCGGCAACTTCTGGGTGTCCCTGGTACTGGGCCCTCTACTGGCCGCCGCCGTCGGTTCCCTCACCGAGCACTTCCTGCTGCGGCCGGTGCACGAAGCCGGACATTTGTTCGAGCTGCTGTTGACCATCGGCCTGTCTCTGGTGATCCTGGAGTTGGTCAAGTGGGGCTGGGGCACTGAGCCTCTGCCGGTGCAGATACCGCCCTCCCTGACCGGCTCCGTGCAGATTCTGGGCTCCACTTATCCCATCTACCGCCTGTTCATCTTCTTCTTTGGGTTGGCGGTGCTGACGGCGCTGGCCCTGGTGTTGTTCAAGACCAACCTGGGCATGATCGTGCGGGCGGCTATCACCAACCCGGTGATGGTCAGCGCCCTGGGCACGGACACCCCGCTGGTATTCAACATGGTCTTCGCCCTGGGCGCGGGCCTGGCTGGCCTGGCCGGCGTCATCGCCGGGCCCATCCTGGGCATCTATCCGGGCATGGCCACGGTGGTGGGCATGGACGCCTTCGTGGTGGTGGTGGTGGGCGGGCTGGGCAGCCTGTTGGGTGCGGTGGTGGCTTCCTTCCTCATAGGCGAGCTGCAATCCTTCGGCGTGCTCCTGTTCCCGCAGTTCAGCCTGATCCTGATGTTTTTCATCATGGCTGTGGTGCTAAGCATTAAACCTCAGGGTCTTTTCGGCGAGAAGGGCTAATGACTACAAGGCGCTTGAACACGGCGGTCCTGACGATCATAGGCCTGGTGGTCTTGGCCTGTCCCTCGTTCTTGAGCACGGTCCACCTGCGGCTGATGACCGAGGTGCTCTACTACGCCCTTTTTGCGGTGAGCCTGAACCTGATCACTGGCTTCGGCGGCCTGCTGTCCTTCGGCCACGCGGCCTACTTCGGAGTGGGGGCCTACATCACGGCTCTTTCGCTGCTGCACATTAAGGGCCTGGGGCTGATACCAGCGCTACTCATGGGCGGCGTGGCCGCGGGAATCATAGGGGCGTTTTTCTCCATCTTCCTGATCCGCGTCTCGGGCACCTACTACGCCATGCTCACCCTGGCCTTCAACCAGCTCCTGTATGCGGTGGCCCTCAAATGGCGGGCCGTCACCGGCGGCGACGACGGCTTGGGCGGCTTTCCCAAGCCGCCCCTGCACATACCCCTTATCGGCAGCATCGACATGTCCAACACCGCCAATTTCTATTGGTTCACGGCGGTGGTGATAGGAGTGATGCTGCTCCTGGCCTGGCACCTCATACGGACCCCGTTGGGCGTCTCTATCGTGTTGCTCAGGGAGAACGAGGAGCGGGCCCGCTTCCTGGGCCACCGTACCGCCGCCATCCGTTTTTACCTGTTCACCATCGCGGCCTTTCTGGCGGGCATCGCCGGCAGCATGTTCGCCATGTTCCAGGAGTTCGTCTCCACCGGAGCCATCGACATCTTCAAGGCGGTGGACGCTATCCTGATGATGGTGATCGGTGGGGTGGGGCACTTCTTCGGTCCTATGCTGGGCGCCATGTTCATGGTCTTCATAGGCGACTGGCTCTCGCGGCTGACCGACATGTGGGAGTTCTACATAGGCGCCTTTTTCATCGCCATGGTGCTATATTTCCGCGGCGGCCTGATCAGCCTGGTGCTCTACGCCTGGTATTGGCTGCTGCGCGCGGTTAGCGGGCTTTGGGGGCGGAGGACTGCGTCATGAGCATTCTGCAAGCCAAAGACATCCGGCACGACTTCAAAGGCCTGGCGGTGCTTTTCGGCGTGGACCTGGATGTGGCCGAGGGCGAGCGGCGGGCCATCATCGGGCCCAATGGCGCGGGCAAGACCACCCTGTTCAACATGATCACCGGCAAGTACCAACCCAAGGGAGGCGCGGTGCTGCTGGACGGCCAGGACATCACCCGGCGGTCGGTATACTGGCGGGCGCGCCACGGCTTGGCGCGTTCTTTTCAGATCACCAACATCTTCCCCCGCTTGACCGTGTTCCAGAGCTTGCAGGCGGCCGTGCTTTCGCGCCGTTCCATCCGCCTGGACTTCGTGCATCCCGTGTCGCGCATGAAGGCGGTGAACCAGGAAGTGGTTGAGCTGTTGCGGCGCATCGGCCTGGCCGAGCAGGCCCAGGTGCCTGGCGGCATGCTGGCTTATGGGCAGCAACGGGCCCTGGAGATAGGCCTGACCCTGGCCCTGCAGCCGCGGGTGATACTTTTGGACGAGCCCACCGCCGGCATGTCCAGCGAGGAGACCCGCCTGGTGGTGGATTTGATCAAACGGGTCACCGCGGGCATGACCCTGATCATCATCGAGCACGACATGGATGTGGTCTTCGGCCTGGCCGACCGCATTACCGTTCTGCACTACGGCGCGGTGTTGGCCTCCGGGCCCAAGGAGGAGATCCAGCAGGACCCCAAGGTCAAAGAAGCCTATCTGGGAGAAGAGGACTAGCCATGCTTTTCCGCGTCCAGGGTTTGACGGCCTTTTATGACAAGAGCCAGATCCTGCACGGGGTGGACCTGGAGGTGCGGCGCGGGGAGATAGTGGCCCTGCTGGGGCGCAACGGGGTGGGCAAGTCCACCACCCTGCGCAGCATCATGGGCATCGTCAGGCCCGCCTCCGGCACCATCGACTGGGACGGCAAGCCGGTGCAGGGCCTGCGCTCACACCGCATCGCGCGTCTGGGCATTGGCTACGTTCCCGAGGACCGGGCCATCTTTGAGCGGCTGTCGGTGACCGAGAACCTGCTCATGGGCCGGCGGGCCATGCGGGGCCGTGAGCAGGCAGCCGTGGCCTGGGGCCTGGACCGAATCTACTCCGTGTTCCCCATCCTCAAAGACCGCCAGCACCAGCGGGGCACCACCCTCTCCGGCGGCGAGCAGCAGATGCTGACCATCGCCCGAACCCTGATGGGCAACCCCAGCCTGCTCCTGGTAGACGAGCCCACCGAGGGCCTGGCCCCCCTGATCCGCAAGATGGTGGCCCAGATACTAAAGGAGATCAACCAGGCCGGCGTGTCCATATTGCTGGTGGAGCAGAACATGAAGATGGCCCTGAAGTTAGCCGTGCGCGGCTACGTAATGGCCAAAGGCCAGATCGTCTTCACCGGCACGTCCGATGAGATACTCCAGGCGGACGACATCCGCCGCCGCTATCTGGAGGTCTGAGAACCTTTGCTTCCATAGGATTACGGTTAACTCAAGGAGGAGGTCGGTCATGAAAAGAAAACTGTTGGTTATGTTGGCCATGCTGGCTTTCCTGGCCAGCCTGCTGGCCGGCGGGGCCTGGGCGGCGGACACCTTCAAGGTGGCCACCTTTGATCCCCTGTCCGGACCCTTCAAGTACATCGGCGACAGCTACAACTGGGGCATGATGTTCCACGCCATGCAGTACAACCAGGAAAAGGGCGGCGTGCTGGGCAAAAAGATCGAGGTCCTCCAATATGACAGCCAGCTCAAGCCCGACGTGGCCGTGCGCCTGGCCACCCAGGCCATTTTGGAGAAGAAGGTCACCATCATCAGCACCGGCACCGGCAGCCACATCGCCAAGGCCTTGGCCCAGGTGGGCAAGAAGTACAAGGTGCTGGTGATCAGCTACGGCGCCGAGGCGGCCAGCCTGACCGGCGAGGGATGCAACCCCTATTTCTTCCGCATCAGCTTGAACACCGCCCAGCACTCCGGCGCCCTGGCGGCCTATCTGCAGAAGCTGCCCAAGGTCAAGAAGGTGGGCATCATCTGCCAGGACTACAACTTCGGGCGCGAGGCCGCGGCCGACTTCAAGACGGCCCTCAAGAAATTCCGCCCCGACATCCAGATCGCGGTGGAGGTCTATCATCCCCTGATGACCAAGGACTTCGCTCCCTACATCACCAAGCTCAATGCTTCGGGCGCCGAGTGGGTCTTCACCGGCAACTGGGGGCCGGATCTGGGACTTTTGATCAAACAGGGCAAGAACCTGGGCCTGAAGGCCAAGCTGCTGTCCTACTTCCTGGAGGACGGCGTGCAGCTGCGGGACGTGCAAAACGCGGCCCTGGGCTTCGTCACCGCCGACTTCGGCAGCATCGTCAACCCCAACCCCAAGCAGCAGGCCCTGGACCAGGCCTGGCATAAGGTCTGGCAGAAAATCGTCACCTCCAAGGACACTGTGTACCAGTGGCCGGGCACCACGGTCTTCAAGAACTACCATATCCGCATGGTCTGGGACGCGATCAACAAGGTGGGCAAGTGGGATGTTCCCAAGATCATCAAGACCTTGGAGGGCATGAAGTACAACGGCATCAACGGTGACGTTTATATGCGGGCCGAGGACCACCAGATCCAGTCGCCCATCCCGGTGACCATGATCATCCCCAAGGAGCAGAACAAGTACGACAAGTCGTATCCGGGCAGCAAGATGGTGGAGATGATCCCCATTGACAAGACCACCGTGCCCTTGAAGGACACCGGCTGCAAGCGCAAAGCCGGTCAGATGTAACTAACCCGGCTGGGGGCGCCGCAGCGCGGCGGCCCCAGCCGACAACAGCGCTCGCCTCCTACCGGGCTTATGACGCAGCCACGCACGGGAGCCGGAGGTCATGTCCAACCAGGTGATGATATCGGCCGCCGTCACGGGGGCCATTCATACTCCCACCATGTCCCCCCATCTACCCATCACCCCCGCCCAGATCGCGGCCGATGCCATTGGGGCGGCCAAGGCTGGGGCGGCCAGCGTGCATTTGCACGCCCGCGATCCCCAGGACGGCCGGCCCAGCGCGGAGGTGGCCCTGTTCCGCAACATGCTGGAGCATATCCGCGCCGAGTGCGACGCCATCATCTGCATCACCACCGGCGGCGGGCTGGGCATGACCGCCCAAGAGCGCGCCGCGGCCGTGGCCGAGCTGCACCCGGAGCTGGCCTCTTTCAACATGGGCACCATCAACTTCGCCCTGCATCCGGTGGCCAAGAAGTACCAGCAGTGGAAGCATCCCTGGGAAAAGGAATTCCTGGAGGGCAGCAAGGCCGGCATCTTCCGCAACACCTTCGCCGACATGGAGATGCTCTGCCAGATTTTCCGCGATAGCGGCACCAAGCCCGAACTGGAGATATACGACGTGGGCCACTTGTACAACGCGGCCTATGTCCTGGACGAGGGCTGGCTGGAGCCGCCCTTGTTCCTGCAGTTCGTTATGGGCATCCTGGGCGGCATCCAACCCACCCTGGCGGACCTGGTGCATCTGCAGCAGACCGCGGACCGCCTCTTCGGGCCGCAGAACTACGTCTGGTCGGCCTTTGGCGCCGGCAAGATGGAGCTCCCCATCTGCACGGCCGCGGCCTTCATGGGCGGTGGCTGCCGGGTGGGGCTGGAGGACAACCTGTATCTGGCCAAGGGACGCCTGGCCCGTTCCAGCGGCGAGCTGGTGGAAAAACTGGCGCGCATCCTGGGCGAGTTCAACCTGGAGCCGGCCACGCCCAACGAGGCCCGCCAGCGCCTGGGGCTGCCCATCCGCTAGCGCCGGGCCAGGCTGCGCACAAAAAATCCCCGCCGCTGCCAGGGCAGGGCGGGGGATTTTTTGCCTGCCGCGGCCGCCTCAGGCCGAGGTGGCCCCTCCGTCCACCACCAAGGTCTGGCCGGTGATGTAGTCCGCGCCGGCCGAGGCTAGGAACAGCAGCGGGTGCACCACGTCCAGGGGCTCGGCCAGGCGGCCGGCCGGTATTCTGGCCACGATCTGCTTGTGTACGTCTTCGTTGGACCAGAAGGGCTTGGAAAAGTCGGTCTTGACCATGGCCGGAGCAACCGCGTTGACCTGGATATTAAAGGGGGCCAGCTCCACGGCCAGCACCTTGGTTATCATCTCGATGCCCGCCTTGGCGATGCCGTAGATGCCCATGAAGGGCGCCGCCCGGTGGCCGGCCGTGGAGGACACTGAGACGATCTTGCCGCCGCCCTGGGCCTTCATCATCTGGGCCGCCTGCCGCGAGCAGAGGAAGGTGCCGTTCAGGTTGCTGTCCATGATCTTCTGCCACAGGCCCGGGTCCGCCTCGGCCAGAGAGGGGGTCATCAGGTTCATGCCCACGTTGTTGATCAGCACGTCCAGGCGGCCGAAGCGCTCCTGGACCGCCTGGAACAGGGCCTGCACCTGATCCTCCTTGGCGATGTGGGCGGCCACGGTCAGCACCTCGCCGCCCAACTCCGCGGCCGCGGCCTGCAGCCCCTCGGGCTTGCGGCCGCAGATGGCCACCTGGGCCCCCTCCTCGCGCAGGCGCTTGGCCGCCGCCAGGCCGATGCCCCGGCTGCCGCCGGTGACCAGAATCACCTTGCCTTCCAGGCCGTAGCTTATCTTGCCCATGCCCTTCTCCCGTGGTTTGTGGCCGACGGCTAGGCCATGCGAGCCAGAGCCGCCTCTATCTCCGTGCCCACCTCGCCATCTGCGCGGCTCCGGGCCGCCTCCAGGGCCCGCCGGGCCTGCTCCCCACCCAGACGACCCAGGGCCCAGGCGGCCATGGCCCGCACCGTATGGTCGGGGTTGTCGCGCAGGGCCTGGGCCAGCAGCGGCGTTGACTCCCGGTCGCCTCGGTTGCCCAGGGCCCGGGCGGCGTTCATCTGCCAGCGGGCCACCTGCCGGCGCGAGATGTAGAAGCACAGCGGCCAGACCTTGGTAACGTAGTACTCCTCGTCCATGGTCAACAGCCGCTCCAGGTCGAAGTCTCCGGCGCGGGCCATCAGCGCTGAGTTGTCCGGCAGGGCCTGGTTGAGCCAGGGCTGGTTACGCGGGCAGACCTCCTGGCAGCGGTCGCAGCCATAGACCCAGGTGCCCATGGGCTCGCGCAGCTCTAGGGGCGTCAGGCCGGGCGCGTAGTAGGTGTTGTAGGCGATGCAGCGCTGGGGCCGCATCTTCTTGGGGGTGTAGAGAGCGCCGGTGGGGCAGGCGGCCAGGCAGGCGTGCTTGCACCAGCTCGGGCAGCCCAGCTCGATGGAGGGCTCGTCCGGGGCCAGCTCCGCGTCCAGCACCAGGGGGATGCTCTCCAGCCAGGAGGCACCGCGCATGGCCTCCCGGGCATAGACGAAGCAGTTCTTGCCGTAGGTGACCACCCCGGCCCGGGCCGCGGTCATGCGCGCGGGTATCTCGCCGTCCCAGCGGAACTTGAGGCCCTGCTCTTTGAGAAAGGCGAAGAAATCCATCAGGCGTTGGTGCTCCTGGCCCTTCTCCTTGCGCTCGTCCACCTGGTAGCAGCGGCCGATGACGCCGGTGAGCTGGCGCGGGAAGCTCCGGCGGTGGTAGTTGCGGATCAGCACCAGGATGCTGCGGGCCCAGGGATAGCGCCGGGTGACCTCGGCCCCGCGCAGCAGGTCGAACTGCGGGGTCAGCGTCCACTGGTACATCTCGATCCGGGAGTTGATCTCCTTCAGGTACAGATCCAGCGGCTCCACACCGGTGAAGCCAATGCCCTCGAAGCCCAGTTCCAGGGCCTTCTCGCGGATGAGCTGCTTTAGACCCACGGCGCCGGCTTCAGTCCTGCTTGTCCCAGGGCAGGCGCTTGCCGTCCGGGGTGTAGCGGTAAAAGCCCTTGCCCGCCTTGCGGCCCAGGCGGCCCTGGGCCACCATCTTGGGGATCAGATCGGAGTTGGAGACCAGGTTCCCCTCGCCCAGGGCCCGCATGGACTCGGCGATGAGCACCCAGGTGTCCAGGCCCGCGTTGTCGGCGATCTCGAAGGGGCCGGCGTTCCAGCCGTAGCCCAGCTTCATGCCGATGTCCACGTCCTCGGGGCTGACCACGCCGGCGGCCACCAGGTCCGCAGCCTCGCGGAAGGCGGCCGAGAAGATGCGGTTCATTACGAAGCAGGGGATGTCGCGCCGCACGCGCACCGGGGTCTTCCCCAGCGAGTGCACCAGGGCCACCCCGCGCTCGAACATCTCGTCGCTGGTCTTATCGGCCCTGATTACCTCCACCAGGCCCATGAGTGGCACCGGCCCGAAAAAGTGGGTGCCCAGCACCCGCTCCGGATGCTGGGTGGCCGCGGCCAGGCGGCTGATGGGGATGGAGGAGGTGTTGCTGGACAGGGGCGTGTCCAGCGGGGCCAGGCGGTCCAGCGCCGCGAACAGCTCTTTCTTGAGCGACTCGATCTCCAGGGCCGCTTCGATCACCCAGCAGGCCTGGGCGGCGCTCTCCAGAGTGTTCACGGTCTGCACCCGGGCCAGCACCTCTGCCGGCGGCTCCTTGAGGCGGCCCTTGGCGGCCAGCTTGTTCAGGGAGACGGCCATGCCCTCTAGGGCCCGCTGCAGGGCCTCGGGCTTGACATCATAAAGGTGCACCCGGTAGCCGGCCTGGGCACAGACCTGGGCGATGCCCGTGCCCATGAAGCCCGCGCCCAGGACCAGAACCAGTTTTTCGCCGCCGGCGGGCTTGCTTTGCTGCTGGCGCATGACGCCGCTCCTACGCCACCTGGAACAGGGCGGGGTCGAACTCGGCCTTGCCCTGGTAGCGCTTCATATAGGAGCCGGGGAAGGCGTCCGGGTTGTCCAGCAGGCGGCGGTCGATCTCAATGCCCGCTGCCTGCAGGGCCTCCACCACCTGCTCCGCCTTGGGCGGGCAGCCCTTGATGGCCAGCATCTCTTTTATGTCCGGGTGGTCCTTGTTGGCCTGGTACATGCACTTGCCCAAAAGAATCGTCTTCTTCATGCCTGGCGTGGGCGCCATGCGCTTGCCGGTCAGCACCTCGATCTCGTTCCAGGGCGTGCCCTTCCAGGCCATGGCAATGGAGGCCAGCACCGCCCCGTTCAGGCCTGAGCAGTAGGTGCAGAGGGTGTCGTCGTACTTCTTGTAGGACAGGCCCTTGATGCCCATCTTGGCCATGGGCAGGGGCAGCAGGCCGTCATCGGTGTAGGGGAAGTACCACTCGTGAGGCTTGGCCATGGCCTCCAGGCTCTCGCCCACCACCTCCACGTCGCTCAGGTCCAGCGGCCGGCCCAGGTGCCGGGCCGCCAGGGCCAGGTACGGCACCGCCGCCGGGTCCTGTCCCAGCAGCCGCGCCCCCACCAAGTCCGCCGACAGCACGTCCCTGGAGGCGGCCAGCAGATTGCTGCGGTGCATGCGGCCGTCGAAGCCAGGCCCCCGCTCAGAGGTGTAGATCCCGTCGATCACGGTCAGGATCGGCGGCATGGCCTCGGCCAGCTTGGATACGTGGAAGTGCAGGCCCCGCTCCGGGTCCGCGTTGTGGCACTGCTTGCGCGACTTCACGTCGATGGTGCCCTTGAGGTTCTTGATGCCCAGGCTGACCACGGTCTGGGCGTGGGTCTTCATCACCGGCAGGTCCACCACCAGATCGCTGTGCAGGATGTCGGCGTTGAACGACAGCTCCACCCCGTCGCTCAACGACACCTTCTCGAACGGCCGCTCGAAGACGTTGATCACCTTGACCCCGTAGCGGTCCCGCAGGGTGTGGTAGCCCAGGCTGGCAAAGGCGTGGGCCGGGGTCTCCATATCCTTGGGGTTGGCGGTGACGATGCCCTCGCCGATGGTGATGTCGTCTACGCCGTGCTCCTTGAGGAGCTGCACCATGTCCTCCACCACCCGGCTGGTGGTGATGACGCCCCACTTGGGGAAGTCCACGCTGCGGGTCCAGAAGACCACGTTGGGCTTGATGAAGGCCTTGGCGCCGGCCTTGAGCATGGACAGCCCTTCACACATTTCCACTGCCCGGCGCACCGACTCCCCACCTCGCTCGAAGCGCACCAGGGATACCTTATGCTCGCTCATCTCTGCTCCTTGTGGATCGCTAGCTGCTGCTGTTTTCTATGGCCCGGCGGGAGGCCCGCTCCAACACCTGCACCGCCGTCACCAGGCCCGCGAACCGCTGGTCCTTGGTCTGGCCATGGTAATAGCGATAGTAAATCTGTTGGGCGATCACCGCCAGGCGAAAGAGGCCGAAGCAATAGTAATAGCCAAACCCTTCCAGGGCCAGGCCGCTTTTCTGGGCGTAGAGCTGCATGATTTCCCGCCGGCTGAGGGCGCCAGGCAGATGGGTGGGCACGCTGGCGATCTGTATCAGCTCCGGCGGATCGTCGGCCTGCACCCAGTAGGCCAGCGAGTTGCCCAGGTCCATCAGCGGGTCGCCGACGGTGGCCATCTCCCAGTCCAGCACGCCGATGACGCGGGTGGGTTCGGTCGGGTCCAGCACCACGTTGTCCAGCTTGAAGTCGTTGTGGATGATGGCCGGTCGTTTGCAGTCCGGCGGCATGTGCTCCGCCAGCCAGCCCATCACCCATTCATAGTCCGGAGCGTCGGGGGTGCGCGCCGCGCGGTAGCGCTGGCTCCAGCCCAGCACCTGGCGTTCCACGTAGCCCTCGGGCTTGCCGAAGTCGCCCAAGCCCACTGCCTGGTAGTCGATGCCGTGCAGTTCCAGCTGCACCTCCAGCAGGTGACGGCATAGGCGCCCCATCTGCTCCGGCGACAGGTTCAGCTCTGGCGGCACCTGCTTGCGTATGATCAGGCCTTGCAGGCGATCCATGACGTAGAAGTCGCAGTCCATCACCGCATGGTCCTGGCAGAAGACCAGCGGCCGGGGGCAGTAGGGGAACACGCCTTGCAGGGCCGAGAGCACCCGGAACTCGCGCCCCATGTCGTGGGCGCTCTTGGCCTTGGTGCCGTGCGGCGGCCGTCTAAGCACCAGCTGCCGCTGGCCCAGCCTTAGCAGATAGGTGAGGTTGGAGAACCCACGCGGGAACTGCTCGATCACCAACTCGCCGGCCATGTCCGGCAGTGCCTGTTTCAGGTAGGCCTCCAGGCGCCCGCGGTCCAGCTCTTCGCCGCTGCGGATGGGACCGGCCTGGTCCTTTATCACCATCAACCCTCCTGTCGCGCCGGGGATCTCTTGTTGCCTGCCAGGCAGTAACGATCCACCAGCCCCATCACGAAGTTGGCGTACTGGTCCACGCTGTAGCCGCGCTTGGCGTATTTGCCGCGCTTGACGTACCAGTCATGCAGCAGGGCCTTGATGGATGCGGCCAGCAGCTGCCCGTCCCCAGGCGCGAAGACGCCGGCCGCCTGGCCCTCGTTGATTATGTCGGCCAGCAGCTTTTCGCTCCACAGTTCGGCGGCCTTGGTGCGCTCCTTCTCCGCCTCGTCCAGGTGCCTGATCTCCATGTAGGAGAAGTAGAACCAGGGCCGCATGGCCTCGCTCAGGAACAGATGGGTCTGGATCACCGAGCGCAGCCGAGCCGCGGGCTCCTTTCTCCGCGCCACCGCCTCACGCAGTATGCGCCCCACGATGCTGCGGCCGGTGCGCTGCACCATTTCCAGCAGTTCGTGCTTGCTGGCGAAGTAGTGGTACAGCACCCCCAGGCTGAGCCCAGTCTCCTTGCTCAGGTCGCGCATGGTCATAGCCGGGAAGCCCTTGCGGTTGCTTATCTTGAGGGTGGCCTCGAAGATCAGCTCCAGGTTTTTGAGTGCAGTCTTCTCCTTCTTGGCCTTGATGGAAGAGCCGTGTTCGGCGTAGATGGCGCGGTATATCTCCTGGCGGGAGAGGGCGGCCGCGCGGCTGAACTGGGCGAAGGTCATCTAGCCACCTTGGCGGCCGCCTCCTTGAGGATGCGCTTGGCCACCGATATCTTGTGCACCTCGTCCACGCCGTCGTAGATGCGGCTGGCCCGCTCATGCCGGAAAAAGGCGGCGATGGGGGTGTCGTCGGTCATGCCCAGGCCGCCGTGCACCTGCAGGGCCCGGTCCACCACCTTCTGCATCACCCCCGCGGCGTGGAACTTGATCAGGCTGATGTCCTGGCGGGCCTCCTTGACCCCGTACTTTTCGATGGTCCAGGCGCAGTTGAGTATCAGCAGCTTGGCCGCCCGCACCTCGGCCGCGCTCTCGGCGATCCAGCTCTGGATGATCTGCTGGTCGGCCAGCTTCTGCTTGGGCGAGATGGGCCGGGTCAGGGCCCGCTGGCACATCAGTTCCAGGCAGCGGTTGCAGATGCCGATCCAGCGCATGCAGTGGTGAATGCGCCCCGGCCCCAGGCGCTCCTGAGCGATGACGAACCCGTGGCCCTGGGGGCCCAGCAGGTTTTCCTGGGGCACCCGGCAGTTCTGGTAGAGGATCTCGGCGTGGCTAGGCCAGCCGCTGCCGGCGTGGCCCATCACCGAGATGTTCCGCACCCGGTTGAAGCCCGGCGTGTCCGTGGGCACGATGATCATGGAGGCGCGCAGGTGGGGCGGGGCCTCGGGGTCGGTGACCGCCATGACGATGGCGAAGGCGGCGCCGTCTGCCGAGGAGGTGTACCACTTGTGGCCGTTGATCACCCACTGGCCGTCTTCCAGTACCGCGGTGGTGTCCATCATCACTGGGTTGGAGCCGGGCAGGTCCACCTCAGTCATGGAGAAGCAGGAGCGGATATCGCCCGCCACCAGGGGCCGCAGGAATTTTTCCTGCTGCTCCGAGGTGCCGTACTTCATCAGTATCTCGATGTTGCCCGCGTCCGGGGCCTGGCAGCCGAAGACATAGACTCCGGTGAAGGTGCGGGCCAGGGCCTCGCAGACCAGGCCGTACTCCACCAGGTCCAGGCCCATGCCGCCCCAGTCCTTGGGGTGCAGCGGGGCCCACAGCTCCATTTGCTTGACCATGCGGCGCTTGTCCTTGAGGATCGGCTCCAGCTCCTCCCAGGGCCGGCTGAGATACCGCGGCTCCAGGGGGATGAGTTCCTTGTCCACGAACTCGTTGATCAGTTCCAGGATGGTCTGCATCTTGTCGGATACGGCGAAATCCATTTTGCTCCCCTAGACAAAAGGGTCAGCGATAGGTGATCAGGCTCGGCTCGCCCAATTGCTCCAGATGAAGGGTGCTGTTGAACATGGAAAGGGCCAGGCCCCGTTGGTTGTAGAAAAAGGTGGAGATGGAGGCGTTCTTGATCATCCAGGTAAGCCGCAGGGCGGTCTGGTCGTCCAGGCCCAGGGCCTGTCGCGCCACCGCCGATATGGGGCCGCCCGAGGAGAACACCAGCACCGTCTTGCCGCGGCCGGTCTGGCTTTGCAGGCGGGTCAGGGCCCTTTCCACCCGCCCCAAGAAGTCTAGCCAGCTTTCGACCCCTTGTATTGCGTGCCGCCCCGACACCCAGCGGGACATGGCCTCCTCGTAAACCAGCTGGAAGGAGCGCCGGTCGCTGAACATCCTGGGCACTGCCTGGGCCAGGTCGGGATTGTCCGCGATCATCCCCGGCAGCAGAGCCCGGACGGCAGGGCCGGACTCATACTCGTTGAAGTCCGCCGATACCTCCAGCGCCGGCGGCGCCTCCAGGCGATCCAGCACCGCCTGGGCGGTGTCCTGCTGCCGGGACATGGTGCCGCAGTAGGCGGCGTCGAAGCGCAGGCCAAGGGAGCGCAGGAAATCGCCGGTGATCCCTGACTGCCGCCGTCCCAGCTCGGATAGGCAGTCGTAATTGTCCTGGCCAAAGGAGGCCTGGCCGTGCCGGATGAGATAGATGACGCTCATGATCCGTATTGATATCCTTGACCGGCGCGCCTGGCAACAAGGCTGCGACACCTGCCCCACGTTGCACCCAAACCTGCCCCAAGTCAACAAAAAGTGAACAAACGTTCTATTTTTCTTGTGGCGGGGCTCCCTGTGCCGTAGACTGCCTTTGGCAAGGCGTAGCGGCCCCTGATTGGCGGGTGGTCAATGAATATTCTGGTGTGCCTCAAGCAGGTCTGCGAGCCCGAGACGGCCTTTTCCTTCCAGGCCTCCCCGCCCCGGCTGCGCCTGCCGGACGCGGCCCGCTATCAGATGAACAGCTTCGACGAGTACGCCCTGGAGGAGGCGCTGCTGCTCAAGGAGCGCCTCGCCGGTGTTCGTCTTGACGCCCTGAGCGTGGGGCCGGTCCGGGTGGCGGCCGTGCTGCAGCGGGCCCAGGGCATGGGCGCCGACCGGGCCGTACACGTCCTGAGCGAGCAGGATTCCGAGGCCCTGAGCGTGGCCACCTGGATCGCGGCCTGGGCCCGGGAGCAGGACTACGACCTGATTCTGTGCGGGGCCATGTCCCAAGACGCCATGCAGGGGCTGGTGGGCCCCCTGCTGGCAGAGCTGCTGGGCCTGCCTCTGGCCACCTTAGTGGTCAAGCTGGAGCCCCGCCCAGCCCAGAGGATGTACGTGGAGCGCGAGGTGGAGGGTGGCTGGCGCGACTGCCTGGAGCTGCCCTTCCCGGCGCTGTTGACCATCCAGAGCGGCATCAACCGGCCGCGCTATCCCTCGCTATCCAACCTGCTGCGGGCCAAGCAGACCAGGCCGTTCGCCATCGAAGCCTCCACTCTGCCAACGGCTACGTCTCGTCTAGAGCTGGTGGCCGAAAACACTCCACAGCGCACCCGGACCGGCCTCCGCCTGCAGGGCAGCACCCAGGACAAGGCCCGCCAGCTGGCGGCCATGCTGCGGGAGCGGGCCCTGCTATGAGCACCGAGCTTGCCCGCAGCGTGGTGGTGGTGGCCGAGCTGCGCCAGGGCCAACTGGCGCCGGTGACCTGGGAGCTGCTGGCCTGCGGCCGGCAAATCGCCCAGGCCGCCGGCTTGAGCCTGCGAGCAATGGTGCTGGGCGAAGCGGTGCGGGAAGAGGCCGCCCGCCTGGCCGCAGTTGGCGCGGCGGTGTGCGCCCTGCAGGGCCCGGACCTGGCCCAATACAGCGGCCAGGCCTGGCGGGAGGTACTGGCCGCGGCCCTGCCCAGCCTGCAGCCGGCCATGGTGCTGGCCGCGCACACCACCCAGGGCCTGGACTTCGCCCCCGGCCTGGCCCTGCGCCTGGGCGCGGCCTGCCTCAGCGGCGTGGAGCGAGTTACCCAAGAGGCCGGCCGCCTGCTCTTCAGCCGGCCGGCCTGGCACGGCAAGGCCCAGGCCCAGTACGCCTCGACCGCGCCTCTGACCGTGCTCACCGTGCAACCGGGAGCCTTCGCCGCCCAGGCCGCTGCCGCGGAGCGGGCCGCCGGGTCTCTGGAGGTGCGCACCGCGGCGCCAGCCGCCGGGCCGGTGCGCAGCCTGGGCCTGCGGCGCGCCGCCGAGCAGAGCGCGGAGCTGGCCCAGGCCCAGGTGGTGGTGGCCGCCGGCCGGGGCGTGGGCAAGCCCGAGAACCTGGCCCTTATCCGCAGCCTGGCCGCTTGCTTCTCCTCGGCGGCTGTGGCCGGCTCGCGGCCGGTCTGCGACGCCGGCTGGCTGGACTACAGCCGGCAGGTGGGTATCACCGGCGCCACGGTGGCGCCCCGGCTCTACCTGGCCTGCGGCATCTCCGGCGCCCGCCAGCACACGGCGGGCATGCAGGGCGCCGGCTTTATCGTGGCCATTTCCCTGGACCCCCAGGCAGCCATCTTCAACCTGGCCGACGTGTGCCTCGTGGAGGACCTGACCCTGTTCATCCCAGCCTTCCTGGCCGAGTGCGGGCCGGCGGCGGCCTGAGCGACCGGGCTTGACATCTCAGGCCGGGCCGCGTATGGCTGGGCCAGGACAAGGGGGCGGCCATGGCAGAGGCGCAGGCGACAAGGCAGAGACGGGGCCTGGTGATGGTCAACACCGGCCGGGGCAAGGGCAAGACCACCGCGGCCCTGGGCCTGGCCCTGCGCGGCGTGGGTCACGGACTGCGCACCCTGATCATCCAGTTCATCAAGAGCGGCCAGGGCTACGGCGAGATAGAGGCCGTGCGCCTGCTGCCCGGGGTGGAGATGCGGGCCACCGGCCTGGGGCTCATCGGCGAACACGACGACCTGGAACCCCACCGCCAGGCCGCCCGCCGCGGCTGGGACATGGCCCATCGCGAGGTCCTGAGCGGCGGCTGGGACCTGGTGGTGCTGGATGAGATCAACAACGCCATGCAACGGGGCTTCGTGAGCCCGGCGGAGGTGGCCGAGCTGATCAAGGCCAAACCGCCGGCCCTGCACCTGCTACTCACTGGCCGCTCCTGCCCGCCGGAGATACAAGCCCTGGCAGACACGGTCACCGTGATGGAGCCCAAGCGCCACCACGCCCAGGCTGGAGTGCCGGCCCAGCCCGGTATCGAGTACTGATCGCCCGGCCGCACACTCCCCACTCGCGTAAAAGGATCGAACTAACCGCGTCGTGGCTTTGGCGGCGTATGGTATCGTTTAAATAACAGACTAAAAAAGTCTGATATGGCGGCCACCAAAACTGGAGCCTTAGGGGTTGGGGCGCAGGGTCTGCATGTTGGTTCTGATTCTGGCCGTGACTACCAGCCCGGCCGTCGCCGCCGGCGCGCTGGCCGAGACCAGCTTCGCCCCGCTCGAAGAGCAGCGCCTGGCCCAGGGCCAGGTGGTGGTGCGCCACCTGGCCGGTCGGCGTGGTCAGCCCGAGAGGGTGCAGGCGGCGGTGGTCATCGCCGCCCCGGCCGCGCGGGTCTGGGACACCCTGCTGGACTGCGCGGGCGCCCCGCGTTTCGTGCCCGGCCTGCAAGAATGCCGGGTGTTGCAGCAGCGTCCCGGCGCCGATCTCATCCAGCACCGCGTCAAGTTCTCCTGGCTTATTCCAGAGATGACCTACGTGTTCTTGGCCCGTTACCAGAAATGGCGCAGTATCCACTTCGAAAGGGTCAGCGGCGACCTGAACCAGATGCAGGGGAGCTGGCTCCTCTTTAGCCGGGACCAAGGACGGTGCACCCTGCTGGTTTACTCGGTGTTCCTGGACCCCGGTTTCCTGGTGCCGCAATGGCTGGTCTCCCTGATCCTGGAGGCCGACTTGCCCGAGTTGATGCTGGCGGTGCGCAACCAGGCGCAGGGAGCCTTGCCATGAACCCGTTTGGGCGCCTACCTGGCCGGGCATGATCTCGGTCGTCATCCCCACCCTCAACGAGGCCCAGGGCATCGAGCCCTGCCTGCGGAGCCTGCTGGCCCAGGAGGGAGTGGGGGAGGTGATCGTGGTCGACGGCGGCAGTGCGGACGGCACTCTGGAGCAACTGGCCGCGTTCCCTCAGGTGCGCCTGCTGCACTCCCTGCCGGGTCGGGGCCGCCAGATGAACGCCGGCGCCTGGGCGGCCTGCGGCCGCATACTCCTGTTCCTGCACGCGGACACCAGCCTGCCGCCGGAGGCCATGGGCCTGATAGAGCAGGCCCTGGCCCGGCCGGGCGTGGCGGCCGGTTCGTTTTACCTGCGCTTTGACCACGGCCATCCCTTCCTGCGCCTGTACTCCTTGGGCAGCCGTATCAACCACGCCCTGTTCACCTACGGCGATCAGGGTCTTTTCCTATCGGCCGAGGTTTTTTGGCGAGCCGGCGGCTTTCCGGCCTGGAACATCATGGAGGACGTGGAGATGCGCAACCGCCTGAGTCGGCTGGGGCGCATCGTCAAGGTGCAGAGGCCGGTGACCACCTCGGCCCGGCGTTACCTGCGCAACGGCGTCATCCGGCAGCAGGCCCTGGACACGGCCCTGGTGCTCCTGTACCACCTAGGCGCCTCGCCGGACTTCCTCCAGCGGGCCTACCGCTAGCCGGCGGCAGCGGAATAGCTGGCCGGCGGGCCCGCCAGAGGCTAACATTTTTATAAATGAGCACCGGTCGCACAGGACGGCGGCCGGACGGAAAAGCACACAACTTCACGAGGCGGATCATATGGCCGGCAAGCAGATGGATTTCTTTGCGGCCCTGTATCGAGTGGCCAAAGTGGTCAACTCATCCCTGGAGCCGCAAAAGGTGCTGAGCGAGATCGTCAAGGGCGTGACTCAGGCCATGGGGGCCAAGGCCAGCGCCATCCGGCTGCTGGCCGGCAACCGCAAGGAGCTGGTGCTGGGCGCCTCCTACGGCCTGTCTCGGGGCTATTTGCGCAAGGGCCGGGTGCTGGTAACCAAGAGCGGCCTGGACCGCCAGGCCCTCAAGGGCGGCGCGGTGTGCCTGCTGGACGCGCAGACCGATCCCGCCTTCCAGTACCGCGACCGGGCCAAGGCCGAGGGCATCCACTCCATATGCGTGGTTCCCCTGAAGGTGGGCCGGCGCAGCATCGGCGTGGTGCGGGTGTATTCGGACAAGAAGCGTCAGTGGAACCAGCGCGAGATACAGTTCCTGGAGGCGGTGGGCAACCTCAGCGCCATCGCCCTGGAGAACGCGCGCCTGCACTCGGCGCTGCGCACCGACTACGACCTGCTCTTGGCCTTCCGCGACCGCCTGGACGACAACTAATAAGGAGAGCGCCATGGTTCGCGTGGGAATTAACGGCTTCGGACGCATCGGCCGCCAGGTGCTCAAGGCAATATTGCAGCACTACCCTCAGGCCCTGGAGGTGGTGGCGGTCAACGACCTGTTCGACACCCATACCAACGCCCATCTATTCAAGTTTGACAGCAACTACGGCCGCTACCCAGGACTAGTGGAGGCCAAGGGCGACGCCATCCTCATCGACGGCAAGCCGGTCAAGAGCTTTGCGGTGCGTGACCCCTCCCAGATACCTTGGGACGAGGTGGGCGTGGAGCTGGTGGTGGAAAGCACCGGTCTGTTCACCAAGCGCGACCAGGCCCAGGCCCATCTGCAGGCCGGGGCCAAGCGGGTCATCATCTCCGCGCCGGCCAAGGAGGTGGACCTCACGGTGGTGATGGGCGTCAACCACCGCCAGTACCGCCGCTCCCAGCACTACATCCTGTCCAACGCCTCCTGCACCACCAACTGCCTGGCCCCGCCGGCCCTGGCCATCCACAAGGCCTTCGGCATCCAGAAGGGCTTGATGACCACCGTGCACTCCTACACCAACGACCAGCGCATCCTGGACCTGCCCCACAAGGACCTGCGGCGGGCCCGGGCGGCCGGGCTGAACATCATCCCCACCTCCACCGGCGCGGCGCGCGCCCTGGGCGAGGTGATCCCGGAGCTCAAGGGCCGCTTCGACGGCTGCTCCATGCGCGTGCCCACGCCCACGGTGTCGGTGGTGGATTTCACGGCGGTGCTCAAGAAAAAGACCGACACCCAGGGGCTGCGCGCGGCGCTCAGGCGGGCGGCGCGCACCAGCCTCAAGGGAATCATGGCCGTGGACGACGGCCACCTGGTCTCCATGGACCTCAAGGGCGACGCCCACTCCAGCATCGTGGACCTGGAGTTCACCCAGGTGCTCGCGGGCGATCTGGCCAAAGTGGTGGCCTGGTACGACAACGAGTGGGGCTACTCCTGCCGGGTGGCGGACCTGGCCGCCTACATGGCCCAGAAGGGGTTGTGAGAAGCGCGGCTGGTCCAGGAGGCAGAGACGGTCCCGGCCTGATGAGGATCTCTATCTAAGACAAGGGGACCTGTATGCTGGCGATGGGTGTTGTCCGCTGGCTGGCGCTGGCGGCCTTGGCGGTGCTGATTCTACCCGCCGTCGCGATGGGGAAGAACATGGATGCTGCGCCGCAAAAGACCGCCCTGGCCACCTTTGCTGGGGGCTGCTTCTGGTGCATGGAGCCGCCTTTTGACAAGCTGCCCGGCGTGCTGGCCACCATCTCCGGCTACACCGGCGGCCGCCAGAAGAACCCCACCTACGAGGAGGTCTCGGCCGGCGGCACCGGCCACGCCGAGTCGGTGCAGATCGCCTATGACCCCAGCAAGATCACCTACGCCCAACTGCTGCAGGTCTTCTGGCGCAACATAGACCCCACGGTCAAGGACGCCCAGTTCTGCGACCACGGCAACCAGTACCGCACGGCCATCTTCTATCACGACGATGAGCAGAAACGGCTCGCCGAGCAGTCCCGCGATGAGCTGCTCAAGTCGGGGCGCTTGAAGAATATCTACACTCAGATCGTGCCGGCCACGACATTCTATCCGGCCGAGGAGTACCACCAGAACTACTATCAGAAGAACCCGCTGCGCTATAAGTACTACCGTTGGGGCTGCGGCCGCGATCAGCGGCTCAAGGAAATCTGGGGGAAGTAGGCGAGGGCGGTCTAGGCGTTCAGCGGGCCCAGCACCTGGAACACCTGCACCGGCTGGGCTACGTTTTTTAGCTGCTGCGGGCCAATGTCCTTGAGGGCGAAGCGTCCCTGCACCCGCTGGGCCGTCTCGGGGCCGATGTATATCTCGCCCTTGCTGGCCAGGGCGCCCAGGCGGGCGGCGGTGTTGGTCACCGGGCCGGTGGCGGTGAAGGTCCAGCGGGTGCCGGCCAGCCCTTCGAAGCGCGAGCTGCCCACCAGGGCGGTGCCCGAGTTCACGCCGATGTTGATGGTCACCGGCTGGAAGCGGCCCTTTAGCTCCTGGTTCACTTGGGCCACCTTGTTCTGGATGGCCACCGCGCAGTTCACCGCCGACAGGGCGTGCTTGGCCGGATCGTCATCCTGGAAGATGATCATCAGCCCATCGCCGGCGGTCTCGTTGATATCGCCTTTGTTCTGGTAGATGTCGTCCAGGAAGCTGGAGAAGTAGCGCTCGATGAGGAAGTTCATCTCCTCGCCGGCCACCTGCTCGCTCATCTTGGTGTAGCCGGCCACGTCCAAAAACAGCACCGACACGTCGGTCTCGCGCTTGGTCAGGTCCGGGGCCTCGGGGGCCTCGGCGATGCGGGCCCTGACCGAGGTGGGCACGAACTTGTTCAGGGTGTTCTGGATGTTCTCTAAGAGCTCGATGCGGTGCAGGCTGTCCTCCAGCTCCTTGCGCTTGCGCTGCAGCTCGGCCACGTGCGCCTGCAGGTCGCCGGCCATGGTATTGAAGCTGTCGGCCAGCTCGCCCACCTCGTCACCGGGGCGGATGCCCTTGACCCGGGAGCCCAGATCGCCCGAGGCCAGGCGGCGGGCCCCGGCGGTTAAGAGCTGCACCGGCTTGGTCAGGCCCACCACCATCACCAGGATCACCAGGCCCATGATCAAAAGGCCCAGGCCGGCGAAGTAGAGCTGGTGCCGGGTCAGGTTTTGCACCGGTGCCAGCACCTCGCTCTCCGGCGCCACCACCACGTAGCTCCAGCCCACCTCCTTGACCGGTGCGAAGGCCAGCCACACCGGCTGCCCGCTGCGCGGGTCCGGCAACCGCAGCACCCCGCTGCGGCCGCGTACCATGTTTTGGCCCAAGGTGCGCAGGTCCGGTCGCTGGTACTGCTCGGCCAAGGAGAAGATAGTCTGGCGCATGACCCACTCCTGGATGGGCGCGGCCAGAAAGGTGCCCTGGCTAGTGAGCACGAAGGCGTAGCCCTGGCTGCCCACGTCCAGGGAGCGTACCTGGCGTCCCAGCTCCTGCAGGCTCACGTCGGCGGTGACGATGCCCTCGACCCGGCCCTGGGACAGCAGGGGCGCGGAAAAGGTGGTCATCAGCACCCCGCCGCCGCCCTCGTCGAAGTAGGGCTCGCTCCATACCGCCCGCCCCAGCAGGGACGGGATCAGGTACCAGTCCTGGCGGGGGTAGTCGTAGGAAGGGCTGTCCAGGTCCATGCTCTTGAAGCCTTGGGGCGTGCGGTAGACATAGGCCGAGAACAGACGGCGCTGGGGGCCCTGGCCTGGGACCAGGGCCAAGGCCATGCCGAAGATGCGCGGGTTGCCGGAGATGTGCTGGCGCAAAATGCTCACCGCGAACTGGCGGTCGCGTACGCCCACCTGCTCCAGGCTCAGGGCCAGACCGCGGGGCGCGGCGCTCACCGACTCCAGGCGCCGGCCCAACTCCGCGGCCTGGGCCAGGGCCAGGGAGAGCAGGTGCTCCTGGCTGGCCTTGAGCATGGCCTGGCTGGCCTCCTGATGGCTGATCAGGGCCATGGCTGCGGCCACCACCGCCACCCCGCTGAGCACGAAGATCACGAAACGGGAGCGCAGGCGCAGCCAGCGGGGACGCAGCGGAGTTTGGCTCACGGCGCCCTCCAGGCCGGCACCGCGAAGCCCTTTTCCGCCACCGGGGCCGGCAGGAAGCCCTGCTGCACCAGCACCTGGTTGACCGTCTTGAGGTCAAAAGGCGAGAGTTGGCCCATCAAGGCCAGCCCCACCCGGTTGGTGATGAGCCTCTGCATGGTGTCCAGCATCCAGCGCTGGTGAGACCGGTTGCTGGCCAGATGGGAGGCGTCCACCCGCTTCATCACCGCGGCCAAGGCCTGCTCCGGCTGGGCGAAGGCGCGGCGCCAGCCCTCCAGGCTGGCGGCCACGAAGCGGCGGCAGACCTCCGGGCGCTGGGCCCAGGTGCTGTCCAGGGCGTAGATGCCGTCCTCGGGGAAGTTCAGGCCCAGCTCCACGAAGTCGAATACGCGGATCTGCTTCCAGTCCACCCCGGCCTGATAGAGCTGGTGATACTCGTTGTAGAGCATGGCCGAGGCCGCGTCCACCGCCCGCATCAGGAAGGGGGCCATGGTGACGTTCTGGGGCACCTCCTGCACCCGCACCCCTTCGCGCTGGAACAGGGCGTGCGGCGCCAGGGCGAACTGCCGGCTCCACAGGCCCACCCGCTTGCCCTGCAGGTCTTTGATGCTGGCGATGCCGCTATCGGCGAAGGTGACCAGGAGCAGGGAGGAGCGCTGCACCAGTTGGGCCAAGTTCACCAGGGGCACGCCCTTGCCCCGGCGCTGCAGGGCCTCGGAAAGCCAGGACAGGGCGAAATCGCAGCGGCCGGCGGCCAGCTCGGCCAGAGGGTCCAGGCCCGGCCCGCCGGGTTTGATCTGCACCTCCAGGCCGGTCTTGGCGTACAAGCCCAGGTCCTGCGCCAGGTAGAAGCCGGCGAACTGGGCCTGGTGCACCCACTGCAGTTGCAGGCGCACCTTGTCTGCAGCCTGGGCCGCGGCCGGGGTCAGCAGCCAGGCCGCCAGCAGCGCCGCCGCCCACCAGGTGCGGGCTTTATCCCAAAACCGGCCAGACGACAAATTCGCACCTCCGACGCCAGTTTAGACCTGGCCGCCACTGCCTGGCAAGCCGGGCAGAGCGGTCCGGCCAAGGCGGTCCCCAAAACAATAAGTGTAAAGTGCCACTTTTTACTTGACATATGAGGAAGGCTTGGATAGCCTGGGGCCATGGCTGAGAAGAAAAAAAGCAAAAACAGCAAGAGGAGTGGAGCCAAGCGAGGGGCGGCCCGGCCCGCCGGCCTGCGCATGAGCCAGCTCATGGCCGCCACTGGCCTGCCCAAGTCCACGCTGCTCTACTACGTGGAGCAGGGGCTCCTGCCCCGGCCGCTCAAGACCAGCCCCAACATGGCCTACTACGACCCGGCCTGCGTGGAGCGGGCGGCCCTGGTCCGCAGCCTGCAGGGCCAGCACCGCCTGCCCCTGAACAAGATCCGCCACCTGCTTTCTCAGCACGACCAGGGCCAGGACATCGCCCCCCTGGTGGCCCTGGCCCAGGAGGTCTTCGGGCTGGTCCAGGACGACAAGCTGGACATCAAGCAATTGCTGGCCGCCACGGGCATGGAGCCCGAGCACCTGCAACAGCTTTTGGAGGCAGAGCTGCTGCTGCCTCTGGAGCCCGGCCTGTACGACCAGCAGGACCTGGCCATGGCCCGGATCTATGTGGCCGGCCGCGCCCGGGGAATAAGGACCCAGGACATCGCCTATTACGTGCGCCAGGGCAAGCGCATCGTGGACGAGGAGATGTGCCTGCGGGCGCGCCTGACCAAGGACCTGCCGCCCGAGCTGGACGCCCAGGTGTCCCTGGGCTTGGTGCAGGCCGCCCGGGCCACCCGCTCTTATGTCATCGACCGCCTGTTCCAGCACCGGATCGCGGCTGCCAAGGACCTCAAGGACCACACGCGCATGTGCGAGGGGGACGATGAAGACGGCGCTTAGAATACTGCCCATCGCCTGCGCCACGGCCTTCATCGCCGTCGGCGAGATCAAGGACTTTCCCGCGCCCCTGATGGCCGGCCTGGGTCTGGGCATGGCGGCCGGGCTGATCCCGGTGATGCTGCTGCTCCGGCGCTGGGACCAGGCCTCCATGGTGGAGTGGGGCATGAGCGTCTTCGTGGCCCTGGGCGGCCTGAGCTTCGCCCTGGGGCCGGGCGGCGCCGGCCGGGCCGTGGCCGGCGCGCCGGTGGCGGTGCTCTACGGCGTGCTCTTCTGCCTGGTGGCCCTGCCGCCGCTGTTCGGGGGCCCCCTGTTCACCGAGCACTTCGCCAAAAAGACCACCCCCCAGGCGGTGTGGCAGACCGATGTCTTCCAGAAGATCAATCGCAACATGACTCTGGTGTGGGCCTGTTTGTTTGCGGCCTGCGCCCTCTCGGCCCTCATGCCCCTGGGCTTCTCGCCTCCGGCCGGGCCAGTACCGCATATCGTATTCTTCGCCTTCATCCCCCTGGCCTTGCTGCTGGGGGTGGGGCTGCCCTTCACCAAAAAATATCCTGCCTATTACCAGCGCCGGCTGGGCCTGGAGCCGGTGCACGCCCAGGCGGCTCCGCCGCCGCCCAGCGCGGTCCCGGCTCAGCCCCGGCCCGCCCCGACGCGAATCAAGGAGGAAACCATGTCCGCCAACGGCAAGATCGTGGCCATCAACGGCTCGCCCCACCAGGGCATCGGCAACACCGCTCAGCTCATCGAGATGCTGCGCCCCACCCTGGAGCAGGAGGGTTTCGCGCTGGAGGTTATAAGCCTCGGCGAAAAGGAGATCGACTACTGCGTGGGCTGCGGGGTGTGCATTGAGAAGGGCAAGTGCTGGATACCCGACGACCACCGCGGCATCGTGCAGCAGCTCCTGGCCGCCGAGGCCGTGATCCTGGCCGCGCCGGTGTACTTCTACCACGTGCCCGCCCAGATGAAGACCTTCCTGGACCGTAGCCTGGCCTGGGGCCATAAACCGCAGGGCACCTTCAAGCCTGGCCTGGCCATCAGCGTGGCCGCGGCCTTCGGCGAGGTGGAGGTGGCCGACTACCTGGCCCGGCTGCTGCACGTGTACGGCGCCTTTTCCGTGGGCACGCTCACCGCCCTGGCCACCGGTCCCGGCGAGTTCCTGGGCCTGGCGGCCGTCCAGGCCCGGGCCGCGGACCTGGCCCGGGACCTGGTCCGGGCCATCAAGGAGAAGCGCCGCTATCCGGTCACCTCGGCCGAGCTATTCTACTGGCTGCACATCGGCTGGCTGGTCAACAAGGAAAAGGACGGAGTCATGGCCGACGACTACCGGCACTGGCAGCAGCTCGGCCTCAACCAGAGCTTTGATAAGTACGTGGGCCAGGAGTGGGCCCCGGGCCGGCCATACAACCAGCAGGCCCGCCAGGCCTGGATTCAGCAGATGATCGCCGAGCGCAAGGCCAAAAAGGCCGGCCGCGTTTCTGCTGCTGCGCCGGCCCCGACTCCGGCCCAGGCCAAGGGCCCCCAGGACGCCCGCACCTGCCGCGAGCTGCTGGAGATGATGCCCCTGGGTTTCAACCCCCAGGCGGCCGGCGATCTCAAGGCCGCGGTGCAGTTCGAGGTGAGCGGCTCCGAGAGCTTCGTAGCCCACCTGGACATGGCCGAGGGCAAGTGCCGTTTCGTGGAGGGCCCGACGGCCTCGCCCAACCTGGTGATCAAGACTCCAGCCGAGGTGTGGCTGGCCGTCGCCAAGGGCCAGATGGACGGCCAGGCGGCCTTCATGGGCGGCAAATATACCGTCAGCGGTGACATCACCCTGCTGATGCGTTTCAAGGAGCTATTCTCCAGGGGGAGGTAGGCATGAAGCACCGGCGATACATCCTGGCCTGGGCCCTGGTCCTACTACTGGTGGCCGTCACCGTCGCTGCCGAGCAGGCGCCCGCCTTCAGCGTCACCTCCGGCGACGACAAGACCCTGAGCCTGGCCGATCTCAAGGGCAAGGTGGTGCTGCTGTTCTACGAAAAACGCAAGCAGGTGGAGCTGAACCGGCCCCTGAAAAAAGAGCTGAACCGTTTCTTTGCGGCGCTGCCGGCCCAGACCAGGGACCACCTGGCCCGGGTGGCGGTGGTGGACTGCGCCAGCGCCTCTTGGCCCTTCAAGGGCCTGTGGCAGGACGGCCTCAAGGACGCCTCGCTCAAGGAGGGGCTTACCATCTACGGCGACTGGGACGGCAAGATGCGCCAGGCCTACCGGATGCCCGAGGATCAGCCCAGCTTCCTGGTCCTGGGGCCCGAGGGTCAGATTATCTTCCGGGCCGCGGGTCCCATTGGCCCGGAGCGCTTCCCGGCCATACGCCAGATCATCTCCCAGGCGGCCGGCGTTGTCCCGGCCCGGTGAACGGCGGCCACTGCCGCATAATTTGGGATGGCTAAGTAAAAAGGGGATGCCTTCGGATGAATACCGAGACCGAAAACCAACCAGGAATGAATCGTCGACACTTTCTTCTGGTGACCTGCAGCGCAACCTTCGCGTTGATCCTGCAGCGCAGCATCGCCGGTATCCCCAATGCACAAGCGAGTCAGAAGTTTGTCGAGTCCACCTGTGGAAAAGACGGAAAGAGCAAAAAAAGAGTTCTAATCGCCTATGCCAGCCGATGCGGTTCCACGGGTAGCATCGCGGAGGCCATGGCCGGGGTGCTGTGCGGGGTGGGCGCCTCGGTTGACGTGCGTCTTGTGAAAAAGGTCAAGGACCTTAGTCCATACCAGGCAGTAATTGTCGGAAGCGCCATTCGTGCGGGCAGGTGGCTGCCTGAAGCCACTAATTTTGTGAAAAATAACCAGGACTCGCTCAGCCGGTTGCCCACGGCCTACTTTGTCGTGTGCCTGACCATGAAGGACGACACGCCGGGAAATCGCCATAAAGTCCTGGCCTACCTTGATCCGGTGCGAAAAGGTGTCCCCAAAATAACACCTACGACCGTGGGCCTTTTCCCAGGGGTGGTGGACTTCAACAAGCTGTCGTTCGTGCATGAGACCATGTTGAAGGCAAGGGGGGTTGTCGAAGGCGACTACCGAAACTGGCCAGCTGTCAAAGGCTGGGCCTCCAATATGGGTCCCGGATTGTTTGCGGCACAGCGCCGAGGGTAAAGCCACATGTCAGGTGCTAGTGTGGTCTACTGAGTATACTCGGCTGACCAACCTATCTTTCATCACCAAACGCCTCCGGCCTTTACCTTCGATCGCCTCGGCCGCGCCCACCACCAGCAGGCCGACCCGCTGCTAACGGGGGTATATCTCGTCCACGGTGTTGCGCCGCAGGCAGCGGCCCGGCCCGCCGGCCCCAAATGCCTATTGTCAGGCCAGGGCTGTTGACTTAATCTTGGGGGGTGCCGCCCGCCGGGTTGGGGTCATTGCCGCGGGCTGGCGGCGGAACGAGCCAAGAAAGGTCAGCGCAGGACAGGCGCTCTCAGCTGGGGCGCCGGGCCAGCCGTTTCCAGCCGGGGCCTTTGCGGCCCACCGGGGAGAGGTTTTTTATGGGCGACAACGAGCTGCAGCAGCTTTCCATCAACACCATCCGCATGCTGGCCGCCGACATGGTGGAAAAGGCCAACAGCGGCCACCCCGGCATGCCCCTGGGCGCCGCGCCCATGGCCTATGTGCTCTGGACCCAGGCCATGCGCTACAACCCGGCCGACCCGGCCTGGGTGGACCGCGACCGCTTCCTGCTCAGCGCCGGCCACGGCTCGACCCTGCTGTATGCCATGCTGCACCTGACCGGCTACGACCTGTCCCTGGATGACCTGCTGGCCTTCCGGCAGTGGGGCAGCAAGACCCCTGGCCACCCCGAATACGGCCGCGCGCCGGGGGTGGAGGCCACCACCGGCCCCCTGGGGCAGGGTTTCGCCATGGGCGTGGGCATGGCCCTGGCCGAGCGCTTCCTGGCCCAGCAGTTCAACCGCGACGGCTTCCCAGTGGTGGACCACTACACCTATGCCATCGTCAGCGACGGCGACCTGATGGAAGGCGTGGCCAGCGAGGCCGCCTCCCTGGCCGGCACCTTGGGCCTGGGCAAGCTCATCTATCTCTACGACGACAACCACATCTCCATCGAGGGCGGCACCGAGCTGGCCTTCACCGAGGACCGCCTGGCCCGCTTCGCGGCCTACGGCTGGCACACCAAAGCCGTGGCCGACGGCAACGACACCCAGGCCATTGCCGCGGCCATCGAGGCGGCCAAGGCCGAGAGCGACCGCCCCAGCCTCATTGCGGTGCGCACCCACATCGGCTTTGGCAGCCCCAAGGTGGACACCGCCGGCGTGCACGGCGAGCCCCTGGGCGCCGAGGCCCTGGCCGCCACCCGCCGCAACCTGGGCTGCATTGGCGAGGCCTTCTGCCTGCCGGACCCGGCCCGGCAGCACCTGCTGGCGGCCGGCCAGCGCGCCGGCCAGCGCCAGGGCCAGTGGCAGGAGATGTTCGCGGCCTATGCCAAGGCTCATCCCGAGCTGGCCGCCCGCTTCCAGGCCCAGATGGCCGGCCAGCTGCCCGCGGGCTGGGACGCGGACCTGCCCAGCTTCCCGGCCGGCGAGAAGATCGCCACCCGGGCGGCCAGCGGCAAGGCCCTCAATGCCATCGCGGCCAAGGTGCCCAACCTGGTGGGCGGCTCGGCGGACCTGGCCCCCTCCACCAAGACTCTCATCGCCGGCAGCCCGGACATGCGCCCCAGCCAGGAGCCGGGCGGCCGCAACATCCACTTCGGCGTGCGCGAGCACGGCATGGCGGCCATGGTAAACGGCATGGCCCTGCACGGCGGTGTGATTTCCTACGGGGCCACCTTCTTCGTCTTCGCCGATTTCATGCGCCCGGCGCTCAGGCTCTCGGCCATCATGGGCTGCCACAGCATATGGGTATTCACCCACGACAGCATAGGCGTGGGCGAGGACGGCCCCACCCACCAGCCGGTGGAGCACCTCATGTCGCTCAGGGCCATGCCCGGCTTCACGCTGCTGCGGCCGGCCGAGGGCAACGAGACCGCCGCCGCCTGGCGGGTGGCCCTGCAACACCGTGAGGGGCCGGTGGCCCTGGTGCTCACCCGCCAGAAGCTGCCCTGCCTGGATCCGGCCGCCTACCCCATGGCCGCGGGCGTGGCCAAGGGCGCTTATGTGCTCAGCGACTGCGCGGGCGCGCCCCAGCTTCTGCTCATCGCCACCGGGTCGGAGGTCACCCTGGCCCTGGCCGCCCAGGCCAAGCTGGCCCAGGCCGGCGTGGCCGCGCGAGTGGTCTCCATGCCCTCCTGGGAGCTGTTCGCGGCCCAGGACCAGGCCTATCGGAACTCGGTGCTGCCCCCGGCCATTAAGGCCCGCCTGGCCATCGAGGCCGGAGCCACCTTGGGCTGGGAGCGCTGGGTGGGCGACTCCGGCGCGGTGATCGGCCTAGATCGCTTCGGCGAGAGTGCGCCGGGCCCCACGGTCATGGACAAGCTGGGCTTCAATCTGGATAATGTGACCAAAACCGCGCTGAAGTTGGTGGGGAAATAGGCGGGGGAAAGAAGGGGCTCAGGCCCTCTTTTGGGCCCTGACGTATTGGCGCAGCACGGCGTTGATGCGCGTTTGGTAGCCCTGGCCCTTGGTCTTGAAGTATTCCAGGACCTCGCGGTCCAGGCGGATAGTCACCTTGGCCTTGGGTTGGGGCAGGCGCAGTTCGGCGTTGCGGAAAAAGTCCTCCCCTAGCTCCGGCAAGTCGGACAAGTCGAGTGCGGAGTCTCTTAGGGCATCAACTGCTTGCCAATCGCTTTGCGATTTCCTTTTCAAAACGCTCCCTTTCTTTTTTGGTTGCCTTGCGTAGCGAGATAACCCGAATCACATCCGGTTCGGGTTGACTGAAGGCTATGACCGCCACCCGCTGGCCGATCCAGCCAGTACCAACATAGCGGTCCTCTCCGTATTCCTCCCTCCTGTCCAACGCCTCCAGCATGGGACCTTCGAACATTTGCTCCGCATCGATGAAATCAATTTTGTGCTTTCGTAGGTTTTCCTTTCGCTTCTGAGGGTCCCACTCAAATCGCATGATATATTGTATGTATAATTAGTACATACGTCAAGGCGGACTTAACACCACCGCCAAAAACCTGGATACTGGAGAAGGCAGCGGAATGGATTCGTGCGGGGAGGCTGGCGAGCCAAACCCAGAGGAGCAAGGCGATGCAGATAGCCATGGTGGGCCTGGGGCGCATGGGCCGGGGCATGGCCCAGCGTCTGGCCCGGCGCGGGCAGCAGGTGGTAGTCTACAACCGCACCTTGGCCAAGTCCCAGGCGCTGGCCGCCCAGGAGCCCAATGTCACGGCCGTGGACTCCCTGACCGCGTTGCGCGAGGCCCTGCAGCCGCCGCGGGTGGTCTGGCTGATGCTGCCCGCCGGCGTGGTGGATGAGCACCTGAGCGAGCTGGCCGGGGTGCTGGAGCCGGGCGACATCATCGTGGAGGGGGGCAACAGCCACTACAAAGATGATCTGAAGCGCGCCCCGGCCCTGGAGGCCAAGGGCCTGGCCTACCTGGACGCCGGCGTCAGCGGCGGCGTTTGGGGGCTCAGCGAGGGCTACTGCCTCATGATCGGCGGACCGGCCCAGACCTTCACCCGCCTGGAGCCGCTCTTGGCCGCGCTGGCCCCGCCCGAGGGCTACCTGCACACCGGGCCGGTGGGCAGCGGTCACTTCGTCAAGATGATACACAACGGCATCGAGTACGGCCTGATGCAGGCCTACGCCGAGGGCTTTGCGCTGATGCAGCGCGGCCCCTTTGCCGAGCACCACGATTTTGCCCGCATCTGCCACCTCTGGCAGCGCGGCAGCGTGGTGCGCTCCTGGCTGCTGGAGCTATTGGAGCGGGCCTTTGCCCAAGAGCCCCGCCTGGAAGGCATCGCCGGCTACGTGGACGACTCCGGTGAGGGGCGCTGGGCGGTGCAGCAGGCCGTGGAGAGCGGCGTGAGCGCGCCGGTGATCACCCTGAGCCTGCTGGAGCGCTTCCGCTCCCGCCAACGCGACGCCTTCGGAGACAAGGTGCTGGCCGCCCTGCGCCACCAGTTCGGCGGCCACGCGATCAAGAAGGAGCCGCAATAGGGGAGAGGGGCATGACCGAAGGCAGCACCGAGCACGCACTGACCCTGGCCCTGCCGCCGCGCACGCCCGAGGACTGCGCGGTGGTTATTTTCGGCGCCTCGGGCGATCTCACCGGCCGCAAGCTGGTGCCCGCCCTGTACCAGCTTTTCCTGGCCGGCAGCACGCCCAGGCATTTCTACATCTGTGGGGCGGCGCGCAGCGAGCTGAGCGACGACGAGTTCCGGGCCAAGATGCGCCAGGCCGTGGACTCCAAGGGCCGGGACATGGCCCGCTGGAACGAGTTCGCCGCGGGCCTGTACTATCAGTCCGTGGTCTACGATCAAGGCGAGCCGTACCAAGCCCTAGCCGCGCGGCTGGAGGAGCTGGACCGCCAACACCAGGTCCCGGGCAACCGCATCTTCGAGTTGGCCATCCCGCCCAGCCTGTACATGACCGTGGCCACCCGCCTGGCTCAGGCCGGCCTGGCCCGCGAGGAGGGCGGCCGCTGGCGGCGGCTGGTGGTGGAAAAGCCCTTCGGCCGCGACCTGGCCAGCAGCCGCGAGCTGAACCAGGCCATCGGCCAGGGTTTCGCCGAGCACCAGGTGTTCCGCATTGACCATTACCTGGCCAAGGAGACGGTGCAGAACATCATGATGTTCCGCTTCGCCAACGCCATCTTTGAGCCCCTGTGGAACCGGGGCTACATCGAGCAGGTGAGCATCCTCTCGGCCGAGACCCTGGGCGTGGAGCACCGGGCCGGCTACTACGAGCAGGCCGGAGTGCTGCGGGACATGTTCCAGAACCACATGATGCAGCTCCTGGCCCTGGTGGCCGCCGAGCCGCCCTCGCTGTTCGAGGCCGACCGGGTGCGCGACGAGCGGACCAAGCTGTTCCGCAGCCTGCGGCCCTTTCCCACCGACGAGCTTTACGACTACCTGATGCTGGCCCAGTACGAGGCCGGCCAGATCAACGGCCAGCCCCTGCCGGCCTACCGGGCTGAGCCGGGCGTGGATCCCAGCTCGCTGACCCCCACCTACGCCACCATGAACGTCTTCGTGGACAACTGGCGCTGGCAGGGGGTGCCGTTTTACATCACCAGCGGCAAGCGCCTGGCCGAGAAGCTCACCCGGGTGGTGATCCACTTCCGCGAGGTGCCCCACTCCCTGTTCCGCCGCGTGCTAGGCGAAGAGATCAAGGCCAACCGCCTGGTGCTGGACATACAGCCCAGCGAGGAGATCAGCCTCTACTTCCAAGCCAAGCAGCCCGGAGCCGAGGTGGCCTTGCGCACCGTGCGCCTGCACTTCGCCTACCAGGACGAGGCGGCTCGGGCCGGGCTGGAGGCCTATGAAAAGGCCCTGGCCGACGCCATGCTGGGCGACCAGATGCTGTTCTGGCGCCAGGACGGGGTGGAGCTGACTTGGGCCTTTTTGGACCCGGTGCTCACGGCCTGCGAGACCTGCGCCGAGCGCGCCGACCGCCTGCACCGGTATGCGGCCGGCAGTTGGGGGCCCCGCGACGCGGCCAAGCTCTGGCCCGGGCACCCTTACAACCGCGGCTAGCCCGTGGACCTGCGCGTATTTGACAGCCCCGCGGATCTGGCCCAGGCCGCGGCCGCGCTGGTGACCGAGCGGGCCCGGCGGGCCATCGCCGCGGCCGGCCGCTGCAGCCTGGCGCTCTCCGGCGGCAGCTCGCCCCTGCCCCTGTACCGACGGCTGGGGGCGGATCCGGACTTCCCCTGGCCCCAGACCCACCTGTTCTGGGGGGACGAGCGCTGCGTGCCAGCCGACCACCCGGAGAGTAACCGGGGCGCGGCCCTCAAGGCTCTGGGCCCACCGCCCGGCCTGCCGCCGGAAAACCTGCACCCCTTCCGGGGCCAGTTGTCGCCGGCGGAGGCGGCCCAGGACTATGAGTGGCGGCTGCGCGGCTTCTTCGCGGGCCAGGACTGGCCGGCCTGGGACCTGGTGCTGCTGGGCCTGGGGCCGGACGGCCATACCGCCAGCCTGTTCCCCGGCTCGCCGGCCCTGGCCGAGCAGCGGGCCTGGGTGGCGGCGGTGCCGGCGCCCGTGCACATCGGACCGCACCTGCCCCGGGTTACCCTGACCCTGCCGGCCATCAACAGTGCCCGTTGCGTGCTGTTCCTGGCACCGGGCGCGGCCAAGCGGCCGCTGCTCAAAGCCATGCGAGATGATCCCGCGGCCGCGGCCCGGGAATACCCGGCAGCCCAGGTGAACGCCACCGGCGAGACCCTGTGGCTGGTGGACCGGGCTGCGGCGCCGATTGATTCCCAGGCGGGGGGTGTGCTCAAATAGCCCCGTAATGTGCGGACGCTTCTCCCAGGTATCGGGGCTGGACCAGTTGCAGGCGCGCTTCGACTTCACGGCCGCGCGACTGAGCTACGTCCCCCGCTACAACCTGGCGCCAGGGCAGGAGGCCCTGGCGGTTATCAGTGGCGAAGACGGCCGGCGGGGAGTCATGCTGCGCTGGGGGCTGGTGCCGCACTGGGCCTCGGAAGAGGGCACGGGCCTCAAACTGATCAACGCCCGCGTTGAGGGCCTAGAAGACAAGCCCAGCTTCCGGCGGCCCTTGCGGCGCTCCCGCTGTCTGGTGCCGGCCGACGGCTTTTTCGAGTGGACGCCGGGGCCGGGGGTCAAGCAGCCCTTTTTCCTGGCCCGCCGGGACCGCCGGCCCTTTGCCCTGGCCGGGCTGTGGGAGACCTGGCCGCGGCCCACCGGGGGGGAGTTCAAGACCTTCACCATCATCACGGTGCTGGCCAATGACCTGGTGAAGGCCATCCATGAGCGCATGCCGGCCATCCTGGCCCCGGAGCACGAGGGCCCTTGGCTGGACCCGGCCCAGAGCGACCCGGCCGCGCTGCACGAGCTGCTGCGGCCCTGCCCGGATGACTGGCTGGAGGCCTTTCCGGTCTCCCCACGGGTGAACTCACCGGCCCAGGAAGGGCCGCAGCTCATAGAGCCCCAGGAGGGGCCGGGCGACCTGTTCGCCGGCCCAGGCCAAAAGGGAGACGCGCCATGAAGCACAAGGTTCTCATCCGGCGCTGCGACCGCTACGATCCCGACCTCATCGCCGGCATCATCGCCGAGGGCATGCAGGAGCTGGGCGCCGTGCCCAAGGGCCGGGTGCTGTGCAAGCCCAACGTGGTGCTGGCCCACCCGGAGCTGTTTCCGCACGCCTTCACCCGGGCCGAGTTCCTGGAGGGGGCCCTCAAGGCGGCCAAGACCGTGGGCCGGGACGTAGAGGAGCTGGCCGTGGGCGAGCGCTGCGGCATCACGGTGCCCACCCGCTTCTGCTTCTCCCAGGCCGGCTACCCGGCGGTGCTGCGGCGCCAGGGAGCCAAGGCTTATTACTTCGACGAGAGCCGCCAGGTGCCGGTGCCCCTAGGCCACGCCGGGCGGCTGCGCGGGGATCTGTACATGCCCCGTCCGGTGATGGACTGCGATTTTCTGATCAACCTGCCTAAGTTCAAGGCCCACCCCTGGACGCGCATGACCCTCAGCCTGAAAAACTTCATCGGCCTGCAGGACGACCGCCACCGCCTGCTGGACCACAATACCTTCCTGGAGCAGAAGATCGTGGACCTGAACCAGGTGGTGGCGCCGGGGTTCATCGCCATCGACGGCATCATCGCCGGCCAGAAGATGATGCTCACGCCCGACCCCTTTGATCTGGGGGCCATCGTCATGGGCACCAACTCCTGCGCCGTGGATGTGGTGGGCTGCCACATGGTAAACCTACAGCCAGAGCAAGTATTGCACTTGAAATTAGCCAGTAGTCGAGGCCTGGGGCCGCTGAGCCTGGAGGAAATAGAGCTGGGCGGCGACTTCCCCCTGGATGAGGTGCAGGCCAAGACCAAGGACTTCCAGTTCTGCCTGGAGCGGGTGGACGACTACTTCGCCGGCTCCAACCTCACCTGCACCGTGGGCAGCTTCCCGGAGGAGCATTCCAGCGACTACTGCTGGGGCGGCTGCCCAGGGGCCCTGCAGGAGGCGGTGCACATCCTGCGCAGCTACTACCCCGGCGTGGACCAGCGCCTGGGCAAAGTGCGCTACGTGGTGGGCCGGGTGGAGGGACCCCTGAACCTGGCCCCGGACGAGAAGGTGCTCTTCGCCGGCGCCTGCACCTCCTGGGAGGGGGAGATAGACGGCCAGCCGGTCAAGATCGAGAGCACCTACCCCCGCTACCGCCAGCGCCAGGCCTCCCAGGCACCCAGCAATGACCTGATGCTCAAGACCTGCCAGGCCATGGCCAACTGCGTCTACAGCCGCGGCCGGCGCTGGCTGCACGCCGGCGGCTGCACCATGAGCGTGGCCGATCATGTGCACTATCTCTCTTTCCTGGCCGGGGTGAACAACCCCAACTTCGACCGGCGTACCCTGCTGCCGGTGACCATGGCCTACATGCAGATGCGCGGCGCACGGGCTTGGAGTAGGCTGTCGGCCTAGCCCGCGCGAGAAGGAGTCAGAGATGCATACCGAGCAAGCCCGCACCACCTGCCTGGACCCAGCCACCGGCCAGGTGCTGGGTTACTCGAACCTGGACGACCCGGCCCGTGTGCCGGAGCTGGTGGCCGCGGCCCGCCTGGCCCAGCCGGCCTGGGCGGAGATGCCCGTGCACCTGCGGGTCAAGGCCCTGCGCCGGGTGCGCGACTACATCACCGACCATGCCCAGGAACTGGCCCAGACCATATCCAGGGACAACGGCAAGACCCGCCTGGACGCCCTGGTCACCGAGGTGATGCCCGCGGCCATGGCCGTGGACTACTACTGCCGCATGGCCGCCGGCTTCCTGGCCGAGCGCCCCCTGCGGCCGGCCTCGCTGCTCTTGGCCAACAAGCGCAGCCGCATCCTGCGCCAGCCCTACGGCGTGGTGGCGGTGATCAGCCCCTGGAACTATCCTTTCTCCATCCCCTTCTCCGAGGTGGTCATGGGGTTGTTGGCCGGCAACGCGGTGATCCTCAAGGTGGCCAGCGAGACCCAGATGGTGGGCCGGGCCCTGGAGCAGTGCCTGGCCGCGGCCGGGCTGCCCGCGCACATCTTCACCTACCTGAACCTGCCGGGGCGGGTGGCTGGCCAGGCCCTGCTGCAGGCCGGCGTGAACAAACTGTTTTTCACCGGCTCCACGGCCGTGGGCAAACAGCTCATGGCCCAGGCCGCCCAGACCCTGACCCCCTTGAACCTGGAGCTGGGCGGCAATGACGCCATGCTGGTCTGCCCGGACGCGGACCTGGAGCGGGCGGCGGACGGCGCGGCCTGGGCCGGGTTCGCCAACTGCGGCCAGTCCTGCGCGGGCGTGGAGCGCATCTACGTGCACCAGGAGGTGTACCAGCCCTTCCTGGACCTCTTGGCCGACCGGGTGCGGGCCCTGCGCGTGGGGCCGGACCGCGACCATCAGGTGGAGCTGGGGGCCATGACCACCACCAGCCATATGGACAAGGTGCGCCTGCACCTGGAGGACGCTCTGGCCAAGGGCGCTAAGGTCTATGCCGAGTCCTCGCCCCCGCCCGCCCAGGGCAACTTCCTGCCCGCCCGTGTGCTCACCGAGGTGAACCACGACATGCTAGTGATGCGCGAGGAGACCTTCGGACCCTTGGTGGCGGTGATGCCGGTGGTGGAGATGGACCAGGCCGTGGAGCTGGCCAATGATTCGGAGCTGGGGCTCACCGGCTCGATCTGGTCCCGCGACCGCAAGGCGGCCCGCTACCTGGCCCGGCGCATCCAGGCCGGGGTGGTGATGATCAACGACCATCTCATGAGCCACGGGTTGGCCGAGGCGCCTTGGGGCGGCTTCAAGCAATCGGGCATCGGTCGCAGCCACGGCGAGATCGGCTTCGCCGAGATGACCCAGCCCCAGTGCATCGTGGACGACCTGCTCTCCTCGGCCAAGCGCGACATGTGGTGGTATCCCTACTCGGCCGGGCTGTACCACGGCCTGGGCGGCATCCTGGAGCTGCTCTACGGCCGCGGCCTGGGCCGCCGCCTGGCCGGGCTGGGGCGGCTCATGCGCGTGCTGCCGCGCACCTTCCGGCGTTAGGCTCGGCCCAGTCGCCATGCCCTCTGACCATAGCGCGACGCCGTTTCCGCCGCCCGAGGCCTATGAGCGGGCCGCCGCCCGCCTGGAGCGCTGGCTGAAGTCCTGCGTGCTCTGCCCGCGGGGCTGCCGGGTGGACCGCCTGTCCGGCCAGCTGGGCTTCTGCCAGGCCGCGGCCCAGACTGCGGCGGTGAACACCGCCCAACTGCACCATGGCGAGGAGCCGCCCATCTCCGGCTCCCAGGGCTCGGGCACCATCTTCTTCAGCGGCTGCACCATGGCCTGCCAGTTCTGCCAGAACTACCAGATCAGCCAACTGGGATCAGGCGAGCAGGTGAACGCCCAGGACCTGGCCGGGGTCATGCTGGGCCTGGAGATGGCCGGCGCGCACAACCTCAACCTGGTCACCCCCACGCCGCACCTGGTGGTGATTCTCAAGGCCTTGGGGCTGGCCCGGGGCTACGGCTGCCAGTTGCCCGTGGTCTACAACACCTCGGGCTACGAGCGCGCGGCCACCATCCGCCAGATGGACGGGCTCATCGAGATATACATGCCCGACTTCAAGTACGCCGACAACGCGGTGGCGGCCAGGCTGTCGGGCGCGCCCAACTACTATGAGCACGCCAAGGCCGCCCTGGCCGAGATGTACCGCCAGGTGGGCAACTTGAAGCTGGACCGGCGCGGCGTGGCCCGCCGGGGCCTGCTGGTGCGGCATCTGGTGCTGCCTGGCGGCATGGCCGGCAGCGAAAAGGTGTTCCAGGATTTGGTGGAGATATGTGGGCCCGGCGTGTGGGTCAGCCTCATGTCCCAGTACTTCCCCACCTACAAGGCCCTGGAAAACCCGGAGCTGGCCCGGCGCATCAACCGCCAGGAGTACGAGCATGCCCGCCGGGCCCTGGAGGAGGCGGGCATCAGCCAGGGCTTTGTGCAGGAGCTGTCCTCGGCCAGCGAGGACTGGGTGCCCAAGTGGAGGGAGTAGACGAAAATTAAGTCACTATCTCCGCATGAAAGGGGGGAAGGATGGCGCAAGAAAATGGTTGGGTTGTCTTTGCTCAGGTCGCCAGCCCCATTGTGGCCTTGGCACTCGGTGTGGCTGGGGTTTGGAATGAAAAGATAAAAAATTGGTTGTTTGGGCCAAGACTGGAACTTGAAGTCCACGAACCGCTGGGACACTACACCCATACTACGCGTGGCCAGACCATGCGATATTATTTAATCAGGGTCCGTAATAAACCTAATAAAATGGCCGCATTAAAAGTTTGCGTTAGGCTGGCAAGCCTTCATAAGTTGAACGCGGACGGCACCGAGGAGGATCGTTCTCCTTCCATACCTCTTTTATTAGAGCAATCGAGTAATCTCGGTACACATGTTGACGTCAGATCCTACGATGCTTTCAACATCGGATTTATGGGTGGCCTGGCAGATGAACCTGAAAAATTTCTTTTACAGGTACACAAACAGTTCTTTAGTTTTCAGGGAAAGGTCGCTCCAGAAGAAAGAATGAAAATCGGTTTGGAACTCCAGGCTGAAAACTTAGCTCCTTCCAAAACCAAACACCTGATGCTTGCCTGGCAACCCAATCAGCAAACCTCGAAATGCCCCTGGCCTTCGATCCCTGTCCTTAGTTTGGTAAGTTGATTACTGCTGGCGGGGTGCCCCGTTTTTTTCGGAGAGCCAAGCGGAGCCAAAGGAAACCAAAGGCCACCGACTCGCCTCGTGAAAGCGGCCTTGGTGGGCTAGGCGACTGCTCAAGGAGCACGATCGGCCGAGGTACAAGAAAAGGCCTGGGCAAGCTGTCCGGGCCTAAAAATTAGAATCCCTGCGCGCCGCCGCCTTGCCCGAAACAACAATAAGCAAAGCGGCGGCACGCAGGGGTGGGGGGCTTATTCAGCGGCCACCGGGTTGGTAGCCTGGACTAAAGATAGCAGACGATCCCAGTCGTCGTCCACACGTTTTTGTATGTAGGCAATATCTTTTTCGCCCAGGTGGCGGAAGCGCCTTTGGGTGTCCAGATAATCCTTCACCGGGATGGGTTTTTTGATGTCCCGGGAGAGCACGAAGCGGCCGTCTATCACCTCGTAGAGGGGGAAGACCCGGCTCTGCACCACCTTGCGCGCGGTCTCGATGGAGGTCTCCGGCCCGCAACGCCAGCCGGTGGGGCAGGGGCTGTAGATGTGCACGTAGGCCGGGCCGGGCACGGTGACCGCCTTCTTGACCTTGTTCATCAGGTCGATGTGCCAGGCCGGCGAGGCGGTGGCCACGTAGGGGATGTTGTGCGCCGCCGCGATCATGGGCATGTTCTTCTTCCAGGTCATCTGCCCCTTGGACTTGGGCCCCGGCGGGCTAGTGGTGGTCATGGCTCCATAGGGGGTGGAGCTGGAGCGCTGGATGCCCGTGTTCATGTAGGCCTCGTTGTCCAGGCAGACGTAGGTGAAGTCGTGCCCGCGCTCCAGGGCCCCAGACAGGGCCTGGATGCCGATGTCGGCGGTGGCGCCGTCTCCGGCGAAGGCCACTACCTTGGCGCCGTCGTCCTTGATGCGCCCCTTGCGGATCAGGGCCTTGCGGCCGGCCTCGATGCCGCTGGCCACTGCGGCCGCGTTCTCGAAGGCCACGTGGATCCAGGGCACCTCCCAGGCGGTCTGGGGGTAGGGCGAGGAGATGATCTCCATGCAGCCGGTGGCCGACACCGCGATCATGTCCATGCCCACCGCCTTGGCCACCATCCGGAGGGCCAAGACCTCGCCGCAGCCCTGGCAGGCGCGGTGGCCCTTGCTGAAAGGCTCCACCAAGGGGATGTTCTTGGGGGTTATCTTCTGAAAGTCCTTGAGGGCTTCTGCTGCGCTGATCATTCCTTCACCCCCACCATCTGGCAGGTAATAGCCTGCCCGCTGGCCGCGGCCCGCTCGGTCTCCTCCAGCATGGCCGCGAAGTCTGTGCGGGTCACGTCGCGGCCGCCCAGGCCGGCCACGTAGTTGGCCACGAAGGGCTTGACGCCCTTGGCGTAGAGCAGGGCGCGCAGTTCGGTGGCCACCGGCCCGGCGGGCACGCCGGGGCTGAGCGCCCGGTCGATCACGATCAGGTTCTTGGCGCCTTTGATGGCCGCCAGGAAGTCGTCCACCGGGAAGGGCCGCCACAGGCGGATGCGCACCTGGCCCACGCTGCGGCCGTCCTCGCGCATCTGGTCCACGGCGCTCATGCAGGTCTCGCCCAAGGAGCCCATGGTCACGAACAGGGTGTCGGCGTCGTCGCTGCGGTAGGTCTCGATGGGCTGGTAGGAGCGGCCGAAGGCCTTGGCAAATCCCTGCCAGTGCTCCTTGATCACGGGATAGGAGCCCTCCAGGGCCTCCAGGTTGGCCTTTTTGGCCTCGGTGTACACCTCGGGCATGCCCACCATGCCCAGGCTGATGGGCTTGGCCGGGTTGAGCCACTGGGAGGGCTTGTAGGCCGGCAGGTAGGCGTCCACCTCGACCTGCTCGGGCATCTCCATGGGCTCGATGACGTGGGTGAGGATGAAGCCGTCCAGGTTCACCGCCACCGGCAGGTTTACCCGGCTGTCCTCGGCCACCTTGAAGGCGTGGATGGTCAGGTCCAGCACCTCCTGGCCGTTCTCGGCAAAGGTCTGAATCCAGCCGATGTCGCGCTCGGCCATGATGTCGCTGTGGTCGTTCCAGATGCTGATGGGCGCGCTCAGGGAGCGGTTGGCCACCGCCATGACGATGGGCAGCCGCAGGCTGGAGGCGATGAAGAGAATCTCGTGCATCAGGGCCAGGCCTTGGCTGCTGGTGCTGGTGAAGGTGCGGGCGCCGGCCGCGGCCGAGCCCACGCAGGCGCTCATGGCGCTGTGCTCGCTCTCCACGGGCACGAACTCGGCGTCCAGGTGGCCGTCGGCCACCAGCTCGGAAAGATGCTCCACGATATGGGTCTGGGGCGTGATGGGATACGCCGCGATCACGTCCGCGTTGCAGAGTTTAACGGCCTCGGCGCAGGCCAGCGAAACCTCAAGCCCCACACGCCGGCCCATACTTGTCCTCCTCTTTTTCTTCCTGCCAACTGATGGCCTGCTTGGGGCACTCCTCGACGCAGATGCCGCAGCCCTTGCAGTAGTAACCATCCCAATTGTAGTAGCCCTCGGCTTTGGGGTCCGGGGTGTAGGCCATGTCCGGGCAGATTATCCAGCACAGGCCGCACTTGATGCACTTCTCGCGGTCGGTGATGGGGCGTCGCCGGCTGCGCCAGTCGCCGGTGTTGAAGCGGCGGCTGGAGCCGGGCTCGGGCATGGCGCAACCCAAGGCTAGATCCTTCCAAGGGGTCATGCCTTCGTCGGCCATGTTCCTTACTCCTCGATCTTGGTTTCGGCGTAGGCCCGCTTGAGGGCCTTCCAGTTTTTCTCGGCGATCTTGCCGAAGCGATCCTCCAAGGGGCCTTTGATGGCCTCCAGCTCCACCAGGCCGGCGGCCTTTAAGAGTGCGCCCAGCATGGTGGTGTTGGTGATGGGCACTCCCAGCTCCTCCTCGGCGATCTTGGTGGCGTCCACCACCGCGGTGCGGCCGTTGAAGCCGCACTCGCCGCGCACCGCCGCGATGTCCTTGGCGCTGTTGGCCACCAGGGTGCCGCCGGGCTTGAGACCCACCTTCACCCCGCCGTTGGCCAACAGGGCCGGGTCCAACACCAGCACCACGTCCGGCTCATATATCTTCTCCCGCAGCCGGATGGGCTGGTCGCTGATGCGCAGATAGGCCTGCAGCGGTGCCCCGCGCCGCTCCGGGCCGAAGCTGGGGAAGGCCTGGGCGTACTTGCCCTCCCCGATGGCCGCCAGGGCCATCAGCTCGGCCGAGGTGACGGCGCCCTGGCCGCCCCGGCCGTGAAAACGAACCTCAATCATAGGAAACTCCTTGATATTTGCCGCGTGAAAAACAGTACGAAGTCGAAATCATAGGACACAGCCCCGCCCCTGTCAAGGTGGGGGCTGAATCTTATTCAGGCCCTTGTTGGCTGGGATCAGCGCCTATCGCCCATGATCCTGAGCAACAGCAGGAACAGGTTGATGAAATCCAGGTAGAGCTTCAAAGCGCCCACGATGGAGGCCTTGGCCGCCACCTCCTCGCCCATGTCGTTGGTCAGGGCCATGAGCTTGAGCTGCTGGGTGTCGTAGGCGGTCAGGCCCACGAAGATGCCCACCCCCAGGTAGCTGACGATCCAGTAGAGCAAGGGGGACTTGAGGAAGATATTGACCAGGCTGGCGATGATGATGCCGATCAGGCCCATGAACAGGAACGATCCCCAGCGGGTGAGGTCGCGCTTGGTGCTGTAAGACCAGACGCTGACCACCGCGAAGGTGCCGGCGCAGACCAGGAAAGTGCTGACCAGGGAGGTGCTGGTGTAGAGCAAAAAGATGAAGGAGATGGTCAGGCCATTGAGGGCCGCGTACACCGCGAAGAGAATGCCGGCCGTGCCGGCGCTCATGCGCTGCACCAGGCCCGACAGGCCGAAGACCAGGCCCAGCTCGGCCAGGGCCAGGACCCAGAACAGGCCGCTGGGGCTGCCGGTGGCAGGATTGAACAGGGCCTGCATGACCGCCGGGGTGCCCTGGGCCCACCAGGCCACCAGGGCCGTCAGGGCCAGGCCGCCGGCCATCCAGTTGTACACCCGGCGCATGAAGACGTTGACCCGGGCCAGCTCGCGGTCGCCCAGGGTGATGCTGCGCGGCGGTAGGGGATTAAGGGTGCGTTCCATGGCTAAATCAGCTCCTGCTGTCAGGGTTAAGCCTCTATTTTCAATTAATAAGCATAGTGCAGCACCCTGTGGGGGTCAACTCAATAGGCCGGCCGTTGTGCCCGGCGCCGGCGTTGCTTCCGGCGGCCGTTTCCGCCACCACGGACACAACGCCTTACGAAACGCTCAGCAGGGGCCTATAATTAAGACCAAAGCCGGAAAACGGCCGGATGCCGGTTTCAGCCGTCCGCTCAGCTTGACCGGCCAGCCTGAAATCTGTCCCGCTACGCCCCCGACGCAAAGGAGAAGAGCAATGGCTAAACAGGTCATGCCCGGTATCAGCATTGACCCCCAGATCATAGAGACCCCACGCGGTCCGGTGGAGTACGACCTCACCCCGGGCGACGGTCCGGTGATCCTGTGCTCCCACGGCGGTCTGGGCGGCGTGGACCAGGCCCGGGTGATGGCCGCCTGGGTGGACACCAACCGCTTTCGGGTCTTGTCCGTGAGCCGGCCAGGCTACCTGGGCACCCCTTTGGCCAGCGGCCCTTCTCTGCAAGACCAGTCCGGCCTTTTTGCGGACCTCCTGAGCAAACTGAACATCGCCCAGGCGGCGGTGCTGTCGGCCTCGGCCGGCGGGCCGCCGGCCTATACCTTCGCCATAGAGCACCCGGAGCGGATCTGGGCCCTGGTGGCCGTGGACAGCGTGTCCGGCTACTACGACATGCCCGAGACGGCCGGGCCCATCGCCCAGGCCATATTCACCACCGATTGGGGGCAGAAGCTGCTCAAAAAGATCGGCGAAAAGCGCCCGGACCTTTTCCTGAAACAGATATTCCAGGCCGAGGCCTACTTCAGCAAAGAGCAACAGGCCAAACATATGGCCTTTGCCTTGGGTTCGGAGCAGGCCAAGGCCTTTGTCACGGCCTTCATGAACACCATGAATCCCTACAAGCCCCGCAAGGCCGGCACCGAAAACGATATGGCTTTATACCGGAGGCTGACCCACCTGCCGGTGGAGAAGATACGCTGCCCCAGCCTGATCATCCACGGCACCCACGACGCGGACGTGAAGTTCTACGACGGGGTCTACGCCTATGAGCACATCCCCAACGCGGAGCGCTTCTGGGTCGAGGAGGGTTCGCACCTGTGCTTCTGGATCAACCCGCACAGCGCCGAGGCCCAGGCCAAGGCCCTGGACTTCCTGGCGCGCCACAGCCCCGCCTAAGGCGCGGGCCGCCGCGGCGGCTGCGGCCGCGGGTGATCGGTTGATTAGGTTTTAAAAAAACAGCCTCTTTTATGGCACGGACCCTTTCGCCAAGCGAGGAGAGCCGGCATGCAGATCGACAAGATTCTCTGGCCCACGGACCTGACCATGGCCGCGGCCGCGGCCATGCCCTATGTCGCGGATCTGAGCCAGAAGTACGGGGCGCAGGTGCTCCTGCTCTACGTGGCCGACGACATGCGTCGCTACGACCACATCTACGGCGACGCAGGCAACCACCTGGCCAAGCTGCAGGAGATGGAGTGCCAGCGGGCCGGCGAACTGCTGGATAAAATCTGCCGGGAAAAACTCAAGGGCTGCCCGGCCTTCATCCACCACGTAGTCAAGGGCGATCCGGCCACGGAGATTCTCAAGCTAGCCACGGCCGAAAAAGCAGGCCTCATCGTCATGGCCAGTCACAGCCACCCCGAGAATAGCGGCGAATACAAGTTCTTCGGCTCGGTGACCGAGAAGGTGGTGAAGCACTCGCCCACCCCGGTGCTGGTGGTCAACCCGGCCCTGGCCCAGAGCTGAGGCGCCGCCTCCTCAGGCCGCCACCTGGTCGGGCGTATGTAATCAATCACGCCGCCGAAGTGTGGTGACCGAATGCCCAGGACGCACTCCAGAGAGGGGATATCGAGCATCCTCATGAAGGCAACCAGAGGCGGCGGCCAGCCGTTTTAGCTTGCTTGCGAGTTTCCCTTCTAGTTTAATAGGAATTGGAATCGGTTTCCAAAGGCCGAGTAGTTCCTGCGGGTCTATTTCTCAGAACCTACGTTGTCAACGCGGCCTAAATGCCATGGGATTCCCAGCAGGAGGGCTGTTATGAACATGACCGGTGTGGCGAAGGCCTCATCCCTTGTTGCGCTAGCATTCCTTCTGGCCGCCTGCGCTGAGCAGGAGATAAATGTTAAAGAGTTGACGTCCAAACCCAAGGCCTTCGTGGGGTCCGCGACTTGCAAGAAATGCCATTTGGAGCACTATGACTCCTGGCAGATGACCCTGCACAGCCGCATGACCCAGGATGCCCAGAAGAACCGCAGCACAGTCGTGACCAATTTTGATCCAAAAATAATTAGGGAGGAGTTGGCCAAGCTGGGCGGCAAGCTGGCGGTGCCCGCGGATAAGATCTTCATCCCTACCGTGGAGCAGATTAAGTACACCATCGGCAGCCAATGGAAGCAGCGTTACATAGTCGAAAAGAGCGGGACGCTTTACATCGCCCCCATCCAGTACAACGTAGAGAGCGGTAAATGGGCGCCCTACCATGAAGCTGATTGGGACAAGCGCCCCTGGCTGCGCAAGTGCGGGGGATGCCACGCCACCGGCGTTGATCTCAAAAAACAAACATTCGTAGAGCCGTCAGTGGGCTGCGAGGCCTGCCACGGCAAGGGGTCCTGGCACGCGGCCCTGCCCAAGACGGCGGTGTTTCAGAAGCGGGAGACCATCGTCAATCCTTCCAAGCTCACGCCCGGCGTAGCAGTGCAAATCTGCGGCTCCTGCCACAACCGGGGCCATTCGGTGGCGGTCAAGGGTGTGGATTGGCCGGTGGGATATGAGCCGGGCATGGCCCTGACGACCTATTTCGTGTCAACCACTTACGGCGCCGGCGATGTCAAGCACCTGTATGCCAACGAGTTTTCCAAGGGCCACCACCAGCAGTACATTGACTGGATGCAGTCAAAGCACAAGAAAGAAGGGGTGCGCTGCACCTCCTGCCACTACGTCCACCAGATCGGCATATCCCCCACCCGCTCGCAGACCATGGCCGCCGGCTCCAACCAGTGCCTGGCCTGCCACAAGGTCATAAACAACAATCTGGCTCACTCCATACACTCCTTTGGCAACTGCGTGGGTTGTCATATGCCGCGCATCGCCAAGAGCGCCGAGTCCGGGGACATTCACAGCCACGTGTTCATGGCTTTGCTGCCCCGGGACACCCTGAACAACCCCAAGGTCCCCAACTCCTGCCAGACCTGTCACAAGCACCAGAAGCAGGATCTCAAGGAGCTGCAGGCGCAATACGATGCCTTGGCCAGGCTGCCCAAGCCAACAGGCCAAATGATCAAGTTCGTGGGGCCGCGCTAAAGAGCCGGAGAAAATCTGATGATAAAGATCGGCTGCCGAGGTTGCCTGCTCTGGTGCCTGCTGGTGGCGGTCGGGTCCGGCTTTTTCTTCTGGCCGGTGGAAGCGACCGCGCAAGAGGAGGTGGCTTCTGCCATACGGCGCTACAAGGACCGCGAGGCCAGCACCGGTTACTACGAAGAGTATGAGGTCCGGCCTCGCCGCCAGCGCCCCCTGGTGGGCGTGCCCGGGGTTGCCAGGGGTGTGTTCCCCTACAGCCCCTCGGCGGCAGCGGTCAGGGTCACCACCCGCCTGGCCGACTCGCACCGCGGCGTCCAATTCTATTACAACCGGCGCTGCCAGGATTGCCATCCCCAACAGGCCAAGGACTACCACACCACGCGGGAAAAACTCACCTGCCGCCAGTGTCATGGCGGAGAGCCCATCGCCAGCATCCAACACTACTACTCTCCCCTGAACCCCATCAGGCGCCACGCCTATGTATGCGCCAAGTGCCATCAGGGGGCCAGCGCCTCCTTTGCCAGCTACGTGGTGCATGAGCCCAGCCCCGCGGCCCTGGAGACCCGGCAAAGCTTCCCAGTGCTGTTCTATGCCTTCTGGATTATGGTCGCCCTGGCGGGCGGGACGTTCCTGGTATTTTTGCCCCATACCATTCTATGGGGGCTGCGCGAGCTTCTGGCCCGAAGGAGGAAGCACGGTGAGCAGGATTAGGCGCTTCACCCTGGTCCAGCGGCTATTCCATCTCCTGTTGATGCTGTCCTTTCTGACCCAGGCGGCCACGGGGTTGGGGAGGATGTACATCGAAACCAGTTGGGGCAGCCTGGTGGCGTCCTTTTTCGGCGGCTATGAACTCTCCCTGACCATCCATAGGTGGGTGGGCCTGTTCATGCTGTCGCTGCTTGGCGTACACATCATCTACGTCCTGGCCACCATCGAGTGGCGCGGGTTCCCGAAGCGCCTTATGGGGCCCGACTCTCTGCTCCCGCACAAAGACGACCTGAAGCAGGCGCTAGGACATGTAGGCTGGATGGTGGGACTGGCCCCGCAGCCCCGCCTCGACCGCTGGACCTACTGGGAGAAATTCGATTATTGGGCGGTATTCTGGGGATTGTTCATCTTGGGAGGGACCGGCCTTCTTTTATTCAACCCCGTGGCTTCCAGTCACATCCTGCCGGGGTGGGGCCTCAACGTGACCCTGTGGGTGCATCGCATCGAGGCCGCGTTGGCCATGGCCCACATCTTCATCATCCACTTTTTTATCGGCCACCTCAGGAGGGAACAATTTCCCATGGACCTGGTCATGTTCGAAGGGAGCGTGGACAGGGACAAGCTCAGCCATGAGCGCCCGGCCTGGGTGGAGCGCCTGCAGCGAGAGGGAAGGCTGGAAGACCTGGAGGTCCCGCCTAAACCACTCCGTTGGCGCGTGGCATACTATATTTTCGGCTACACCGCGATGATCGCCTGCCTGTTCCTTTTTGTGGGCGCCCTGTCCTATAGCCGCCTGGTTACCTGGTAGAATCGGACCAGCCCTGGTTAAAAGCTGAGGCGCTGCTTCCTCAGGCCACCACCCGGTCCAGGCTGCGATAGCCGATGGCCTCGCTGAGGTGGGGCAGCTCGATGTTTTCGCTGCCCTCCAGGTCCGCGATGGTGCGGGCGATCTTGTGGATGCGGCTGTAGGCCCGGGCCGACAGCTTCAGCCGCTCCATGGCCTTCTCTAACAACCGCAACCCCTCGGGCGACAGGGCGCAGAAGCGCCGGGTCAGGGCCGTGCTCATCTGGGCGTTGCAGAAGATGCTGCGGCCGCTCAGGCGCTGGGCCTGGCGCGAACGGGCGGCGATGACCCGGGCCCGTATCTCGCTGGAGGAGGGCCCGGCCGTATCCGCGGCCAGCTCCTTGAAGGGCACCGCCGGCACCTCGATCTGGATGTCGATGCGGTCCAACAGCGGCCCGCTGACCCGGCCCAGGTAGTTGCGCACCTGCTGGGGCGCGCAGGTGCACTGGCGCTTGGGGTCGCCGTAGTAGCCGCAGGGGCAGGGGTTCATGGCCCCCACCAGCATGAAGCGGGCCGGAAAATCCACCGTGGCCGCGGCCCGGGTGATGGTCACCACCCCGGACTCCAGGGGCTGGCGCAGCACCTCCAGCACGCTTTTCTTGAACTCCGGCAGCTCGTCCAGAAACAGCACGCCCTGGTGGGCCAGGCTCACCTCGCCGGGCCGGGGTATGGTGCCCCCGCCGATGAGCCCGGCGTCGCTGACCGTGTGGTGCGGTGAGCGGAAAGGGCGGGTGGTGATCAGGGCCTGGCCCGCGGGCAGCACCCCGGCCACGCTGGCTACCTGGGTCACCTGCAGGGCCTCGGGAAAGGTCAGCGGCGGCAGGATGCCGGGCAGGCGGCGGGCCAGCATGGTCTTGCCGCTGCCCGGCGGCCCCACCATAAGTACGTTGTGGCCGCCGGCCGCGGCGATGGTCAGGGCCCGCTTCACGTGCTCCTGGCCGCGCACCTCGTTGAGGTCCACGTCATCGCGGCCGACCGCGGCCATGAGCATCTCCGGCCGCACCTCGGCCCGGGGGCACTCCTGGCGCCCCACCAGATGAGCCACCACCTGATCCAGGCGCCGGGCCACGAATACCTTCAGCCCGTCCACCACCGCGGCCTCGGGCCCGTTGCCCTCGGGCACCAGCATGGCCCCCAGGCCGTCCCGGCTGGCCCGCACCGCCATGGGCAGCACCCCGCGCACCGGCCGGATGGAGCCGTCCAGGGCCAACTCGCCCACCACGCCCAGGCCCTGCAAGGCCTCGGCCGGAAAAGCGCCGCTGGCGGCCAGGATGCCCAGGGCCATGGGCAGGTCAAAGGCCGCGCCTTCTTTCTTGATGTCGGCTGGGGCCAGGTTGACCGTGATGCGGTTGACCGGCATGAAGAAGCCGGAGTTGATCAGGGCCGCGCGTACCCGTTCCTTGGACTCGCGCACCGCCCCGTCAGGCAGGCCCACGGTGTAGAAGGCCGGCAGGCCCGGGGCCAGGTCCACCTCCACCTGCACCGGGTACGCGTTGACTCCCATGACCGCAAGAGAAGTGACCGTGGCCAGCATGAACTCCCCCCGGGAAAGATAGCGGTTACTACACCTTTAGCAAAACCGTCCGGCTTGCACAAGGCCGCCGGCTTTGGTCTTGACGGCTTTTTAGCCGCCGGGTATAAAGAGCCTGGGCTTACGCCCGCTTCCAGAGCCGAGGTAGCTCAGTTGGTAGAGCAGGGGACTGAAAATCCCCGTGTCGGCGGTTCAACTCCGTCCCTCGGCACCATAATAAAAACAAGCACTTAGCCCTTAATTGGGCTAGGTGCTTTTTTGTCTCGGCGAAGCGTGGGCGAAGGCTTAGTTGTGAGTTGTGTGAGTTCACTGTGATTATTCCCTAATGGTAGGAGTGGCAGGGATTTGCCGAGAAACACAATCAAATCGCTAGCCAGTGGTTTGTCTCGTAACGTCACCCTGCACCTTATGCTTGTGCCTGAAGTTCCCCCGATCTTGTGGACACCTTGAAAGGGTCGGATAATGGCCCAGGAGGTGTTCCATGGGAGATCGGCGGCGCAGTTTCAGCCGGGAGTTCAAGTTGGAGGCGGTTCGCCTGATGACGG
>JBFMFU010000070.1:0-62204 GCA_040751985.1 Thermodesulfobacteriota bacterium | reverse complement strand
AGAATCGAGCAGCTGGGTCCGTGGCTGGATTACTACAACCAAACAAGACCCCACACTGTTCTTAACTACAAACCGCCTGTCTCAAGACTGGCAAACTGTGAACAACGTCCTTGCTAACAACATCTAGACCAGTTGCAGGTGCTCGAAGCGGGCGAAGCCGCCGAAGAGCTGGGCCATCTGGTTTAAGAGGGCCAGGCGGTTGCGCCGCACGGCCTCGTCCTCCACCATGACCATCACGTCGTCAAAGAATCGGTCGATGGGGTCCTTGAGGGCCGAGACCCGTGCCAGGAAGCCCTGGAAGTCGCCGCGCTCAAACAGCTCGGACGCCTCCTGGGCCAGGCCGGCAAAGGCCTGGTGCAGGGCCTGCTCGGCCGGCTCGCTCATCAGCCCCGGCTCGGGCGGGGCCGCGGGCACCTGGGCCGCCTCTTTCTTGAGGATGTTCATCACCCGTTTGAGGCCGATGGCCAGGGGCGCGAACTCTGGCGTGTCCTTGACCGCGGCCAAGGCCTTAGCCCGGGCCACGGTGGCGGTCAGGTCGTCCAGGCCGGCTGGCAGCTCGCATTTCTCAGGGTTGAGAAACGCCTTGCTGGCAGTCTGATAATTCACCTCCAGCACCGCCTGCGCCACGTCAGTGGGTACCCCTTGATCGGAGAGAAAGCCTTGAAGCCTGGAAAAAATGAATCTGAAAACGTCTAGCTTTGTCTCTTCCAATGGCCTCAGGTTCCTGTCTCGCTCACCCTTAGCCAGGGGCTTCTGAATCCATGGCGCTAGGTTATTGATCGCCACATCGAGCGCTGGGGACAAGGCAATGCTTAACTTCTTTTCACTTTCCAAAACTATTCTTATGATCCCGATGGCCGCCCGGCGCAGACCGTAAGGGTCGGCGGCGCCGGTGGGCACCTCGCCGATGCCGAACAGGCCGCAGAGAGTGTCCAGGCGGTCGGCCAGGCCCACCAGCACCCCGATCATCTCCGCGGGCAGGGGTGAATCCGCGCCGGCCGGCAGGTAGTGGCCGGCGATGCCCGCAGCCACCTCGGCCGCCTCGCCGTCCAGACGGGCGTACTCGCTGCCCACCACGCCCTGCAGGCTGGGGAACTCGCCCACCATCTCCGTGACCAGGTCGCACTTGGCCAGGCGGGCGGTACGCTCCACCGCCGTCACCTGCTCGGGCTTCAGGCCCAGCTCAACGGCCAGGAACCTGGCCAGGGCCGTGAAGCGCTCCACCTTGTCCAGGCTGCTGCCCAGCTTGGCGTGGTAGGTCACCTCCTTCAGCTTGTCCAGGAAGTCGATCAGAGGCCGCCGCCGGTCCTCCTCAAAGAAGAAGCGGGCGTCGGCCAGGCGGGCCCGCAGCACCCGCTGGTGGCCGCGGGTGACCACGGCCAGGTCCTTGGGTCGGGTGTTGTTCACGGCGATGAAATTGGGCAGCAGCCGGCCCTGGGCGTCCTCCAGGGCGAAGTAGCGCTGGTGCTCGGCCATGGCCGCGATGATCACCGGCCGGGGCACGGCCAGGAACTCAGCGTCAAAGGAGCCGCAGCAGGCCGTGGCCTGCTCCACCAGGTCGGTGTTTTCCTCGATCAGGGCCTGGCGTGTCTCCTCGGCCAGGCGCCCCTGTACCTGCTCGGCGGCCGCGGCCACCTGTTGGATCACCAGGTCCCGCCGCGCCTCGCGGTCGGCCAGCACCGAGGCCGCGCGCAGCTTGTCCAGGTACTCGCCGGCCGCCTTTATCTCCACGGCGCCTGGTGACAGGAAGCGGTGGCCAAAGGTGAGGTTGCCGCTTTCGATGCCGGCCAGGGTGAAGGGCACCACCTGGCCGTCTAAGAGGGCCAGCAGCCAATGGATGGGCCGGGCAAAGCGGAACTTCTCCCTCCCCCAGCGCATGGTCTTGGGGAAGTGCAAGTCCTCTACAAGGTTAGGAAGAAGCGCGGGAAGGACCTCCCTGGCTGGCCGGCCGGGCACCAGCTTACGCGCCGCCACCCGTGGGCCCTTCTCGGTTTCCACGATTTGTAAATCGTCGACACCGACGCCTTGACTCTTGGCAAAACCCAAAGCGGCCTTGGTGGGGTTACCCTCGGCGTCGTAGGCAGCCTTGACCGGAGGTCCGAGCGCTTCTTCTTCCTTATCCGCCTGCCTATCTTGCAGGCCCTTTACGATCACGGCCAGGCGGCGGGGGGTGCCGTAACTGTTGATCTCGGCGCCGTCCATCAACAGGCCCTGGCGGCCCAGGTTCTCCTTGGCCAGGGCAGCCATCTGCTCGATGGCCGGGCGCACGAAGCGGGCCGGCATCTCCTCGCAGCCGATCTCGAAGATAAGCTCGGCCATCAGGCCACCTCCCGCCCCAGCAGGGGATGGCCCAGCTTCTCGCGCTGGGCCACGTAGGCCTCGGCCGCGGCCCGGGCCATGTTCCGCACCCGGGCGATGTATGCCGTGCGCTGGGTCACACTGATGGCGCCCCTGGCCTCCAGCAGGTTGAACACGTGGCTGCACTTGAGGCAGTAGTCATAGCCGGGCAAGACCAGGCCCTGGGCCAGCACCCGCAGCGACTCCTTCTCGTAGAGGTCGAACAGCCGCCAGAGCATGTCCGTGTCGGCCACCTCGAAGTTGTAGGTGGAGTGCTCCCACTCGCCGCGGTGGTGCACGTCGCCGTACTTTATCTTCTGGTTCCAGGCCAGGTCGTAGACGTTGTCCACGCCCTGCAAATACATGGCGATGCGCTCCAGGCCGTAGGTCAGCTCCACGCTCACCGGGTCCAGGTCAATGGAGCCGGCCTGCTGGAAGTAGGTGAACTGGGTGATCTCCATGCCGTCCAGCCAGACCTCCCAGCCCAGGCCCCAGGCGCCCAGGGTGGGTGACTCCCAGTCGTCCTCCACGAAGCGGATGTCGTGCTCCAGGGGGTCGATGCCGAAGGCCCTGAGCGAGTTGAGGTACAGGTCCTGCACGCCCAGCGGCGAGGGCTTGAGGATCACCTGATATTGGTAGTAGTGCTGCAGGCGGTTGGGGTTCTCGCCGTAGCGGCCGTCCGTGGGCCGGCGGCTGGGCTCCACATAGGCCACCTTCCAGGGCTCGGGACCCAGCACCCTGAGCAGGGTGTGGGGGTTGAAGGTGCCGGCGCCCACCTCCAGGTCATAGGGCTGGGCGATGATGCAGCCCTGATCGGCCCAGTACCGGTTCAGGGCCATGATCAGGTCTTGAAAGTTCAGGTCCGCGGCAGGGGCCATGCGGGAATCTCCAGGTTATTAGCAACGATACAGGCCGTTTATCGCGGCGGCTCCGGAGCTAGTCATGCTATCACCGCCAGCCGGGGCTTGCAAGCGGCCGAGGCCGGTCAGTTCCACGCAAAAACGCCGGCGTTGCCGCCGGCGCTTGGTTGCCTCCACAGGCCTGCGGGTCAGAAGGTCCAGGTCACACCCACCGCGGCCACGGGGTAGTACTGCAGGAAGTCCAGCTTGCTCTCCAGGTCCGACTCCTCCTTGCGCAGGGAGTCGCGCAGGCCGGGCACCGCATCCGGGTTGCTGGCGGTCAGGGTCACGTCCGGCGCGCCCCAAAACATCACGCCCAGCTCGAAGGTGAAGAACAGGTTGCCCATCTGGCGGAAGGCGCCGTTGTAGCCGATGCCCAGGTAGGGGGCCAGCTTGTTGAAGTCGGCCTTGGCGTCCAGGGTGCCCAGTTGGGCGCCGGTGTAGCTGACCCCGCCGATGTTGAAAGTCTTGTTGGGGTCGGGCTTGACCGAGGACTTGATGTCGTGGGCGTTGAAGATCACCCCGCCGCTGAAGCGGAAGCCGCTGCCCGCCGGGTGCCAGTCCAGAAAGGCCCCCAGGGTGTACAGGTGCATCTGGAAGTCATAGGTGAGATCGCTGACGTCGGCGCTGAAGCTCCAGGAGGGCAGCACGCCCACGCCCAGCCGGGCGCTGAAGTTCTTATTCAGGGGGGCCACGGCCATGGCCTGCAGCCCCAGGGTGCCTATCTGGGCGCCCACCCCCACCTCTGCCGAGGCTGGGGCGGCCAGGCCCAACAACAGGCCAGCTAGCACCATCGCCCTAGTCAACCGTGAAAACCTGGGCATCTCAACCTCCCGCCAGCCGCACCCCCGGCTGCAGAGCAAATAGTGGTCAAGCGCCCAACCCAAGCACGGTCCCCATGCCCAGGGCCTATGTAATTACCCGATAACCTAATATATTATTAAGGCGATGTCAACAGGCGGTGAGTTGTCACCCTGTGCGGGGCCGCGATGCAAAAAAAGCCCCCGCCCAATGGCGGGGGTCTGGCATGTTGCGCAGGGTTCTAGCCCACCAGGCGGGCGATGTCCTTGCCGTAGGTTTGGGCCATGACCACGCCGCCCTCCAGGGCCGCGGATTTCAGGCGCAGACAGTCGCCGCCCATGTTCATTTTGAAGATGTGTTTCATGGTGTCATAGATGCGCTGCGGGGCCTCGCCGCTCCAGCCGTAGGAGCCAAAGGAGCCGCCGCACTTGCCCTCCAGGCCGGCCTTCTCAGCTAGAAACAGCACCTGTTTCATGTTGGGCATCATCTCGCCGTGATAGGTGGCCGAGCCCAGCAGATAGGCGTCGTAGCCCTGCAGGTCCTCGGGCTTGGCGATGTCGCCGGCCTTTTTCAGCTCCACCTCGCAGCCGGCCATGCGCAGCCCCTCGGCGATGTACTCGGCGATGCGCTCCGTGTTGCCGCTGCGGGTGGCGTATACGATCAGCGCCTTGGGCATAACCGCCCCTCCTCTCCGGGCGGCCCTCAGGCCGCCGCCTGTGCGATGCGCCGGCCCAGTTGCCGGGCCTGCTCCATTACCTCCGGGCTGTCCGCGGCCGCGCCCTTGGCCTCCAGGCCCCGGATTAAGAGGCCGGGCTCATAGCTCATGTCCAGGGCGTCGAAGAAGTAGCGGGCGGTCAGCTCCATGCAGTCGAACATGCGCGGCCCCTTGGTGGCCCCCACCGCGATCAGATATCCCCGGCCCGCGTCGTGATGTTTGCGCTGCTCGGGAGTGGTCTTACTCAGCAGGCGGGCCGACCAGCAGGCCTGGCTGCGGTCCACCAGAGCCTTGCACTGGGCGGGCAGGCCGTAGAAGAACACCGGCGCCGAGAGCACGATGGCCTGGGCCGCACGGAAAAGGGGATAGACCTGCTGCATGTCGTCTTCCACCACGCAGCAACCGGTCTCGTCGCAGCCGCCGCACTCCAGGCAGCCGGAGATATTCAGGCGGCGGCAGTAGATTCTCTCGGTTTGCGCGCCGGCCGCGCCGGCCGCGGCCAGGAGCGCGTCCAGCAGCATATCGCTGTTGCCCCCCTTGCGGGGGCTGCCGTAGATGCCCAGGACCGTCATGTAGCCGGGGCCTAGACCAGGCGGTCGTCGGTGCCGGGGCCGGCGCAGTCCGGGGTGTAGCAGGACACGTCCACGAAATCGCAATGCTCGTGGCAGGCGGGGCACTCGTCCGCCGGCTGGGGCGCGGTGTAGGTGTAGCCGCACTTGACGCACTTCCAGGTGATCTGGGGCAACTGGGTCATTGGTCTCTCCTTGTGAGTGATGAGCCGTACCTGGATGGGCCGCGGCTCCGGGACCGGGCCTGGCTTTATTATAGAGTACCCTGCGCGGCCCTGGCTACGCGCCCTGGTCGCGGGACGAGCCCGGCCCGGCCAGGGGCCGGAACATCTTTTTGCTGGCCCCGCAGACCGGGCATTTGTATTCCTCGGGCATGTCCGCCCAGCAGGTGCCGGCCGCCACCTTGCCCTTTTTGCAGCCCCGGTCCGGGTTGTAGATGTAGCCGCAGTTGCTGGTCTGGCACTGGTACATCTCCTCGGGGTTGGCCATAGTTTTCTCCTTGTCCGCGCCCCTGCGGGCTGCTGACGGCGGCAGTTTGCCTACCAATTTTTGCCGATAACCATTACTGTTTAGTTATTTTACGCCTCCGGCCAGAGGTGTCAACCGGCAGACGGAAAGACCTATTTTGACTAGGTGATTAGTTTGTTTTCCAGCCGGGGCAGCTAGCTGTGCTATATAGCCTTTTTATATATATGGACTCACAATATAGATTGTATTTATCTATACATATATAAAAATATCATTGAATATTCCTTTGACTTCAAACACCTGCACAGATAACATTTTCCAACAACCATTACCGATCCCTACGTCGCTATTTGAAACACCATCTTCCCCCAATCCACGGAGGAAAAACCGTGAAAATCACCAGCATCCTCACCAGGCCGGTCCTGGGTCTGGGTCTGGCGGCCGGGGCCCTGGCCCTGCTGCTGGCCACTGCCCCGCCGGCCGCGGCCAAGCTCATGGCCGACCAGAAGTGCCTCAAGTGCCACACCGAGGTCAAGGGCATGAAGGACACCGTGGCCGGCGAGTTCCAGAGCCGCTCGGCCAAGGCCATGTCCATCGTGGTGAATGTGGGCGGGGACAAGAACCTCCTGCTCAAGTACACCAAGGACACCAGCGTAACCAACGTGCCCAATCTCAAGGCCCTGAAGAAGCCCATCCCGGTGCGGGTGAGCTACGTGACCAAGGGCAGCGACCTGGTGGCCACCCAGATCGTGGCCAAACCCGCCATCAAGGTGCCCGAGAAGCAGCTCATTAGCGTCAAGGATCTGGCGGCCCTGGTGGCCAAGGGGCCGCAGGCCGGCGGCTTCATGCTTATCGACTCCCGGCCGCCCATCCGCTTCAACGAGGGCCACATCCCCGGGGCGGTGTTGATGCCCTTCCCCAAGATGCCCGAGATGCTGGGCAAGCTGCCCAAGGACAAGAACGCCCTGGTCATCTTCTACTGCGAAGGCTTCAGATGAGTGCTCTCGCCGCTGTCCGCCAGGTTGGCGGAAAAGAACGGCTACAAGAATGTGCGCGTGTTCCACGCGGGCCTGCCCGCCTGGAGACAGGCCGGCCTGCCGGTCCTGACCAGCGCTGAGTTCGTCAAGAAGCGTCTGGGCTACATCGTGGTCATCGACACCCGCGGCCCCCAGGCCGCCAAGGCCGGCCACATCCAGGGCGCGGTGGCCATCCCCCTGGACCAGGTGGTCAAGGAGCGGGAGCAGTTCCCCCTGGACCGCAAGGTGTTCCTGGTCTTCTATGCTGACCAGACCGACATGAACAAGATCAACCAGGTGACCAAGCAGGTGACCAGCTGGGGCTACCAGAACGTCCACATCCTGGACGGCGGCTACCAGGGCTGGCTCAAGGCCAACGGCCCCATCCAAAAGGACCTGGTGAGCACCAAGATATTCTACCTGCCGCGGCCCCATCCGGGCGAGATCACCGGCGACGAGTTTATGAACATCGTGCGCAACAAGCCCGCGGGCAAGCTGATCCTGGACGTGCGCACCACGGCGGAGGCCGCCGGCGGCATGCTGCCCGGCGCCAAGAACATCCCCGTGGATGAGCTGGCCGCGCGTCTGAAGGAAGTGCCCAAGGACAAGGAGATCGTCGCCCACTGCCGCACCGGCCTGCGCGCCGAGATGGGCTACACCATCCTGCGCAACGCCGGCTACAACACCCGCTTCCTCAACGACAAGGTGACCATCCTCAAGGATCAGGTCTTCTGCTGCTACAAGTAGGACCTCGCTGAGGGGCCTTGCCGCCCTCTGCCTCGGGGGCCGCCTGCGGGCGGCCCCCCTCCTTTTGGCGCCCCTGCCGCCTTGCCAAGCCCAATTCCGCGCCGCCTAAATATTAAACAGGAATGATTATTTATAAGCTGGCTCCGAAATATCCTGGTTGTTTTTGGTAGTTTTAAGGTTTGAAAATAAGGCACAATTTTGTAAGTCTTTTTTAAGAATGCTTAATTAAACTAGTTGTAATTATTTACGAAAACAATTATGACCCTCTTGCAATTTAAATTTTGCCTCCCGCATACTTTAAAAGGTAGGCAGATGAACGGTCCGGGCCCGCCCACGCCGGGTGAAGATATGGCGCGCGGGCCCTGGCAGGGGATGCGGGGAGGATATGCCGGGTTCGCTGATCGCCAGGCTGTGGCGGATCAAGGGGGTCAAGCCGGTCTTTTTCATCGTGGTGGGCCTGCTCTTTGCCTTCCCCCTGTTCAGCCTGACCTACTACAGCATGTACCGCACCTCCACCCCCGCCTTCTGCGCCTCCTGCCATGAAATCCAGACCGCCTACAACGACTGGAAGACCTCGCGCCACGCGGTCAACGCCAAGGGCTTCGTGGCCGACTGCATGGACTGCCACCTGCCCGCCCCGCACGACACGGTGGAGTTCTTCTACGCCAAGACCTTCCACGGCATAAAGGACATCGTGGTCCACTTCCTGGGCCACGACTACGACCGCGCCCAGGCGCGCCGGACCGCCTGGGCCACCATCAAGAACGACCAGTGCCTCAAATGCCACCGCAATCTCCTTTACATACCCAACCAGCGCGGAGCCATGCTGGCCCACCGCGCGGTGCTCTACCCGCGGCCGGGCTACGAAAAGAAATGCCTGGACTGCCACCGCACCCTGGTGCACAAACCCAAGCCGCTCTACGCCTACGGGGGTTGAAAACAGCCTGCGGGCTGAGAGGAGTCTTTTGCCTCAAGGGAGGAGGGATCAGGGGATGAGAAAAAGCCTACTCTGGCTGGGGGCCACGGCGCTCCTGGCCCTGGCCTGGGGCCTGACGCCGGGGCCGGCACAGGCCCAAAAAAAACAGGCGGTCGCCCCCAACCTGCCGCTGCAAAAAGAGTTCCGCATCGTGCGCAGCATGTCCAAGCAGGCGGTGGCCTGCATCCAGTGCCACAAGCTGGTCAGCCCAGGCATCTTCTCCGACTGGGCCCACAGCCGCCACGCCAGCGCCAACATCACCTGCCTGGACTGCCACAAGGCCGAGGAGTTCGACCCGGACGTGGCCAAGAACCACTACAAGGTCTACGAGAAGGGCGACAACCCCTGGGCCAAGTCCGAATACCGGGTGCCCATCTCCGGCGTGGTGACGCCCAAAGACTGCTCCCGCTGCCACCCGGACGAGGCCAAGCAGTACGCGGCCAGTAAGCACGCCAACACCCTGCAGATCATATGGCAGATCGACCCCTGGCTCAACCTGGGCCAGAACAGCGATTTCGAGCGCGTCAACGGCTGCTTCACCTGCCATGGCACCGTACTCAAGGTGGACAAGAACGGCAAGCTGGACCCGCAGACCTGGCCCAACGTGGGCGTGGGCCGCCTGAACTTGGACGGCTCCCGCGGCTCCTGCTCGGCCTGCCACACCCGCCACCGCTTCCGCGTGTCCGAGGCCCGCAAGCCCGACACCTGCGGTCAGTGCCACCTGGGCCCGGACCACCCGCAGTGGGAAATCTTCAACGAATCCAAGCACGGCTCCATCATGCGCAGCCAGGGCCAGGGTTGGAACTGGGACGCCGCGCCGGGTACCTGGACCCCTGGCGTGGACTACCGCACGCCCACCTGCGCCGCCTGCCACATGTCCGGCTCCGGCCCGGAGCTGACCACCCACGACGTGACCCGGCGCCTGTCCTGGGAGCTGCAGGCGCCCCTGACCATCCGGCCGCAGAACTTCAAGCCCTGGCCCTCCAAGACCGACTGGCGCGAGGAACGCACCCGCATGCGCAACATCTGCCTGCAGTGCCACAGCAACGCCTGGGTGGATAGCCACTTCACCCATATGGACGCCGCGGTCAAGGAATACAATGAAGTCTACTATCTGCCGGCCCTGCGCAAGCTGGAGGAGCTGTATAAGCAGGGCCTGCTGCCCAAGGACGCGGCCTTCCGAGCCCCGCTATGGGTGCAGTTCTATGAGCTGTGGCACCACGAGGGCCGCCGGGCCCGCATGGGCGCGGCCATGATGGCCCCGGACTACTCCTGGTGGCACGGCTTCTACGAGTGCAAGAAACGCTTCGTGGAATTCATGCACAAGGCCGACGAGCTGCTAAAAAACCACCAGAAGGCCTACGTGGCCCCCAGCCTGCCCGGCGCCACCGGCAGCACGCGCAGGCCGCCCCAGATATTCGGGCCCAAGCCCAAGTAGACTGAACCGCTCGCAGCCAATCCCCGCCTTGCCTCGCCAAGGCGGGGATTGTATTGTGTTGCCATGAACCGCTCCCGCGTCCTACACCGCCGCCTGGCCTTGCCCGCCGCGGCCGCCTGTCTGCTGGCCCTGCTGGCGCTCAGCCTGGCCGGGCCGGCCTGGGCCACGCCCTACTTCTCGGCCCAGACCAACAAGCCCTGCTCCTTCTGCCACGAGAGCCCCCAGGGCGGCAGCTCCCTCACCCCCCAGGGCTACGCCTTCCGGGCCGCCGGCTTCTACCTGGACCCCAAGGCCCTGCCCGTGGCCTGGCGGTCCTGGCTCAACCTCTTGGCCGGCTTCGTGCACATCGCCACGGCCATCGTCTGGTTCGGGGCCATCTTCTACATCCACCTGTTCATCAAACCCCGGGCCCTGGTGCGGGGGGTGCCCCAGGGCGAGCGGCTGCTGGGCCTGGGCAGCATCATCCTGCTGGCCCTGAGCGGCGCGGTGCTCACTTGGCTGCGGGTGCCCAACCTGGAGGCCCTGCTGCACACCACCTTCGGCATCGTGTGGATGGTGAAGGTGTTCTTCTTCCTGCTCATGGTGGCCACCGCCGTGCTGGTCAACACCTGGCTGCACCGCCGCCTGCAGGCCGACGCCGAGGCCGCCTCCCGGGACCCCCTTGCCCAGTTCGACGGCCAGGAGGGCCGGCCGGCCCACATCGCCTATTCCGGCCAGCTCTACGACGTGGGGGGCAGCAAGCTCTGGCCCGGCGGCGAGCACATGCGTCGCCACCGCGCCGGCCGCGACCTCACCGCGGACCTGGCCGCCGCCCCGCATGGCCCGGAGGTGCTGGAGCGGCTGCCCAAGCTGGGACCGGCCCCCGCGTCCCCGGACCCCGAGGCCCTGGGCCCCACCGCGCGGCTGCTGGTGGTGCTGGCCTACCTGGTGCTGGGCTGCATGCTGGTGATCCTACTCTGTCTGGCCTGGTGGAACTGGGGGCCGCCCCTGGTCCCGGCCGCGGAGCCCTTCCGCCCGCAGCTGGCCCAGGCCTGCGTGGGCTGCCACCAGAAGGCCACCCCGGCCGTGCATCACGACTGGGGCAGGAGCGCCCACGCCCGGGCCAAGGTGAGCTGCCTGCACTGCCACCAGGCCGGCCGCGGCGACCGGGACATCGACCAGCGCCACCAGGCCTACTTTGCCTCAGGCCAGGGACCATGGGCACAGGCCCGCTACGCGGCCCCGGTGGCCGCGGTCGTCACCCCCCGAGACTGCTCCCGCTGCCACCTGCGCCAGTCTCAGGAGTACGCCCGCAGCAAACACGCGGCCAGCCTGAGCATCATCTGGCGCAGCGACCCCTGGCTCAACCAGGGCCTCAGTTCGCCCCTGGAGCGCTCCCTGGGCTGCCTGCGCTGCCACGGCTCAATGCTCAAGGCCGACGCCGCGGGCCGGCTGGACCCGGCCACCTGGCCCAACACCGGCGTGGGCCGGGTCAACCTGGACCGAAGCCGCGGCTCCTGCTCGGCCTGCCACGGCCGCCACGCCTTCAGCCTGGCCCAGGCCCGCCGGCCCGAGGCCTGCGGCGTCTGCCACCTGGGGCCGGGCCACCCCCAGATGGAGATCTACGCGGAGTCCAAGCACGGGGCCATCTACCGCTCCCAGGGCCACACCTGGCGCTGGGACGCGCCGCCCGAGACCTGGACCGCGGGGGTGGACTATCGCACGCCCACCTGCGCGGCCTGCCACATGTCCGCCGCCGGCCGGACGCCCGCCACCCACGACGTGGGCCGCCGCCTGGCCTGGGAGCTGCAGGCGCCCCTGACCGTGCGGCCGCAGGACTTCGCGCCCTGGCCCGCCCAGCGTCCCTGGCAGCAAGCCCGCCAGGAGATGCGCGGGGTCTGCCTGTCCTGCCACAGCCCCGGCTGGACCGACAGCCACTTTAAGCAGCTGGACGCCACGGTCCGGGAGTACAACGAGCTGTACTTCCGGCCGGTGCAGGCCAAGCTGGAGGTCCTGTACGACAAAGGCCTGCTGCCTCGGGACGCCTTCTTCCACTCGCCCCTGTGGACCACCTATTACGAGCTGTGGCACCACGAGGGCCGCCGGGCCCGCCTGGGCGCGGCCATGATGGCCCCGGACTATGCCTGGTGGCATGGTTTCTACGAGCTGAAGCAGCGCTACACCCGCTTCATGCAGCGCGCCGACCACCTGCTGGCCAGCGGACAGAAGGCCTACCTGGCGCCCGTCTTGCCTGGGGCCATTGGCAGCCGCCGGCCCCCGGCCGCCCTGGGCGAACCGTCCCGCTGGCCTTGATCATCAAAGCAGATTAAAATTTAGGCTCACAGGGCCGTGTCAGCGGCCGCCAGAGTTTCCGCCACAGGAGCCGGACCATGAGCATAGTGCTGCTTTTGATCGTGGTGACCCTGTCCCTGTTGATCATCAAGGCCGGCGCCACCGCCCTGGAGATGACCGGCCTGGACCGCCCCACGGCCCTGTTCCAGGCCGTGTCATCCTTTAGCAACACCGGCTTCACCACCCGTGAGTCCGAGCGCATCGTCAACCACCCCCGCCGACGGCGCATCGTCACCTACCTGATCATCACCGGCAACATAGGCTTCGTCTCCGCGGTCTCCACCACGGTGCTGACCCTGCGTCACGACAACGACCTGGTCAACGCGGTGCGGCTGCTGGTGGCGATTCTGGCCTTCATCATCATCTACAAGCTGCTCAGCCACCTGGGCTCGGTGCAGAAGATCAACCAGAAGATGCGCCTGCTCCTGCGCCAAAAGCTTGGCTTCGAGGACGTGCACATCGAGGAGATACTGCATCAGGCCGAGGGCACTGGCTTGGTGGAGGTGCTGGTGGAGAGCAAGTCGCAGCTCATCGACAAGACCCTGCAGGAGTGCGGCATGACCCACAAGGGCCTGCTGGTGCTGTCCATCCAAAGGGAGGGCGAGCTGACCCCCGTGCCGCCGGCCGACACGGCCATCAAGAAGGGCGACCGCCTGCTTATCTACGGCAAAATTGAGAATATAAAACAGGTGGTGTAGCCAGCCCTGCCGGCCTGGCCGGATTGGGACGACCTGACTGAGAAATTTAACTGTCGTCGAGCAAGCTGTTGTGCCGTTGCCACCCGGAGTGCTTCAGTTCATGCAGACGTTCATTCCGCTCAAGGATTTTGTGGCCAACCCGCGCTTTGCCGAGCAGCGCGCGCAAGCCCTGGCCGGATTGAACTCCGGCGTCATTGACCCCCCTCTGCGCTCGCTGGCGCAGGATATCAACCAGCTAAGCTACTGCTTCACGCTGCAGAGCTGCTACGGCCACTTTGTGCACCGCGCCAATCAGGACCAATACAACCTCGCGCCCCTGCCCAACCAGGACCCAGGCGGCCCCATCCTCTACCGCCTGGCCTACTTGACCCTTTGCCTGCAGGAAAACCAAGACGGCAGGGGCCTGCTGCTAGCGCTGGTGGACCTGGGCCGCCTGGACCCGGAATACATCCAGGTGGGGTGCGCGCAGTGGTTCTGGGACCATCAGGTCAACACCTTCGTGATTCAGGTGGAGCCAGAGCAGCGCAAGGACCAGGACACCGCCGACGTCAGCTTTCAGCAGGCCAAGCACCTGGAGCAGGTCAAGGGCCTGGTGTTTAAGCGCCTGCGCCGGATCGTCAAAGACAGGTTGGGCGCTGACTGAGGCAGGCGGAAAGGGAGGTGAGGAAATTAGCTAACTTTCCGCATCACCGCGCGTATCGTTGAGGTTATCGGACGACTCTTTGCGTAAAAACTTTTTGAGTTCATCGATTTCTAAAACCTCTTTATGTTTATGTAGCATTGCGTGGCAATTGGGACAAACAGGCCGTAGGTCGTGAACAGGGTCTACGATGTAGCTCTCGCCGATCTGCGAAAGTGGAACCACATGATGTACGTGTATAAAGCCTTCTCCAAGGGCGCCGTAGGTAGCACCGAAATCGAAACCGCAGGCTAAGCACATGGTACCGTAGTGTTCCATGCAAGCCTTTCGTGCTCGTGGATCACGCTCATACGCGTTAACGGCTATCCGGCGGACCGCACCCTCACCATAGAGGCCCGGGGTTGTAACTTCCTCCGGTATAACGATAGGTGATTGACCACGCTCCTCAAGAAAGCTAAGCCAAAGATTCTCAAGTTGGGATGCGGCCTCCGAGGGGACAGATATTCCGGATATTCGCGTTGGCCAGTTTACCTCCGCGAGTTTGCCGCCCTTGAGCCGGGAAAGGGGGAGTACGCCGTCCTGTTCTGGATTAAGCAAAGAATCAAAACGGACATCGACGTATAATGCCTCATCATTGTGGCTTTCGTCCCAATGCTCTTCTTTATAAGGAGCAGACTCCGCGTAACCAGAGGCCATAATCCCGCGTGGTTCCCGCCCTTGGCGGAGCAGGAATATGCGATCCCCAGCTTTGATACGTTTGGTGCGCCCACAACTCCAACTAGCATCAACGAAACCTCGCTCATCGAGCGACGCGAGGTATGTTTCCATATCCCACTCCCAGCGGTTTGGGTTCCACGTGAGCAAATACGTTCTCATAGTTCCGTCCCTTGATTACTTCCTTGCTTTTTTTATGATCAGCTTATATGTGTCCGACAAACCAAGAGACGTTGTCAATCCCTTAGAGGGCCATTGATCCGCTTCCATCCCCCCGCTCCCCTTTATTGACGCTTCCCGCCCCCTTGGGTATATTGCCTGGGTGATTCGCCAAGGCAGCTAGGGAGGTTTTTGCATGCGCGTCCTGTCCGGCATACAGCCCTCGGGCACCCTGCACATCGGCAATTATTTCGCCATGATGAAGCCCATGATCCAGTTCCAGCGGGAGCACACGCTGTTCTGCTTCGTGGTCAACTACCACGCCCTGACCACGGTGACCGACGCCGACGCCCTGCGGGGAGACACCCTAGCCGCCTGCCTGGACTTCCTGGCCCTGGGCCTGGACCCGGACAAGTCCATCTTCTGGGTGCAGGGCGACGTGCCCGAGGTCTGCGAGCTGACCTGGATACTGAACAACCAGACCCCGGTGGGGCTCCTGGAGCGGGCCCACTCCTACAAAGACAAGCTGGCCAAGGGCTTCCAGCCCCACAACGGCCTTTTCTCCTACCCGGTCTTGATGGCCGCCGACATCCTGCTCTACCAGTCCGACGCGGTGCCGGTGGGCAAGGACCAGAAGCAGCACCTGGAGATCACCCGCGACATCGCCATCAAGTTCAACTACGCCTACGGCGACACCTTTGTGGTGCCCGAGGCCTGGATCGACGAGCACACCGCGGTGGTGCCGGGGATCGACGGCCAGAAGATGTCCAAGAGCTACGGCAACACCCTGGAGATATTCGGCGACGAGGCGGAGCTGAAGAAAAAGGTGATGCGCATCGTCACCGACTCCACGCCCCTGGAGGAGCCCAAGGACCCGGACAAGTGCAACGTCTTTGCCCTGGTCAGCCTGTTCCTGGGCGACGAGGAAAAGAAAGACCTGGCCGACCGCTACCGGGCCGGCGGCCTGGGCTACGGCGAGGTCAAAAAGATGCTCTTCGCGCGCATGTGGGAGTACTTCGCGCCCTACCGCCAGAAGCGGGCCGAGCTGGCCGCGGACCTGGGCGAGGTGCGGCGCATCATGGCCATGGGCGCGGGTAAGGCCCGGAACATCGCGGGCCAGACCCTGGAGCTGGTGCGCTCCCGGGTGGGGCTCAACTATTAGCCTGCAGCACTTCCCCTTCAGCCGCCGGCGCTGGCAGCGTCGGCTGCAAGAACTGAGCAGCGCCCTGGCCTCGCCGGGCCAGGCGCAATCACGCGAGCTGGTGCGGCGCATCGACGCCTGCCTGGACGCACCCCGCCGGGTGTTCGCCCGGCACTGCCCCCAACTCTGCCCCACCTGCAGCCGCCCCTGCTGCCAGCGCATCAGCAAGCGGGGCCTGCTGGACATCAGCGACCTGATCCTGATGGCCGCCCTGGCCCCTGAGGGTCTGCCCTATCCCCAGGCCAGCCTGCAGGGCTGCCCGTTCCTGGGCCAGAGCGGCTGCACCCTGCCCTGGAAGGTGCGGCCTTATGCCTGCCTGCACTACGTCTGCGGCCACCTCCAGCGGGTGATGACCCCCGAGGAGGCCGGGGCCGTGGCGCAGGCCCTCTCGGAGGTGGCCGCGCTGCGCAGCGAGCTGGTGGGGGCCTTCAGCCAGGGCTCGGGCTAGCGGGCAAAAAAAGGCCCCGGCGCCAGGCCGGGGCCAATTAATTTTTCGCGCTGCCGGCTGGTGCTAGGCGCCTGCCTTCTCCTGCTCCTTCAACTCCTGGGCGCAGCCCAGACCCTGGGTCACGCAGACCTTGAAGCAGCCGCTGCAGGAGATGCAGGTGACCTGGCTCTCGCCGGCCTTCCAGCGATTGGCCAGGTCGGGCTGGCGGATGAAGGGCCGGCTCATGGCCACCGCGTCCACCTGGTCCAGGGCCTTCTCCACCCGCGCCCGGCTGCGCCAGCCGCCCACCGAGATCACCGGGCAGGCCGCCACTTGCTTGATGGCCTTGGCGTTGTCCAGGAAGTAGCCCTCCTGCTCCGGTTCCTTGACCTTGCGGGCCGCGCCCATTCTGCCCGCGGCCGGCTGGCCGCCGCTGACCTCGATGGCGTCTATGCCCATGTCCGACAGGCGCTGGGCCACCTTGACGGCGTCGGCCGGCTCCAGGCCGTTTTCCACGCAATCGCTGCTGTTGAGCTTGATGAAGACCGGGTAGCGGGGCCCTACCAGGTCACGCGTTGCCCGGAGCATCTCGAACACGAAGCGGCCGCGGCCCTGCCAGTCGCCGCCGTACTCGTCCCGGCGCTGGTTGGTGAAGGGGCTCAAGAACTGGTTGGCCAGGTAGCCATGGGCGGCGTGCAACTCCACCGCGTCGAAGCCGGCGGCCTTGCCCCGGCCGGCGGCCAGGGCAAAGGCCTCGACGATGTCGGCGATCTGGTCCTTGCTCAGCTCTTGCACCGGACCAAAGGCTGGGTGCTGCATGGCCGAGGGCCCCACCGGCGGCTGTCCGGTCCACTCCTGTTTGGTCTGGCCGCCGGCGTGGGCGATTTGCAGGGCCACCAGGCCGCCGCACTTGTGCACCGCGTCCGCGATGCGGGCCAGGGGGCCGATCATGGCGTCTATGTGCGCGCCGGTCTGTTTGGGCAGGGCCTTGCCCTCCTGGGTGATGAAGGCGAAACCGGTGATGATCAGGCCCACGCCTCCCTCGGCCAGGGCGGCCAGGGCGTTGACCAGCTCGTAGGTGGGGGTGCCGTCCGGCTCGGCCAGGCCCTCCCAGGTGGCGCTGCGCACCAGGCGGTTGGGGATGGTTAGGTCCTTGAGCTGCCAGGGGGTGAAGATGTCGGCCATGATCTCTCCCGCCGTCGGTGATGGTTAAAGTTCAAGTGGGGTCAGCGGCCCGCCTGCAGCAGGGGATAGCCGTAGGCCACCAGGGTCAGCGCAAAAAACAGGATCAGCACCAGCGAGGCCGGGTGCACCGCCCGGAAGAAGCGGAACTGCAGGGCCAGGCGCAGCAGCCAGAAGGCGGTGAAGATGGCCAGCAGCTTCTTACCCAGGCCGCTGGCCAGCAGCTCCGGGGCAAAGGCCAGGGACAGGTAGGCCGCAACCGCGAAGTAGAAAGCCAGGCAGAGGTTGAGCACCTGCATGATGCTGCGGTTCACCGAGTCCAGGCTAGCCAGGCGTTGCGGCCATTGGAAGATGCGGGGGAAGAAAAGGTGGAACACGGCCCAGCCCGCGTGCAGCGCGCCGCCGGCGTAAATGAAGATCAGGGCCTTGGACATGGCCTACAGCTCCAGTTTCTCGTCCCGCATGCGCGATATGATCCACTGGGCGCCGTGGGCCACGTGGCGGCGGGCCAGGTCCGCGGCCTGGCTGGCCCGGCCCTTGCGCAGGGCCTCCAGCATGCGGCGGTGGTCCTCGGTGGACCAGAGACCGGCGTCCATGTTGGAGTAGATGGCCCGGGAGATGCGCTCCACGATCTCCTGCAGCTCGCCCAGCATGCGGGTGAGCAGAGGCGAGCCCGCCGCCTGGTAGAGCAGCAGGTGGAACTGGCTGTTCAAGGAGATCAGGGCCTTCTCGTCGCGCTTGGTCACGGCCCGTTCAAAGGCCTCTACGTTGGCCGTCAGCTTATTCAGCAGCGGGGCCGGGGCCCGGCGGGCAGCCAGCTCAGCGGCGTAGCCCTCCAGGGCCGCGCGCACGCCCAGGGCGTCCTCCACCTCCTGGGCGGTCAGGGGTCGCACCAGGTAGCCGCCCCGGCTGCGCTTGCTTAAAAGGCCCTCCTGCTCCAGGCGGTGCAGGGCCTCGCGCACCGGCGTGCGGCTGATGCCCAGGTCCCGGGCCAGGCGCTCCTCCACCAGGCGCTGGCCCGGCTTGATCTTGCCGGCCACCACCAGTCGCTTGAGGTGCAGGGTCACCTCCTGGCCCAGGGAGCGCCGCTTGAAGGGGTTGGAGTCTGCTTTTTCCGCTGCCATGAGTCGCCCCAAGGATGCCCGCCCCGGCTACGGGCTCTGGTTTTGTATCCAGTATACAACACCCTAGCCCGGCCCGCACCACCTGTCAAGACCGGCCGGCCTGCCAAGCACGCAGACTGCGCAACGTCTGGTTTTTCATGGATGAAACACGCCCTGCTCTTTAGAGACGGGGCAGGGCCTGGGCCGCCAGGGCGCCCACCGTGGTGAAGACGGGCTTGCCGTCCTGGCCCATCTCCACCGGGCCCTGGTCGCCTCGTAAGGCCTCCAGGCGCTCCCTGGCCTCGGCCGCCCCCAGCAGGCCCAGGGCCCAGGCGGCCAGACCGCGCACGCCAGGGTCGGGCCAATCCAGCAGGGGCAGCAGGTGCTGCGCCGCGCCCTGGGCGCGCAGCAGCTCGGGCTGAGCCTGGGCCAGCCGCCCCAGGGCCCACACCGCGCCCCGCTGCAGGGGCGCGAACTCCAGCCGCCGGCCCTCGGGCCAGACCTGGCAGACCAGCAGGCAGGCGTACTCCTGGGCCAGGGCCGGCGTATTGGCCAGCACCTCGCCCAGGCCTTCGGCCGTGCCCCAGGGCACGGCCCCGCTCTCCTCGTTCAGGGCCCAGAGCAAACGGCGCACCAGCTCCCGTACCGCCTCAAGGTCGCGGGCGGCCAAGTCCGGGGCCAAACGGCCCAGGGCCTCCACCGCCCGCCATTTTATCTGGGGATCGCTGTCGGGCAGGCAGGCCTGCAATTGCCGCAAGGTCTGAGCCAGGGGCAGGCCCCGCAGCTCTTGCAGCGCCGCGGGCCAGTCCCGGGCCTGCAGTAGGCGGCGCACCCGGCGCCGGGAGCCGGCGGCCGCGGGCTGGCGGCCGCTAGTCTCCGCAGTAGACCTCGTCGCAGGCCGGCGGCAGCTTCAGCTCCGCCACCATTCGGCCGATCTTCTGGCCCAGCTCGCGGCAGGGGGCCAGGGCCTCGTGGTCGGGCACGTAGTGCACCCGCAGAGGCTCGGCCACCAGCTCCAGCTTCATATCGCCCAAGATGCCGGCCATCATCTTGGGCGCCTCGCCGCTCCAGCCGTAGGAGCCGAAGGTGGCGCAGAGCTTGTCTGCCGGCTTGAGGCCGCGCAAATAGTGCAGCAGGTCGGCCATGCGCGGCAGCATGCCGTTGTTCAGGGTGGGGGAGCCGAAGACCAGGGCCTTGGCGTCCAGCACCTCGGTCATCACGTCGCTGCGGTGGTTGCAGGCCAGGTTGAGCAGCTTGACCGAGACGCCCTGGTCCAGGATGCCGTCGTAGACCGCCTTGGCCATCATCTCGGTGCTGTGCCACATGGTGTCGTAGATCACCAGGGCCTTGTTGGCCGCCTTCTGCTTGCTCCAGGCGTCGTAGGCCCGAATGATGGTGCCGGGGTTCTTGCGCCAGATCAGCCCGTGGTCCGGGGCGATCATGTCGATGTCTAGGCCCAGCTCGCCCACCGTGGCCAAGAGCTTCTGAATCAGCGGTGAGTACAGCAGCAGGATGTTAGCGTAGTACTTGGCCGCGTGGCGCATCAGCTCGGCCTGGTTCACCTCGTCGTCGAAGCGCTCGCTGGTGGCCCAGTGCAGGCCGAAGCCGTCGCTGGAGATCAAGAGCTTCTCCTGGGAGACGTAGGAGAACATGCTGTCGGGCCAGTGCACCATCCGCGTTTCCAGGAAGTTGATGGTGCGCGCGCCCAGCTCCAGCTTGTCGCCGGTCTTGACCACCTGCAGGGGCCAGCCCTGGGGGTGGAAGTGGGCGTTGATGGCCTTCAGGGCCATGGGCGAGCAGAAGATCTTCTCGGGCTGGATCAGCTCGATGGCCTCGCGCAGGGAGCCGGAGTGGTCCATCTCCACGTGGTTGACCACCAGGTAGTCTATCTGCTTGGGGTCCATCAGGTTGTAGATGCGGTGCATCATGTCCCCGAAGAACCCCTTCTTGACGGTGTCGAACAGCACCGTCTTCTGATCCTTGATCAGATAGCTGTTGTAGGAGCTGCCCTTTTCCGTGGAGTAGCCGTGGAAGTCGCGGATGTTCCAATCCACCGCCCCTACCCAGAAAATGTCCTTTTTCAGCTCAACAGGCTTCATTTCTGCCCTGCCTCGCCGGGCGGCCGCCCCAGGGCGCCGCCTCGGCGCGGTTGTGGAAAAAACCGGGCCGGCCAGGCCGGCCCAGCGGAGTCTCTCTAGTCCTCGGGCGAGAACTGGTCCTTGGCGGCGCCGCAGACCGGGCAGGTCCAGTCGGCCGGCAGGTCCTCAAAGGCGGTGCCGGGCGCAATGCCGCCGTCCGGGTCGCCTTTGGCCGGGTCGTAAACGTAGCCGCAAACGCCGCACACGTACTTCTTCATCGCAACAATCTCCTTCGCGCTGGAATGAGGCTAGGCCTTGGCCTTCCAATGGCCGTGTAGGTTGCAGTATTCCTGGGCTACCACCGCGTCGGCCTTGAGGGCGAACTCGGCTTCCGGGGCCTGGCCGGGGTTCAGGAACTCCATGTAGGCCTTGTCGCCGGCGATCAGCTCGATCCACTGGATCCAGTGGGTGTCGATCATGGGATGCGGCACGCTGCCCACCTTGACCTTGTAACCGTTGGCGGTCTTCTCGATCACCGGCACGTGCTTTTCCTTAGCCGCGTCGGTGGTGTTCTCCTTCTGCAGCACCATGGGCTGGCCGCAGCAGACCAACTCGCCGCCGCCCACGATGACCAACTCCACCACGTTGCCGCATACCTCACACTTATAAACCGACAGCCTGTCCGCCATGCTTAGCCTCCTTAGCTAGTCGCCTGGCTCCTGTGAGCGTCTTTTGTTTAGTTATACAACACTACCAGTTTTCGCAAAGCAACTCATAGTGCGAGCGGGGGTGGGCGCAGGCCGGACAGGTGTCCGGGGCCGTGGCGCCGTGGTGCAGGTAGCCGCAGTTGCGGCAGCGCCAGACCACCGGCTGCTCGCGCTGGAACACCCGGCCGGCCTCGATGTTGGCCGCTAGGCCCAGGTAGCGTTTCTCGTGGAACTGCTCGGCCACCGCGATGCACTCGAAGACCTTGGCGATGTCCGCGAAGCCCTCCTGGCGGGCCACCTTGGCGAAGCCGGGGTACATCTCGCTCCACTCGTAGTGCTCGCCGCCGGCGGCCGCGCGCAGGTTCTCCAGGGTGCTGCCGATCACGCCGGCGGGGAAGGCGGCCATTACCTGGGCCTCGCCGCCGGGCAGGAACTTGAACAGGCGCTTGGCGTGTTCCTTTTCCTGGTCGGCGGTCTCGGAGAAGATGGCGCACATCTGGATGTAGCCGTCTTTCTGGGCCTGGCTGGAGAAGTAGGTGTAGCGGTTGCGGGCCTGGGACTCACCGGCAAAGGCGGTGAGGAGGTTCTTCTCGGTCTGGGAGCCCTTGAGACTGGGCATAGCACTCCTTTCTCGTTAATTGCAGGGGAAATGTTCGGGCGGCCCGGGGGCCGCGTAGGTTAGATTTTCTTCTTGCCGGCGGCGGTGATGCCGTATTTGCAGCGCGCCGGGCAGTCCACCAGCCCGGCCTGCTTCAGCTCCTTGACCGCGGCGCTGACCAGCTTGCCGTCCAGGCCCGCGGCCGTGGCCAACTGCTTGTTGGCCAGAGGGTCCTTGGCCTTGGCCAGGGCCTGCAGGACCTTCTTGCCCTCGGGCGACACCTTTACTGCTGTAGCCATTGCCTTCGCTCCCGAACTCAACTTGGGCTAGTTGACTTTCTTGTCCCGCCGGCAGGCCTGGCAGCGCCCCACGAACTCCAGGCGGTGGCCCAGCACCTCGAAGCCCGATGCCTCCTCCACCTGCTGGTCTATATCCGTGAGCAGGGCCAGATCCACGTCGGACACCCCGCCGCACTCCAGACAGCGCAGGTGATAGTGGTCCCGGATGTCGCCGTCGAAGCGCATCTCCTGACCGGCCACGTCGAGCTTCTGGATCATGCCCGACCGGGAGAGGATGTCCAGGTTGCGGTAGACCGTGCCCAGGCTGATGCGGGGCAGACGCCGGCGCACCATCTGGCACAGCTCGCCGGCCGTGGGGTGGCTCTTTACCTTGCGCAGCTCCTCCATGATCACTTGGCGCTGGGTGGTCATGCGGAGCTTGGGCGTGGGATCCATGATCCTTCTCCCATAATAATGATTCCTAAATAATGTACCGCCTCGGAGCGCGGTTGTCAACTCGGCGGAGCCTCGCCGGACTCTGCGCTCCCGGGCAGGCGGTTGAGAAAACCGGATGAATTTTCATAACTAGAATAATACTGCCGGCTGGCAGCCGGGCCTGTCAATAAAATCCGCCTTCGCGTGCGCCATATATAGCCATCGCCCTGATAAAATTGCAATTTATCAGCTAAAGCGGGCTCAGGCCAGGCCCTGCAGGGCCTCGGCATAGGCCTGGTAGGACTGGCTGCCGAAGAGCACGAAGCGCACTTCGTCAAAGGCATCGGGGTGCTCTTTCAGGGCCTTTTTCACCGCGGCCAGGGCCACAGGCGCCGCCTCGCTCAGGGGATAGCCATAAACCCCGGTGGAGATGCTGGGAAAGGCCACGCTGCGCAGGCCGTGCTTGGCGGCCAGCTCCAAGGAGCTTTGGTAGCAGTTGGCCAGCAGGCGGGGGTCCTCGGGCCGGCCGCGGTAGATGGGCCCCACGGTGTGGATGACCTTCTTGGCCTTGAGCCGCCCGCCGGTGGTGATCACCGCCTCGCCGGTGGGGCAGTGGCCAATCTGGCGGCACTCGGCCATGATCTCCGACCCGCCGGCCCGGTGAATGGCCCCATCCACCCCGCCGCCGCCGGCCAGGCGGCTGTTGGCCGCGTTGACGATGGCCTCGGTGTCGGCCTGGGTGATGTCCCCCTCCACCAGCACCAGCCGGGTTTTGCCTATCCGCTTTTGTGCGCCCACCGCTAGCCTCCCCTCTGGCCGCAGCCGCCCGCGCCCCGGCTCAGGGGTTGCGGGGGAAAAAGAAGAATAGCCGCCCCGGATACTTCATGCGGCCAGCCAGTTCGCCGGCCTCGGGCCCGGAGCCGAAGAACAGGTCCAGCCGCCCAGGCCCCCGGATGGCCCCGCCGGTGTCCTGGTTGAACACGAAGCGGCTGAGGGCCGTGGCCCCGCCGCCCGGAGCCGGCATCTGGCCCTGCACGTAGGCCAGGGCCAGGCCCGGGAACAGTCGCCGGTCCAGGGCCACCGAGCGCCCGGCGGTGAGCGGGGCCTCGAAGCAGCCCAGGGGCCCGCCGGTGGGGGCCAGAGGCCGGAAGAACACGTAGGAGGGGTTATGCCCTAGCACCCGCTGCATCTGCTCGGGGTGAGCAGCCAGGAAGGCCTTGATGCCCTGCATGGACATGCTGCCCGGCTCCATGAGCCCCTCTTGGAGCAGCAACTTGCCGATGGAGCGGTAAGGCTGGCCGTTGCTGGCCGCGTAGCCCACCCGCAGCCGGCGGCCGTCCGGGAACTCCAGCTGCCCCGAGCCCTGGATGTGCAGGAAGAACACCTCCACCGGGTCCGCCACGTAGCCCAGGACCTCGGCCCGGCCGGCCAGGGCCTGCTGGAAGTCGATGGCCTTGCGGTCCGGATAGGGCCGCACCCGCCGGCCCTGCACCTGGCCCACCAGCCGCCGGCTGGGCAGCTCCGGGCTGAAGTCCTTAAGGTTGATGTACACCAGGTCCGAGGGAATGGCGTACACCGGGTTGATGAAGGGGGCCTGGGCCTGGGCCCGCGCCTGGAGGATGGGCTCGTAGTAGCCGGTGAACAGCACCCGGCCCTGGCCGTCGCTGCCCACCGACTCCAGCAGGATGAACTCCTTCTGCAGGGCCTGGCGGCGCTGCTCGGGGTCGGGCAGGCGGTAGAGCAGGTCCTTGACCCGCTCCAGGGAGGCGGCCAGCTGGCCGGCGCTGGCCTGGTAGGGTCCGAAGGTGATGCGCCGGTCTGGCTTGAGCCTGCGCAGATAGGCCAGGGAGGCCTCGGCTGCCTCGAAGAAGCTCTTGGCCGACAGGTCATCCAGAAGCAGAGGCCAGTCGCGCTCGGGCACCTCGCGCAGGGCATGGGGCGCGGTGATCTTGGCCGGCGGCTGGACGATGCAGCCGGCCGAGAGCAGCAGGGCCAGGGCCGCGGCCAAGGCCAACCAAGTCCGGCGGATTCTCGCTGAACGCGCTTGCATAGCTTGATCTAACCCCAGCTCTAGAGCCAAGTCAATGCGCCCCGGCCGGCTCAGGCCTCCTCCACCAGGACCAGCAGGGCCTTGTCCGTCAGGGCCGTAGCCTTGTGCCGGTGCTCGTCCCCGGCCGGGATGAATATGCCCTCGCCTGGACCGTAGACGACCTTGTTGCCGGCGAAATCTATCTCCAGCCGCCCCTCCAACATGTAGCCCATGTGGCCCCTGGCGCACCAGTCAGGCTCCACAAAGCCGCGGGCGAACTCCAGCAGGCGAATCCGCCTGTGGTCCCGGCCATAGACCTTCTGGCGCAGACCCGCGGGCAGCTCCTCCCAGGCCAGGGCCGCGAAATCCACTCTATGGGCGTCCATGCTCCGCTCTCCCTGAGGGTAGAGTCAGCTCAGGCCGCAGCCCAGGGCCGCACCCTGCCCTCTCTTCAGACCCAGGCTGTGGGCGATGGTGTCGCACTTGGCCAAAAACAGCATTAAGAGCGGCCAGCCCAGGCGGTCCTGCCCGCCGAACACCCCGGCAGCCGAGGCCAGGGTCTCGAAGTGCCCCATGCCCTTGGCGATGACCAGGTCGGCCGCCTCCAGCCGCTCGCGCAGTTCGGCGGGCACGGCCTCCGGGTCCAGGCCCACCGCGGGCGGGGCCAGGTCCAGCACCCGGCCCAGGCCGTACTCCTCGCCGGCCGCCCGCAGGTCGGCCAGGCAAAGGTCGTTCTGCACCGGCCCGGCTTTGATTACGTAGTCCACCGTGCAGCCCCGGCCCAGCAGGTGCTCCACCAGCAGGCGGTCGAAGCTTTGCTCGCCGCAGTTGTCGGCCAGGATCACCACCCGGCCGCCCGGCCGCAGCCGGGTCTCGGCCTGGGCCAGGTGATCTATGCCCAGGCGCAGGCCGTCGCCGCCGCCCCAAAGCTCGCCGGTGTGGGCCAGGAAAAAGTGATCGATGGCATTGCCCAGCACCGCGGCCCGGGCCCGGTCCGCGAAGCAATCGGGCAGCGGCCCCAGGCCGGCCGCGGCCCGACGCGCTGCCGCGAAGTCGGCCGCCTTCTTGGCCGCAAAAGGGTCGCACTCCGGCAGGCGCTTCCGGGCCAGGGCGAAGAAGTCGCTGGCGATCAGGGCCGGCGAGCGCCCCACGGCCAGGCCCGCCCGCACCAGGGCCAGCATGTCTTCCCGCAGCGTCGCGGCCTCTGCCTCGGGCAGGCCGCCTCCGTTCAGGGCCTGCTGGGCCAGGCGCTCCAGGCAGGCCGGGCAGTCTGGTCCGGGGATGCCCTTCACGCCAGCCGCTCCCTCAAGGCCGGCCAGCCCCAGCACACCGGCACCCGCAGCCGGTTGCCGTCCTTGCGCTGGTAGATCAGGTGCCCCTCCCGCTGGCCGAAGCGGAACAGCTCGTGGGTCAGCTCCACGTCGTGCTGGCAGTAGGCGGCCAGGTCCTTGAGGTTGCCCTCCCGCCACCAGGCCACGGCCTGCAGGCCGTCGGCGCTCTTGGCCGCGTTCAGGGTGGCCCCGGCCAGGGCGTCCAGGCTCAGGCGGTGGCCCAACACCCCCTGCACCTCTAAGAGCAGGTCCAGGGTGGGTAGGCGGCTCAGGTCGTGGGTGGTGTAGGCGCTGAGCACGCCGTAGTCGAAGCGCAGCAGGTTGAAGCCCACCACCAGCTCCAGCTCCCTCAGGCGCTGGATCAGGTCCGGCACCTGTTTCTCGCTGTAGGACAGGTACTCGTCCCGCTGGCTGTCGTAGAGCACGGCCACGCTGACGTGCATCAGGTGGGTGTTGCCCCAGCCGCCCACCTCCTCGGCCAGGCGCTGGGTCTCCAGGTCCAGCACCCCGTAGCGCAGGCTGCCGCTACGGGTCTTGGCCGCGGCGGGCAGGATCACCTCGGGCGGCGGCTCCGGCGCGGCCGCGGCCAGGGCCTGCTTGCCCATAAGCAGCCGGGTCAAGAGCAGGGCGCCCTCTTTGTCCAGGGGCTTGTTGCCCGAGCCGCACTTGGGCGAGAACACGCAGGCCGGGCAGCCGGTCTCGCAGGCGCAGGTGTCCAGTAGCTCCTCCACCCGCGCCAGCAGCTCCTCGATGACCTCGTAACCCTGCTCGGCCAGGCCCACCCCGCCCGGCACCCCGTCGTAGATGAACACCGCCGCCTTGCCGGTCTGGGGGTGCAGGGGGATGGAGATGCCGCCGATGTCGTCCCGGTCGCAGAGGGCGAACAAAGGGAACATGCTGATGGCCGCGTGCTCCAGGGCGTGGATGCAGCCCATGAAGTGGCGGCCGGCCCGCTCCACCTCCTTGCGCAGGGCGTCCTCGATGTCGATCCACAGGCCGTGGGTCTCGAAGATCAGGGGCGGCAACTCCAGGGGGTAGACCCCCAGCAGGTCCCCGCCCGAGATGCGCCGCCGCTCGTAGCCGGTGACGGTCTCGGTGACCTTGAGGCGGCCCTGGCGCAGCAGGAAATTGGCCACCGGCCGGCGGCCGGTCTCCTCCAATATTTCGGTCTCTTTCTCGCTGCGGGCGTGGGTGTAGTACTCGGCCCGGACCGGCCGCACCGTGACCTTGCGGTGCTCCAGGTCCAGGGCCTGCACCTGATAGGGGCGGCCCTTGTGCAGATAGATGGCCCCGGGATAGCCCTCCTTGTAGGCCCGCACCCCGTCCAGGGAGCCCACCACCTGCCCTTGCGGCCCCAGGATGGCCATGCTCTCGCCGGCCCCGCGCAGGTCCACCCGGCGCTGGGGCTGCTTGAAGGGCGTGAAGTAGCGGTCGCCCTCGGCGCTCAGGAGCAGCTCGCCGGCCCCGCTGAGCTGGGTCAGGGCCTCCTGGTGGCGGGACAGGTCGAAGAACTCGTCGCGGACGCTCAGCGGCTCCTCGGCCGCGGCGCACAAGAGATGCTGGGCCACGATGCGCTGGTTGTCCGCGTCCAGCACCGCCGCCTCCACCGGCCGGGCGAAGAACTCGGCCGGGTGGCTGATGAGCCACTGGTCCAGGGCGTCCGGCCGCGCCACCAGGAACACGGCGCTATCCCGGCCGGCCCGCCCCACCCGGCCGCCCCGCTGCCAGGTGTTGATCTGGCTGCCGGGGTAGCCCACCAGGATGCACAGGTCCAGGCCGCCGATGTCGATGCCCATCTCCAGGGCGCTGGTGGTCACCACCCCGGCCAGGCGGCCGGCAGCCAGGTCGGCCTCGATCTGGCGGCGCTCCTCGGGCAAAAAGCCGGCCCGGTACCCGGCGATGAGCCCGGCCAGCTCCGGGTGCGCGCGGGTGACCCAGGCGTGGATCAACTCGGTGTGCAGCCGGCTCTTGGTGAAGCAGATGGTGGCCAGGCCGCTCTGCACCGCCTGGGCCATAAGGTACGAGGCGGTGGTGGAGGCCGCGCCCGTGGGGTTGACCAGCACGAAGCTGCGCCCGGCCGCCGGCGCCCCGCAGAAGCCCACCACCTGCTCGGGCGCGAACTCGCGGCCGGTCAGGGCCCGGGCGTGCTGACCGGGGTTGGCGATGGTGGCCGAGGAGAGCACGAAGGTGGGCCGGCTGCCCCGGGCCGCGGCCAGGCGCAGCAGCCGCCGCAGCACCTGGGCCACGTGACTGCCGAACACCCCCCGGTAGGTGTGCACCTCGTCTATGACCAAAAAGCGCAGTTGGGCCAGGAAGCGGTCCCAGGCCTGGGGAAAGGCGCAGACCGCCGCGTGCACCATGTCCGGGTTGGAGATGAGGATGGGCGGCGGCTTCTGGCGCAGACGCCGGCGCACGCCGGGCGGGGTGTCGCCGTCGTAGATCTCGGCCACCGGCCCCAGGCCCGCGGCCTGGGCCAGGTGGTTGATGGCCGTGAGCTGGTCCTGCTCCAGGGCCTTCAGGGGGAACAGGAACAGGGCCTTGGCCTCGGGGTCCGTGGCCAGGCGCTCCAGCACCGGCAGGGTGTAGACCAGGCTCTTGCCCGAGGCCGTGGGCGTGGCCACCACTGCGTCGCGGCCGGAGCGCACCAGCTCCAAGGCCGCGGCCTGGTGCGAGTACAGCCGCTCCACCCCCTGGCCGGCCAGGGCCTGGGCCAGGTTCTGGGCCAGGGGCGGGTCGGGCTGGGCGTAGTGGGCCGGCCGGGAGGGTATCTGCTGAACGTGCACCACCTCGGCCGCCAGATGGGCGCCGTCGGCCAAAGCGGCCAGGAAGCTCTTGAGGTCCGCGGCCATGGCTGCTGGTGTACCACGGCCGGGCGCGGGCGTCCAGGCGCCGCGCAGGGGAGTTTTTTTGGCTCCGGGCCTAAAATCCGCCCCCCATCCTTGACAGATGGGGCCTGTATTTGTTAAGTATTTCTGTCAGGAAAAGCCAAGCGCGGCAGGTAAAAATACATGGCTGCAAACCCTTGTCACGGGGTCTCCGACCCGGGGGTTGACTCCGGGACGGCCTCCACACCGCCGAAGGTGCCTGGAGGTTTTTTTTGGGCCCGATTCCAGGCGCTAACGCCGCCTGAGGCCCGGCCGTGAGCCTGGCCCGGCGCCACCTGCTGGGCCTGGAGGGCGTCTCCGCCCAGGAGATAACCACCATTCTGGATACCGCTGAGTCGCTCAAGGAGATCAGCGCCCGGCCCATCAAGAAGGTGCCCACCCTGCGCGGCAAAACGGTGGTGCACTTCTTCTACGAGCCCTCCACCCGCACCCGCACCTCTTTTGAGCTGGCCGCCAAGCGCCTGAGCGCGGACACGGTGTCGCTTTCCGCCAGCACCAGCTCCCTGACCAAGGGCGAGACCCTCATCGACACGGCCAAGAACCTGCAGGCCATGTCCCCGGACCTGATCGTGATGCGCCACTCCATGAGCGGCGCCCCGCACCTACTGGCCCGGCACATCCCCTGCTCCATCATCAACGCCGGCGACGGCACCCACGAGCACCCCAGCCAGGGCCTGCTGGACCTCTTAACCATCCGCCAGACCAAGGGCCGCCTGGACGGCCTTAAGGTCTCCATCATCGGCGACATCACTCATTCACGGGTGGCCCGCTCGGACATAATCGGCCTGAACACCATGGGCAGCGCGGTGACGGTCTACGGGCCCAACACCCTGCTACCGCCCCAGGTAGAGAGCCTGGGCGTGTCCGTGGCCGGCTCCATGACCGAGGCCGTGGCCCAAGCCGACGTGGTGATCATGCTGCGGGTGCAAAAAGAGCGCCTCAGCGACGTGCTCTTCCCCAGCCTGCGCGAGTACGCCCAGCGCTTCGGCCTGGGCCTAAAGCACCTGGCCCAGGCCAAGCCCGACGTGGTGGTCATGCACCCCGGACCCATCAACCGGGGCGTGGAGCTGTCGCCCGAGGTGGCGGACGGGCCCTGCTCGGTGATCCTGGACCAGGTGGCCAACGGGGTGGCGGTGCGCATGGCCCTCTTGTACCTGCTCATCGGATCGGAGGCGGCGTGAGCGGCCAAGGCGACATACTGCTCAAGGGCGGCCGCCTGCTCTGCCCGGCTACCGGCCGGGACGAAACCGGCGACCTACTCATCTCCGGCGGCCGCATCGCGGCCGTGGGCGGGGAGCTGGCGGCCGAGGGCGCCCAGGCGATCCCCTGCGCGGGCCTGGTGGTGGCCCCTGGGCTCATTGACCTGCACGTGCACCTGCGCGAGCCGGGCCACGAGTACAAGGAAACCATCGCCAGCGGCACCGCCGCGGCCGCGGCCGGCGGCTTCACCGCCGTGTGCTGCATGCCCAACACCAAGCCGGTGAATGACTGCCGGGCCGTAACCGAGATGATCCTGGAGCGGGCGGCCAAAAAGGGCTCGGCCAGGGTTTATCCGGTGGGGGCCATCACCCCCGGCCTCCAAGGCCAGGGCCTGACCGAGATGGCCGAGCTGGCCGAGGCCGGCTGCGTGGCGGTGAGCGACGACGGCCGGCCAGTGCCCAACGCCCGCCTGCTGCGCCGGGCCATGGAGTACGCCACCGGCTTCGGCCTGCCCGTGGTCTGCCACAGCGAGGAGTTGAGCCTGTCCGCCGCCGGGGTCATGCACGAGGGCCCCACCAGCACCCGCCTGGGCCTGGCCGGCATCCCGGCCCAGGCCGAGGTGATCGCCATCGAGCGCGACCTGGCCCTGGCCAGCCTCACCGGCGCCCGGGTGCACATCGCCCACGTGTCCTGCGCCGGCAGCGTGGCCGCCATCGCCAGGGCCAAAGACGCCGGGCTGAAGGTCAGCGCCGAAACCGCGCCCCACTACTTGACCCTCTGCGACCAGGACGTGGGCGAGTACGACACCCACCGCAAGATGAACCCGCCCCTGCGCTCGGCCGCGGACCGCCAGGCCGTGCGCCGGGCCCTGGCCCAGGGCGTCCTGGACGCGGTGGCCACGGACCACGCCCCGCACTCGGTGCTGGAAAAGGAGCTGGAGTTCGACCAGGCCTCCTTCGGCGTGGTGGGCCTGGAGACGGCCTTGGGCGTGATGCTGGAGCTGGTGGCCGAGAGTGTGCTGACTCTGCCCCAGCTCATCGAGCGCATGAGCGCCGCTCCCGCGGCCATCCTGGGCCTGCCCGGCGGCCGGCTGGCGGCCGGCGGCCCAGCCGACGTCACGGTCATCGCCACGGACTCGCCTTGGGTGGTGGAGCCTGGTAAGTTTAAATCATTGTCGGCCAACACCCCCTTTGCCGGCCGCAGCCTGCCTGGCCGCGCCGTACTCACCATCTGCGGAGGCCGCATCACCCACCGCCTGGCCCAGGAGGGCTAATGAGCCGCGCCCGTACCCTGATAAGCTCCGAGGCCCTGGCACTACTGGCCGTGGTGTGCATCGCGGCCATCTTCCTGGTGGCCTCTCTGGACCGCCAGGCAGACCGCCGCGACCAGGTGGCCCAGGAGACTGCCGCTCAGGTGTCGACCCTGCTGCAGGGCCCGGCCGCTTCCGCCCCGCCGACCCTGGAGCGCCTGCAGGCTCAGGGCCTCAAGCTGCCGCCAGGCGTGCACCTGGAGGTGCACACCCCTGAGCGTGGCCAGTGGCAGATCAAGCTCTGGCACCAGGACGGGGTCAAGCTCTACCAGGTCACCGCCAAGGGCGTCTCGGAGCAGATGCGCTAATTTCGGTGTCCCGCCAGCAAGCCCACAAGGAACAAGGCCTGGTCAAGATGCTGCGCTACGTACTGGGCGTGGCCCCAGCCGAGTTCGGCCTGTTGCCCGATGAAGAGGGCTGGGTGAGCGTCAAGGAGCTCTTGGCGGCCCTGCACCAGGAAGAGGGCTGGCGGCACCTGCGCCAGGGCATGCTGGCCGACGCGACCGGCCGCCTGGCCCCGGAGCTGATCGAGTTAGCCGAAAACCGCATCCGCTGCCGCCAGCGCTCCTACCCGGCCCCGGACTACGCGGCCCCGCCGCCGGCCCACCTGTACCTGGGCGCCCGGCGCAAGGCCTGGCCAGTAATGGTAAAGCGGGGCCTGGAGGCCGGGCCCGGCAACCGGCCCTGGCTGCTGGCCGCGGACCCGGAGCAGGCCCTCAAGCTGGGCCAGCGCCGCGACCCGGAGCCCCTGCTGGTCACCGTGCAGGCTCAGCGCGCCGCCGAGCAAGGCGCGGCCTTTGCCGCCTGGGGCCAATACTTCCTGTGCGAGTGGGCCCCGGCCGCCTGCCTCATGGGCCCGCCCGTGGAAGAGCCCCAGCCGGCCAAAAAGCCCACGGCCAAGGCCCCGCCGGTCAAGGAGCCGGCCTTCATTACGCCCCCCACCGGCGCCCTGCCCGGTTCGTTCCTCCTCACCGCCGAGGACGTGGAGAAGCCTTACAAGCGCAAGGGGATCAAGAAAGAGATCAAGTGGAAGGACGAGCGCCGCAAGGATCGGCGCCGGCGCTGAAAACAGCTCCCGGCCAGGCCTTACTTCGCCGGGAACAACTTCTCCACAGACACCCTCTTCTGCCAATGGTGGATGGGTATCTGGTCTCCGGGCCGCATTTGGTAGAAAAGCCGCAACGCAATATCCACGGCTTTGACGCCACCGCTCAATTTGATTTCAAACTCCTCCCGCTTGGGCTTGAACGGCTGGAAGGTGCTGTCCCGGATAATGCCTAGCTTGCGATCCGGCCCCAGCACCATGATCGGCCCCAGGCTGTCGGTGCACTGGGTCATGTAGATTCGCTGGTTTCTGAAAATTTCCCGGCCTTTTTCATCCTTGGCGGTCGCCTCCAGGACCACCTGCGCCCGGGAGGGTCAGCCGTCAGGTATGCGGTGCCCGGCCCGGTTGCGGATGCTGGCCCCCAGCACCACCATGGGCTGAAGTTTTTGGTGATCGGGCTGGAAGGTATAAGAAAGCGCTTCCACCTCCAGGGGCAGGGCCGCGCGCAGCCGCGTGGTGGTGTCGGCCCGGTTATTGAAGTTGGGCGGGAAGCTATGGTTCTGCTTTGGCATGTGGCAGTCGTTGCAGGTGCGGGCGCCGCCATTGGCCACGTACCCGTGCAAATAGCTGCCGTAGAGGGTGGCACACTGAATGGGCGGGGTGAACTCGAAGTTGGGGCCCAGGCCGTGGCATTGGCCGCAGAAGGCCGGCGTGTTCATGAAAGCGCTGCGCCTGATCTTTTTATAAACGCCTTCATGGTTCTCCATGTCCTGGCGGCCATATATTACCACGCTCTCCGGCCGATGGTGCACCACGGCCTTGCTCTGATGGCACACCAGGCAGCCGATATTGAGCCGACTTAGGGTCTGCTTGTCACCCTTCCAAATGACCCCGGCCAACTGCTTGGCCACCTGGTCGCTGGTGTCCAGCAGTTGGGGCAGGTGGCATTTGGCGCAGGAGAAGTTGGCCAAAGTGGCCTCCTCCGGCCGCTTGACCGAGAGCGGCCCTTGCCGGAGATATTTGGACATGAAGCTGTAATCCTTGATGCCCATCAGGGACTTGGCGTGGTGAGAGCTTTGCCACTGCGCGTAGATCTCCGCGTGGCACTCCTGGCAGCGCGTGGAATCATAATATTCTATTAACTGATTCAAAGTAGCTATTTTGCCCTTTTGGTTTCCGGCCTGGACCAAGCCCGCCAGCAACACCACCGCCAGCATCGCCAACAAGGCCACCCGCCGCCACCGGCCACTTTCAAGTCCTCTCATAACTCTTCTCTCTCATTTATTAGACCATTATGGCGCTTCGCTCTCAGCCCGCCTCCACCAGGCCCAGCCGCCGGCCCCAGCGCCGCACCGCCTCGTCCTTGACCGCCTTTAGCTCTGGCCGCTCCATCTGCGGGTCCTGGGTCAGCCAGCCGGCGATGATCTCCCGCATGCGGGGCACCATCTCCACGTCCCGCTCCCAGCGCGCCACCTTGAACGGCGGCAGGCCCGACTGCCGCTGGCCCAGGGCCTCGCCCGGCCCGCGCAAATGCAGGTCCGCCTCGGCGATGGTCATGCCGTCGCTGGTAGTTGCCAGCACGGCCAGGCGGCGGGCGGCCAGCTCGCCGGGCTCGGGCCCGGCCACCAGCAGACAGCGGCCCGGCCGCTCCCCCCGCCCCACCCGGCCGCGGAGCTGGTGCAGTTGGCTCAGGCCGAAGCGCTCGGCGGCCAGCACGATCATCAGGGTGGCCGCGGGCACGTCCACCCCCACCTCCACCACCGTGGTGGCCACAAGCACCCGGCTCTGGCCGCGGCGGAAGCTCTCCAGGGCCTCCTGCTGGGCCTGGCTGTCCAGGCGGCCGTGTAGCAGGCCCATGGCTACCTGGGGGAAGTACTGGCTCAGGCGGCGGTGGGTCTGCACCACGTCCTGGGCCTCGATCTTGTCCGAGGCCTCCACCAGGGGGCAGATCACGTAGGCCTGCTCGCCGCTCTGCACGGTCTGGGCCAGGGCCTCCACGGCCTGGCGGCGGTCGCCAAACTCCAGCACCCGGGTCTGCACCTGGGGCTGGCCGCCGGGCCGCTGGGGCAAGTCACTGAGGTCCAGATGGCCGGCCAGGGCCAGGGCCAGGGTGCGGGGTATGGGCGTTGCCGAGAGCACCAGCAGGTGCGGGCTGTCGCCCTTGGCCGACAGGGCCAGGCGCTGGTGCACGCCGAAGCGGTGCTGCTCGTCGATGATCACCAAGCCCAGGTCCTGGAAGGCCAGGCGCTGCGCGAACAGGGCGTGGGTGCCCACCAAGAGGTCGGCCCGGCCGGCCGCCGCCTCGGCCGCCTCCTGGCGCTGGGGGCCGTTCTGGCCGCCCAGGGCCAGGGCCACCCGCACACCCAAAGGCTCCAGGTAGCGGGCCAGGGTGGCCGCGTGCTGCCGGGCCAGCACCTCGGTGGGGGCCATCAGGGCCGCCTGCACCCCGGCCTCCACGGCCAGGGCCGCGGCGGCCGCCGCCACCACGGTCTTGCCCGTGCCCACGTCCCCGCAGAGCAGCCGGCCCATGGGCCAAGAGCGGGCCAGGTCCTTCCGAATGGCCTGCACCGCCTGCTCCTGGCCCGGCGTCAGGCTGAAGGGCAGGCTATGCAAAAAACGCTTGAGCAGCTTGCCCGCTGGCCGCAGGGGCCGGGCCGCGGCCGCCTCGCGCTGGCCCCGCTTCAGGGCCAGGCCCAGCTCAAAGTAGAACAGCTCGTTCACGGCCAGGGCCCGGCGCCAGGGAGCCCCCTCCGGGTCCAGGTCCTCTGGTCCGGCCTCCGGGCCGGGAAGATGGGCTGCCTGCAGGGCCTGGCCCGCAGACAGAGGGTAGAGTTCGGCCGGCAGCAGGCCGGCCAGGGGGTCGGCTATCTGCGGGGCCACCCGGCAGATCAGCTCGGCCATGACCTTGCGCAGGCTGGCCGGCCGCACGCCCTCCACTTCGGGGTACACCGGCACCACCCGCCCCACCCCATGATGGCCGGGCCCCACCTCCTCGGCCCGGTGCAGTTCCGGGTGCACCATCTGCAGCCGCCCGGCCTGGCCCTCCGTGACCTCGCCCACGGCGTAAAGCTCCTGGCCCTTAGCGAAGCCTTCCAGGTGGGCCCGCTTGAAGCGGAACCAGAGGCACTCCAGACGGCCGCCGGCGTCCTGGAGCACAATCTTGAACACCTTGCCCTGGCGGCCCCAGAGCCCGGCCGAGGCCACGACCCCCCGCACCACGGCCAGACCGCCGGGCTTAAGCTGGTTGATGGGCGTTACCTGGCGGCGGTCCTCGTAGCGGTTGGGCAGGAAGAAAAGCGCGTCGCCAAAGGTGCTTAGCCCCCGGGCCCCCAGGGCGCGGGCGCTCACCGGGCCCACCCCCGGCAGCCGCACCAGGGAGGTGGCCAACTCGGGCAGATCAAAGGGTGTAATTTGGGCCAGCACGGCTTCTCCTGGGTGGCAGGGCCTAGCCCTTTGTGCCTGTCCGCGCGCCGCCTAGTCAAGCCCTTTGGCTTGGCTTTAAGCCCAAGTGGTTTTCTGCTAGAGTTAAATCCTGCCTAAAACGGCGCAGGAGGGGACCATGAGCCAGGATGACCGCTATCGCCAGGCGGGTGTGGACATAGAAAAAGGCGACCAGTTCGTCAAGAACATCCGTGAGTTGGTAAAAAGCACCCACTCCTCGGCCGTCTTGAGCGACATCGGCGGCTTCTCGGGCCTGGTATCGCTGAACACCGAGCACCTGCACCAGCCGGTCCTGGTCAGCTCCACCGACGGCGTGGGCACCAAGCTCAAGATCGCCTTCATGATGAACAAGCACGACACTGTGGGCATCGACCTGGTGGGCATGTGCGTCAACGACATCGTGGTCACCGGCGCCCGGCCCCTGTTCATGCTGGACTACCTGGCCACGGGCAAGCTGGAGCTGGGCGTGGCCCAGGACATCGTGGCCGGCATCGTGGAAGGCTGCCACCAGGCCAAGTGCTCCCTGATCGGCGGCGAGACCGCCGAGATGCCCGGCATGTACGCCCCCGGCGAGTACGACCTGGCCGGCTTCACGGTGGGGGTGGTGGACCGGGACAAGATCATCGACGGCTCGGCCGTGCGGCGGGGCGCGGCGGTGATCGGCCTGGCCAGCAGCGGCCTGCACAGCAACGGCTATTCCCTGGTGCGCAAGATCGTCTTCGAGGAGCAGGGGCTCAAGGTGGGCGACCGGCCCCCCGGCCTGGACGGCACCGTGGGCGAGGTGCTACTCACCCCCACCCGCATCTACGTGGAGGCGGTGCTCAACGTGCAGCGGGACTATGAGCTGATGGGCGCAGCCCACATCACCGGCGGCGGCATCCTGGAGAACCTGCCCCGGGTGCTGCCCGGCGGCGTGCGGGCGGTCTTGAACAAGGGCTCCTGGCCCGTGCCGCCGGTATTCACCTGGCTGCAGGAGCTGGGCGGCCTGAGCGAGCGGGAGATGACCCGCACCTTCAACGCGGGCCTGGGTATGATTCTCATAGTGCCCGGCAAACAGGGCCAGGACGTGGTGCAGCGCCTGCTCGCCCTGGGCGAACAGGCCTTCATCGTGGGCGAGGTGCTGGGCCGCAAGCAGAACCAGCCGCCGGTGGAGATCGCGGCTTGATCCTGGTCTCGGCCTGCCTGCTGGGCCAGCCGGTGCGCTATGACGGCCGCCACTCTTTTTCTCAGGAGGCCCTTCGCCTGGTGGGCAACGAGCCGGTGTTGGCCCTGTGCCCGGAGGTAATGGCCGGCTTGGGGGTGCCGCGGCCGCCGGCCCGCTTCGTGGGGGCCCGGCGGGGCCAGGAGGGCCAGGACCTGCTGGACGGCCGCGCCCGCCTGCTGGACGACCAGGGCCGCGACGTGAGCCAGGCCTTTGTACGCGGGTCCCGGATCGTGCTGGCCCAGGCCCTAGAGGGCGGCGTACGCCTGGCCCTGCTCAAGGACCGCTCCCCCTCCTGCGCCTGGGACCCCGAGGGCAACAACCCCCAAGACGGTCCGGGCCTGGGGGTGCTGGCCGCCCTGCTCAAGGCAGCGGACATAGAACTGCGCGAGGTGCGGGCCGCGGCCCGCTGAGCCGGGGCCCGGCCCCGAGCCCGGAAAGGCTTTTTTGATGCAAGACCACGCCCTGGCCCTGTACAACCTCTCGGCCGACCTGGGGCAGGTGCTCAGCCAGGCCCTGACCAAGGAGCTGCCCATCAGCGGCTCGGCCCTGGGCAAGGGCGAGGTGAGCCAGAACGCGCTCTGCGGCCAGTTCCAGTACGGCCTGCTCTACTGCGCCCTGGAAAAGATCGAGATCAACCAGGCCGCCAACCAGGAGTACTGGGCCGGGGTGCGGGCCGCGCTGCAGGGCATCATCGAGCAGCAGGCCCGGGCCTCGGCGGACAAGGTGCTGGAGCCCCTGGGCCAGTGGGCCAGCCAGGACGAGGTGGCCCGGATCGGCCGGGCGGCCTGCGACCCCCTGGCGCCCTTTGTGGGCACCAGCCTGCGCAACCTGGAGGCCGGCCTGAACGAGACGCCGGTGGCGGTGCTGGCCAGCCGGGTGGTCAAGAGCTTCTACGCCGCCGCCGACCACAGCGCCGTGGCCGACCGGGTGATCAGCCTGGCCTTCGCGGGCATCAAGGAGCTGTTCACCAAGGGAGGCCTGGCCTGATGACCTGCACCCGCTCGCACACCCGGCGCATCAAGGTGGGCCCGGTGCCCATCGGCGCAGGTGCGCCGGTGGCGGTGCAGTCCATGACCAACACCGACACCCGCGACACGGCCGCCACTCTGGCCCAGATTCAGGAGCTGGCCGAGGCTGGCTGCGAGATAATCCGCTGCGCGGTGCCGGACCTGGCCGCGGCCCAGGCCCTGGGGGCCATCATTGCGGCCAGCCCCCTGCCGGTGATCGCCGATATCCACTTCGACGCCGGCCTGGCCGTGGCCGCCCTGGAGCAGGGGGCCGCGGGCCTGCGCATCAACCCCGGCAACATAGGGGGCGCCAAAGCCGTGGCCAGGGTGGTGGCCGCGGCCAAGGCCGCAGGCGCGCCCATCCGGGTGGGGGCCAATTCCGGCTCCCTGCCCAAGGAAATCGTGGAGCGCTGGGGCGGGCCCACGCCCTCGGCCCTGGTGGAGGCCGCCTTGGGCCATGTGCGCCTGCTGGAGAGCCAAGGCTTCGACCAGATCAAGGTGAGCCTCAAGTCATCCAACGTGCTGGACACCCTCGCCGCCTGCCGGCTCTGGGCCCAGACCAGCGACATACCCCAGCACCTGGGCGTCACCGAGGCCGGCGGGCTCCTGCCTGGGGCCATCAAATCCGCCCTGGGCATCGGGGTGCTTCTCTTGGAGGGCATCGGCGATACCCTGCGCATCAGCCTCACCGCCGATCCCCTGCGCGAGGTGGAGGCGGCCTGGCACCTGCTCAGGGCCTGCGGCCTCAGGTCCCGGGGGGTGGAGATCATCTCCTGCCCCTCCTGCGGCCGCACCGAGATCGACCTGTTCCCCCTAGTGGAGGCGGCCCAGCGCGAGCTGGCCAAGATCAAAGAACCCCTGACCGTGGCCATCATGGGCTGCGTGGTCAACGGTCCGGGCGAGGCCGCCCACGCGGACCTGGGCGTGGCCGGCGGCCGCGGCCAGGGCGTGTTGTTTGCGGGCGGCCGGGTGGTGAAGAAGTTCCCCGAGGCCGAGCTGCTGCCCGAGCTGCTTAAGGCCGTGGCCCGGGTGCTGGATCAGCGCAGAGCAACCTAGCAATAGAGCGAGCGGAAAGAGTAGATGAAGTACAGCCAGAGCCTGATACCGACCCTCAAGGAGACCCCGGCCGAGGCCGAGGTGATCAGCCACCAGCTCATGCTGCGGGCGGGCATGATCCGCAAGCTGGCCTCGGGCATCTACACCTGGCTGCCCCTGGGCCTGCGCATCCTGCGCAAGGTGGAGCGCATCGTGCGCCAGGAGATGGACGCGGCCGGGGCCCTGGAGCTACTCATGCCCGGCGTGCAGCCGGCCGATCTCTGGCAGGAGTCGGGCCGCTGGGAGCACTACGGCCCTGAGCTGCTGCGCTTTCAGGACCGGCACCAGCACGCGTACTGCCTGGCCCCCACCCACGAGGAGGTGATCACCGACCTGGTGCGGCGCGAGATACGCTCCTACCGGGACATGCCCCTGAATCTCTACCAGATCCAGACCAAGTTCCGCGACGAGATACGCCCCCGCTTCGGGGTGATGCGAGCCCGTGAGTTCATCATGAAGGACGCCTACTCCTTTGACGCCGACGAGGAGTCCTCGGCCGCCTCCTACAAGCTCATGCACGACGCCTACAGCCGCATCTTTGAGCGCCTGGGGCTCCGGTTCTCGGTGGTGGAGGCCGACAGCGGGGCCATCGGCGGCTCCTTCAGCCACGAGTTCATGGTCCTGGCCGACACCGGCGAGGACGCCATCGCCTCCTGCACGGTCTGCGCCTGGGCGGCCAACCTGGAGAAGGCCGAGGTCAAGGCCCCCGGCGGCGGCCGGCCCCAGCCCGCGGCCTCGCCGGCCCAGGTGGACACCCCCGGCGCCCACACCGTGGAGGAGGTGGCCGCCTTCCTCAAAGTGGCGCCCAGCCAGATCGCCAAGACCCTCATCTACCTGGCCGACGGCCAACCCGTGGCGGCCATGCTGCGCGGCGACCGCCAGCTCAACGAGGTCAAGCTCAAGAACCTCACCGGCGCGGCGGACCTGGTTCTGGCCCCGCCCGCGGTGATCCAGGAGGTCAGCGGCGGGCCAATGGGCTTTACCGGGCCGGTGGGCCTCAAGATACCCATCTTCGTGGATCACGAGCTTTACCTGCAGGCGGAGCTGGTGGTGGGGGCCAACCAGGCCGACGCCCACCTGACCGGCGTGCACGCGGGCCGCGACGTGGCCCAGGGCAAGGCGGCGGACCTGCGGGTCATCGAGCCCGGCGACCCCTGCCCCCGCTGCGGCGGCAAGATCGCCTTCGCCCGGGGCATCGAGGTGGGGCACATCTTCCGCCTGGGCACCAAATACAGCCAGGCCTTGGGCGCCAACTACCTGGACGCCCAGGGCGAGAGCCGGCCCATCATCATGGGCTGCTACGGTATCGGCGTCACCCGCATCGTGGCCGCGGCCATCGAGCAGGGCCACGACGAGGCCGGCACCATTTTCCCCCTGGCCATCGCGCCCTACTCGGTGGCCGTGCTGCCCCTGGCCCTGGAAGGCGAGGCCTGGCAGGTGGCCCAGGAGCTGCACGACGCCCTGACCGCCCGGGGCATCGACGTGCTCCTGGACGACCGCGACCTGCGCCCAGGCGTGAAGTTCAAGGACGCGGACCTGATGGGCGTGCCCCTGCGGGTGGTGGTGGGGACCAAGGGCCTCAAGCAGGGCGCCGTGGAGCTCAAGGAGCGCGCCGGCGGCGAGGTGCAGATGCTGCCCGTGGCCGAGGCGGCCGACACCCTGACCCGCCTGGTGCAAGAAGGCGGCGGCCAGCCGCTCCTGTAGCGGAGCCGCGCCTAGGAGCGAACATGTCCGGCTACAGCCACAGCCAGCTTACTGCCTATTGCGGGTTGTACTGCGGCGACTGCCTGCGCTTTGACAGCCGGGCCCTGCGCCTGGCCCGAGAGCTGGAGGCCGAACTGGACCAGGGCGGCTGGGAGCCCTATGCCCAGGCCAAGGCCGCCGCAGACCCGGCCCAAGTAAGAGGCGCGGCCCAGTTCGCCCACTGGCCCCAGTTCCGGGCCCTGCTGGCCTCCCTGGCCAGCCAGGCCTGCGCCGCGCCCTGCCGCCTGGGCGGGGACGGCTGCGCCGGGCCCTGTGGGGTCAAAGCCTGCTGTCTGGCCAAGGGCCTGGAGGGCTGCTGGCAGTGCCCGCAGTTCCGCTCCTGCCCGGAGCTGAAGTTTCTGCTGCCCCTGCACGGGCAGAACCTGCTGGACAACCTGGAGCTGCTCCAGAGCCGCGTCCCGGAGCAGTGGGCCCCGCAGCGCCGGGGCTTTTACGCCTGGAGCTAGGGAGAGTCGTCGCCGGTGGCCTTGCAGCGCATCAACGAGATCATTGACGCGGTCAAGGAGTACCACCCTGGGGCCAACGTGGAGGCCATCCAGAAGGCCTACGTCTACTCGGCCAAGGTGCACAAAGGCCAGGTGCGCCGCTCCGGCGAGCCTTATCTGAGCCATCCCCTGGCCGTGGCCGGGCTGCTGGCCGAGCTGCACACGGACGTGCCCTGCATCTGCGCCGCCCTGCTGCACGACGCGGTGGAGGACACCGCGACCACCGTGGAAGACGTGGAACGGCTGCTGGGCAAGGAGGTGGCCGCCCTGGTGGACGGGGTGACCAAGATCAACCTGATCTCCTCCACCGCCTCCTCCACCGCCCAGCAGGCCGAGAACATGCGCAAGATGATCTTGGCCATGGCCAACGACATCCGCGTGCTTCTGATCAAGCTGGCCGACCGCCTGCACAACATGCGCACCCTGGGCTTTCTGCCCCCGGACAAGCAGCGCTACATCGCCCAGGAGACCCGCGACATCTACGCCCCCATGGCCCACCGCCTGGGCGTGCGGCGCTGGCAGGCCGAGCTGGAGGACTGGACCCTCTACTTCCTGGAGCCGCACATCTACCAGCGCATCAAGGAGGGCGTGGCCACCCGCAAGAGCGAGCGCGAGCGCTTCATCGCCGAGGTCAAAGAGATCATAGAGCAGAAGATGGCCGAGCAGGGCATCGCCTGCCGCGTGGACGGGCGGCCCAAGCACTTCTACAGCATCTATCAGAAGATGCGCCGGCGCAACGTGGACATCGACCAGCTCTACGACCTCATCGCCTTCCGGGTGGTGGTCTCCGCGCTCCGGGACTGCTACGAGGCCCTGGGCGTGATCCACAACGTCTGGAAGCCCATCCCCGGCCGCTTCCGGGACTACATCGGCATGCCCAAGCCCAACATGTACCAGTCCCTGCACACCTCGGTGGTGGGACCCATGGGCCAGCGCATGGAGGTGCAGATACGCACCGAACAGATGCACCGGGTGGCCGAGGAGGGCATCGCCGCCCACTGGCGCTACAAGGAAAAGGGCGCCGACGACCAGGCCGAGCAGGGCCGTTTCGCCTGGCTGCGGCGGCTGCTGGAGTGGCAACGGGACCTGGAAGACCCCACCGAGTTCATGCAGTCGCTGAAGATGAATCTCTATCCAGGCGAGATATTTGTCTTCACGCCCGGCGGCGAGGTCAAGGCCCTGCCCCGCGGCTCCACACCGGTGGACTTCGCCTACGCCATCCACACCGAGGTGGGCCACCAATGCGTGGGGGCCAAGGTCAACGGCCGCATGGTGCCCCTGAAGAGCGAGCTCAAGACCGGCGACCAGGTGGAGATCGTCACCCAGGCCAACCGCCGGCCCAGCAAGGACTGGCTGAACTTCGTGGTCAGCGGTCGGGCCCGCTCCAAGATTCGGGCCTACATCCGCGAGTCGGAGCGGGAGCGCTCGGTGAGCCTGGGCAGCGAGATCCTGGACAAGGAGCTACGCAAGCACAAGCTGACCCTGGCCGGAGTGCTCAAGGAGGGCCGCCTGCAGCCGGTAATCAACGAGCTGTCCCTCACTGACCCGGACCACCTGCTGGCCGCGGTGGCCTACGGCAAGCTCTCTCCGCGCCACGTGGTCAACAAGCTCCTGCCCCGGCCCGAGCAGGAGTCCCAGCCCAAGCCGGGGCTCATCGAGCGCTCCCTGCGGCGGCTGCGGCGCAAGCCCTCCGGCGGCATCAGGGTCAAGGGCGTGGATGACATCCTGGTGCGCTTCGCCAAGTGCTGCAACCCCCTGCCCGGCGACGCGGTGGTGGGCTACATCACCCGCGGCCGCGGGGTCAGCGTGCACCGGGCCGACTGCCAGCACCTGGCCGGGGCCGACCCGGACCGACGGGTGGAGGTGGAGTGGGACCTGGCCGACGACGAGGTGCGCCCGGTGCGCATCCAGGTGCTCAGCTCGGACCGGGCCGGAGTGCTGGCCGACCTGGCCGGGGTGATGAAAAAGCACGAGGTGAACATCATGGAGGCGGAGATCAAGACCACCGAGGACAACAAGGGCATCGCCACCTTCCTGATCCAGGTGCACGACGCCCACCAGTTGGACCGGGTGGTCAAGGACATCACCCGCTTCAAGGACACCCTGTCCGTGCGGCGGCTGGATACCTGAGTTCGGCTGGGGACAAAAGCAAGGGGAGGACCGCAGCGGCGGCCCTCCCTGCTTTAGGCTGGCGAAAGACTAGGCGGGCTTGTGGATGAGCCCGGAGCGCAGGCAGCGGGTGCAAACCCGCACCCGGCGCACGCGGCCGTTTTCCACGGTGCGCACCCTCTGCAGGTTGGGGTTGAAGCGCCGCTTGGTCTTATTGTGGGCGTGGCTGACGTTGTAGCCCACGCTGGGCTTTTTACCGCAAAGTTCGCAGACCTGACTCATGGCCGCACCTCCTGAGGCTGCTTGGCCGCCCCCTGGGGCGGCGAGCCCTTGAACTGAAGTCGGAAATATACACGGGGCCGTGGGGGTTGACAAGTGTTTTCGCGTAGGCGGCCGCGGGCGGTGCTGTGCGCCCCGGCCTTGACGCCAACCAAGGCCCATGGCATATTTGATCCGCCGCGCGCGTGAAGCCTAACTGGGCGTCCGGCCGAGGCAAACCGCCGGGCGGCCCCTATCTGTTACCTGCAGAGGAGATAGCTTGAGCCGGGACGATCTTATTCATTTGGAAGGCCAGGTGACCCGCACCTTGGGTGGGGGGCAGATGGAAGTGGTCACCGACCAGGGACACACCCTGCGCGCCGTGCTCAGCGGCAGGATGAAGCGCTTCAAGATCAAGGTCCTGGTGGGGGACAAGGTGCGGGTGAGCGTATCGCCCTATGACCTGACCCACGGACTGATCACCTACCGGCTCAAGTAAAGACCCGCCCTGGGCCGTATCTTTACAATCTAATCGTCCTGGGCCGCCGAGCGGGAACCCACCAGCGGCTCTATCACCACCCGTCTGGCCAGGGTCCGCGCCGCCGCCCCCTGGTGCTGGGCCATGATCTCGCTCAGTTCGGTCCGGGCGGCCTGGGCCTTTTGCCAGCCCAGGGCGCGGGCCTGCTCTATGCGCCCCCAGTCCCCGCTCTGGGCGAACTCCTCCACGACCGGGGCGATCTCTGGAAACAGCAGGCGCAGAAAGCCGGCCAGCCACACCGGGTACAGGCCCAGGGCGCCCCGCTGGCGCTGGGCGATGATGCGGCTCAGGCGGCCTTGGGGCCCGCAGTCGGCCAGCAGGTCCTTGACCCCGCGCACGAAGTGCTCCAGCTCGCTGCCTGGGTGCTCCACCGCCGCCCGGCGCAGCAGCTCGGCGGCCGCGGCCCCGTCGCTGGCCTCGCCCAGCTCATGCCAGAGCACCGCCTCCATCTCGCCCGCCAGCACCGGCCGCAGGGCCTCCCAGGAGGGCGCCCGCAGCAGCTCGGCGTAGTCCAGGCCGTAGCCGGCCAGGCCCAGACGCTTGCAGCGCACCAGGCTGGGCCGCGGGTCCATGATCAGGTCCCAGAGCAGATAGGGGAACGGCGCGCTGCGCAGGTAGATGCACTCGCCCTGGCGCAGGCCGGGCAGGAACAGGATGTCCTGGGTCAGCTCCGGGCCCAGGCGGAATATGCGCAGGCCGTCCTGGCGGCGCTCATCCTGCAGGCGGCCCAGGAAGAACACCGGCAGCAGCCCGCCCACCCGGCCGGCGCCGTAGATCAGGCCCAGGGGCGCCAGCACCTGGTTCAGGCCCTCGGCGTCGAAGGGGTCGAAGCTTAGGCCGTCCAGGGTCAAGGGCTGGGGCTGGGCCTCCAGGAGCCCCTCCCATAGCTCCTCGCGCTGGCTGACCCACTCCAACACCTGGGGTGTGTCCGGCTCCTGCCAGGGGGCCATGCCCTGCTCCCACTTGTAGAGGTTGCGCAGGCGCAGCAGGAGGCCGCACAAAGAGAAGCGGCCGGACACGGCGGCGTCGGCCAGGTTGCAGTTGGCCTGCACCTGGGGCAGCAGCTCGGCCACGGCCTCCTGGCCGGCCATGGCTAGGCCTCCTGGGAGAAGTCGTGCACCAGCGACAGGTCGCTGTGGCAGGCCGACAGGCGGATGTAGCGCTCTATGGCCCCGCGGCGGTTTTCCAGCTCCTCGGGCGTCACCTGGCGGCGCACCTTGGCCGGCACCCCGGCCACCAGGGTAAAGGGAGGCACCACCGTGTCCGGGCTGACCACCGCGCCGGCGGCCACCGTGGCGCCCTCGCCCACCGTTGCCCGGTCCAGCACCACCGCCCCCATGCCGATCAGTGCCCGGTCGCCCACCGTGCAGGCGTGCAGGATCACCCGGTGGCCCACCATCACCTCGGCCCCCACCAACACCCCGTGGCCGCGGTGGTTGGCGTGCAGCACGGTCTGGTCCTGCAGGTTGGTGCGCGCGCCCACCTGGATCAGGTTCACGTCGCCGCGCAGCACGCAGCCGTACCACACGCTGACCTGGGGCCCCAGCTCCACGTCGCCCAAAACGTAGGCCCCTGGGGCCACAAAGGCCGTGGGGTCCACCCGGGGCGTTTTGCCGTTCACGGTAGCAATCATGGCGCCTAGTTTACGGCCCGCGGCCGGGTTGGGCAAGAAAAGAGACAACGGCCCCGGCCCCGGCTTGACAGCCCCCGCCCCCTGCCCTAACCTTGGCTGAAAGCCAAACCCCGCCTGGGAGAAATACCCCTATGGCCAATCGCAGCCGCCTTCCCTTGATAATCCTGATCGTGGTCCTGGCCGTCCTGGCGGCCGGGTTTTTCTATATCTGGCCCCGCCTGGAAGGCCAGCCGCCGGAGATCGCCCTGGACAAGCCGGTGACCCACCTGGGCCGCAGCCAGCGCGTCTACCTGCGGGTCAGCGACCAGGGCCGCGGCCTGGCCTGGGTGCGGGTGACCCTGGAGCAGCAGAGCAAGCGCGGGGTGATCTTCAACCAGCAGTTCGACACCCCGGCGCCGCCCTTGGCCTCCCTGAAGCTGATGATCAACCCCCTGGAGCACGGCATGCGGCAGGGCCCGGCCACCCTGGTGGTGGAGGCCGGCGACCGCAGTTGGCGCGGCTGGATGCACGGCAACGTGGCCCGCAAGGAGTTCAAGGTGCAGGTGGATACCACCCCGCCGCGCCTGGGCTCCCTGAGCCAGGTGATACACCTCAACCGCGGCGGCACCGGCCTGGCCATCTATTCGGTCAACGAGCCCGACGCCCGCCACGGGGTGCAGGTAGGCCAGAAGGTGTTCCTGGGCTTCTCGCCCTGGCCGGACAAGCCCAACACCAAGCTGTGCTACTTCGCCTACCCTGTCGATATTCCGGCCAATCAAAAGGTGGAGGTCTGGGCCATGGATCCGGCGGGCAACGCCGCGGTGCTGCCCCTGAACGTGCGCCTGCGCTGGAAGAAGTTCCGCCAGGACAAGATCACCCTGAGCGACGACCTGATGAACAAGGTGGCCGCCCGCTTCACCGAGGCCATCCCGGCCGACCGCACCACGCCCCTGGCCCGCTTCGTCTGGGTCAACGAGGACCTGCGCCGCAAGGACCACCAGCAGATAGAGGCCGCCGCCAACCGCAGCCAGCAGTACCAGCTTTGGCAAAAGGGTTTCGAGCGGCCCCTGGGCGCGCCCAAGGCCGGCTTCGGCGACCAACGCACTTACTCTTTAATGGGCCGCGAGGTGTCTAAGAGCGTGCACCTGGGCGTGGACCTGGCCCACACCGAGCGCAGCCCAGTGCAGGCCGCGGCCCGCGGCATCGTGCGCTACGCGGCCAACCTGGGCATCTACGGCAACTGCGTGATCCTCAGCCACGGCCAGGGCCTGGCCACCCTCTACGGCCACCTGTCCCAGATCGACGTGCAGCCCGGCGACGAGGTCAAGGCGGGCCAGGCCCTGGGCCGCTCCGGCGCCACCGGCCTGGCCCTGGGCGACCACCTGCACTTCTCGGTCCTGGTGCACGGGGTCTTCGTCAGTCCCACCGAGTGGTGGGACCCACACTGGATCCAGGACAACGTGCTGCTGCGCTTCAAGGAGGCCGGCCTGCCCCTGCCCCTGCCGCCCGGCCAAGCCAAGTCCGGCTCCTGAGGCGGTGGCAACGGCCGGCAAACTTCTCCTCCTGGCCTGTCTGGCCCTGCTGGCGGGCTGCGCCGTCCTGTCTTCGGCCCCGGCGCCTTTGCCTGCGCGGGGCTCGGTCTGGGCCCCAGGCCGTCCCGCGCCCCTGGATCAGGCCCAGCTGCAAGAGCGCCTGGACCAGGCCCAGGTGCTCCTGGTGGGCGAGAGCCACAACAATCCCGGCCATCATGAGATTCAGCTGCGCCTGCTGCGCCTGATGGCCCGCGGCCGGCCCCTTGTGGTGGGGGTGGAGTGGCTGGACCACAGCGTGCAGCCGGCCTGCGACCTGCTGGCGGCCGGCAAGATCAGCGTGCTGGAGTTCGCCCGCCAGGCCCACTGGGAGGAGCAGTGGGGCTTCCCCTTGAAGCTCTACGCCACCATCCTGGAAGAGGTGCGGAAGCAAGGCCACCGCCTGGTGGCGCTCAACGCGCCCCTGGCCGCGGTGCGCCAGGTGGCCCGGGGCGGCCTCAAGTCCCTCACCCCGGCCCAGCGGGCCTCCCTGGCCCCGTCTCTGGACCTGAGCGACCCGGCTTACCGAGCGGCAATGGCCCGCCAGTTCCGGGGCCACGGCGTGCGCGGCCCCCAGGCCCAGGAAAGCTTCTTCGCAGCCCAGGTGGCCCGCGACGAGACCATGGCCCACTACCTGGCCCAGGCCTTGGAGCCCTGGCCCGACTCGGGCCGCCGGGCCGTGCTGCTGGCCGGCGGCGGCCACCTGAGCCATGGCCTGGGCCTGCCGCCGCGCATCCTCCGCCGCCTGCCTGGGGTGCGACTGCTCAGCGTGCTGCCGGTCAGCGCCCAGGCCGCCGCCTTCCTGGCCGGCTCGGACCGGGGCTGGCCCGCGGACCTGGTGGTGGCCTCCACCCCGGCCCCGTCTGGCCCGCCCCGCCTGGGGGTGCTGCTCAAGCCCGAGCCCGGCGGCCTGCGCGTGGCACGGGTGCTGCCCGGCTCGGCGGCCCAGAAGGCCGGCCTGGAGGCGGGCGACCTGCTGCTGGCCGTGGACGGCCGGCCGCTCAGCTCGCCCAAGGGCATTCACGACGCCATCAAGGCCGCGCCCTTCGCCCCCCACCGCTACCGCCTGCAGCGGGGCGGCCGGGAGCTGGAGCTGGTCATCAGCCTGGAGCGGCCTTAGGCGCCCGTGGCGGGCGCCCGCTCCTCGGGGCTGACCTGATTGCCTTCCCACCTCCGTTTTGTTATATTAATTAGCCACTTCGTGCCAAAGCCCTCAGAGGCCGCCAGGGGGAAGCCAAAAAGGAGCTTGCCATGGACATCAAGGTCACGCCCGGTGAAGACCGTGTGAAAATCGTTTTGGTGGGCAACGTGGACGAGCGCGGGGCCGAGGAACTCAAGCGGCGCCTGCTGGATTTGGACCTGGGGGCCATGCAGGAAGTGGAGCTGGATTTCAGCGGCGTCACCTTCATCGGCAGCGCCGGCATCGGCAAGCTGCTGCTGCTGTATAAAAACCTGGCCGCCCACGGCGGCAAGCTGCGCATCCAAAACCTGTCCAAAGACATCCTGACCATGTTCAAGGTCATTAAGCTGGATCAAGTCTTCCAGCTGCAATAGCCGCCTACCTCCACGCTGGGAAAAAATTGCGCCTTTTCCCGGCGGCCTGTTAACATTATTAACAGATGCCTGATCACCCTGGCCGGCCTCGGGCCGGCTGGTGTCTGCTGGATGACTAGCGACATGGAGCCAACCCAAACCTGCCTGGACCTGGCCGCGCTTTCGCGAGGGCCGTTCTGCCTGCTGGTGGCCGACGACGAGCCGCTCATGCGGGACCTGCTGCGGCGCTTTTTGAGCGAAAAGGGCTATCAGGTGCACACCGCGGCCAACGGCCGCGAGGCCCTGGAGGTGCTGCACGAGCACACCTGCCACCTGGTCATCACCGACCTGCGCATGCCCCAGCTGGACGGCATGCAGCTTCTATTGGCCATCAAGGAGCTGAACCCCCGCCTGCCGGTGATCTTCATCAGCGGCTACGGCGACACCGAGACCGTGGTGGCGGTGCTCAAGGCCGGGGCCGAGAACTTCCTGCCCAAGCCCCTGGACCTGCGCAAGCTGCACCAGGCCGTGCAGCAGACCCTGGCCCTGTCCTGCATCCAGCCCCAGGCCCAGGCCGTGACCGCCAGCGTGCGCCAGGTGACATACCTGGAGGCGCCCAGCCATCCCGACCATATCCGCCACCTCCTGCACCAACTGGCCCTGTCCGCGGTGGCGGTGGGGTTTGCCAACGTGGACCTGCCCGGCGGACTCAAGCTGGCCCTGGCCGAGGCCTTGACCAACGCCATGGAGCACGGCAACCGCTGGGACACCGACAAGACGGTGACCTTGGAGGCGGAGGTGAGCTGCGACGAGCTGCGGGTGACGGTGCAGGACCAGGGGCCGGGCTTCGACTACCGCGCCCTGGGCGATCCCACCCAGAGCGAGCAGCTGCTGGCCGAGCGGGGCCGCGGCGTGTTCATCATGCATGCGGTGATGGACGAGGTGCGCTACAATGCCCAGGGCAACCAGGTGACCCTCATCAAGCGCCGCCCAACGGAACCAGGAACTGACTCAGCGTGAGCGCCCCCCTACCTCCCCGATACTGCCAGAGATGCGGCGGCGCCCTGTTGCCCGCGGCGCCGCACATGGACAAGCAGGCGCCCTTTTATTGCTCGGGCTGCGGCCAGCCGGTGTATGAGGACCCCAAGGTGGCGGTGGCGGTGGTGGTGCGCCGCAACGGCGGCATCGTGCTGCTGCGCCGCTCCCAGCGCGACCGGGCCTACGGCAAGTGGATACTGCCCGGCGGCCATGTGGACCGCGGCGAGGAGATCACCGCCGCCGCCGCGCGCGAGGTGCGCGAGGAGATCGGCCTGGAAGTGACCATCACCGGCCTGCTGGGGGTCTACTCCTACGTGGACAACCCCTGGCTGCTGGTGGTGTATCAGGCCCAGGACCTGGGCGGCGAGATCCGGGCCGGCCAGGAGGCCCTGGAGGTGGCCGTGTTCCGGCCCGGCGAGCTGCCCTGGCAGGAGCTGGGCTACCGATCCACGGCCGAGGCCCTGCGCGATCTGCTGGCCCAGGGCTACTGAGCCGGGCGTCCGTCAGGCCCTTGTTCCGCCTCTCCAACTTGTCAAGCCAACCCGGCCCTGGTATTTTCTCAGACCTGAATTTTAACTTGAGGACCTAGCCATGAAGCTGACCGTGGAAAAGATCGCCGGCCTCAACCCCGAGCGCCGCCAGAACATCCTGCGCCGCTCCATGCAGGACGTGTCGGACATCTACGAGTACATCAAGGGCATCCTGGAGGACATCCGCCGGCGGGGCGACGCGGTGGCCGTGGAGCACTACGCCAAGTACAAGCCCGGCCTGAGCGCGGCCGACTTCAAGGTCACGCCCCAGGAGATCAAGGACGCCTATAAGGTGGTGCCGCCGGAGGTGGTGGAGCACCTGCACAAGGCCGCAGTCAACATCCGCACCTTCCACGCCGCCCAGTTGGACCGGCCCCAGTGGCAGATGGAGGTCTCGCCGGGCATCCTGGCCGGCCGCAAGAACACCCCCCTGGACTCGGCCGGCTGCTACGTACCCGGCCGCCGGGCGGCCTACCCCTCCTCGGTGCTGATGACCATCCTGCCCGCGGTGGTGGCCGGGGTGGCCCGGGTGGTGGTGACCACCCCGCCCGACGACGGCCTGCTGGCCAACCCCCACACCCTGGTGGCCTGCGACATCGCCGGGGTCGAGGAGATATACAAGCTGGGCGGCCCCTGGGCCGTGGGTGCCCTGGCCTACGGCACCCAGAGCCTAGCCAAGGTGGCCAAGATCGTGGGGCCGGGCAACAAGTACGTGCTGGCGGCCAAGATGCTGGTCTACGGCCAGGTGGACATCGACTCCCCGGCTGGGCCCTCCGAGGCCCTGATCCTGGCCGACGCCACCGCCGACCCCCGGCTGCTGGCCCTGGACTTTCTCTCCCAGGTGGAGCACGACCCGGACGCGGCCGCGGTGCTGGTCACCGACGATCCCAAGCTGGCCCAAGCGGTCTGCGACGAGATCGAGCGCGTCTACCCCAGTCTGCCCCGCCGGGACCTGATGGACCAGGCCTCGCGCTACTGCGCGGTGCTCCTGGCCGCGGACATGGCCGAGGCCATTGCCTTCAGCAACCAGTACGCGGCCGAGCACCTGCAGATCGTAACCGCCGAGCCCTTCCTGACCCTGCAGAAGATCCGCCACGCCGGCTCCATCTTCATGGGCCCCTGGGCCCCGGTGCCGGTGGGCGACTACGCCAGCGGCACCAACCACGTGCTGCCCACCGGCCAGGCCGCCCTGAGCTTTTCGGGCCTGAGCGTGGACGACTTCATCAAGAAGCCCACCTTCCAGTACCTGACCCGCGAGGGCCTGGCCTCCCTGGGTCAGACGGTCATCACCCTGGCCGAGGCCGAGGGCCTGCCCATCCACGCCATGTGCGTGCGCGAGCGGCTCAAGGACTAGCTCCCAGCCATGCCCCAGGCGGCCGCCGCCGGGCGGCCGCTTTTTTACGCCCCGCGGGCCGGGAAGCAAAGCCCCTGCATGCAAGAATAAGGCCTTTACCCCGCTGTGCAGGCTGGCTATACTTGGGGCGCGGAGTGACCCAGAATCGGCAAGGCAGGCCGTGGAGTTGCCAGCGCCACCCCGACGGCCCCCTGCCTTGGGGAGCCGGCAGCGCAACGGCCAGAGGTCAATAGTTGAAGCGCCTGAGATGGATAGTACTGGCCATTATGGCGGCGATCCTCGCCGGAGCCGGCTTGGCCGCTATATTGCACCAACCAGTCCGCCTGCCCACTCTGGACTCCGGAGCCCAGGCCCCCCTGGACGCTGACGGGCGCCCGCGCATGCGCGGCCTGACCTACACCCATGTGGAGCAGGGGGTGCGCAAGTGGAGCCTGAAGGCCAACGGCGCCCGCTATGAAGAGGACAGCGGCAAGGTATATCTGACCGACGTGAACATCGAGTTCTACCGCAAGGACGGCAACACCATAAAGCTGCGCGGCGATCAGGGGGTTTACAACCAGAAGACCCAGGTGGTGACCCTCAAAGGCCATGTGGACGGACGCACCGCCGACGGCAACCAGCTCCTGACCGACTGGATCACCTACCGCGAGAAGGACAAGGTGGCCGAAACCGACGCCGAGGTGACCGTGCAGGGCGCCCAGTACAAGGTGCAGGGCGCGGGCATGCTGGTCCTGGTGGAACAGAACAAGGTTATTTTGAAAAAGAATGTGCGCTCCACCTTCACACCCCAGGGAAAGGGCCCACCACCGGGGGTGACCAAGGATTGAGCGCCCGCGGCAAATACCAAAGGGGAGGAGTTTTCATGAGGCGACTGCCGATAGCCGTCCTTATCCTGCTGGCGGGTCTGTGCCTGGCCGCTACTGCGCGGGCCGCCCAGATGCCCTTGGGCTCCAGCGACCAGCCGGTACACGTGGTGGCCGACAAGCTGGAGGTGGACAACAAGACGCAGGTGGCCCACTTCATAGGCAAGGTCAAGGCCGTGCAGGGCGACGTGACCATCACCTGCGATACCCTGTCGGTCTACTATGACCAGTCGGCGCAGGACAAGGGCAAGGGAGCCAAGGCCAAGGCCGCCAAGGCCAAGGGCCTGGGCGAGGGGCTCATGGACGGAGGCGGCCAGGTGCGCATGGTGGTGGCTCAGGGCCACGTGAAGGTGGTACAGAAGGACCGCGTGGCCGTGGGGCGCAAGGCCACCTATTGGGCCGGCGGCCGCAAGATGCTCCTGGAGGGCAAGGCCACGGTCTGGCGGGGCAAGAACCAGGTCTCCGGCGAGCAGATCACCGTGTTCCTGGATCAGGACCGCGCCGTGGTGCATGGCAAGCCTGGCAAGCGGGTCTCGGTCACCATCGTACCGCAGCAGCTCAAGAAGGATCAGTAGCAGCCGGTATGCCGCGCCTGCACTTGGAAAACCTGGTGAAGATCTACGGCGGCCGCCGGGTGGTGGACAACGTCTCCCTGCACGTGCGCGACCGCGAGATCGTGGGCCTGCTGGGCCCCAACGGCGCGGGCAAGACCACTTCCTTTTATATGACCGTGGGCCTGATCCGCCCCAATGAGGGGCGGGTCATGCTGGACAAGCGTGACATCACCAACCTGCCCATGTACCAGCGGGCCCGCCTGGGCATCAGCTACCTGCCCCAGGAGCCCAGCATCTTCCGCAAGCTGACCGTGGAGGAGAACATCCGGGCCATCCTGGAGACCATGGACCTGAGCGAGCGCGAGCAGGAGGCCCGCCTGGAACGCCTGCTGGGCGAGCTGGGCGTGGGCCACCTGCGGCGCAACCGCGCCTTTTCCCTGTCCGGCGGCGAGCGGCGCCGGGTGGAGATAACCCGCCTCTTGGTCACCGAGCCGGTCTTCATCCTGCTGGACGAGCCCTTCGCTGGCATCGACCCCCTGGCCGTGGCCGACCTGCAGAAAATCATCCGCCAGCTCAAGGAGCGCGGCATCGGCATCCTGATCAGCGACCACAACGTGCGCGAGACGCTCACCGTCTGCGACCGCGCCTACATCCTCAATGAGGGCGCCCTGCTGGAAGAGGGCGACCCCGCCACCATCGCCGCCAGTGAGGTGGCCCGCCGCATCTACCTGGGAGAGCAGTTCCACCTGTAGGGAACCATGGCTCTGGAGATCAAACAAACCCTCAGGCTCAGCCAGCAGCTGGTGATGACCCCCCAGCTGCAGCAGGCCATCAAGCTGCTGCAGTTGTCGCGCCTGGAGCTGGCCGAGACCATCAACCAGGAGCTGTTGGAAAACCCTCTGCTGGAGGTCAACGAGGAGACCGCCCAGGACACCGAGCAGCTGGAGCGCGAGGCCGGCGTGGAGCCCGAGGCCGGCCAGGCCCTGGCAGGCGCCCGCGAGGCCGGGGACATGGAGCCGGCCGGCCCCGAGGCCGAGGTGCAGGTGGCCGACCAGGTCAAGGAGGACTTCGACTGGGAGAACTACCTGGGCGACTACAGCTCCTCGGGCTCGGGCTACGAGTCCATGATGCACGAGGACAAGGAGGCCCCGGCCTATGAAACCCTGATCAGCCGGCCGGTCTCGCTCAAGGACCACCTGCTCTGGCAGCTCTCCCTGAGCGGGCTCAGCGAGGCCGAGCTCAGGGTGGGCGAGGTGATCATCGAGGCGCTCAACTCCGACGGCTACCTGCCCCAGAGCCTGGAGGAGATCGCTCAGACCGCCGGGGCCGAGCCGGCCCAGGTGGAGAAGGTGCTCAAGAAGGTCCAGCAGCTGGACCCCCTGGGCGTGGCCGCCCGGGACCTACGCGAGTGCCTCTTGATCCAGGCCACCGAGCTCTACCCGGCCGAAGACCTGGTGCACGAGATCATCGAGAATCACCTGGGCGACCTGGAGAAGCGCCGCTACCAGGTCATCTCCAAGAAGCTGGGCGTGAGCCTGGACGAGGTGGCCGAGGCCCTGGACCTGATCCGCACCCTGGAGCCCAAGCCCGGCCGCAGCATCAGCGACGAGGCGCCGCAGTACATAACGCCGGACATCTACGTGTACAAGATCGACGGCGAGTACGTGATCCAGCTCAACGATGACGGCCTGCCCCGGCTGCGGGTGAACAACTTCTACAAGGAGGCCCTGGCCGACGGCGGCGACGCCCGGGCCAAGGAGTACGTGCAGGGCAAGCTGAGAAGCGCCCTGTGGCTGATCCGCTCCATCCACCAGCGCCAGCGCACCATCTACAAGGTCACCGAATCCATCGTCAAGTTCCAGCGGGAGTTCTTCGACAAGGGCATCGCCTATCTCAAGCCCCTGGTGCTCAGAGACGTGGCCGAGGACGTGGGCATGCACGAGTCCACCATCAGCCGGGTGACCACCAATAAGTACGTGCACACCCCCCAGGGCGTGTTCGAGTTGAAGTACTTCTTCAACAGCGGCATAAACCGCTTCGACGGCCAGGCCATGGCCTCCGAGGCGGTCAAGGAGCGCATCCGCCGGATCATCGCCGAGGAAAATCCAGCCCGGCCTTTGTCCGATCAGGCCATCGCGGATATACTAAAAAAAGAGGATATCGACATCGCTCGCCGCACGGTAGCGAAGTACAGGGAGATGCTGAGCATACTGCCGTCCAGCCGCCGGCGTCAGCCCCTGCGGGCCTTGGGCAAAGCCTTGGATAAAAAGGGCGTTGACAAGTCCTCCCTGTAGGGGTAAGGCACTATGTCACCCTATGCACCTAGCGGTAAACAAAGGAGTATCTCCATATGCAGATCCAGGTGACCTTCCGCCACGTGGAGCCTTCGGAGGCGGTAAAGGAATACGCCCGCGACAAGGTCAGCAAGATTCAGAAGTACCTGGATGGTCCGGTTGAAGCCAACGTCACCCTGGGCGTGGAGAAGCACCGCCACGAGGCGGACGTGAACATCATCGCCGGCGGCCTGAAGATCCACGGCCGCGAGACCACCGGCGATCTCTTCTCGGCCATCGATCTGGTCATGGACAAGCTGGACAAGCAGGTCCGGCGCTACCGCGAAAAGCTCAAGGGCGTGGGCCGCCGCAACCGCGGCAAGGCCCCGGAGCAGCCCTTCACCGTGGGCGTGCTGGAGGCCGAGAGCGTGGTGGAGGAGACGCCGCGGGTCATCATGAGCAAGCGCCTGACCGCCAAGCCCATGGACGCCGACGAGGCGGCCATGCAGCTGGACCTGTCCGAGGAGAACTTCCTGGTGTTCACCAACGCCCGCACCGGCGCCCTCAACGTTATCTATCGCCGGGCCGACGGCAACTTCGGCCTGATCGAGCCCCAATAAGGCGTGGGTACTGGCGCCATGAAGCTCACCGACATCCTGGGGCAGGAGCAGGTCATCGCCGACCTGCAGGGCCGGGGCAAACGCGCCGTGATGGAAGAGCTGTGCCGGCCCCTGCTGCAGGCCCACCCGGACCTGGACCCGGCCAAGCTCATGGAGGTGCTGGTGGAGCGCGAGCGCCTGGGGTCCACCGGCATCGGCGACGGCATCGCCATCCCCCACGGCAAGCTCAGCGGCCTGTCGGACCTGCTGCTGGCCTTCGGCCGCTCGGTGGCCGGGGTGGACTTCGACTCCCTGGACGGCAAACCCGCACATCTGTTCTTCCTGGTGGTGGCTCCGGACAACAGCGCCGGCATCCACCTCAAGGCCCTGGCCCGCATCTCCCGCCTGCTCAAGAGCAACACCCTGCGCCAGCAGCTCATGGCCGCCGGCGACTCCCACGACCTTTACGAGATCATTCAGTCCCAGGACGAGGAGTTCTAATCAGGCGCCATTATGGTGCAATGCACGCCAGGGCCCCAGGCCCGCTTCGTGGTGATAACCGGACTCTCGGGCTCGGGCAAGTCCACCGCGCTCAAGGCCCTGGAGGACCTGGGCTACTACGCGGTGGACAACCTGCCGGTCAAGCTGCTGCCCGCCTTCGTCAAGCTGCCGGTGGGCCAACTGGAGCAGACCTTCCGGGCGGCCCTGGTCATAGACGTGCGCTCGCCCAAGTTCCTGGAGACCTTCCCCGAGGCTTTTCTGCAGCTGGTCAGCCAAGGCTATTCCCTGGAGCTCTTGTTCCTGGAGGCCAGCGACGAGTCCCTGATCCGCCGCTTCTCCCAGACCCGCCGCCAGCCGCCCCTGTCGGCCGAGGGCGAATCCCTGCGCGAGACCCTGGACCGGGAGCGCCGGCTGCTGGAGCCGGTGCGGGCCCTGGCCCAGCAGGTCATAGACACCAGCCGCTTCACAGTGCACGAGCTGAGGCAGGAGATCACCTGCCTGTTCTCCGACGTGGGCCAGCGAGCCGGCCTGCAGCTAAACCTGGTCTCCTTCGGCTACAAGCACGGCCTGCCCCAGGAGGCGGACCTGGTCATGGACGTGCGCTTCCTGCGCAATCCCTACTTCGTGGACGACCTGCGCGACCTTGACGGTCGCGACCCCAGGGTGGTAGATTACGTGCTCAAGGAAGGGGCAGAACATTTTCTTAATAGTTTCAAGTTGTTGATTGAAAGCCTTCTGCCCCGCTATAAAAACGAGGGCAAGAGCCAGCTCACCTTGGCCCTGGGCTGCACCGGGGGCCGCCACCGCTCGGTGGTGGTGGCCGAGTGGCTGGCCAGAAACCTGAAGACCCCGGACGTGCGTCTCACCCTGCGTCACCGCGACGTGGGCAAGGAATAGCTCAATTGATCGGACTGGTGCTCATAACCCACGCCCGCCTGGCCCTGGAGCTGGTCAACGCGGCCGAGTTCATCCTGGGCCGCATCGAGCAGGTGGCCACGGTGGCCGTGGACGCCAACCCCGAGGCCGGGCAGCTGCGCAGCAAGCTGGAGGCGGCCCTGGCCCAGGTGGACCAGGGACAGGGCGTCCTCATCCTCACGGACATGTTCGGCGGCTCGCCCAATAACATCGCCCTGGCCTTCCTGGAAGAGGGCAAGGCCGAGGTGGTCACCGGCGTCAACCTGCCCATGCTCATCAAGGCCGCCACCAGCCGCCAGGACACGGACCTGGCCACCCTGGCCCGCACCGTGTGCCAGGCCGGCCGGGAGAGCATCTCCGTTGCCGGCGAGCTGCTCTCCGCCTGAGCCCCCTACTCCCCCTGGGCTGAAACTGAGCCTGGTCCCCCTGGCCCAGGCCGACCTGGAGCAGGTGCTGGCCATCGAGCGGGCCAGCTTCAGCCGCCCTTGGTCGCGCCGCATGTTTTTAGACGAGTTGGCCATGCCCCTGGCCCGGGACCGGGCCGCCCTCTGGCAGCCCTCGGGCATGGTGCTGGCCTACATCTGCCTGTGGCTGGTGGCCGACGAGGCCCAGGTGCAGAACCTGGCCGTGCACCCCCAGTTCCGGGGCCGCGGCCTGGGCCGCTGGCTGCTCCTGAGCGCCCTGCACCAGGCCCGGGCCGCCAGCGCCCGGCAGGCCAATCTGGAGGTGCGCGCCGGCAATATTGCCGCCCAGCGCCTGTACCAATCCCTGGGCTTCACCTACCAGGGAACCCGCCCGCGCTACTACAACCCCGAGGGCGAAGACGCCCTGCTCCTGGGCCGCAGCCTGGACGACCTGCCCCCCATAGGCCGGGAAAAGCCTTGACCTGAAACGGGCCTAAGTTTAACTTAAAGCTACCGGTTTGAGCAGGCGGCGGCGTACAGGCCTGCGGCGGCGCCCCGTTTGCAAGGCATTGCAATCAATAGTATTTTACTCGGAGTCCGTAGGGGACCCCACAACGCCTTTCTCTTGATCGCGGCCACAAGCTACCAAATTGTCGCCCGGCGGCCGGATCAGCACTAGGAGGTGTGGGCATGGCGATAAAAGTCGGTATCAACGGATTCGGTCGCATAGGCCGGCTGGTCACCCGCATGCTGGGCAAGGGCCACCCGGACCTGGAGCTGGTGGCCATCAACGCCCGGGCCGAGACCAGCCAACTGGCCCATCTGCTCAAGTACGACTCGGTGCACCGCGCCTATGACGGCAAGGTGGAGTACAAGGACGACTCCCTGATAATCAACGGACGCCAGGTGGACATCACCCGCCAGGCCGCGCCGGCCGACTGCCTCTGGGGCCAGAAGGGCGCGGCCCTGGTGTTGGAGACCACCGGCAAGTTCAAGAAGCGCAAGGAGTGCCAGGGCCACCTCAGCGCCGGGGCCAAAAAGGTGGTCATCAGCGCGCCGGGCAAGGACCCGGAGGTCACCATCGTGATGGGCGTCAATGAGAATGTGTACGATCCGACCCAGCACAACATCATCTCCAACGCCTCTTGCACCACCAACTGCCTGGCGCCGGTGGCCAAGGTGCTCAACGACTCCTTCGGCATCGAGCACGGCCTGATGACCACCATCCACGCCTACACCATGAGCCAGCGCATCTTGGACGGCTCCTCCAAGGACATACGCCGCGCGCGCGCCGCGGCCATGTCCCTGATCCCCACCACCACCGGCGCGGCCCAGGCCGTGTCCCTGGTGATACCAGCGCTGGCCGGCAAGCTGGAGGGCTTCGCCATCCGGGTGCCCACCCCGGACGTCTCCATGGTGGACCTGACCTGCCGCCTGGGCAAGGACGTGAGCGTCGAGGCGGTCAACGAGGCCCTGCGGGCCGCAGCCGCCGGGCCCATGCAGGGCTATCTGCTGGTCAGCGACGAACCCCTGGTGTCGGTGGATTACACCAGCTGCCCTTACTCGGCGGTGGTGGACGCAGAGCTGACCCAGGTCATCGGCCAGCGCATGGTCAAGGTATTGGCCTGGTACGACAACGAGATGGGCTACGCGGCCCGGCTGCTGGATCTGGCGGCGCTGGTGGCCCGGTCCCTGTAGGGGGCTGGCCGCGGGGCTTGGCTGCAACGCACGCTGTCTGGGCGGCCCGCTGCCTGCCGGGGCGCGGCGGCCCGTCTTGATACCTGGAACAGGGGGTGAGCCGTGGAATTCATCAATCAGGTTGAGCTGGCCGGTAAACGGGTGTTCATCCGGGTGGACTTCAACGTGCCCCTGGACGAAGAAGGCAACATCGCCGACGACAACCGCATTCGCGCCGTCCTGCCCACCATCAATTACGCCCTGGACGAAGACGCCAAGGTCATTGTGGCCTCGCACATGGGCCGGCCCAAGGGCAAGCGGGTGGACAAGCTTTCCATGGCCCCGGTGGCCCGCCGCCTGGGGCGTCTGCTCAAGAAAGAAGTGGCCCTGGCCCCGGACTGCGTGGGCCCGGAGGTGGCCAAGATGGTCAAGGCCATGGAGCCGGGCCAGGTGATCATGCTGGAGAACCTGCGCTTCCACAAGGGCGAGACCGACAACGACCCCGAGTTCGGCAAGGCCCTGGCCGCTCTGTGCGACGTGTACGTGGACGACGCCTTTGCCGTGGCCCACCGCGAGAACGCCTCGGTGGTGGCCATCGCTGAATTCGCCCCGATATCCGTGGCCGGCTTCACCATGAAAAAGGAGCTGTCCTACTTCCGCCGCTCCATGATCGACCCGGCCCGCCCCCTGGCCGCGGTGCTGGGCGGGGCCAAGGCCATGACCAAGCTGCCGGCCCTGGAGAACCTGCTCAACCACGCGGACAAGATCCTCATAGGCGGGGCCATGGCCAACACCTTCCTCAAGAGCGTGGACATCAACGTGGGCGCCAGCCTCTACGAGGAGGAACTGGTGCCGGTGGCCAACGTGCTTCTGAGGACCGCCAAGAAGGCCGGGGTCAAGGTGTTCCTGCCCGTGGACTGCGTGGTGGCCGACCGCTTCGACCCCAAGGCCGAGACCAAGCTGGTCACGGCCATGGACGTGCCCCAGGACTGGATGATCATGGACATCGGCCCGGCCACCAGCATGCTCTACCGCGAGGCCCTCAAGGACTGCAAGACCATCATCTGGAACGGGCCCATGGGCGCCTTTGAGATGGACGCCTTCTCCCGCGGCACCTACAACATGGTCAGCACCGTGGCCCAGACCTACGCCCTGACCATCATCGGCGGCGGCGACACGGACGTGGCCGTCAGCCGGGCCGGCGAGAGCGAAAACATCTCCTACATCTCCACCGGCGGCGGCGCCTTCCTGGCCCTCTTAACCGGCGAGGTGCTGCCCGCGGTGGAGGCCCTGGGCGGCAATACCGGCCTGGAGAACGGCGGCCAGCTCTAGCCACCCCGCGCACAATCCGGGAGAAGATCATGCCCCGCAGGAAGGTAGTGGCCGGCAACTGGAAGCTCTACAACACCGTGGAGGAGTCCGTGGCTCTGGCCGGCGAGATCGCCCAGGGACTCAAGCGCCACGACCTGGACGTGCTGGTCTGCCCCGGCTTCCTGGCCCTGGAGCCGGTGGCGCTGAGCCTGTCCAGCGGCCCGGTGCTGGTGGGCGGTCAGAACCTATACTGGGAGGACCAGGGCGCCTTCACCGGCGAGGTTAGCGGCCCCCAGCTCAAGGCGGCTGGGGCCAGCCACGTGCTGGTGGCCCACTCCGAGCGCCGGCAATACTTCGGCGAGAGCGAAAAGACCGCCGGCCTGCGGGTGCAGGCCGCCCTGCGCGCGGGACTGAAACCCGTGCTGTGCGTGGGCGAGACCCAGGCCGAGCGCCAGGCGGGCCAGACCGAAGGGGTGCTGGAGAGCCAGCTCAGTGGGGCCCTGGCCGGACTCGTCGCCGAGGCCTGCGACCGCTTGCTGGTGGCCTATGAGCCGGTCTGGGCCATCGGCACCGGCCTGACCGCCACCGACCAGCAGGCCAACGAGGCCCACGCCTTCATCCGGGGCTGGCTGGCCGACCGTTTCGACAAAGCAGTTGCGAATTCAGTAAGAATCCTGTATGGAGGTAGTGTCAAACCGGCCAACGCGGCCGGTATTTTGAATCAACCCGAGGTGGACGGGGTCCTGGTGGGTGGAGCTTCGCTCTCCGCCCAGAGCTTTTTGGCTATCATCCAGGCCGCCTGATCCGGAGCCCTTGTATATGACCACGGTGACCCTAATCATTCACCTGCTGGCCAGCATCACCCTGGTGCTGGTGGTGCTCCTGCAGACCGGCAAGGGCGCCTCCATGGGCGCGGCCTTTGGCGGCGCCTCCCAGACCGTGTTCGGCAGCGCCGGGGCAGCCACCTTCCTGAGCAAGCTGACCCGGGTAGTGGCCATCGTGTTCATGCTCACCTCCCTGGGCCTGGCCATGTTCGGCCAGACCGGCGCGCCCACCTCCGTGATGCAGGGCGCCGGCGCCCAGAAGCCGGCCCAGTCGGCCCCGGCCAAAGCCCCGGCTCAGCCGGCACCGGCCAAACCGGCCCCGACCGCGCCCGCCCAGGGCAAGTAGGCGGGCCGGCGGACAGATAAAGCGCTCCCGTGCCGTCGTGGTGGAATAGGTAGACACGCCGTCTTGAGGGGGCGGTGGGGAGACC